>JBFFKK010000007.1:0-65384 GCA_041555445.1 Sulfurimonadaceae bacterium
ACAGTGAGTTACGCCTACGGGTTGAGCGACTCGGCAAGTGACCATTTCGCAGCCGTTCGTTTAGGCTACTACTTTTAACCTGCATCAGGAGAGAAGCTTTTCCGTATCGATCTGATAAAAACTTTCCAGTTCGTTATAGAGGTTCGGAAAATGATGTTTCAGCGAAGCGGGGGCCTCAAAAAACCGCTCGGTAACAACGGCAAAGAACTCAGCCTCATTGCTGGCGGCATAGGCCCCAAGCAGTTTATACTTTCCCCACGCCCTGTCTTTTAATGCGATCTTGTTCAGTTTCTTGAACTCTTTATAAAAGACATTGGTCCAACCGTCATATTTTGACCTTTCCAGAGGCGGCACCCCATCGATATACCCGTCCATATAATCGATCTCATGTGCGAATTCATGGATGATGACGTTGTTGTGACGCAGGTGGTAGGCCTCTTTTTTAGCCTCATGCCAGATGATGACCACCGTATCATTTGCCGACTGGCCCTGAATGACAAACTTCTCTCTGGTATAGATGCCGCCCGCCGACTTGACCTCTTTGACCATAACGGCATGCGGGTAGATAATGATCGTCTCAAGCGCTTCGTAACAGTTCTCTGTCGCTTTATGCACCAGCAGCAGACAGGCGTAAAAAGCGATAATGACTTTCATCTCATCCGTGACCTCCAACCCGACGCCTATAAACTCCTTGGTATGGATAAAACGGAGTATCGAACGCTGCAGCTTTTTCTGATCGGCAATGGGTAGTTTTAGGTAATGCGGTGTTTTAGAGAGTATGTTTGTGTACAATTCCGGAAAATCAAGCGCGTCTATCTTCTTCAGACGCAGCCTCTCGCGCAGGTCGTTGACAAGAAAGGCGCCAAAGAGCACTGCCCCTAAACTGGCAAAAAGCACAAGCAGGGCCAAAGGGTAGCTCATCTTATCCGTTACCCGATGCTGTCGGTACGCGGTCGACCCTATTTTTCCTTTTTGCGCATATCATAAAGAAAATAAAGCCCCAGCACTGTCGCGGCCAAACCGCCCAATAAAAGTATAAGTACGGTTGTCATTGCTATTTAATAAGCCCCAGTTCCGCCAATAGCGGCTTAATGCCGTTTGCCAACTCGATAAGCTCCTGATAAAGCGTACCTTCTGCCTTATCTTCCAATATCCACTCATCGATATGCTGCATCGTCTGCGATTTTTCTGCTTCGCTCAGCAGTTCAGACTTCTCGACAGCATCTTTGATCTTCTCTAAATGTGTATGATCTTTATGTGAACTCATCTTCTATCCTTAATAGTTGTTATATCTGCCTGCTTCGACATCAACTCGAAGGGCATCGATCTTCTCTTGTATGATATCCAGCAGTATCTTAGCGCCCTCTTTATCGTCCGCCTCGGGCACATCCCAGTCTGTGATCTTCATATTGCTTTTGAACAGCAGCTCAACGGCCAGCTGAATCTCTTTTTTACGGCTGGCCAGCTCTTGATGTATGGCATCCATTGTTTCTCCTTTACGCTCTATTATACAACCAACTCAAAAAGGCTGCACTGAACCGCATCCGGCACTATAGCTTCGCCGCCCCTTTTTTGACAAAGATCTTCATTAAGGCCCCTGTTAAAAGCAGGTTGGTCACCATCGCCATCAAGACGGTGACCCCGGTAATAAGGCCAAAGTTCAACACATTATTCATACTCGAGAAGACAAAAACGAAAAAGCCCGAACTCAGTACGATCGACGTAATGATAATGGCCCGGCCCGTAGAAGCGAGCGTCATTCTGATCGCTGCATCAACATCCTTGTGGAGAAAATAGTAACGTTTGAAATTGTGCATGTAGTGGATAGTGTCGTCCACCACCATACCGATGGCGATCGCACCGATCAATATGGTAAACATATCCAGCGGCAGCTCAAACACGACCATAAAGGCGACACCGAACATAATCGGCGTCAGGTTTGGCAGCATACTCAGCAGTCCCAGCTTCACATCGCCGATCAGGAGCACCATCAACAGGGCTATCACCATAAAAGCGATAATATAACTCTCGATGGAACTCTCAATTGACTTTGTGATCGTCGTTGCCAAGATAGGAAGCGTCCCGGTAACCGAAACGCTCACCTCGTCACCAAACTTTTGCGCCAACAGCGCGTCCAACTGCTCAATAAGGGCGACATACTCCACCGCGTCCACCCAAGGGGCTTTAACAGAGAGTCGTGTTTTGGAAAACTGCGAGTCGACAATCTCTTCAAGATCATCGCTTCCGCTGTTCTCAAAAAGCAGAAACTCCTGGGCAATGAGATCGGGATCTTGAGGGATGACATAAAACGCTTTGTCATTTTCATGCAGCGCCATATGGATCTCTTTTAACACATCGGCCACATTAACGATCTTGCCTATGAAGTAGTTATCGCCTTTGAAGGTATATATCTCCTTTGAAGCGCTCTCCAGGGCCTTTAAAAATGCAGGCGCGTACACACCGTTCTCTTTATGCGTGTCCAGCACCACTTCAATGCTGATAGAGCCTTTGAGTTCACGGTCAATGACTTCCGTGTTGATCCGTACGGTGTTGTCTTTTTTAAACCAGTGCAGCGGGTTATGCGAAAAACGCATCTGTGCCGCCAAAACAACAGAACCCACCATCACGACTAGCGCCGCTATGACGATAGAACGACGGTACCGAATGGAAACGTCTGCAATAACCAGGGTAAGATCATCAAGCATCCCGTGGGCAGCCGACCTCTCTTTTTTTGCCTTTATCGGTAAAATAGCCAGCATCACAGGCAAAAAGACCAACGTCATCACCAAAGCTAGGATTACCCCGATAGACGCAAAAATACCCAGGTTGGCAACAGGTTGAATGTCTGAGATACTAAACGACGAAAGAGAAGCCGCCGTTGTGACGGAGGTCATGACGATCGCCAGGCCGGAGTGTCCCAAAGCATAGGCGATCGCACCGTTTTTGTCTCCGGTCGCATCGAACTTGTGAAAGAACATGGCCAACAGATGTACACTGGCACCGACTCCGACCGCCAGAAGCAGGGAAGGAAGGATCTGCGTCATCGAAGTGATCGGGGCGCCGCTCAGGGCCATCAAACCGACCGTTGCCAACAACGTCAGCACAACGACGGTCAGAGGCAGAACGATCCCGCTCAAACGTCTGAACATCACCAACAGCAAGAGCGATATCGTCGCAACAACATAAAGAACGAACTTCGACATATCTGCCACAAGTGTCGACTGCAGGTTTTTGGTGACGATAGGCGAACCCGCTTCATAGATCTCAAAGTCATCACTTCTGTAACGATTCAGTATGCTCTCAAGCTTCGAGATCAACGCATTCGTCTCTTCTACCGAGATAAAAGGAAGCGAGCCATCCTTGCCGCTCTCTTCTTCGAACCCCTCAGAAAACGCATCGTCCGCGGCTGTTTCGCGACCCAGCGACGTATACGTATTGGTCGTGATCATAATGGTTGTAAACGTACCGTCTTCACTGAGGTAGAGGTTCTCATAGATGCTATTGTCTTGCGCATAGGCTCTTATTTGCTCCAACCTTTGCGCATCACCGGGGATGCCTTCTGTAAAAAGCTCCTCCACGACCAACGCGTCTTCAGTGCCTGTTGTTCTTCGGGCATTTTTCAGGGAGTTGACCTCCTTGATGTACGGCAGTTGCTCTTTGAGCTCATCATGCAGGCTGAATAACTTCTCTAAAAAGCGGGGGCTAAATACGTCATCCGTCTTGACCGCAACGATGATCTTCTCGTCGCGCCCAAACTGGTTGCGAAAATCGTTATACATCAAAATCTGGGGATCATCCGGATATAGAAACCCCTCGGTAGAAGTGTCTATTGTGATCTTTGGCAAGTGAATTGCAAGGGAAATCACCATAACCGACACCAAAAAAAGTGTTTTGAATCGGTGTTTAGTGATAAGGTCTGAAAAATGTTCAAACTGTTTTTCGACCTTAAGTCGCCAATTGTTCATAATTATCCTTTGTCAGCATCGTAAAGTATTGCCGTTAAACAAACGTTAATCGCTCCTCTCCTGAAATCCCGTCCTTCCCTTTGTTCTCTACTCTCATCTTAAGAGAATTTGCCCTATAATTTTACATATAACTACAAAGCAGCAGTATGGATTATTTCGCAAAACGTATCATTCCGTGTCTTGATGTCAAAGACGGGCGCGTTGTCAAGGGCGTCAACTTTGTCGGGCTTAAAGATGCCGGAGACCCCGTAGAGGTGGCAAAACGCTACAATGAAGAGGGTGCTGACGAAATTACTTTTCTGGACATCGGTGCCTCCCATGAAGGGCGTGACACCATTGTCGACATCGTTGAAAAAGTGGCGCAGGAGGTCTTTATCCCCCTCACTGTCGGCGGCGGCATCCGGAAACTCGATGACATCTATGCCCTTTTAAACGTAGGCTGTGACAAGGTCAGCATCAACTCGGCTGCCATCAAACGTCCCGAACTCATCAACGAAGGGGCGCAACGCTTCGGCGCACAATGTATTGTCGTCGCGATCGACGTCAAAAAGACAGGCGACCAGTACAACGTCTATCTCAACGGCGGACGCGTCGACACCGGTATCAATGCCATCGACTGGGCCAAAGAGGCCGTAGACCGCGGAGCAGGGGAGATCCTGCTCACCTCCATGGACGCCGACGGCACCAAAGCCGGTTTTGACATCCCGATCACTGAACAGATCAGCAAACTGGTCAATGTACCGATCATCGCCAGCGGCGGGGCAGGGACCATGGAACACATCAAAGAGGCGTTTGAACACGGTGCCGATGCTGCCCTTGCAGCAAGCATTTTTCACTACAAAGAGATCGATATTATGGATCTTAAGCACTACCTGCATGAAAACCACATACCGGTGCGCCTGTGATCATCTGCGCCGGCAATAACGAGACCTTTGACTTTGCCGTACCGATGGGGGTAGGGCTTATCGAAACGGCGATGAACCTGACGCGGCTCTGCCTCTTCGATAAACCGGAATTTCTGCTCTTTGTCGGTACGGCCGGTTCCTACGGCAACCATAACATCTTTGACATCGTCGAGTCTAAAACGGCCGCCAACATTGAGTTGGCATTTCTTGAGAAAAAGGCCTATACCCCGCTGGACAACGTTGTCAGCACCCAGACAGACGGGAAAAAAGAGATCATCGTCAACTCCTCCAACTACATCTCCACGGACCCGGAGCTGGTCAAAAAGTTTCTGAACTTTGGTGTCGAGATCGAGAACATGGAGTTTTTCAGCGTTCTGCGCATCGCCCAGGAGTTTGACATTCCTGCCGGCGGTGTCTTCTGTGTCACCAACTACTGCAACGAGAGCGCCCATGAGGACTTTTTGAAAAACCACGAGCAGGCCAAAAGCCTGTTGAGCGCGCATGTGAAAAGACGTATCAAAGCGTTGACGACTAAGTAGTCCGGAGGCGCCAAAGCCTCTGAACTTCGATCATATTTTTCATTACCTATAAAGCCCCTATACGCTATCATGTCATCAATTAACTACGACGAGGCGACCGTGTCAACAACAAAACCGACCATTCTCGATTACACCAAAAAAGAGCTCGAGTCCCTCGTTAAACCCTCGTTCCGGGCCAAACAGATCTACGGCTGGATCTACAACAGCTATGTCGACAGCTTTGATGAGATGAAAAACATCCCCAAAGCCCTTCGCGAAGAGCTGAACGAAAAATTCATCCTGAACCCGCTCAAGATCCTGCACAAAGAGACGTCCGCCGACGGCACGATAAAGTACCTTTTTGAACTTCCGGACGGCAAGACCGTAGAGACGGTATGGCTCAAGATGAAGGACGCCCAATATGACGAAGAGGGCAAGCTGCTCCACGAGTCAAAACACACCGTCTGTGTCTCCACACAGGTGGGATGCAAAGTAGGGTGCAGCTTCTGTTTGACGGCAAAAGGGGGGTTCACCCGTGACCTGACCGCTGGTGAGATCGTAGCACAGGTGTTGAGCGTCAAAAAAGACAACCAGCACGCCTCAAACCGCCGTGTCAACATTGTTTACATGGGGATGGGCGAACCGCTTGACAACCTGGACAACCTGACACAGGCGATCAAGATCTTCAAGGAGGAGGACGGCCTCGCCATCTCCGGCAAGCGCCAGACCGTCTCGACAAGCGGTATCAGTACCAAGATCGACAAACTGGGAGAGGCGGACCTGGGTGTCCATATCGCCATCTCTCTGCACGCCGTTGATGACGAGCTTCGTACCGAGCTCATTCCCATGAACAAAGCCTACAACATCCAGTCCATCATCGATGCCGTCAAACGCTTCCCGATCGACACCCGCAAACGCGTCATGTTCGAGTATCTTGTCATCAAGGGCAAGAATGACGACATCCGCTCGGCAAAACAGCTTGTCAAACTGCTCAGCGGCATCAAGGCCAAGGTCAACCTGATCTACTTCAACCCCTACCCGGGTTCCGATTATCAGCGCCCAAGCCGCGACGATATGGTCGCCTTCCAGGAGTATCTTGTGAAACACGGTCTTCTCTGTACCATTCGGGACTCCAAGGGTATCGATATCAGTGCCGCCTGCGGCCAGTTAAAAGAGACCAAAGAGAGTGAGAAGAAGGATCTGCTATGACCATACTGGATTGGGTACAAGTCGGTTTTCTGATCGTTGTCGTCGCTGTCGGTGTCGGCGGGATCATCTATGTCGTCACCAATGAGAAAAACGACGCGTAGGGTGCCAATTTTTTAGTCACTTATTAACCGCAAAGTTACCCTCACTTGGCTACAATATTGCCATACAATCTAAGGATACTTTATGGCAACAGATACAAAAACCAATTCAGACCGTATTTTACGTATTCACCAGCTTTGTGAAGAGCACTTCGGAGCGGTACGTTTTGTCGGTGTCAAATACCACTCGAAAATCGGCTGGATTGCCAAAGTGCAGTTTGAAGAAGAGGTGGATTTTGGCAACCTGACTGCTGACGGAAAAGATGCCACCGACGCGCTGCGCAAGTTGAAAAACCGCGTTAAAAAGATCATCAAGCGTTACAACCAGGTCTAACCGTACAGTTAGCTGCTCCTGACCCACTCTTTATAGTTAAACATACTAATCGCCCTGACAGATACTACCGTTTGCATCATAGCTTTTCCACCGTTTGAACGGCAAGGCTATCAGGGTCATGTTCAGCCGCTCTGAACAGGCAAACTTGACAACAACCAGATCGATATACTGCCAATCGGCGATGACATCACTGAACATCATGCCCGCCACTGCTTTTTCCATAAAACTGGCTTCTTGATCTTCCTGAATCTGTGCATCAATAGAGTTGCTCGGCAAGTTAAGACGCAGCACTCCGATTACAGATGCCAAAATAACCAAAACGGCGATAAATTTTTTCATTAGTCACTCTCCTATAAAGGTAGAATCATACCATGAAACTGTTAGAGAGATAGAAAGTAGATTAATATCAGGGAAGGGTAAATAGAGAAAAACGGTCAACACACCAGGGAGACCGTTTATGTCTGCAATGGTAACACACTAATCTTATACACTACTGACATTTTCACGCTCATCTTTTATTACGAGCCTCTCTGAAACTTTGGAGAGTTATCGACATGCCGGTTTATCATTCAAAAAGTCAGACTGACAAAAATGTCCGTTGCTATTTTTACGTTTACCTACCGAGAAAAATTATTTTACGCTTAAATTTTGAGTGCCTATATTTAAACGAGAAAGCCTTTAGATAATTTTTTAATACTATGGCTCGCCTAAACGGTAAAGTGCCTCAGAACGTCTTATTTTCACACTGTGCATAAGATGTGAATAAAAAACAAAATATTTTTCATAATTGAGAAAATTACCCTCTCTTTCAGATTACATTTAGATAAATATATGCTTAATCACAAGATATTGAAAATGTCCGTATAGCGCCCAAAAATAGGGGCCTAAGAAGAATTATAAGCAGAGAAAATCTATCTGATTACTTTAGAATAATACAAAATGATAAGTTTTTCACACTGCTTCTATTTTAATCATTTTTTCATCATTTTTCTATCAAATATTTCTATTTTGTGACTATTAAATGCGCGGTTGCCCTATATCTCGGGCAGTCGGAATCAATAACATTATTTAACATAAAAGATATCTTTTGTAATGTTGCAAATACCTGTCGGTAACCATTACGAAATTAAATTCTTCTACACTTTTTGTATCTTTATTACTAGTCTAAACGGAGAACCAAATGTTAAGTGTAGAACGGATATTGCAACAAGAGCATCCCGGTATCTTCCAGTACCCAAAAATCATCACAAAGCCAACTGTCTCGTTTCTACAGCTGCTTTTCCATGAACAGCAGATCAACGACTTTTTGGCTGATCATCCTCAAAAGGGGTTGGCTTTTGTCCACAGTGTTCTGGAACACTTTAACATCTCCTATAAGACAGACAACAGAGAGATACTGAACATCCCTTCTCTCGGAAAGTGTATTGTTGTTGCCAACCATCCGCTTGGTGCCATCGATGCTTTGATTATGATCCAGATGTTGACTGCAGTACGTCAAGATAAAAAGATCAAGATCGTTGCCAACGTGCTGCTTTCGCAACTCAAGCCTCTGGAAGAGCTCATCATACCCGTCGACAATATTAGCGGTAAATTGACACGAACAAGTCTGAAATTGATTGAAGAATCACTTCAGAATGAGGAGCTTGTTATCTTTTTTCCTGCCGGTGAAGTATCACGTGCCAATATAAACGGTGTTATGGACAGTCGATGGAAAAAAGGGTTTTTAAAGTTTGCGAAACGCACACAGGCACCTATCCTGCCTATCCATATCAATGCCCGGAACAGTCTTGGTTTTTATACTGTGTCCATGCTTTACAAACCACTTGGTGCCATGCTGTTAGCCCATGAGATGATGAAAACAAAAGACAGTGTTATAGAGTTTACCATTGGCGAACTGATCTCGCAACAGACCATATCCAGTATGAATCTCTCTCTGAAACAGCACGCTAAACTCTTTAGAAAACACCTCTACAAAATCAGCAAAGGGAAAAAAGGCATCTATAAAACGGAGCAGTGTATTGCACACCCTGAATCCCGTCAGATCATCAAGCAGGAACTTGCGGCGGCTGAACAACTGGGTACGACGACGGACAACAAAATCATCTATCTGGTTGAGCACAATAACGCCCCGACCCTCTTAAACGAGATAGGACGTCTACGTGAATACAGTTTTAGAAAAGTGGGTGAGGGCAGCGGCAGACAAAAAGACCTCGACAGATATGATGAGTATTATCAGCATCTTGTCCTATGGGATGACCAGGATCTTGAGATCGTCGGTGCCTACCGTTTTGGGGAGTGCAACTGGATCCTGTCATGGGCAGGCAAAGAGGGTCTCTACCTGAACGAGCTGTGCGACATGGATGAATCACATGACAAATACCTTATGGAGGCTGTTGAGTTAGGTCGCAGTTTTGTACAACCCCGCTATTGGGGGACACGCGCACTTGACTATCTTTGGCAGGGTATCGGTGCTTACCTGCATCACAATCCTCAGATACGCTACATGATGGGACCGGTGAGTATCAGTGCCTCTTATCCGACCAATGCAAGGGATGCCTTGGTCTATTTTTACAGCCGCTTCTTTGCACCGTCCAAGCAATCTCTTTATGCCCGTTCACCCTATAAGCTCTCCAAGAATACCATCAAAGAGTTTGATGAACTGTTTGATGACAATGACTATAAAGTCGCTTTTATGCAGCTCAAGAACTATCTCTCAGCGTTCAACGTGAACGTGCCGACACTCTTCAAACAGTATGCGGATCTTTGTGAAGAGGGCGGTGTTGCTTTTTTTGATTTTGGTATTGACAACGATTTCAATGATTGTGTAGACGGCTATATTTTGGTTGATAGAAAGATGATCAAAACGTCAAAACAGAAGCGGTATATCAAGTAGCCTCTCTGCTCTTGATGGAGATGGAGGCAACTTCTCTATGTCAGATCTTCTCTTACCTCTTCAAGCGCAAGCGCTCTGAAATCGACCTTGGAATGCACCTCAAACTGATTGCCTTCATATACAAAGCCAAGCTGTGAAGCGTGCAGCAATAACCGTTTTGCTCCCGACAGCTTTTTACGCTCTTCGGGCGAAATATCCCTGTCCAAAAACCGTACGATATCTTCCTCTTTCTGTCCGTAGATCGGATCGCCGACGATCGGATGTTTCACGTGAAACAAATGCACCCTGATCTGATGCTGGCGACCGGTTCTCGGCTGAGCCTCTACGAGCGTCATATCAAGCTCGGGAAAGTATTCCAGAGGAACTATATTTGTCTGGGAAGCTTTGCCGCTCTCATGGGCCTTTACTACCATTCTGACAAGAGCGCTCTCATCCTGCGCTCTCAGCAGCGGCACATCGATGTATGTTTCACGTGAAACATGACCATGCACCAGAGCCAGATAACGCTTCTCGATCTGGCGGTTTTCAAACATCATTTTAAGTGTTCGCTCGCTCTCTTTATTGTTAGCACTTAACACCAGACCGCTTGTCTCCTGATCGATACGGTGTGTGATGTTAGCGTCACGACCGAAGTGGTGTTTTATCTCATCAATAAGTGAGTAGGGTGTATGACGGTTTTGCGGATGGATTAAAACACCTGAGGGTTTGTCAAAGAGCGCAAAATCGTTAGTAACAAATGTCGGTTTTAATCCTCTCGGGGCAGCTACGAAATCGATGAGCTCAACATTTCCCTGAAGCTGGAAAGAGTCTTTTATGACATATTCACCATTACAAAGCAGACGACCTTTGGCAATCATACGTTGAGCAAACTTGTGAGACATACCCAACTCTTTGATCAAAAAAAGGAAAGCCGGTGTTTTGTTTTCAACGTAAAATTGCTTATGAACAAATGGCATTTTTTAAACCCTTTATTAGTCTATTTTCAGTAGTATTAACAGATAAAACATGGATGAAATCTCCGGATAAAACACTGTAAAAAGATGGTCTTTTATCCGGAGATTTTCGTACGAATTATACCTGAGTCAAATTGATTCTAAGCAGTTTGGTACGTCTTCATCACTCAACAATAAAAAGGTACAAAATGGTAGAACGTTATTCGCGCCCGGAGATGGCTGAAAAATGGACACAGTATGCTCGATATGCGGCATGGCTGGAAGTAGAAAAAGCAGCAGTAAAAGCCTGGGCAAAACTTGGAAAGATACCGCAAGAGGATGCAGACAAGATTGTTAAAAATGCAAAGTTCTCTGTAGAGCGTATTGAAGAGATTGAAGCGGTTACCAAACATGACCTGATTGCATTTAACACCAGCGTTGCCGAGAGCCTGGGTGATGAGTCGCGTTGGTTCCACTATGGTATGACAAGTTCTGATGCAGTTGATACCGGTGTAGCACTGCAGATGAGAGACTCTTTAACTATAATCATCGATGATGTCAAGATGTTGATGGAGTCGATCAAGAAACGTGCCGAAGAGCATAAGTTCACATTGATGGTAGGACGGAGTCACGGAATCCATGGCGAGCCAATCACGTTTGGTTTGACTTTGGCGGTTTGGTACGATGAAGTCGCGCGCCACCTGAAAAACCTCGAAGAGACGATGGATGTCATCTCGGTAGGACAGATCTCAGGCGCGATGGGTAACTTCGCGCACGCACCTCTTGAACTTGAAGAGTATGCGATGGCGGAGCTCGGCCTCAAACCGGAGCCGTGTTCAAACCAGGTCGTACATAGAGATAGATATGCCCGTCTTGCGACCACCCTGGCGCTGCTGGCATCTTCCGTTGAAAAGTTTGCTGTTCAAATCAGACATCTGCAAAGAACAGAAGTCTATGAGGCTGAAGAGTATTTTGCAAAAGGGCAGAAAGGTTCTTCTGCCATGCCGCACAAACGTAACCCGATCCTAACAGAAAACATAACAGGTCTTGCACGTACAATCCGGTCGTTCGCAAACCCCGCTATGGAAAACGTGGCGTTATGGCATGAGCGTGATATCTCTCACTCATCAAATGAGCGTTTCTGGCTGCCGGATGCATTCATAACAACTGACTTTATGCTGCACCGTATGAACAGTGTTATCGCTAACCTGACGGTCTATCCTGAGAACATGATGAAGAACCTGAACCTCACAGGCGGTCTGGTCTTCTCGCAACGCGTACTGCTTGAGCTGCCGCTTAAAGGGGTAAGCCGTGAAGATGCCTACAAGATCGTTCAGCGTAACGCGATGAAAGTTTGGCAAGAGATCCAGCAGGGCAAACCGACAACTAACGAGAAAGGTGAGAGCCTCTATCTTAACCATCTGTTAGCCGATGAAGAGCTGCGTGCGAGTCTGGATGAGGATGCGATTCGGGAGTGTTTTAATTATGATTACTACACCAAAAATGTTGATGCAATTTTTAATAGGGTTTTTAAGTAAGCCTTTATTATTACTAGATAATATTACTAAATATAATGCGCTAAGGGAAAAGCATGATCACGATTCTTAAACGTAACGGTCGACGTGAAACACTCGATATTTCAAAAATTCAAAAGTATACTTCTGCTGCCGTCAAAGGGCTCAGCGGTGTCAGTCAAAGTGAACTGGAAGTGGATGCCCAGCTGCACTTTCAAGATGGCATAACCTCGAAAGCCATTCAGGAAACCCTGATCAAAACAGCCGTTGACAAAATCGACATCGATGCTCCCAACTGGACCTTTGTCGCATCACGCCTGTTCCTGTTCGACCTCTACCATCAAGTCAATGGTTTTACCGGCTACTGCAGTTTAGAAAAATATTTTGAACGCGGCGAAAAAGAGGGGCGCATTCTTCTCGGTCTGCGTGACATGTATAATCTGGAAGTGCTTGACAAACACATCGCACCGGAACGTGATATGCTTTTCAACTACCTGGGCATCAAAACACTCTATGACCGATATCTGATTAAAGACGGCAAGGGTGACCCGATAGAACTTCCGCAGCACATGTTCATGGGTATTGCAATGTTCCTGGCACAGAACGAAGAGAAGAAAGAGGAGTGGGCGATCAAGTTCTACGACATGATCTCACAATTCGAAATCATGCTGGCAACACCGACACTCTCTAATGCGCGTACGCCTCGACACCAATTGAGCTCGTGTTATATCGGTTCAACTCCGGACAACATCGAAGGGATCTTTGACGGCTACAAAGAGATGGCGCTGCTCTCAAAGTTCGGCGGCGGAATCGGTTGGGACTGGACACAGGTCCGTTCGATCGGTTCCTTCATCGATGGCCATAAAAATGCGGCCGGCGGAACCGTACCGTTCTTGAAGATCACCAACGACGTTGCTATTGCCGTTGATCAGCTGGGGACACGCAAGGGGGCGATCGCCGTCTACCTTGAACCGTGGCACATCGATATCAATGACTTCCTTGATCTGAAAAAGAACTCGGGTGAAGAGCGCCGTAGAGCGCACGACCTTTTCCCGTCACTATGGATCAGCGACCTCTTTATGAAGCGCGTGCAGGAAGATGGGATCTGGACCCTGTTCGATCCGTTCCAGACGCGTGAGCTGACAACCCTATACGGCGAAGCGTTTGAAAAACGTTATATCGAGTTTGAACAAGACGAGAGCATTCTAAAAGAGAAGGTCAAAGCCAAAGACCTGTGGCGCAAGATCCTGACCTCATACTTTGAGTCCGGCAGTCCGTTCCTCTGTTTCAAAGACAATGCTAACCGTGCTAACCCGAATGATCACGCCGGTATTATCCGCAGTTCAAATCTCTGTACCGAGATCTTCCAGAACACGGCGCCTAACCACTACCTGATCAAACTCAAGTTTGAGGATGGCCAGTTCCTGACCTACGAAGAGGATGAGATCGTCAAAGTCGACAGCGGTATCGAAAAACCGGCCAAGAAAGTGACAGCGCTGGACAGCATCGGCGGTCAGCAGATCTTTATCGTAGAGAAAGAGAAGATCGACGGAGCAACTGCCGTCTGTAACCTTGCCTCGGTCAACCTCTCGCGTATCAACAAAAAAGAGGACATCGAACGTATCGTTCCGACTGCGATGCGTGCGTTAGACAACGTTATCGATCTGAACTTCTATCCGTTGGAAAAAGTAAAACGCACTAACCTGCGTACACGCTCGGTCGGACTGGGTGTTATGGGTGAGGCACAGATGTTAGCCGAAGCGGGTATCAGCTGGGGTTCACAGGAGCACTTCGACAAGATCGACGAAGTGATGGAAGCGGTCAGTTACAACGCCATCAAAGCGTCATCGGAACTGGCCGTCGAAAAAGGATGCTATCCGGAGTTTGAAGGCTCGAAATGGAGCCGCGGGATCTTGCCGATGGATCATGCCAATGCAGAGGTACGCAACCTGGTCGATCGCGGCGGTCTCTTTGCTTCGGCCTACGAATGGGACGAGTTGCGTGAAACGATCAAAAAGAACGGCATGCGCAACGGTTACCTGATGGCTGTCGCTCCGACATCATCGATCTCCATCTTAACAGGTACTACACAAGCCATAGAGCCTGTTTATAAGCGCAAATGGTACGAAGAGAACCTTAGCGGTCTCATTCCGGTTGTCGTGCCTAATTTAAGCCCTGAGACGTGGGCATACTATACGCCGGCCTACGATCTGGATCAGCGCATCCTGGTCAAAGCCGGTGCGATCCGCCAGAAATGGATCGACCAGGGCCAGAGTCTGAACATCTTTATCACGCTGGACAAGGCGAGCGGTAAATATCTTAATGATATCTACATGCTTGCGTGGCAGCTGGGTATCAAGTCCACCTATTACCTGCGATCGCAGTCTCCGGAGACCAGCGGCGACGTTGAAGATCGTTCGATGGAGTGCGTCGGCTGTCAATAGGCCAACCTCCGCATACTGTTTGAAAAAGCAGTATGCCTTTCACTATTAACGACGACTGAACAGGGCCCCAATGAAACCTCTATATGCTAACAAAACCCCAGAACTTCTGCAACGTATCGACAATGCTGTAGACGGCGAACTCTATGCCGTCACCATGAACTCCCCGCTCAACTTTACCGTTGAGCTGGCCGTACAGGATGCCAACCGCGGTCACGACTGGATCAATATCGCGTTTGAGGTTGACGGTGTCACCGATGCGCGTTTGGTGGATGATGACAAGGTGTCGTTCATCGATATGGCCGATGGTATCAGTATTGTGTTTGAAGAGGGAGAATGTGGTTTGGCTGTCGGAAAATATAACGCGTTAGCGTCACTCAAAGATGCCGCTTTCTATCTGACAGGCACCTCCATAAAATACGAAGAGCGCCCTTTTAAAAGCTAAAGGGCTGTTTATGCATGCTTCTTAACAGCGGCTTTACGTCTACGCTCGGCATTCCGCTCCGCACATCTTTTTAACTTTGCGATCAGCTCCGTTGCCTCTTTGGACGTGATGGCACCTGCTCTGAATGATCTGTGAATCTCTTGTTCGGTTAGATATGCATGTTTCATAGTTCTGCCTTTTGTTTTTAATATTGTAATGCAGAAGTATAAGCGAACTATATGTGGGAAAAGTGTGGATCAGCTGTTATCAGCCAAAACATTTTTGACGCAGGTGTCGATCATCTTATAGACCTTCTCAAAGCCCTCGTATCCCGGAAAAAAATAGGGATCCGGTACATCTTCGCCGTTATAGCCATAATGACCCAGTTTTCGGACGTTTTTAGCCCCCATCTTTTTAAGGTCATGCAGGTTTTTGTCATCCAGTGCGATGATAAGCTCGAACTTTTCGAGATCTGTCGTGACGATCTGCCGTGCACGCAGCATGGAGATGTCGAGATCATTCGCATTGGCTATACGGATCGAATCGGGGCAGGGCGCTTCACCGACATGCCAGCTGCCGGTTCCACAGGAGTCGATCTCTATATCCAAACCCTGTTTGTCAGCGATCTCTCGTGCGATGCCCTCAGCAAGCGGCGAACGGCAGATATTGCCGAGGCAGACAAACAGTATAGACTTTGGCACTACTTGTTCGCCTCGACATAGAGATAGCGTTTGATCTTCTTCGTCGGGGTCTTGACAAACGCCTCACGCTGTTCGATCACCTTGCGTATACGGGAGAAGGCGGAGACATTGTCATTGACCTCGGTTCGGATCTCTTCCAAAAGCGTCTCGATCTTCTCATGCATCTTTGTCTCGGAACGTATACTGTCACCGAAGAGCGCATCAAGTTTGTCATAATCGAGATGGATACGCGCTGTTAGTGTACCGTTATCGTCATAGACCAACGCGTCCGAGACAAGCTCGTTATCGTTGATCGCCGCTTCGATCTGTTCAGGATAGATGTTCTCGCCGCCAGGACCGACAATGATGTTTTTGGCACGTCCGCTCATAAAGAAGTACCCCTCGTCATCAAAATGGCCGATGTCCTCCGTATTGAACCACCCCTCATCGTCCATGACGGCAGCCGTCTTCTCCGGATCTTTATAATACCCCTGCATAACATTCGGACCGCGAGCCCAGAGAACGCCCGAACCCGTCTCATCCTGGTCGCGCAGTTCAAGTTCTATCCCCGCCATCGCCGGGCCGATGGCGTGCAGTTTTGTTTTAGTCGCGTTAGTCCCGGCCAGCAGAGGCGATGTCTCCGTCAACCCGTAACCGATGCAGTACGGAAACTCGGCTTCGCGCAAAAACGTCTCCACGTAAGGTGAAAGGCTGGCGCCGCCGATACCGAAAAACCGCAGGTTGCCGCCGAAGGTCTCCATCAGCTTTCTGCCTGCGATCCTGTTCAGCTTCCTTCGTACAAAAGGGATCGCATAAAGCGTGCGTATCACTATGTTTTTATGAAAGTTAGGCTGCACCTTGTTTTTGTATATCTTCTCTATAATCAGCGGAACGGTCAGCATGAAGTCCGGTTTCACCGTGGCCATCGCTTTGATCAGGATCGTTGGGGTGGGCGGCTTGAGGAGATAATAGACGGAAGCGCCGTTGAGTATCGGAATGAGAAAACCGATCGTACACTCGTAGGTATGTGCCAAGGGCAAAATAGAGAGAAAGCGGTCTTCCGGAAAGATGTCGACAATGGTCTGTGCCATCACCGCGTTGGATGTGAGGTTCTTATGCGAAAGCATCACCCCTTTGGAACTGCCTGTGGTGCCTGACGTATAGATGATAGCCGCCGTATCATCTTCGGCTACCTCGCTCTCATTGCCGCCTTTTCCCATCGCTTTGCTTAGCTGTTCCTCCCCCTTTTGCATCACCTTCTCGACTTTGGACTGTGAAGACAACTTTTCGAGCACGCTCAGCTCGTTAAGGATGACCAGGAGTTTCATTGAAGGCGGCTGCGACTCATCCAACATCGTATCAAAGAGTTTTTGGGAGATAAACGCCGCTTTGCACTCTGCATGGTTGGCGATGTGCAGTGCTTCGGAGGTGTGAAAATCGGGCAGGACCGGGACGATGATCGCACCCATGGTCGTCACCGCAAAGTACACCGCGCCCCAGTTCGGCATGTTCTCACTGAAGAGTGCGACCTTGTCACCGCGGCGGATCCCATACGCACGGAGTATCGTCTGGATCGACCTGACTTTCGCACCCAGTTCGGCATAACGCATCCCTTCGCCGTCGACAAAACCCAGAGCGGGACGATCTGCATAATGTTCTGTGCTGTATTCGAAAAGTGCCTTCAGTGTCAATGACGGCAGCTGTATAAACGGTTTGCTCACGGCCTGCCCCTATAACTTCTGCGCAATAACACGGATCAGTTCCGCATCGCCTTGGTGGCCATGGCCTTCGGAGAGGTGGTCAACGCACTCGTCAAGTTTGATGATCTTCAGATCATCACGACGGACTATGTTTTCGATTGATTCGAGGGTGTAAAGCAGCTCTTCCATCTTGGGGCCTCCCGAATTGCGGGAGAGCTGTTTTACGGAGAAAAACTCCCCCATAAAGAGACCGCCGCTCTCCAGCGAATCCAGCGCATGGGAAAACGCCTCCGTCCTGAGCGGCTCCGGAAGATGTAAAAATGAGGTCAGAACCCCATTGTATTTTCGCTCGCTGCGCCACTCGCTCAGGTCGGCGTGTATGGTCTTCACCTCGACGTTCATCTCTTTCGCCAATGCTCTTGTTTTGTCCAGGCCGACATCCGAGGCATCCAATGCCGTCACCGTATGCCCTTTAAGCGCCATGTAGCATGCTGTTCTGCCTTCACCCTCACCTAACATCAAAATATCGCTTTTAGCGCGTAAAAGAGGCTCATTGGCTGCTAAAAAGGCATTAGGCTCTTTTCCGTAAAGGAACGCCTCTCCGGAAAACTTCTCGTTCCACATCTTCTGCATACTCATACTCTTTCCTTATTCGTCATTGTCTTCATGGTACTGTTCAAGAAACTCATTGATTAAAAAGTTCATGACGGAATCATACACTTCGGCGTCAATATCCTCACTCTCAACCATATCGTCGATGCTATAGGCTATCACGAAACTCTGTACCCCGCCCGAACGCTCTACCACAGCCTCTTCACCGATACCGAGCTGGATATAGGCAACCCATGTTGTACCGATCTCTGTAGAGGTGATCTTGACAAACAGCGCACCGACATCCTCTTTTTTGCTCAGGATCCCATTCTCTTCGAGTTTCTTTTTAAGGGCCGTATGGATCTTTTTTTTAGTCTGCTGGGAGATTGTGTTGCTCTGATCGATCACCAAAACGTTGAGAGCTTTTATCCCTTCGAGATTATGCGGCGTTGTGGCGAACAGGGCCGCATGTAAAAAGAGAAAAACCAAGATAACCAGCGAGCGTTTCTTCATAAATAGACCTTCTAGAACGTTAATCGCATTATATTAACCAATTTAAACTAAATAGATTAAAAGAGATTAATAAACGGTCGGTTATCGCTGAACACCGTCCACTACAGGGACAAATTCACACACTTCCAACTCATCTTCGATCAACTCATCCCCGACCTTGACAAAGCGTGTGATCACCTGCTTGCCGTTTTTTTCCATCGGCGCCACGATAACGCCGCGCGGAGCAAGCTGGTCGATGAGCGCCTGCGGTATATGCGTCGGGGCAGCCGAAAAGAGGATACGGTCATAAGGGGCATACTGTACCCACCCTTTCTGGCCGTCATCCGTACGGGTGTGCACGTTCTGTATACCCAGTTCGCGAAAACGCTGCTTCGCTTCGACGATCAACCGTTCGATGCGCTCGATCGAAAAGACCCCGCGGAAAAGATGCGATAGAACGGCCGCCTGATAGCCGCTGCCGCAACCGATCTCCAGAACCCTGTCTGCCCCTTCGGGATCAAGATACTCGGTCATCTTCGCCACCGTCAGCGGTGAAGAGATCCACTGATTTGCCCCGATCGGCAACGCATCAAGCTTATAGGCATGCTGACGCATCGCAACAGGAACGAATTTTTCGCGGTTGGTGTTGATGATGGCCTCTTTGACGTTCGCAGAGAGTTCAAAAACACTGTCGATCTCGTCCGCCATCCGTTTTGTTTTAATTGCTGTTATTTTATCGATCACGCTATACCTACATCCAAATATCGGCGCATTTTACGCACCTCTTTTTCTTTATATGTCTCAATCATAAAGGGGGCCCTGCCGTTTCGACGCTCGTCGCCGAAAGGAGTAATGATCCCGCTCATCCCCGTCGTGTCACTGTTGTTGGTGTCGGATGCCACCACATAGCACTGGTTCATAACGGCCAGGGCATTCGTCAATGAAACAAAATTTTGCGTGCGTAGTTTACCCCATTGAGCTGGAATTAACATTATATCCGCCCCCTCGAGCGTTTGCCAAAACTGTTTAAAGCGGAGTTCAAAGCAGATCAGCAGGCCGAATTTGAGGCCGTCTGCCTCGAAAAGGACAATCTCGTTCTCTGCACCGGCAGCAAAATAGTCATGTTCGCCGCCGAACTTGAACAGCTCGACTTTCGCCTGTTCATGGATCACACTGCCTTGATGAAAGACCTTGGCGACATTATAGATCTTGCCGTCGGAACGCCGCTCTATCATTGTTGCCGCAATGATCTGCTCGCCGGCTGCCTCAAGAAGCTTTTTGGTAATGGTATCCGCATACCCCGCGGCTGTTTCGAAATGGACATAATCAAAATTGGTAACGGCAAGTTCGGGCAGGACAATAACGGCGTTTGCAGGGGCCTCTTCGATCAGAGAGAGGAGGGCGGTGAGATTCTCTTCGTAGCTGTGGTCTTCGCTGACAAAAGAGAGCGAGCAGAGCGGACGCTCTTTAAAAGTCGTCAAAGTCCAATGACCCTTTAGAGTAGTTCGCGACCGTACCCTCGAAAAAGTTGGTCTTCTGGTCATTGAACGAGGCGAAATCATCGACCCATTTGATCGGGTTTGTGACGTTGAAGATCGGCTCCAGCTTAACCGCGCGAAGACGCTCGTCGGCAAGGAAGCGGATATACTGCTCGATGATGTCATTAGTCAGACCCAGGATCTGTCCCTGGGTGATGTAGCGGCCCCATGACACTTCCAGTTCAACGGCATCGCGGAACATCTGATAGACCTCTTCGATAAGCTCCTCGGTGAAGAGGTCGGGACGTTCGCGGCGAAGCGAGTTGATAAGGTTCTGAAACAGAATAAGGTGGGTCACTTCATCACGCTGGATAAAACGGATCATCTGTGCCGAGCCGAGCATCTTTCCGGCACGGGCAAGCGTATAGATGTAGGCAAATCCGCTGTAGAAGTAGATCCCTTCCAATATCTGGTTGGCAAAACAGGCTTTCAGGAAGTTGACATCGGTCGGGTTCTCCGAGAGCATCTCGTATTTTATCGCGATGGCATCATTTTTAGACTTCAGCATCACGTCACTGCGCCAGAGATCATAGATCTCTGCCGAGTTCTGAGAGATCGAATCGACCATAACGGCATAAGACTGTGAGTGCAGCGCCTCTTCGAACGACTGGCGTACCAAAATAAGGTTGATCTCCGGCGAGGTGACGTAAGGGTTCACGTTGTCGATCAGGTTGTTGGTCTGAAGCGAGTCCATAAAGATCAGCTGTGAAAGCGCCTTGTCGTAAGCGGTCTTCTCCCCATCGGTCAGCTGCTTGTAATCGTTGGCATCACGGGTCATATCGACCTCTTTTGGGAACCAGGTGTTGTTCAACATCACCTCCCAAAGGTTATAGGCCCACTGGTACTTAATGTTGTTGAGTTCAAAAATACCGGTCGGATTCCCGCCGAAGATCTTGCGATCATTCACTTTCTCTTTGGACTCGGGATTGTAGATCTTTTTTCTGTTGATACTCGTCATATTTTTGCCTGAATGGTAAATTCGTATGAACACCGCTTATGGCTATGATTAACCAAAATTATCAATGTGTTCATCTTGTAGTTTTGACTACTAAAAGTTAAAGATTATCCCCAAACTATCATTCATTTTTGTTGAAAATGTGCCAATATGCAAAGAAGTTTTCAAAGGAAATGAACCGGTATAATTTATTTGATTTCAGAGCATTGTGAAACCACCCGGTTTTTATCGCGGCACCTGCCCCGACACATGCAAACAGAGCCTCTTCGCTACAAAAACAGAACGCTCCGCAGTTAAAACAGGCGCGTTTTATGAAGAACAGGAGAGCTTCAGGTTCTTGACACTTTTGGGGGAGGGGCCTGCAAAACTCTCCATCTCCGGATGTTCGTCAAAAGGGGCGCGCGCCAGTGCCAACAGCTCTTCAACACCCGTGTAATCGCCGCGGTCGGCCTTGTCGATCGCGTACTGCAGCATGTAGTTTTTCAAAACATATTTCGGGTTCGTAGCCAGCATCAGTTTGCGGCGTTCCGACGCAACCGACCCCTCTCGCTCTAGACGCTTTTCGTAATGGTCAAGCCACTCCGAAAGCGGTTCCTGCAGTTCACACATCGCCAGCAGTTCGCTTCTGTCGCCGTCATAACGGCTCAATGTCCTGAAAAAATAGTTGTAGTCGATCCCCTCCTGCTGCATCGTCGAAAGCAGCCAGCGCAGCACGGAGACGTCATCCTCCTCCGCCGTCACAAGCCCCAGCTTCTTGCGCATGAACGTGATATAGTACTCCCTGTAGAGATCACCGAAGCGCTCCATCGCCTCCTGCATCCGATCGATGTTGATCAGAGGCGACAACGCCCGCATCAGCATTCTCAGGTTCCACTTCGCGACATGCGGCTGCTGACCGAAGGCGTACCGCCCCTCGGCATCCGTGTGGTTGCAGATATAATCAAAGTCGTAGTCGTCCAGGAAGGCGTAGGGGCCGTAGTCGATCGTCAGACCGGCGATGGACATGTTGTCCGTGTTCATCACGCCGTGGTTGAAGCCGACCCCCTGCCACTTGGCCAGCAGCAGTGCCGTCCGGTCGACCAGCTCTTCGAACATCAGGAAGTAGGCATCTTCTTCGCCTTTGAGATGGGCATAGCTCTCATCGATCACATAGTCGGCCAGCGCCTCAAGCTTGTCAAACTGTTTTCGGGCATAAAAGTACTCGAACGTGCCGAAACGCACCCATGATGTCGACATACGAAGGACAACGGCCCCTTTCTCCCGCCGTTCGCGCGCGACGTCATGATCGGAGCCGATAAGGGCAAGCGCCCTGGTCGTGGCGATATGCAGACCGCACATCGCTTCACTCATCAGATATTCACGTATGGAAGAGCGAAGCACCGCACGTCCGTCGCCTTGACGCGAATAGAGGGTAGGACCGGCGCCTTTGAGCTGCAGATTCCAGCCGTTATCCGTTTTTCCCAGGTTGATCGCTCGCCCGTCGCCCAGACGGGGCACAAAGTAGCCGAACTGGTGTCCGGCATAACACATGGAGAAGGGGTCACTCCCTTTCAGCTGCTCCCGGCCGTTCATAACATCAACAAGAAAATCTTCGTTGCCTTCGATCTCGACACCGAGAATCTCGGCTGCATCCGGGCTGAAACTGATAAAAAACGTATCTTTCAGCGGTGTAATATCGGTTGCGTCATGAAACTCATCCTCCAGGTCGAGGTAGGGCATATTGACATGTAAATCTTGTAATTTCATACCGAAGTTGTAGCAGAGAGTTTGTGAAAAGATTCATCTGGTTTTAAAATGGTTTGTTCTATTAAGAAAAAAGGAAGACAAAAATGAGCTGCTTAACAATCAGATGGCGAAGCTCATCGTCGGTAAGAATGGAAAGGAGTAGATTTGGTGTAAGTTGTGCCGGATGTGAACCCGAAGGCGTACATCCGTACGTTGAGAGGTGAACTCCGGTGCAAATTGCGCCGAAGGCTACTACTTTCTAGAGTGGCGACGACGTTCGGACTCTGTCAAATAGACTTTACGAACACGGATGCTCTCCGGTGTTACTTCAAGAAGCTCATCGTCTTCGATCCACTCAAGCGCACGCTCCAGTGAAAGGTCGCGTGGCGGAACAAGTTTGATCGCCTCGTCAGCACCTGATGAACGGACGTTTGACTGTGCTTTACCTTTGATCGGGTTGACAGCAAGGTCGTTTGAACGTGCGTGCTCGCCGATGATCATACCTTCGTAGACTTTTGTCTGCGGCCCGATGAAAAGGACACCGCGGTCCTGAAGACCGAAGAGTGAGAAGGCCATAGCCGCACCGTTCTCCATAGAGACAAGCGCACCGTAAGGACGAGACTCAACTGTACCCGAGAATGGACGGAACTCGATGAAAGAGTGGTTCATTACACCTTCACCTTTCGTGTCTGTCAGGAACTGTCCGCGGAAACCGATCAGTGAACGGGCAGGGATCTCAAACTCGATACGCTGGAAGCCTGAACCCATCGGTACCATTGACTTCATCTCAGCCTTACGTTTACCAAGACGCTCGATGACACCGCCGCCAAGCTCTTCAGGAACATCGATGACCAGGTGCTCGAACGGCTCGCATTTAACACCTTCGATCTCGCGCTGGATAACCTGCGGACGGCTGATACCGAACTCAAAGCCTTCACGACGCATGTTCTCTGCAAGAACCGTGATCTGAAGCTCGCCACGACCGGATACGCGGAACTTACCTTCACCGATACGCTCGAATTTCATCGCAACGTTGGTGACCATCTCCGACTCAAGACGTTCCTGAATCTTGTTAGAAGTAACGTGTTTACCTTCCTGACCTGCAAGCGGCGAGTTGTTGACCGAGAAGATGACCGAGAGTGTCGGCTCTTCGATGTGCATCGGGTCAAGTGCTACCGGGTTCGCAGGATCACAAACCGTATCACCGACGTCAACAGTCTCAAGACCGGCAAAGGCGATAATATCACCCGCTTCGGCTGTCTCGATCTCCATACGGTTAAGGCCAAGGAAACCGATCAGTTTCGTAATACGGCCTTTGACCATCTCGCCGTCCGCTTTTGCAAGAAGAACGTTGTCGCCTTTAGAGATCTGACCGTTGAAGATACGGGCAATACCGATCTTACCGACATAGCTGTCATAGTCAAGTGTAAAGACCTGTGCCTGTGCCGGGTTCTCTTTGTCACCCTTAGGCTCAGGGACCTTCTCAAGGATCGTATTGAAGAGGCAGGTAAAGTCACCGTCCTCCTCTTCCATATCCATCTTGGCGATACCGTCACGCGCGGCTGCGTAGACGACCGTAAAGTCCTGCTGCTCGTCGGTTGCGCCCATATCGACAAAGAGGTCGAACACTTCGTCGACAACGCGGTCCGGCTCGGCAGACGGTTTGTCGATCTTGTTAATAACAACGATCGGTGTAATACCCATTGCCAGCATCTTCTTGACGACAAACTTGGTCTGCGGCATAACACCTTCGTAAGCATCGACAAGGATCAATGCGCCATCAACCATCTTCAGTACACGCTCGACCTCACCACCGAAATCGGCGTGGCCCGGAGTATCGATAATGTTGATCTTGTGATCACCGTAACGGATCGCTGTGTTTTTTGAAAGGATCGTGATACCACGCTCTTTTTCGATGTCGTTCGAGTCCATCGCACGCTCGTCGTGTGCTTCGTGCTCTCCGAATGTTCCTGATTGTTGAAGAAGACCGTCAACAAGTGTTGTTTTACCGTGGTCGACGTGCGCGATAACGGCAATATTTCTAATCTTTTGCATGGTTGTTTCCTTAGCTTTAATCCTGTCTATTAGACTTTTCATAGCTACTCGCGCACAAGCATCTACAAAAAGTCTACATATGATCCGGTTTTAAGCAGATTTTTAATTTTCGCGATTATACCCAAAAAGTGGTAAAAAGCTGTTTTCAAATAACAGAACAGATAAAGCATAAAGCTTATTTATGTTTTTGTACACATTCTGCCCGGAAAAGAGCACTATCTGCAGTACATTGAAAAGGGACGGATGCCGCATGAAAAAGAGGATTTTCAATGGACATTGGAGCGAAGGGGTTTCTGTTTTCTGCCCTTATGGAGCGCTATCCAAAATTTATCGCTCTACGATAAACTCGGTAAACTCATAATCATAAGGGTTCTTTTCATCTTGTTGGTGATGTTCACTGGCAATCTTTCTGAGTGCAAGGTGTTCGTATTCGGGAAAGAGGGTATCGCCTTCGACGTCCAGGTCGATAAAAGTAAGATAGAGTCTGTCGGCCTTATCGATGGTCTGCTCATAAAGGAACCCGCCGCCGATGATAAAGAGCTCATCGACATCACCCGCGATCTTGATGGCCTCCTCAAAAGAACCTACCACATCACAACCCTCAACGCTATAGTCGGCATTTCTGCTGATGATGATATTGTGTCGTTTCGGCAGCGGACGGCCGATGGACTCATAGGTCTTTCGACCCATGATAATAGGTTTGTCAAGCGTTGTCTTTTTAAAATGCTGCAGGTCTGCCGGCAGATGCCACGGCATATCGTTATCTCTGCCGATAACGCGGTTTTTGGCCATTGCCACAATGATCGAGATCTTAGGTGTTTTCATTATCAGACCGAAAAAGGGTAGGCGATGGGATCATGATACTGGTAACCGGAGACGCTGAAGTCATCCATCGTTACCCAGGTCTCAAGGTCCTCAAGCGACTTGATATCGGGGTTGATATGCAGCTGCGGAGACGGGAACGGTTCGCGCTTTAACTGAACATCGCGCATCAGCTCGAGCTGGTCCTCATAGATATGGGCGTTGACGATCTTGTGGTAGGCCTTGCCCGCCTTATGCCCCGTGATCTGCGCCATCAGCGCCAAAAAGACGAAGACCTGGACCTGGTTGAAGTTAAGACCCAGCGGCACATCGCAGGAGCGCTGGTACGAGGTAAGGTGCAGCGTGTCGCCCACAAGCGAGAAGGTGTGCGTGTGCATGCAGGGACGCAGACAACCCATGTGAAACTCACCCGGATTATAAAAACTGAGGATCTCTCCACGGTCATCTATGCCGTTTTTAAGATCGTCGACGATCTTTCTGAGCTGGTCGATCTCATTGCCTTCGGGCGTCTTCCACCCTCTGCCCTGTACCCCGTAGACACGCCCCATATCATCCTCGCCTTTGCGGTAAGGGTTGTTCAGCCACGCCTCGTTCAGGTTGGCGTTGGCATCCCAGGTCTTGGTGCCAAGAGCACGGAAATCCGCCGCCGAGTCATAACCGCGGATATAACCGATGAACTCGGCGATCGCCGACTTGAAGTAGCTTTTGCGCGTCGTGATAAGCGGGAACTGGTTGCCGCCGACATCATACTCGAGGTCGGCATTAATAAGCGTCAGACAGTTCTTGCCTGTGCGTTCGTTCTTTATCCATGTGCCTTCATCAATGATTTTTTGGCAGAGATCTAAATATTGTTTCATGCTTTTTTACACCTTTATGTGTCAAATTCTACCATAGAGTTCGTTATATAAGTTAAGTGCGAACCGGTCGCTCAACGACGCGATATAGTCGGCTATAACACGGTGTTTGTTTCGCATTTTCACCTGTTCAAGATAGTAGGCGGGAAGGATCTTCTCCTCTTCCATCATAGCGGCGTAGAGCCCTTTGATGGCCTGTTTGCCTGCATACATCTTACGCGCGATCTGTTTGTGCTGATAGAGTTTCTGAAAGAGCAGCTTTTTCAGTTTTTTGATCTCGGTCTCAAGCTCTTTTGTAAAGCCGATCGGAAGCTCTGTTGCCGAGTCGATAACACCGGCTAACACGCGTGAGTTGTCAACCCTCTCTTTGGAGTTTTCAAGCAGGGCGTAGACGAGATAGTTGATGAGATGGGAGCTGAAACGGTAGCGGAACATCTCATCGCCATCTTCTGCCGTAACACCCTCTTCGGCGACCAGCGCCAAAACATCCTGAATAATCTTGCTCTCTTTAAGTGTGTCGAAACTGATCAGTCCCGAATTGACGCCGTCATCAATATCGTGGGTCATGTAGGCGATCTCATCCGCTCTGTCCACCACCATCGCCTCAACGGAGGGGTGGGTCTCCAGGTTGAACTGCTCATGAATGCTCTTTGGCAGAAAAGACTTTTTGTACGGGTAGGAGTGTTTGAGTATCCCCTCCAGTGTTGCGTAGGTAAGGTTGAGGCCCAAAAAAGGCTTATAGCGCTTCTCCAGCTTGGTCACCACCCTGAAGCTCTGATAGTTGTGTTCAAAACCGTTTGCAAAACCGTCCGCTTTCAGACACTCATCAAGCGTGTCGCCGCCGACATGCCCGAAAGGGGTATGGCCCATGTCGTGCGAAAGCGCTATCGCCTCTGCCAGGGACTCCTCCAGACCAAGCTGTGACGAGATGGAGCGGGCGATCTGCGAGACCTCAAGGGAGTGGGTGAGACGGGTACGAAAGAAATCCCCCTCCTGGTTCAGAAAGACCTGCGTCTTGTACTCCAGTTTTCGGAACGAACCGGAGTGAATGACACGGTCTCTGTCCCGTGCATAAGGTGCACGGAAGTCGTCACTGATACCGTAAAATCTATCATGAGGCTGCATTGTTATCCTTTAGGTAGTCTGCTTATTGTCATGGGTGTAACCGGCTCTTTGATCAATATTGTATCACTTTGCAGCAGGGTCTCACCTAGAGCAAGCTCACCGCCCTTGACGACGCGGGCACGCAGACCGCCCCGGCCTTTCATCAGGCCATAGGCGCCTTCTCCGACCACGGCGTTCATCCAGGTGCAGGGATTGCAGTGTGCCATCCCTTCGAAGTGCACCCCGCCGACAGTAAAATGTCTGCCGATCAACTCACACAGGTTTACACCCGAGATAATGATATTTCTACGAAAGTCTGCAAGGTCTATCGTTTTGTCCAGAGCATTTTCCATCGCCTTGGCCACCTCGAGAGAAAAAAAGGTGATCGGGTAACGTCCATGTTCGAAACGGTCACCCGCTATTCCTCTGTTTTTTGCAAGATTAAGCGTCTGATGTTCTATTGTCGGGGCATCACCCACCTCAAATTTGGGATGGGTAAAGTAGTTGTGCTGCGGGGAGCTGAAAAGCTTATGGATCGTGACGGGGTAGCTGAACCCTCTACTTTCCGATTTCAAAATCTTTATCGACTTCAATAGGTCTTTTACCCGGAGGGTAGGTCGATTTGTCTGCATCCTCTTCTTTATAATCACGACACTCTTGAGGAATGTTCTGCATGTTCGGATCGTTACGCATAATGTCATCACAATTGGTTGCGTTGACACTAAAGTGCGAACAGCCTGCAATCAGCAACGTCAGGGAAATCAGTAAAACTATTTTCATTTCATATCTCTTTTGGCTCAATATCAGCAATTATACAATGTTAGATTTAAATGTGAAGCGTAACAGGCGGAACCGCCTCCCTTTCCCCTTACGCCTTCTCTTTGCAATGCGGAGAGCCGCTGTTCTACTTTTTATTCAGTTTAACCCGCTGGGAATGGGTGATCGCAACCGCCATCGCATCGGAGATATCCAGAGGCTTGATCTCTTTTTTGATGCCCAGCAGCCGCTGCACCATGAAGGCCACCTGCTCTTTGCCCGCCTTTGCCTTGCCGGTAAGGGCCCTTTTGACCTGCAGGGGCGTGTATTCGGCAAACTGGCCGAACTCCTGCAGCAGCTTCAGCATAATGGCGCCGCGAAACTGCGCCAGTTTCAAAACCGTCTGCGGGTTGTGCGCGTAGAAGATATCTTCCATCGCGACTTCGTCGATGTCGTGTTTTGCAAAGATCTGCTCCAACCCCTCGACCATCTGCGGTATCTGAAACTGAAGATCATCCTGTTTCATCTTGATCAGGCCCGCTTCGACAAGCGATATTTTGCCTCTGTCCAAGAGGATAACGGCATAACCCATATTGCGTGTCCCCGGGTCAATCCCTAAAATTTTAATCATCGCTGCACTTCAACCCTAATATCATCCTGATCGCTTTCACATTCCTACCTTATTCACAATGTGAATAACTTTTATTCACAGGCTGATTTTAGCACAATATAGGAAAAGTAGTGTATTATTCACATACAATTTCACTATCTATTCACAGGTGAATAAACAAGGAAGCAGAGATGAATATCGGTCAAGAGATCTTACTAAAACTCAAAGATGAGATATCAGAGATCGATTATAATCGTTATATCAAACAGCTCTCTTTCTCTACGGTAAAGTCAAAAAGCAACTTCGCCGTCTATCACGCACCCAACGCCCTGATAGCAAACTATATAAAACGAAAGTTCTCGGACAAGATCGCCCACCTTTTTGAAGTCAGAACAGGGACAAAAACCCTTGTCAGCATCGAACTGAAGTCCGCCAAAAAGGGAAAAATCGCGACAAAACCGGAACACAAAGGTGAAAAACAGCAGCACTCTCTGCTTAACCCTTCATACACCTTTGAGAACTATGTACCGGGCTCGTCCAACCAGTTTGCCTACTCTGCCGCTAAAAGCGTCAGTGAAAAGCCGGGTGAACTCTACAACCCGCTTTTCATCTACGGGGGCGTCGGCCTTGGCAAGACCCACCTGATGCAGGCCGTGGGCAACGTGTTGCAGCACCAGGGCAAAAGCGTCATCTACACCTCGGTCGAGCAGTTCCTGAATGACTTCACATCGCACATGCGGAACAAAACGATGGACCGTTTTAAGGACAAATACCGCAAATGTGACGTGCTCCTTATCGATGATATACAGTTTTTGAGCAACAAAGTCCAGACGCAGGAGGAGTTCTTCCACACCTTCGAAGCGCTTCGAAACGAGCACAAACAGATCATCATGACCGCCGACAAGAAACCAAAACAGATCGCGGGACTGGAAGACCGGCTCAAAAGCCGGTTCGAATGGGGGCTTGTTGCGGATATTCAACCGCCTGAGCTTGAGACCAAGATCGCTATCATCCAGAAAAAGTGTGAGATCAACCGTATCAACGTCGACGGTGACGTTATCAAGTATATTGCGACGATCATTGAAAGCAATGTCCGCGAAATAGAGGGTATTCTCTCCAAACTCCACGCTTATGCGCAATTGATGCACCAGCCGATAACGATTGAATTTGCGCAAAATGTCCTGAAAGAGACCCTCCAGGAGAAACGCGACAACATCTCTATCGATTTCATCATGAGCATCGTTGCCAAAGAACTGAACGTCAAACCCTCGGAGATCAAGTCTAAAAACCGCAGCAGAAATATTGTCTACACCCGCCGGATCGCTATCTACCTGGCCCGTGAACTTACCCCGATGTCAATGCCTGAACTTGCCAAGTATTTTGGGATGAAAGATCACACCGCAGTCAGTCACACCATGAAAAAGATCAATGAACTGCTGAAAAATGATGAAGATTTCAAAGTCAAAATCGATGAACTGACCAACAAAATAATGACCTCTACCCAAGAGTGATAAAAACGGACAAAGCCTCTGAATTCCTCTATTTGGGTTTAAATAGTGTTTTTTCTTGTTGGAACTGTATAAAAAAAAAGATATAATCTAGCAAGTGAATAAATGTGAATTGACCCAGAAGGGTTGTTCACATCATTAAAGCCCGAAAAACAGGGCTCTGTAAATAGTATTCACCTTTACACAGGTCTATATTACTATTACTAAAAATTTTATTATATAAAAAGGAATTTCGATGCGAATAGCAATTGCTAAATCTGTTCTTGAAAACATGCTTATCCATGTGCAGCCTTTTCTTGAAAAGAAAGACACATCCCAGATCACCTCACATGTCTCATTTGAAGTCCAAGGTGCAAAGCTTGTCGTCAAAGCTACCGACTATGAAGTCGGTCTCGTTATAGAGAGTGATCAGGTCTCTGTTGAGATGAGCGGTTCTATTACCGCCAATGGTAAAAAACTGCTGGATATCATCCGCATCTTAAAAGAGGGCGAAGTTGTTCTGGAAACGGTTCAAAATACACTTCATATTCAACAAGGCCGTTCGAACTTTAAACTGCCTACCTTTAATTCGAATGAGTTCCCGTCATTCCCTGAATATAAAGACAAACCGAAAATAGAGATCAATTCACAGCTTTTGATCGAATCGCTTAAAAAGATAACACCGTCGACAGACACCAATAATCCGAAATTTGAACTTAATGGTGCACTGATCGATATTAAACAAAACGGCATCAACTTTGTTTCAACAGATACGCGTCGTCTGGCAATTGTCAATGTATCGAACGCTAATGAAAGTGAACTCTCCATCATCGTTCCGAAAAAAGCGATTATCGAGATCCAAAAACTCTTCTTCGACAACATAGAGATCTACTATGACAATACCTATCTGATCATCAAGTCGGACCAATACCTCTTTTTTACAAAACTGATCAACGGCAAGTTCCCGGATTACACACGTATTATTCCCAAAGAGATTGCCACAACAATGATGCTCCCGAAAGCACAGATGATCGATGCCATTAAACAGATCACGACAATTTCCAATGACCTGAAAGTGACATTTACCCAAAACGCGATCGAATTTGAATCGCTCAGTGATGATAATATCGAAGCAAAAACAGCGATCGAGTTCTCTACAGGTTTTGATGCACCGTTCATGCTCGCCGTCAACAGCCGCTATATCCTCGATTTTATCGGACAGACGAAAAACAGCGAATTTGCGATAGGACTGAACGAGCCGAATATGCCTTTTGTCCTGGAAGATGAAAATTTCAAAACAATTGTCATGCCGATCGTCATCTGATTGTCACCGATTAAGCAGTTTTTACTGCTGATCGCTCTCTCATCCATTTTAACTCTTTTCCAACATAAACATCAAAATTACCATTTAAACGATTTTTAGGCTACTATGCGCTAGTATAAGAGCAAATTTTCGTATAATAAAAACGAAACTTCGAAAACATTGGAGCAGGCATGGCAGAACAAAATTACGGTGCAAGTAATATTAAGGTCCTCAAAGGGCTTGAAGCAGTACGAAAACGTCCGGGAATGTATATCGGTGATACCGGTCACCGCGGTCTACACCACCTCGTCTATGAAGTCATTGACAACTCGATTGATGAGGCAATGGCCGGTCACTGTGATACGATCAACGTAACGCTGACAAAAGAGGGTACCTGTATCGTCTCTGATAACGGTCGCGGTATTCCTACTGACATGCACCCGACGGAAAACGTCTCTGCGGCAACGGTTGTTTTGACGGTGCTTCATGCCGGCGGTAAGTTCGACAAAGACACCTATAAAGTTTCGGGCGGTCTTCACGGGGTCGGTGTCTCGGTCGTAAACGCATTGAGCGGCTACCTTAAGATGACGATCCACCGTGGCGGTGAGATCCATGAACAGAGCTTTAAAGAGGGTATCCCGCAAGAACCGCTTGAGGTGACCGGTAAAACACGTAAACACGGAACGACGATCGAGTTCAGACCGGACCCGTCGATCTTTACCGAAACGATCATCTTCGAGTACGAATATCTTGCGAAACGTTTCAAAGAACTTGCCTACCTTAATCCGCAGATCAAGATCATTTTCAAAGATGAACGAACCGATGTCGAAGAGACCTATCACTTCGAAGGCGGTATCCTTCAATATGTACAGGATCTCAACAAGAAAGAGATGGTCGCCAACCCGTTCAGCTTCAGTGACAAGATCGAAGATATCGAAGTCGACATCGCCTTTATGTACAATGATGCCTATGACGAAAAACTCTACTCCTTCGTCAACAATATCCGTACGCCGAACGGCGGTACGCATGAGGCGGGCTTCCGTGCCGGTCTGACACGTGTCATCTCGACGTACAATAAAAACAACGGAAATGCGAAAGAGAAAGATATCTCTATCAGCGGTGATGACGTTAAAGAGGGAATGATCTGTATCGTCTCTGCCCGCGTTCCTGAACCGCAGTTCGAGGGTCAGACAAAGGGTAAACTGGGTAATACCTACGTGCGCCCGCTTGTCCAGAAACTGACGTATGAAAAACTCACCAAATATTTTGAAGAGAACCCGAATGAGGCCAAAGCGATCGTACAGAAGGCGCTTTTGGCGGCAAAAGGTCGTGAAGCGGCTAAAAAAGCACGTGACCTTACCCGCCGCAAGGACTCCATGAGTGTCGGAACACTGCCGGGTAAACTGGCGGATTGCCAAAGCAAAGATGCGACGATCTCCGAAATATACCTGGTGGAAGGGGACTCTGCGGGCGGTTCGGCAAAACAGGGCCGTGACCGTGTTTTCCAGGCGATCCTGCCGCTTAAAGGTAAGATCCTCAATGTTGAAAAAGCCCGTCTGGACAAGATCCTGAAATCGGAAGAGATCACCAACATGATCACGGCATTGGGCTGCGGTATCGGCGATGAGTTCAATGAGGAGAAGATCCGTTATCATAAAGTCATCATCATGACCGATGCCGACGTCGACGGTTCCCATATCCAGACACTGTTGTTGACGTTCTTCTTCCGCTATCTTCCTAAGATCGTTGAAAACGGGTATCTTTACCTTGCTCAGCCGCCGCTCTACCGTTATAAAAAAGGTAAAAAAGAGATCTACTTTAAAGATGATCTTGAGATGAACACCTTCCTGATCGACAACGGTATCGAGTCGCTGGAGGTCGAAGGGTTCGGTCACAATGACCTGGTCTCATTCTTCAAGATGGTCGACCACTATCAGGGCTCGCTGAATGCCCTTGAACGCCGTTACGCGCTTGTAGCACTGATCCGTCACTTTGTAGAGAACCCGGATATTATCGGCATGAACTCCGACAAGATGATGATTGAGATCGAGAAGTTCCTTGCATCTCGCAGCAACAACATCCTTTCCAAACTGGTCACGGATGAAGAGATCCACCTCTTTGTGCAGACGGAAGACGGTATGGAAGAGCTGAAGGTCAATGATGACCTTTTCTCGGCACCGCACTTCACCGAAGCGATGTATGTCTATGAGAAGATCAAAGAGTGGGATGTTCCTTTTGACGGCGACATCATCGAGATGCTTGAAGAGGTCAAGGAGTATGCACGTAAAGGGTCGTACATCCAGCGTTACAAAGGTCTTGGTGAGATGAACCCCGAGCAGCTTTGGGAGACAACGATGACACCGGAAAACCGTGTCCTTCTGCGCGTCAACATCGAAGATGCCGAAGCAGCAAGCGATGCCTTTACACTCTTTATGGGTGACGAGGTCGAACCGCGCCGTAATTACATCGAGACCCACGCTAAAGATGTAAAACACCTGGACGTTTAGGCCCTCAAATGCTTCTGCCCGAAGAGAAAGAGAGAGCCCTTCGTTTCAAGCTGGCCCTCCGTATGGGTCTGCCTATCTTTATTCTTTTTCTAATCGTCTCTATCAGTTTTTTTTCCATCGAACAAGAAGATATCTCGAGTTACTACCTTGTTATTCTCATCTCTGTTTTTGCAGTAATGATCTATTACATTTTTTATCTTATCTATCAAGGCCAGGAAGAACGGATTACAGACCCTATTACCCACACCTTTAGCAGGGAATATCTGAATAACTACATCAAAAAACAGATCCAAAAAGGACCCTATACCATTCTCCTGATCTCGGTGCGCAATTTGACCGAGATCAACAGCCGATACGGGCTGAAAAAAGGGGATAGAGTCCTTTATGAGGTCGGACAGTGGATCGGCGCTTTTTTAAAAGAGAAAGAGATAGAGCGATTTCCGATAGGGCACTATAAAGGCTCCGACTTTTTGATCGGCCTTCCCGGGACTAAAGAGCGTTATCAAAACCTGCTTGACCTGATGTGTCTGAAGTTTCAGAATAGAACCGTAGATGAAATAGAAATAGGTCTGGCATCGGCTATTGTCGATACCGGTTATTCACGTGACATCGAGCAGTTGACGACACGCCTGTTCGATATCGCAGATGAAAAAATGGCCTATAAACAGACCCTTGACGAAGAAGAGATTGACCCGACAGAGCTTGAGGCTTCCGTCATTCAGGCGATCAAAAAACACTCTTTCTCATTAATGTTTCAGATTGTGGATGAAAAAGAGATGGCCAGCATGCTTGAGGCCAGCGTCAAACTGATCAACGATGAGGGCAAAATCATTCATCAAAACAAGTTTATGCCGGTGATCGACCGTCTGGGGCTTAGACGTACCTATGACGAGATGATCCTGGAAAAAGTGGTCAAGGTCTCAGAAAACGTACCGCACAACCTTATACTGGCACTTTCGCTTTCACCATCAACTGTTCGAAACAACAGTTTTCTGGAGAGGGCATTGACGCTGCTGAGCAACAACGAATTAGCCAGAGGCCGGATCATGTTTGTGCTGAGCGAAAACGACTACTATGACCATCCCAAGCGCTACAATGAACTGCTTCAGGCCTACCGTCGACTGGGTATTTTCATTGCGATCGACAACTTCGGTGCCTTTAAAAGCAGCATGGCCTTTTTAAAAGATCTCAAAGTCGATGTGCTTCGGTTTGACAACAGCTACGGCAAACATATCAAAGAGAAAGAGTATCAGGATATTGTCAAAGGGCTCAATGTCGTGGCGCAGGGACTGGGTCTGAGAAGCTGGATCCGTATGATAGAAGATGAATCGGAGGAGAAGATCGTGACAGCGTTGGGAATTGATTTCGTTCAGGGCAACTATCTTGGTAAAATTGCATCACTAGAAGAGCTAGAAAAAATTGATTAATATAAAGGTTCACTAATGAAATACGGCGAAAAAATTGTAAACGAATTTGATGTGGAAAAAGATCTGGAGATCTGGCCCAACCAGCACAAACGCGACTACCTTATCAAGATGACGCTGCCGGAGTTCTCCTGCCTCTGTCCGCGCAGCGGCTATCCGGATTATGCAACGATCTATCTGGAGTATACGCCTGACGAATATGTTGTGGAGCTGAAAGCGATCAAGCTCTATATCAACTCGTTCCGCGATAAGCATGTTTCACACGAGAACAGTGCCAATGAGATCTACGATGTCCTGGAGCGCAAACTCAAACCCAAATATATGAAGATCGTTGCCGATTACAATCCGCGGGGTAACGTTCATACGGTGATCGAGATAGACAGCTCAAAGATCACCAAAGCCTGATCACAGGCATCCTCTAAATTTCGCAACGCTTCGATGCCTTAGCCTCCTTTGACTTCAATAGGTTAATGGTATAATTTTCAAAATATTTTGTAACCAAAATGTTACATAAAGGTCTGGTCAAATGGATATCCACACAGTTAAGAAAATGGAAAAAAAGGCAGTCGAAAGTTCGCAAGCCGATTTTTTACGTATGGGCGTTGCTTTCGTCTTTTTGGCCTTTGTGCTCTGGTACGCATTTGCCATAGATGAAGGTGCCGCAAACCATGCATTTATTGCGATTGCGGCACTCTTTGGTGCCTATATGGCATTGAATATCGGCGCCAATGATGTTGCCAACAATGTGGGTCCGGCTGTCGGTTCGAAAGCACTCACCATGGGCGGAGCGATCATCATCGCGGCTATTTTTGAGGCAGGCGGAGCCATCATTGCCGGCGGTGATGTTGTCAGTACCATTAAAAAGGGGATCATCGATCCGGCACTGTTTGTCAGTACGCAGGAGTTTATCTGGGCGATGACGGGTGCGCTGCTGGCAGGCGGTATCTGGCTGAATATCGCGACCAAGGTGGGCGCTCCGGTATCCACAACACACTCTATCGTCGGCGGAGTCATGGGCGGGGGTATTGCCGCTGCCGGTTTTAGCATCGTCTCTTGGGGGACGATGGGCAAGATCGCTTCTTCATGGGTGATCTCACCGGTTCTTGGTGCGGTTATCGCGGCACTCTTTCTCTACACGATCAAAAAAACGATTCTTTACAAAGAGGACAGACTGGCCGCGATGCGCACGATGGTGCCGATCTATGTTGCGGTTATGGCCTTTGCCTTTGCAACCTACCTAACGCTTAAGGGGCTTAAAAAGATCTGGCCGAGCGTTATGGATACGGCCAATACCCTGCTCCCTTTTGCCCTTGAGGTGACTAAAAAACCGACCTTGATGCAGGCGATGACCATCGGTCTTATCGCTGCTGTTATAACTTATCTTATCGTCAAACCGCAGGTCGCAAAAGCCTCTCTCAAACTTCAAAACAGCGCCAAAGACGCCAACTCACTCTTTACGATCCCGCTTATCTTCGCTGCAGCCCTGCTCAGTTTTGCACACGGTGCAAATGATGTCGCCAATGCTATCGGACCGCTGGCAGCCGTTGCCGATGCGGTACAGAGCAGCGGCATCTCATCCAAAGCGGCTATTCCGATGTGGGTCATGCTGGTGGGTGCGATCGGTATCTCTTTGGGCCTTGCACTTTACGGTCCGAAACTTATCAGGACGGTGGGCAGCGAGATCACCGAACTCAACCAGATCCGCGCCTACTCCATTGCCATGGCAGCCGCCATCACGGTTATTATCGCGTCGCAGCTGGGACTTCCCGTCAGTTCGACACATATCGCGATAGGCGGTATTTTCGGCGTCGGTTTCTTACGTGAATTCCTCTCTACCACAACAGAGCAGGAACGTATCGAAGCCGAAGAGCAGCAGTTGCAAGAGGACAAGCAGCAGAAGAAAACATATAAGGCCGAACTCAAAGAGCTGAAGGCCAAAGAGGTCAAAAGCGAAGAGGAGGAGGTCCGCATTGCCGAACTGAAGCGCCTTATCGAAGAGGAAGAGGCAAAGATCGAAGTTGAGAAAAAACAGCTCAAGCGTGCCAAAAAAGCGAAATACGTCAAACGCACGGCAATCATGAAGATCGTAGCGGCATGGGTCATTACCGTACCGGCCGCAGCGCTGCTTTCGGCCGTGATCTTCTTTATTATTCAGGGGATCATGTCGTAAGGCAGACCCTTTTTTCTTCCGTTATCGGCCGGATCACTCTGTTCCGGCAACCTTCATTTGTATATTTTTCATAACAGTCTCCTGCTGCGATAATGCAGATACACCTTGTCCCTCTTTTTTTCAATTACAATAAGTGACACACATTTTCGTCCGGATTTATGTAATAATAGGACGCTTGAAAATTGATAGAGCATGCTTTCTTGTGTCTCTGTAACCTTTTTGTTACATAGCATGGATACAATCGCGCCAATAAATGTGGATAAGGAACTTTATGTTACCAAAGTACGAACAGAAGATAAAAGACATTCAGTCGTTGATCGCAGAGCTTATGGGTCAGGTCGTTGAGGCGAACAAGATAACCCTGGAAGCGTATAAAACGCACGATCTTGAAAAATATGACGCGGTTAAAAATGTACTGAAATCGATAGAGTCCGAGGCGAACGCGATCGACAATGAGATCGTCAAGACCTTTGCTCTATTTGGCCCTGAAGCCCAAGAGCTGCGTATGCTTGTCGCCTACCTGAAGCTGACAAACGAGCTTCTTCGCATCGCTGAGGGAAGTAAAAAGTATGCGAAACGCATGCGCGAACATTGCGAAGGCGAATGCAACCTGGAACCGTTCGACGACATCGTCATCAAGCTGCATACGACGTCGCTCAACGCTATGATCTACATCGAAGAGTGTTTCAACAAGCCGGGCGAATGCAACGTTGAAGAGCTCTACCGTATGATCATGGTCGAAGAGAGCAAAAACGATGACCTATTCAGTATCCTGGAAAAAGAGATCATGACACAGATCATGGGGGAGCAGGAACTTTCAGTCGAATACGTTCGTATACTTGGTACACTACGTAAACTTGAGCGTGCCTGTGACCGTGCTGTCAACATTGCCAGTTTACTGCTCTACGCAGCCAAAGGCGGAGAGATAAACATCTACTAAAGTCACGGATTGTACGTGTTTGAGGAGTCAAGGTGAGTGCTTTTATCGTTATTGTAGAGGATGAGGAAGATATTCTGGAGCTCATTGAATATAACCTCGAAAAAGAGGGTTTTGAGACCATCGGGTTTACCAGTACAAAAAACGTAGCCCAGCTTCTTGAAGAAGAGCCTGTTGACCTGCTTATTATGGACCGTAACCTTCCCGGTGTGGAGGGGAGCGAGTTTGTTGCGCAGATGCGCGACATCGGTGTCGAGACACCGGTTATCTATCTGAGTGCCAAAAACAAAGAGAGCGACATTGAAGAGGGCTTTGAACGGGGAGGTGATGACTACATCACCAAACCTTTCAACATGAAAGAGCTCGTTCTGCGGATCAAAGCCGTTCTCAAACGGACGAAAAAAGATAAAAGCGAAGGGAAGGTGATCTACCGGGACATCACCCTTGACCTCGGCTCGAGAGAGCTCTTTATCGACGGTAAAAACATCGAACTTACCAAGCTTGAGTTTGATCTGCTTTACACCCTCATCAGCAACCAGAATATTGTTCTGGACCGCGACTATCTGCTTGAACATGTCTGGGGCGGTGACGCGATCTATCAAGACCGCACCGTCAATGTTGCGATCAACCGCCTTAAAGAGAAAATTGACCCCGATAAAACCAAAGAGTACATCAAAACGGTCAGAGGCGTAGGCTATACGCTGTGTTAAAGCTCCACCACTTCTTTTTTGCCAATGTCGTTGGCCTCTTTACGGCCACGCTTATCACGTCATCGATCATCAGTTACTACACGCTTAAATCGTTTGTCATAACCGAAAACCAGGAACAGCTCGAACAGAGTATTACGTTGATGCAGATGCAGCCCTACCACATCATCGATCTTGACCGTATCGCCGCCAATACGCACGCGGCGATACAGGACCGCGTCACCTTTATTGCCGAGGACGGCAGGGTTCTGGCCGACAGTGACAGTGACAAGTTCTCGATGGAGAACCATGCCAACCGTTATGAGATCATGCAGGCGAGGAGGGACGGACTGGGTGTTGAAACCCGCTATTCGTCAACAACGCACATCCACTATCTGTATGTCGCAAAAAAGATTTTGGTCGACGACAAGGTCATCTACCTCCGTATGGCGACGCCGCTTGACAAGATCATGTCGAACTTCTATACCCTCTGGTCGCGTCTGATTATTATCTTTGTCATCTTTATGGTGATCGGTCTTCTCGCGGCCTATCAGATGAGCAAACGGGTGCGCTACGACATCCAGCAGATCGTCAAATACCTTGACGAGATATCAAACAAGAACTATAAAGCCGTCATTAAAACACAGTACTTCAAAGAGTTTCTGCACATTGCGTTAAACCTCAAAGACCTTGCCAAAAAACTGGCGACAAGAGATAAACAGAAACGCAAATACACGGCAAAACTGCGCCTGGTGAACAAGCAGCGCAACGACATTCTCTCAGCGATCTCACATGAGTTCAAAAACCCGCTGGCTTCGATTATGGGCTATGCAGACACCCTGCTGGATGATCCGAATGTCAACCCGAAGATACGGGTGCGCTTCTTGGACAAGATCCTCGCCAATGCGCGAAAGATCGCCTACATGATCGATCGTCTGGCCCTCTCCGTGAAACTCGAAAACAATGATCTGCAGGTCCACCCGATGACCTTTGACCTGGCCGATCTTATCCAGGACGTCATTCTCAACCTTGCGACAAAATACCGTGACAGAGAGATCCATTTCGACGGCAAGTCGTGCATGGTCACGGCGGACAAAGATATGCTGGACAATGTCCTCACCAACCTTGTGGACAATGCGCTGAAGTACTCCGACGATGATGTGACGGTCACTATTGTTGATGATAAACTGATGGTCATGGACCATGGAATGGGTATCAGCGAAAGCGACATCGATAAAGTTGCTTCCAAGTTCTACCGCGTCGACAAAAACACCTGGGACAACTCGATGGGGCTGGGGCTGGCTATTGTCGGCTATATTCTCAAGCTTCATGACTCCAGCCTGATCATCGAGAGTAAAGTCGGCGAAGGCTCCCTCTTCGGTTTTTCACTGAAAAAGATGCTGGCCAAGAAGAAATAGCGTTTCGAAGCCGCAAATACGTTAAAATGGTCTGATGATAACCCTGCCTTCAGCCTTAAATGCGATCATCGCTGACCTGATACAACACGAGTACCGCCCGGTCGTCGTCGGCGGTTATGTGCGTGACGCCCTCTTGAACATCCCCTCCAAAGATATCGATATAGAGGTCTTCGGTGTTGAGAGTCTCGCGGCACTGGAGCGGGCCCTGCTTCCCTTTGGCAAGGCACACAGTGTCGGTAAAAGTTTCGGGGTAATCAAGCTTCAGCTCAGCGATATCGAGGTGGATTTTTCGCTTCCGCGGCAAGAGGAGAAGGTGAGCCGGGGCCACAAAGGCTTCTGCGTGACACTTGACGGTGCACTGAGTTTTGAAGAGGCTGCATTAAGGCGGGACTTTACGATGAATGCAATGGGGTACGACCTCAAAAACAGGGAGCTGCTTGACCCGTTCAACGGCCGGGAGGACCTTAAAAACAGACGTCTTGATATCGTCAGCGCCGAGACCTTCGTCGAAGATCCCCTGCGTCTCTATCGTGCGGTACAGTTTGCCGCCCGTTTTGCGCTCGAAGCCACACCGAGGCTTCATCGTCTTGCCCGTGAAATGGTAGCGAAAAAGATGCTCGAGGAGCTCCCGAAAGAGCGGGTCTTTGACGAGCTTAAAAAGCTGCTTCTCAAAAGCAGAAAACCTTCCGTCGGTTTTGACTTGATGGGGCAGTTTGGGATGCTGGACTGTTTTGAGGAGCTCAAAGCACTGCAGGGGGTGCCGCAGGATCCCCTCTACCATCCCGAGGGTGATGTCTGGGTCCATACCCTGATGGTGCTTGACGAGGTGACAAAACTCCATGGGGAAGACGAAAAGCAGAACCTGCGTCTCTCTCTTGCTGCCCTCTGCCACGACTTGGGCAAAGCGGAGACGACCGAAACGATCGACGGGCGTATACGGGCCATCGGCCACGAGAAAAGCGGTTTGGCTTTGACGGCGCGCTTCTTTGAGCGGTTAAGTGATGAGAAGGCGCTGCTTGAGAGCCTGTTGCCGCTGGTTGAGCACCACCTGAAACCGATACAGTTCTACGAACAGGGGGCCAAGGCGGCCGCGATCCGGCGTCTTGCCAACCAGGTAAACATAGAAGAGCTGATCCTGCTGGCAAAAGCGGACTTTTCAGGCCGTACGACCAAAGAGGCGCTCAGCGGTGATTTTAAAGCCGGAGAGTGGCTGCGCCAAAGGGCCGAAGAGCTCAATGTCCTCAATGCTCCCGTTGCGCCGCTTCTACAGGGTCGGGACCTCCTTCATGCCGGTTTGACACCGTCAAAAGCGTTTAAAACGATTCTGAACAAGGCTTATGAAGCGCAGATGGAGGGCGAGATCACATGTCATTCGGAAGCGGTTTTGTGGTTAAACAAAGAGCTCGAAGGTACCTAAAACAGGGCAGTTTGTTACAAATGTAACCTTCTTGTAACCTAATTACTCTAAAATCGCGCCACTAAATTAAAGAAGAGATTGTATGACAAAAATCATAGACACTATCTTTGCCAATGCAACCCGTCTGATCGCCATCACCGTACTGCTGATCACCGCATGGATCTTCACCGTGCTGTTTCAGGAGTCCATGCTCTCGATGCAGACCTTCGGTCTTGACTTTGTAACCGAGTCAAAATGGGCGCCAAACCTTGAGAAATTCGGTGCGTATGCCGCCATCATGGGTTCGGTTATCTCCACTTTTCTTGCAATGGTCCTTGCCGTTCCCGTTGCAATCGGGGTCGCGATCTTTCTAAGTGAGATCGCACATGCCAAGCTTAAAGCGCCTGTCGGTGTCTCCATCGAGCTTCTGGCGGCTATTCCTTCCGTTATCTACGGTATGTGGGGCCTCTTTTACTTTGTGCCGATCGTCCGCGATCTGTTTGGCGGTATCGGTATCGGGATGCTGACGGCGGGGATCGTGCTTGCGATCATGATCCTGCCGTTTATGGCGGCGGTGACGCGTGATGCGATGAACACCACACCGGATATTTTGAAAGAGTCGGCCTACGCGCTCGGCGGTACCAAATGGGACGTTATCAAAGATATCGTCATCCCTTACTCCAAGGCGGGGATCATCGGTGCGCTTATTCTGGCACTGGGCCGTGCGATCGGCGAGACGATGGCCGTTACTTTCGTGATGGGTAACGTGCATAAGGTGTCGCTCGACCTGACACAGCCTGCGACCTCTATCCCGGTGACGCTGGCGAACGAGTTTACGGAGGCCGATACGGACCTCTACTTCTCGAGCCTCTTTGAGTTGGCGCTGATCCTGCTGGTCATCAGCTTTACGATCATCTCAATTGCGAAGTTCTACTTCCTGCGCCGTACAAGGAGAGCCTAATGACCGCAACACAAAAACGCGTTCTTATCAATCGCCTTATTATGGCACTGTCGACCCTCTCGGCGATGATCGGGCTGGGATTTCTGTTTTGGATACTCTTTATCCTTGTCAGCAACGGCATCGAGGCGATCAACTGGGACATCTTTATGTTCGAAGGGGCACCTCCGGGTTACGAAGAGAGCGGTCTAAAACAGGCGCTTGTCGGTCAGCTCATCATTGTCGGTGTGGCGACCGTCATCGGTGTGCCGCTTGGGATCCTGGCCGGTACCTATCTCAGCGAATACGGCCAGAAGTCAAAACTGGCTGAGACCATCCGTGACATCTCGGACATTATGATGTCGGCTCCGAGTATCGTCGTCGGCTCTTTTGTCTATGCAATCATGGTCATACCGATGGGACACTTCAGTGCCTGGGCAGGTATCGTTGCTTTGACGATCATCATGCTGCCGATCATTCTGCGCACGACGGACGACATGCTGCATCTGGTTCCGACAACACTGCGTGAAGCGGCATTTGCACTGGGTGCACCGAAGTACAAAGTGATCATGCAGGTTGTCTACCGCGGTGCCAAAGCGGGAATTTTGACCGGTGTCCTGCTGGGTGTCGCCCGCGTTGCCGGTGAGACGGCACCGCTGCTCTTTACCTCGTTCAACGACAACTTTATGAGCACCGACCTGTTTGAGCCGATGGCATCGCTGACGGTGACGATGTATAATTATGCAACGAGTCCATACGAAGATTGGCAGCGCCTCGGCTGGGCCGCTGCGTTTATCCTCTCTATGTTCATCCTCGGCCTAAATATTATAGGCCGTCTTATTCTACTTACTAAAAAAGGCAAATAATGGCAACTATCTGTAATGTCACCGAAGAGAGAGCCCTCGAGATCAAGAACTTTGAGTTCACCTATGCAAGTGCCGATGAACCGAGTCTGAAACAGATCACGATGCCGATCGCCAAAAACTCGGTGACGGCGCTTATCGGACCTTCGGGCTGTGGTAAATCGACGCTGCTGCGTTCGATCAACCGCATGCATGACCTCTATCCGGGCAACAAGTATGACGGTGAGATCCTCTACAACGGCCGCAATATTCTGGATGCGAAAGAGGACCTTATCAACCTGCGTGTGAACATCGGGATGATCTTCCAGAAGCCGACGGCGTTTCCGATGAGCATTTTCGACAACGTTGCCTACGGCCTGCGCCTGCAGGGGATGAAAAACAAGACGGAACTGGGCGACCGCGTTGAAAAAGCACTTAAAGATGCGGCGATCTGGAAAGAGGTCCAGGAGAGACTCAAGCATGATGCGAACGGCCTTTCGGGCGGTCAGCAGCAGCGTCTCTGTATCGCCCGCGCCATCGCAGTGGAACCGGAAGTGCTTCTCTTTGACGAACCGACGTCGGCGCTTGACCCTATCTCGACACAGGGTATCGAAGAGCTGGTGACGGAACTCAAAGAGAAGGTCTCGATCGTCATCGTTACGCACAACATGCAGCAGGCAGCGCGCGTAAGCGACTACACGGGCTTTATGTACCTGGGCGAGCTCATCGAGCTGGGCAAGACGGAAGAGCTCTTCGTCACACCGGCCGAACGCCTTACCGAAGAGTATATTACCGGCAAGTTCGGTTGATACTGTTTTAGAGCCTTTAAGGCTCTCACCTGCTTTCTTCAATTCTAAATATCAATACATTCCTTTTACGACACTCTCTCTTTTGTTCACCGCAGATACGGTAGTGCTTTTAACACTGTAGATTATCAGTGCAAGAGTAAAAGACCTTCTGACACAAATTCGAAGCGTTCACGCTCTGTAACCTTCTTGTTACATTGGTGTTCTACAATGCGGCCATCAAACATCCAAAAGGATTCTACATGTTGAAAAAACTAGCTACAAGCGCATTGTTGGTTGCCGTTGCCGCAACGGCTTCTATCGCAGGTGACAAGATCAGTGGTGCAGGTGCCTCTTTCCCGGCACCTCTGTATTATGACTGGGCATACCAGTACGGTAAAGAGACAAAGTCTCGCGTTAACTATCAGAGTATCGGTTCAGGCGGAGGGATCAAGCAGATCTCCAAGCGTATCGTTAACTTCGGTGCTTCGGACAAGCCTCTTAAAGCGAAAGAGCTGACTAAGGAGAAATTGCTTCAGTTCCCGGCAGTCATCGGTTCGATCGTGGTTGCGTTGAACGTACCCGGTATCGAAGATGAGCAGCTTCACCTTAAAAATGAAGTGGTTGCCGATATCTTTGCCGGCAAGATCACAATGTGGAACGATGCGGCTATCGCAGCGGACAACAAAGGCTTGAAGCTTCCTAACCAGAAGATCATCGTTGTACACCGTTCTGATGGATCTGGTACGACATACAACTTTACATACTACCTGAACAAAAGCTCAAAGAACTGGGCCGACAACTACGGTGTAGGCAAGGCGATCGACTGGGCGACAGGTATCGGCGGTAAGGGTAACGAAGGTGTGGCTTCTCTTGTAAAGCAGACGCCATACGCTATCGGTTACATCGAGAACGCTTATAAAGAGAAAAACCACCTTGCTGCAGCGACGCTTCAGACAGCAAGCGGCAAATGGGTGACAGCGACAGAAGAGAACTTCAAAGCAGCGGCTAAATATGCATCGTGGACAAAAGAGGGTCACTTCTACGCCATGTTGGCACTTCAGCCGGGTGATACATCATACCCGATCGTTGCAGCGACATTCATCCTTCTTCCGACTGAAAAAGCCGGTATGAACAAAAAAGTTATCGCGTTCTATGACTACGCTTTCAAGAACGGTGATGCAGCGGCGAAAAAGCTTGGGTACATTGCGCTTCCGGAAGCAACCAAGAATATGATCCGCGAATACTGGGCAGCAAACATCAAGTAAATGCTCTCCTTCCCTGCTGCATAAGCAGGGAGCCCACACTCTTAAATCCCCATTTTTTTTACTTCTGTTTCATAATTTAAAAACGTAAGAATAACGCTATAAAACGACTGTTATACTGTTCTGAAAAGCACACTGGTGCAGTTCATGGCGCACTAAATAGTAGAACCAGAATGTTAGCAGTCCTTCCTTTCTAAAAAAAGTATCGGTTAATAAAACGTCATCGACAGCTTTGGTGACGACTTAGGGGCAGTGATCTCTTCATTCTCATGTGGCAGCATATGACGGGCAAAGGCACTGGACGCAAGCAGTGCTAACGCTGAAAGTATGATGAATAGCTTTTTCATGGTGACCCCTTGTGTTTGAGTGCATAATTGTAGCTTGAGAGCGTAAGCGCAGTATTAGCAAGGTGGAGGTGTCGGCAGATGTCTTTTCAAGAGCAGAATATTACTGCTCTGTAACCTTTGTGTAACCGAAATGTTCTACAATCCGCCCATCAAACGTTCAGGAGAATAACAATGAACAAAGTCCTATTATCAACATTAGCAGCCTTAGCGCTGAGCACCGCAGCCTCTGCCGAAGCGATGACACTCTATACCGATCCTGTGACCGGTCAGATTTTTACCAAGGCAGGTGAAGGCCGTGAGGTGTTGGATCAATCTGCAAGCAGTAAGATCCTTGGAAAGACTACAGAAGGACCTACGGTGGAAAACCCGAAATCGGTCGAGTTCCTCATGGGCAAAGAGACCGGTCCGAACATGAAATTCACTGCTTCCGACAATCCGGATATGTGGATCAAGCTCGGGGTCCGTATCCAGGGTACCTTCGAGAACTGGAATACCGATTATGCCGATCCGGCAACGGCTGATACAAACAACTGGGATGCCTACCTGCGCCGCACCCGTTTCGAGGTCGCAGCCGGCTTTACGAAGCACATCTCCTATGTGATGGATATTCGTAACGACAAGGCCAACTATCAGGATGACGGTGAAGGGACATTCAACGTCGGCGATGCCTACCTGAAGATCAGCAAGCCGTTCGGGACCTCACTGGTGAACTACAAGCTTTACCGCGGCAAGATCGATGTCTCTCGTACCGAGACGGTGAAGTCGGCCTATGTCCTGCACTACGACCGTCCGCATGTCGCTGATGAAGCGGCACAGTACATTACCCACAACCGCCGCGGCACCAACGCCAAGATGTACGGTGACTGGAAGAAGAAGATCCACTACGAAGTGGCTTTTGGAGACGGTGTAAGCTCGGCGAAGTTCAAAGACGCAAGCGGTGACAGTATCGGTGGTGATGTGAATCAGGAGAACTTCTTCTACGGCGGTAAGATCGTTCTCTCGCCGTTCAGCGGCTGGGAGGAGACAAAGCGTACCGAGACCTACTTTGCGCAGGGGAAACACTTCGAGATCGGTGCCGCCTACTGGATGAGCCCGGACATCAATTATGACAATGGTACTGTATCTCAAAAGATTGACCATGAGTTGATCAACCTGGAGATGTCGGCGCACTACAAGGGGGCCTTCATCCAGGCGGAGTACTTCCAGTTCGACGGTGTCGTCAAAGACAAGATTGCAAGCGAAACAGGCAAGTCAAACGGCTGGTACGCGACGGGCGAGTATGTCATCGAGCAGCTCGGTTACCTTGCACCGTTTGTCCGTTATGAGAAGTGGGACAAGTGGGAAGATGCGGCTGCGAACGAGGATTTCGAGCTTGAGTCCAAGATCGCCGGTATCAACTGGTATCTTAGAGGTAACACGACTAAAGTCGGACTGGTCTATCAGGAAGATAACTACGGCTTGAGTCTTAAAGGCGGGGAGCGTACAGATACCCGCATGAAACTGACCACACAGTGGTTCTTCTAAGACCTCTCTTTTTTAGCATCCCTAATTGGGATGCATTCGCTTTCACTTCTTGATGTCAGACAGGACGAGATCTTGCAGTCAAACGTAACATTTCCGTAACCTTCGTGTAACCAAACTGTTTTATACTTCGCCCAATAATGATTAGGGAGAATAAAAATGAAAAAAACGCTACTTTCTACACTAGCAGCTATGACATTAAGCGGTACGGCTTTTGCTGACACGATGACACTCTACACAGATTCTGCAACGGGACAGGTCTTTACACAGAGCGGTGAAGGCCGTGAAGAGATGGGAAGTTTTGTCAGTGCGGACGCACCAACGAAAGAGGTGCCGTGGTACTCAAATGCAAGCCAATTCAAATTTGGCGGTTTGACTTACCTTGGGTTTACGCATACTGATTTCAAAGATGATGCTATCCGTGACACAGACAAATTCGAAATGCGTCGTGCCTATGTGCAGATCAAAGCCTATCTTCTTGATGATCCTAAATCATACTTCCGCGTGACACTGGACATGGAGCATGTGACCAGCGATGCGACAGCCGGTGACTACAACGTTCGTTTCAAGTATGCTTACCTCTACCTGAACGAGATCCTTCCGTACACCGGTGTCGAACTGGGTATGGCGCACCGCCCGTGGATCGATTATGAGGAGCATAACTCATGGTTCTACCGTGATACGCACTGGACCTTCACCGAAGCGGACAACTCGGCAAAACTTTCCAACTCTGCGGACCTTGGTTTCAATTTCAAGACAGAGACAAAGTATTTCGGCAGTGAAGTCGGTCTCTTTACGGGTGAGGGGTACCATAATGTCGAAGACGGTGAAGGCATCTCTTTGGAGTGGCGTGCAACGGCGCACATCCTTGGTGCAAACGGTAAAGACAAGCAGACGACGACAACCTACTGGGATGCGTCGTTCTTCGGTCAGTACAACATGGCCAACAACAAATATACGCAAGCTGGCGTAAACCAGGATCTAGTCTGGGGCGGTCTCCATACGGTCTTCAATATGCCGTCGTTCATGGTCGCAGCACAGTATATCAAGTCTCAGGACACGATCGATGGGCCTGTTGTATACAGCAAGGCAGGTGAAGGGTACAATGCTCACGCCGTCTACCGTTTCGGTGATGCAAAACAGTTCCGTGTCATCGGCCGCTACGATGCATGGACACCTGAAGAGAAATATGGTGCAACTAACGAAACGTTGACAAAGCACACTTACTACGGCGGTGTTGTTTGGCAGCAGAACAAAAACGTTCAATGGGTAGCAAACGTGCTTACTTATGACAATGATGTGGCGGCAGATGGTACTCAAGCCAGCGGTGCACAGGATAACTCGAACAGCTACATGTTGACAGCACAAATCTCTTTCTAAGAGAGATCTTCTCCGATGCCTTCGGGCATCACCCCTCTTTCACACACGTTTTCTATCTTATAATGACAACAGTGTCACACAGTTGCGACCGCCCTCTTTAGATCTGTAGAGTGCTCTGTCGACACGGTTGACGATGGTGGCAGGTGTATCGCCCTGCACCCATTGGGTCACACCGAAACTGCAGGTTACGGTCTGCGTGATCCCGTTGTAGTTGAACTGGATATCCTCTTTGAGCCTGTTGGCCAGCCCCTCTGCACTCTCGGCACCGAGGTTTGGACAGATGACCAGAAACTCCTCACCGCCCCAGCGTCCTACGGCATCCACGTCGCGGACGTTTGCCCTGAGATTGGCAGCGATCTGCATAATGACTTTGTCGCCGACAGGATGGCCGTACTCGTCATTGATCCGTTTGAAAAAATCAATATCGAGAAGAATCAGGCTGAAGGTCTCTCCGTCGAGTTTGGCATGCTCGCAGGCCGTATGGAGAAGCTCTTCGGTCTTGCGTCGGTTATAGAGCCTTGAGAGCGCGTCGGTTGCCGAGATGTAACGCAGCTCCCTGTTCTTGTCATGCAGCTCTGTCTGGGTGGACTTGAGGATCTTGAGCGTTTTTGAGAGTTCAATGTTCTGCTTTTCAACCAGAACTTTGTCAATGGCCTTTTCGACAAGGGTACGGTAGATCCTTGAGATGTAGAACGCAATGGCGATAAAGACAGTTAAAAAGACCATCTTCATGATGATATTGGTCAGACCTACTTTGGATGTCGTGAAGGATTCGGTAATGGTGCCCAGCTCTATGGTCTGGCCGGTGACAGCCAAAACAGTGATGATCAGATAGGCGACCAGGCTCAAAAGACCTGTAATAAAGGTCAGTTTGGGCGAAAAACGGATGGTGGCCAGACCGATCCATAAAAAATAGAGTAAAAAGGCCTCTGTTTTAAATGTACGGTAGGTGCCGATGGTGTAGATGAAAAGAGAGAGCAGGAGAACATCGATGCTCACCGATAGATACTTCAACCATCGGTAGTGGCGGCCGTTCCGGGTCAGAAGAAGGACGAAAAAGACATAGAAAAAGTTAAAGAGTGCGGCACCCATGATAAAAAGGAATGAGGTTTCAGCCACCTCTTCTTTTATGGCAAAACCGGCACCGATATAGATGAATGTAAAGAAGAAGCGCGCCACGTTGGCATACTTTTCGCTGCGCATCTCTTCCTGGATAAAAAGTTCCGATATCGATGGTGCGGTATCGACCGATATTGAAGGTTTCATACTCCATTATACTATATAATGGGGTTGAAGTATAACTTTTCCTAATTTTTAATGTTACAGGTCTGTGACTGTTCGGGGATCAAGCGGTTGTCGAGAGGATTTACTGGCGGTCAAAAAAGAGCGAAAAGCGCCGGCCTCTCTTTTTAAAATCCAAACGATTTTCTAAAACGTTCCTCTTCGAGACTCTTTTTCGGTTCCTCTCGGTCGACAGCTGACGGTGCAAATTTTTTGACCATCGTAAACGAGGTGGTACCGGCTATATTGCGTTTCTCGGAGCCGGCCTGTTTCTCAAAACCAAGTCCCTCAAAAAATGCTATAGCGTCGTCCTCCCGTACCGAGAGCGACATCTTCGGATAGAGCTTTGCGACCTCCGTAAAGAGCTGCTCCATCAGCTTCGTGCCCAGACCCTGGTTGCGGTACTCCGGCAAAACGGCAAGCGAGAGTTCGGGTGTTGCGTTGTCGACATGGCCGAAGCCGTTAAGGAGCATGCGGACCCAGGCGCCGCCGGCAACTTTATGGTCGACAATCGCATAGACGCCGATGTCACCGTTGTAGTTGCCGTAGTTTCGGACGTACTGTTCAAGTTCAGGATGCTCAGAGAGCGTCTCACCGGTTTCGTCCAGGTGCGCGGCGTAATGGAGGAGGTCTTTAACGATAAAGCCTTCGGAAGAGCGTAAAAAGTATAATTCAATGTTCATGATGAAATTATACCTTTTTATCGGTGTTGTTTTTTAGACAACCTTCGCTGTTTTATAAGCAGATGATTACATGGTACAATTGTCAATACTCAACAAGAAGATGGGAAAAGATGAACAACATAGCGATTTTATGCTCTGGCGGCGATGATATCTCCGGAAGAAAAGTGAGGGAACTCACTTTTTTCGGGAGTAAAGCAGACTATGAAAACCATTGACGTAAGAGGAGAAAATAGATATGAATAACATAGCGATTTTATGCTCTGGCGGCGATGTTTCCGGTATGAACCCCGCCATCAAACACTTTGTCGAATACAGTCTGGCAAAAGGGCTTAAACCTTTTTTGGTCTATGACGGCTTCGAAGGCCTTATCGATAACAAGATCGTTAGTGCGGGTTATGCCGATGTTAGCGGTATCATCAACCGCGGCGGGACAAAGATCGGTTCGGCCCGGTCCCAACGCTTTTTTGACCCGGCGTTTCGAAAGCAGGCCAAAGCCAACCTGGAGAGCCACGGTATCGACAAACTGGTGGTCCTGGGCGGTGACGGCAGCTTCCGCGGTATGGAGCTTTTCTACAAAGAGCACGGTGTTGCCTTTGCCGGGATCCCGTCGACGATCGACAACGACATCGTGGGGACCGACTACTGCCTCGGCGTTGATACGGCACTCAACATCATCCGTGAAGCACTCGATGCCATTCGTGATACCGCGGCTTCGTTCAAGCGGGCTTTCGTGGTCGAGACGATGGGGCGCGACTGCGGCTATCTGGCACTGGTATCGGGACTCACCTCCGGCGCGGAGCTCTGTCTGATCCCGGAGATACCCTACGACCTGAGCCATTACGAAGCCAGGTTCAAGCAGGATCTCGCCGAAGGGCGCCGTTATTTTCTGGCCGTCGTCTCGGAGGGGATCAAAGAGGATTCAGAAACAATCGCAGCGTGGTTTGAAGAGAAGATCGGCGTCGAATCCCGCGTAACGGTACTCGGCCATATTCAGCGGGGAGGAAACCCGAGCAGCCGGGACCGTCTGATGGCCTACCGCTTTGTCAATTTCGGGATCGACGGTCTTTTGGCAGGCGAGAGAGACAAGATCAGCTGCTATAACAACAGCCGTTTTAACTACAAATCGATAGCGGATGTCGCCAACAAAGTGCATGAGATCGAGCCCTCACTGCTTAAGCTAGCCAGCGCCTGCCTGACCTGTGCAAAAGAGGCTTAAAGAACAACCTCTCTGAAGTCGCTGCGGGTGTTCGGCAGGGGTCTGTTCGAGATGCCGCGCAGGCTGTAGACAAAAGAGATCTTCGGGTTGTCGGTGTTGTTTTTGTTGGCGTAGTGCAGCGTTTTGGCGTGAAACAGTACGACGTCGCCTTTTTGCAGGTTGAAATGAACGCGATTGGCGATGATTGCCCGGTTTTGCGGCAGATCGTCTCTGAAAGCGGACTGTTCGTCAAACTGCTCGGGTGAGAAGGTCATCTTATGGGTGCCGGGTATAAACTCCAGCAGACCGTTTTCAAGGAACTCGTCATCCAGGCTGAGCCAGACACTCAAGAGATTGTCATTTTCGTAGTGCCAGTAACGGATATCCTGATGCCAGGTCGTCACAGAGCTGATGTGCGGAAGCTTGGTCATGATGGAGTTATGGTGTGCAAGCAGCAAGACAGGGGTTTCACCCAACAGCTGTTCCAGCACAGGCCGTATTTCCGGGTTGGTCATCCACTGTGCGAAGAGCGGCTCTCTGTCATAGACCTGACGCAGACGGCGTGTGGTCTTGGAGTTGCTCTTTTTTTGCAGGTACTCCTCTTCGCTCTCGATCGGTTCGATCTGCTCATAGAGGTGTTTTGCCGCAAGTTGGTGGATCTCATCGCAGAGCTGATGGCTGGCAAACTGTTTTAAAAGAAGAAAGCCGTTGGTATGAAAGTCGTTGATCTGCTGGGTCGTTAGTTTCATGTCTGCCCTTATGTAATCCAGCATTTTCTCACTCATGGCATTAAGATAAGCTAAAACGCGTCTGTTTGTCATCTCTGCTTTTCATCTTTTAGCAGGGCATGCGGTATAATCACTTCCATGAATGTGAAAAGCAATATATGGTTTGAGAACGACAACAACGGATTCTTCGGCAAAGGCCGCATAGAGCTCCTGGAACAGATAGCGGCACACGGTTCCATCTCTGCTGCAGCCAAAGCGATGAAGATGAGCTATAAGGCGGCCTGGGATGCGGTCAATGAGATGAACAACCTTTCAGACGCACCGATCGTACAGCGTGAAACCGGCGGCAAAGGCGGCGGCGGTACGGTACTGACCGAAAAAGGGCGTTCGACGATCGCGCTTTACAAAGAGCTCGAGACGATGCAGGAACACTTTTGGGCTTCGCTTGAAAATGTGAGCAGTGATGTCACGCAGCTCGCGGCATTCGCGAACCGCATGACATTGCGTACCAGTGCAAGAAACCAGTTGCTGGGAAGTGTGAGTGCTATCACCAAAAGCGCCCTCGGTGCAGACGTTACCCTGCAGCTCTCCGGGGGCGAAGAGGTGCATGTCGCGATTACACGGCGCAGTCTTGAAGAGATGGCGATTAAAAAGGGTGCGACGCTGTTCGTGATCTTAAAATCCTCCTGGATCACCCTCTGCAAAGAACGCGAAGAGGGGAATACCAACACGCTGGCCTGCCGTTTGGATGAAGTGCTGAGCGATGCGACATCGGTCGAAGTGACTGCCACGCTTGAAGGGGGCAACACGCTGACGATCGCCATGAAGCCTGAATCTTTCGAGGCACTGGGACTTCATGAAGGCGATCGGGCCTGGGCCTGTTTCGAAGCGTCAAATGCGCTGCTTGCGGTATAGCATGATGATGCGGCAGTACCCAAAAGTGACAAAACGTAACATTTTCGTTATATATTTGTAGATATAACGACATGAAGGACAAAAGCGTTGTATTTTTTTTTACATAACGATAGAATCACTCTTGCATTCACAGAGCAATGGCAGGATACGCTTTACCGTTGTATATAATTTTATATAACGCTTGAGCCCTGTCCTCAAATATAAGGAGAGAAAGAATGAGACATAAGCTTAGAGGTATCGCCCTAACATGCAGTATTCTAGTATTATCAACGACCCTGTACGGTGCAGAAGAAGCGCCAAAACGAACATTGAAAACAAATTATCAGGAAGTCTATAACCAGCTACCGGGTACAGCGGAGAGTGTTACGGGGATGTTTTCGGAGGGGATGTTCTACGGGCGTCTGCGTTCGAATACGTTTTATAAAAAGACAGATAACGACAGTGATCATATCATCAGCGGACTCGGCGGCTCACTGATTTATAAAAGTGCATCCTTGGGTAGTTTTGATGTTGGCGGCGGACTCTATTATAGCCGGGCATTTTTCGACAACACGCATGACCCTGTTGAAGAGATAAGTCCGGGGTACGATTTTTTAAGCCGTTTTGACTACATCAATACCGGCAACAAATCCATGGGTGTGCTGGGGCAGGCATATCTGCGCTACACCGGGATTACAGAGACAGAGATCATCGCCGGACGCCAGTTGGTAGAGACCTTTTATGCCAAGTCAAATGACACCAAGATGATCCCCAACACGTTTGACGGCCTGGTCGTTGAGACCAAAGCCGTCCCGGATACCGGCATCAAACTGGCCTATCTTTACGAGCAGAAACTCCGCGGCCATTCGCAGGCACACTCGGTGCTGACGTACGGTGACGCCAACGCTTCATCATCAGTACGGCCGGAGTGGAGTGAAAACGATGACTCCGCAATGCATAAGGGGTTGACCTATACCCGTCTGGAAGCTGCCGGTATCAGTACCAAGGCACCGCTGATTGTGGGCGACCTGCACAATACATCGGTGGCCAACCTGAAGCTCGACGCCTCGTTCTATGCGGTACCGGAACTGCTCTCTGAGGTGATGGCAGAAGCCAATTACAAGATCGGGATGGGGGACTTTTCACTGACGCCGGGCGTACGCTACATCAAACAGTTCGACAACGGTGCCGGCGCGATCGGCGGGGCCTCTTACAGTGGAAAACTCGCCGGTCATACGGGTACATATCTCGGTTACAAGGAGGCGGACTCGCTTGATTCGCAGATGATCGCAGCGCGACTGGTCGGAGGTTACGGGCTGTATAAATTGAACCTGGGTTATACACAGATCTTTGACGAGGCAGACCTTATCACGCCGTGGCGCGGTTTCCCGACAGCGGGTTACACCCGTTCGATGGCGCGTTACAACTGGATGGCCAATACGAAAAGCTACCGTATCGAGCTGCAGCGCAATGCCAACAAGAGCGGGATCTATACCGACCTCTTTGTTCAGGCATCGATCTTGCATATAGATGCAGACGAAAGCAAAGGGTACTTCGATGAAAACTACTACTATGTCGGTTTTGTCCAGAATGTACCGTCGCTTATGGAGCTGCAGTGGCGTCTGAGACTGGGGTATACCGATACCGAAAAAGTCGATGGGGACAATCTCGACAGCCGTTTTGAACTCAATTATCTCTTTTAAAAGCTGCTGACATGATGATCAGTGCACGAAATCAGATCGATGTAATTATTGATAGGATAGAAGTAGGCAGTGTCAATACCCATCTTGTATTAAGGATGGATCAGGGAACATCTTTGGAGGCTTCCATTACCAATAAGGGCGTTGAGGATCTTGCGCTTAAAACCGGTGAGAGGGTGATCGCTTTTTTTAAAGCATCCCATGTGCTCGTGGCCACGGATTGGGTCATTCCGATCAGTGCCCGGAACAGACTTAGGGGTGTTGTACGATCGATCGACAACGGTGTGGTCAGTGCGGAAGTGGCGATCGAACTTCTTGGCGGCGATCGCGTGATCGCAACCGTTACGAATGAAGCAGTAAAAACACTTGCCCTGGAAGAGGGTATTGAAGTGATGGCGATCTTTAAAGCATCCGACGTGATGCTCGCCAAATAGAAGGAGAAAATTATGAAAAAATATCTATTATCGCTGCTGTACGCGGCAGTACTCTCAGCCGGTGAGATCAATATCGCCGTTGCGGCTAACGTCAGTTACGCGATAGACGAACTGAAAACGGAGTTTGCGAAAAGTCACCCGGACACCAGGGTGCAGGTCACCCTCGGCAGCAGCGGCAAACTGACGGCACAGATCAAAAACGGGGCCCCTTACGGTCTCTTTATGGCGGCCAACATGAAATACCCTCAGGCCCTTTACAGTGAAAAGATCGCGGTGACGGAACCGGTGGTCTATGCGCAGGGGGCGCTGGCCTACCTGAGCGTCAAGCCGCAGGACTTCGCGCAGGGGATCAAGCTGTTGACGGGCGAGAACATCGGCAAGATCGCCGTTGCGAACCCGAAAACGGCACCCTACGGCAAGGCAGCGATCGAGGCGATGAAAGCGGCGGGCATCTACGAAAGCGTTAAAGATAAATTCGTCTTTGCCGAGTCTATCTCCCAAACGGTGGCCTACGCGGTCACGGCGGCCGATATCGGGATGATCGCCAAGTCTTCACTCTACAGCGACAAGATGACGCGGTACAAGGAGGGGGTCAACTGGGCGCCGGTCGACCCGAAACTCTACACGCCGATCAAGCAGGGGGTTGTTCTTCTTAAAAACAGTGAAAGCAACGGCGAATACAAGGCTTTTTACGACTTCATTTTAAGCGAGAAAGCGAAAACGATTCTGGTGCAGTACGGGTATATAGTCCAATGAATCAGATCAGCGCTATCATCACGGATATAAAGCGTAGCGATTCCATCAATATCGTCACGTTTAAGGTTGGAGATCACTCTATGAAGATGATGGCGCTGGAGTTAAGTGACAGCCTCACGGTCGGCACAAAGGTTGTTTTGGGGGCCAAGGCGACCAACATCGCCCTGGCCAAAGAGAAAAATGAGATGCTGAGTATCTCAAATCAGCTCGATGCTACAATAGAGCGTATCAATATGGGTGCCCTGCTTTGCAGTGTCACCTTTGATTTTGCCGGCCATCTTCTCGAAAGCATCATTACCCGTGAGTCTGCTGAAAAGATGGCGCTAGATGTCGGTGTTGCTATGGTTGCACTGATTAAATCCAGTGAACTTTCTATTGTGGAGATCATATGACGGACCTTGGAATGCTCGATCTCGAACCTTTTTTGCTCTCGTTCAAATTGGCAGGAATAACAACCGTTATTCTTTTTGTTATTGCGATGCCGGTGAGCTGGTGGCTCAGCCAGACACGCTGTCGCTGTAAGCCTTTCGTCGAAGCGGTGACCTCCCTGCCGATCGTTCTGCCTCCTTCGGTTCTCGGTTTTTACATCCTTTTTGCCCTCTCGCACAACTCGCCTATCGGTGCTTTTTTTGAGGAGACCTTTGGGATCAAACTGGTCTTCAACTTTACAGGGTTGGTCATTGCCAGCGTCTTCTACTCCTTTCCGTTTATGGTACAGCCGCTTCAGGGCGGCTTTGAGTCTCTGAACAAAAACATGCTCGAAGCCTCTTACATCGCCGGTAAAAGCAGGCTCCAGACCCTTTGGCGCGTGGCACTGCCCAACATCAAACCGGCGGTCATCACGGCGCTTATCGTCACCTTCGCCCATACGGTGGGCGAGTTCGGCGTGGTCTTGATGGTGGGCGGCTCGATCCCGGGGGAGACAAAGGTGGCGTCGGTGGCGATCTATGAGTTTGTCGAGGTGATGGACTACTCCCAGGCGCACCTCTACAGTGCGATCATGGTCGTGATGAGCTTCGCGGTGCTGTTGGGTGTCTATCTCTTTAACCAGCGTCATAACCGACGCATCGGGGTGCGGTAATGGTCCATATAGATATTACTAAAACACTGCAGGGCAGTGTCGGGACGATGGTGCTGGATGTCGAGATCGCCATAGAGGAGCATGCTTTTGTGGCGCTTGCGGGTCAGAGCGGCAGCGGCAAGACGACGCTGCTTCGGATCCTGGCGGGTCTTGAAAATGCGACGGGTGTCGTTGATGTCGGCGGCGAGCTGTGGCAGGAGGGGCGGAAGGTGCTCGCACCCCAAAAACGCGGCATCGGTTTTGTCTTTCAGGATTACGCGCTCTTTGCCAACATGAGTGTCGAGCAGAACCTGCTCTATGTGGCCAAAGACCGGGAGCTGGCAAAACAGCTCCTGGAGATGACAGACCTCTTGGCGCTTAAAGACCGCCTGCCTTCGACGCTCAGCGGCGGTCAGAAACAGCGGGTCTCGCTCTGTCGGGCGATGATGAACCGGCCTAAGCTGCTCTTGATGGATGAGCCGCTCTCCGCACTGGACCCGGCCATGCGCACCAAACTTCAGCATGACATTCTGACCCTGCACAAGGCTTTCGGAACGACGACCATCATGGTCAGCCACGACCCGAGCGAGATCTACCGTTTGGCGGACCGTGTTATAGTGCTCGATCAGGGCAGGGTGGTCCGAGAAGGGAGCCCGAAAGAGGTCCTGTTGCAGACACAGGGTTCGCAGAAGTTTTCGCTGAGAGGTGAACTGCTGGACATTGTCAAAGCCGACGTTATTCACATTGCGGTGGTCTCGATAGGGCAGCAGATCGTCGAGGTGGTGCTGGATGCCGAGGAAGCGGCGACGTTTGAGATCGGTGAAGCGGTGCAGGTGAGTACGAAGGCGTTTTCGCCCTCATTAAGCAAGTTGAAACCTTCATAAGTCATTAGGCCGGTTTACTTAAGAATAGGCAGGATAAAATAATGCTCTTCAACAGTGTCGGGGTGTAGCTCAGTTTGGTTAGAGTACGAGTCTGGGGGACTTGGGGCCGCTGGTTCGAATCCAGTCACTCCGACCACCTGTTTTTTTCTACAACTTTTTTTCTCTATACAATTTCTGTTTTTTTATTCTAGTCCAACCGCGTCGTAGCGCGTCTCTCTATTTGTGCCCGCTGCCGCCTTGCCGCGGCAACAGCATCTCGCCGTGCTCGCCGCCGACGCGGTAGGCTTCGCCGAATCCAAACGTCGCTTCCCCTGTAAACGGTCTCAAAGCATAGAGGTTGAAGTCCTGCATCTTCATCAACATTACGACCATCTCCTCACCGAACTTGGCCTTGAACCGTTCCTTGACCGCCGCAAAGACCGTCTCCTCTCTGGGGATCAGCGTTGATGCACACTGCAGGGAGATGCGTTTGCGGGCAAAGATGTTTGATGCCTGCGATTCATCTTCGATAAACAGGAGCGAAGCCTTGCCGTTACGTTTGAGGTTCGCTGCGTGGGTCGCGATATCGCTTATAAAGATATAGAAACGGTGGTCATGATGGACAAAAGGGGCGTATGAGGTAAAGGGGTGCTCTTCGCCGTCGATCGACCCGATGACAACACTCTCAAAGGGGCGGATAAAGGGTAGAATGGTGCTGTCGGCCATCTTATGTCAGCTGCGCCGACACCGCTGAGAGGATAGCACCGGCATTGGTGGCCTCGCCACTGTATTTTACGATACCGACACCGTAGTTCGCCATGGCAGCAGCTGTGTTTTTGCAGGCGCGATTGACGACGACATACGCGCAGTCTTCAAGCACTTCGCCCATTTTGAAATGCTCTTTGACATGCTCTTCATCGTCGTGGTCGTGTGCGCACTGGTGATTTTCGTCCGCATGTTCGTGGTCAAGGTCTGTTCTCGGGTTGGCACGCAGCTCTTCAAACGAGAACGCTTTGAACATACCGGCTCCATTAACACTGTAGATGGCAAAATAGGGCGTGTGGCCGGCATTGCCGAAGAAGACAAGGGCATCGTTTTTGACGGGAATGGCAATTTTCATTTAGGATCCTTCTGTTTACTAAAATTATACCTCAAAGATATAGAGATTATATCTGTAAAGGTGCAAGTGCCGGTCCAGACCATACAGAAGCTAAAAGCACATCTGCCTGTCATAGTAATCGGGGTTTACTGTTAAAACTGCTACCATACCAGTATGAATTCAAAAGATGAGCAGATGCCGCACGAAGCACTCCAAGAAAAAAAATATAAGATCCTGCAGAATCAGTTTGGCCACAAGGCGTTCAGACCCCTGCAGGAAGAGGCAGTCGACACCATACTGGCGGGAAAAGACCTGCTGATGATCCTGCCGACGGGGGGCGGAAAATCGCTCTCGTATCAGCTGCCGGCACTGTTGATGGAGGGGACCACGGTCGTCATCTCGCCGCTGCTTGCCCTGATGCATGACCAGGTCCAGAGCCTGAAAGCCCAGGGGATGCGTGCGGAGATGCTCTCCTCGATGCAGAGTTCGGAGGAGAGCAGTGACATCGTCCGCCGTCTCTACGCAGGAGAGATCGATTTTCTCTATCTCTCGCCTGAACGTCTTAACACCGACGGCATGCGTAACATCCTCTCACAGATAAAACTCAACTACTTCGTCATCGACGAGGCCCACTGTATCAGTGAGTGGGGTCACGAGTTCCGATCGGACTACCGGGCGTTGTCACAGCTTCGTGATTACTTCCCTGACGTTTCGGTGGCCGCCTTTACGGCGACAGCGACAGAGCATGTCCGCCACGATATCGTCCGGCTGCTCCGGCTCCATGATGCGACCGTCCTTCAAGGGACGATCTTTCGTGAAAACCTTCAGATCACGGCACGCCATCGCATCAAAGACGGGTACGACCAGCTGACGGACTTCTTGGACGACCATAAAGAGGAGAGCGGGATCGTCTATGCCTTCTCGCGCAAGAATGTCGAAGCGATCGCCCACCACCTCCAGAAAAAGGGCTATGCCGCTGCGGCTTACCATGCCGGAATGCCGAGCGAAGAGCGCAACCGGGTCTTTCACGACTTTGTCCATGATGAGGTGAAGATCATCGTCGCAACCATCGCCTTCGGCATGGGGATCGACAAGAGCAATATCCGTTTTGTCGTGCATATGTCTTTGCCGAAGACGCTGGAGAACTACTATCAGGAGATCGGACGCGCCGGGCGTGACGGTGACCATGCCGATGTGGTCCTGCTCTTCAGTGCGGGCGACAGCATCCAGCAGAAACGTTTTATCGACATGAATGACGGTGACGAGGCCTATAAATCCCATCTGCTGCAAAAACTGGGGACCATACAGCGTTTTGCCGGGAGTGAAAGCTGCCGTCATCAGCAGCTGGCGGCCTACTTTGATGATACACTGGAAGCCTGCGGCGACAAGTGCGACAACTGTCTGGAACCCGACCATGACAAACGTGACATCTCCACCGAGGCACAGATGCTGCTCTCGACCGTCTACAGGACGGGGCAGTCTTTCGGCAAGAACTACCTTATCGATATCCTCCGCGGCTCCCGTGAGCAGAAGATCCTCGCAAACGGTCATGACGAACTGAGTGTCTACGGTGTGGGCGAGAAACTGAGCAAAAAGCAGTGGTTTGTGGTGATCGACCGCCTTTTGGAGGTGGAAGCGCTTCATGTCAACGAGCATCAGGGGTTGATGTTAAGCGAGAGCGGGCTGCAGATCCTCAAGGGCAAAGAGCCGCTTCTTATTCGTGCCGACCGTCTCAACGTCAAGAGCAAGACCGTTAAAAAAGCGGCACCGGAGGATTTCGACTACGATACCGAACTCTTTGACAGACTCCGCGCCTATCGCCATGAGATCGCACAGGAGCAGGGTGTTCCGGCCTACATCATCTTTGGCGACAAGACGCTTAAAGAGATGGCAGCAAAACGTCCGCAGAGCAGGGATGAGATGTTACAGGTCGGGGGTATAGGTGAGGTGAAGTTCGAGCGATACGGCGAGAAATTTCTGCTCTTTCTGCAGGGGCTCTAAAAACGTAGAGACCCGCAGAATCAATTAGTTAGAACCGCACTTTCCTGCACCGCACTTCATCGTCTCTTTCGGCATCTTGGTGCCGCATTTACCGGCACCGCATTTCATATTGCCCTGGGCATCTACCGGGCAGTCGCACGGCTTGCTCGGGTCTTTTTTGGCGGCACAGTCCGGATTCGGGCAGTTTTTGCACTTGTCGCACCCTTTCGGGGTCATATCTTTTGTCATGGCACTGCCGCATTTGCCGGCGCCGCATTTCATGTCGGCTGCACTGAGGGTTGAAAAGCCGACCATAAGAAGGGCCGCGAAGAGGATGGTAGTGAGGTGTTTTATCATGAGTTTTCCTTGGATTGTTTGTGGCTATTATACACTTATTTATGCTTAAACAATTGGCCACGCCCTTGACAAGAAGTTGATCGGCAGCGTCCGCACTTAAAATGAGATAAGGTTGGCATTTTTTTACTTTCGGGTGCTTTAAAACAGCGTTCAAGATAGAGATAACAAGAAACTAACAGCGTGTTTTGGGGTATTATTTTGCAAAGGAAAGAAACATGCAGAACAATCTTCACGGCAAATGCGCTCTTGTTACCGGGGCAACATCCGGCATCGGCAAGGCCTGTGCCTACCAACTGGCCGAAGCCGGGGTCAACCTGGTGCTGAGCGGGCGTACCGATGCGAAGCTCGAAGTGCTGAAGCAGGAGCTTGAACGTTTCGGGGTCCGGGTCGAGACGGTTGTGTTTGATGTGCGTGACCGCAAGGCAGTCGAGCGCGAACTCGAAAAACTGCTGGAGAGGACAGCGATCGATATCCTGATCAATAACGCCGGTCTGGCACTGGGGCTTGGTACTTTGGACGAAGGGGATGTCGATCAGTGGGAAGAGATGATCGATGCCAATGTCAAAGGGCTGCTCTATGTCAGCCGTGCCGTCATACCGCAGATGCGCCGACGAAACTGCGGCCATATCCTCAACATCGGCAGCATCGCGGGGAAGATGACCTATCCGGGAGGCAATGTCTATTGCGCGACCAAGTCGGCCGTGCATGTCTTGAGCGAGGCGATGAACATCGACCTGGCTGACACGGCGGTCAGGGTGGGCAATATCGCGCCGGGTGCCGTTGAGACCAACTTCTCCAACACCCGTTTCAGCGGCGACGACGCAAAGGCCGATGCCGTCTATGAAGGGTACGAGCCCCTGCATGCCGAAGATATCGCGGAGCTGGCGCTCTATATCCTGAACGCCCCTGCCCATGTCAACATTCAGGACACCCTCATCATGCCGACGGCACAGCGAAATCCGTATGTGCTCAATCGAAACAGCTGAATAGGTGTAGCTAAAAGGAGAGAGAATGGGTTTTGTACCGCACACACAGGACGAACTTAAAAAGATGGGCATTACTGAAGGCAAAAACTACCGCATCGAGTACGCCAACAAGGACTATTTTAACGGTGAAGAGATCATTGAGCAGTCCGACGGTATCGCCGTCGTGAGCAGTGACGGGAAGATCTATTTCAACGTGGTCGATCCGTACGGCATGGACAAGCTTATCCTGAAGGCACGGGTTGTAGGATGATATCTCAGAACTTCATGTCGATGCTGTAGGTCGGATGGGTGTTGCCGCCGGCGCTTCTGAACACTCCGAGTGTGAACTTCAGGCTTTTGAAGTACTGTTGCGTAAAATCAAAGGTGATCGGTATCCGAAACAGCAGGTCATAGGCAACCCCCAGGTTTTCACCATCGGAAATATCATAGACGTTGACGATGCTGCCGCCGATGTCAAAACCTCGGGGCAGTTTAAAGGTGTAGAGCAGCTGCGGCAGAAAAGTGTTTGTCTTGTCTTTGCGGTGGCGAAGGCCGACCGCCGTTGAGAGGTCCAGCCACTCCCGCTCAAATAAGCGATGCATCCACCCGTAGTAGATCTGGTTGGTACCGCCCGCCTCGTGAGAGACATAGCCGTGAAAATCGTCGTTGTCGGTGATGCCGTAGCCCCAGACCAGGTAGCTCTGCCCTTCGTCAAAATAATCACCGGGGTTGATGGTGATGTCAATGTCAATATTGCCCTCACCCGCCGGTGTCCCATGATCATAACCGCCGGATGCGAAGAGAGGCAGGGCCAAAGAGAACAGAAGCAGAGTGGTGTGCAGTGTACGCATAGAAAAGCCCTGTTGCAAGTTCATGTTTTATCGAGTATACAGAATGCCAGGTAAAAAAGGCTTTTCGCCAGCGTCGTTTCTCGGGAGGCCCAGGCTGTTAATGATGATGTCGATAATAGTTCATCAGTACCGCAGCGCCCCAGATAAATGAGAGGAAGAAGAGCATCCCCGAAATAAAATTGGCTCCGGCAGCGATGGCAGCGTCATACTCCAGAAGCCCGGTGCTCATCAGGATCTGTCGCCAGTCATGCGTATGCGGCACCTGTGCCGCGGGACCGGTCAGCAGCATGATTTTCAGGGCGCTTGCATCGTTGATGTAGGGGACGACATCTTTCAAGCTCTGCGCTACCCACCATAACCCGAGTGCACCGCCGAAATTGTCACGGCTCTTGACGACAAAAAAGAACATGATCCCAAGCGGCAGCAGCAACTGCATCAATGAGCCGCCCAGAAACATGATAAGCCTTCCAAACGGCTGGAAGATAATGTGCCCGGCCTCGTGGACAGGGAGGTTGATAAGGTGCATAAAGGAGTTATTGACCTCGGGAAAACCGCGGTAGTCGACGCCATATCCCATCTTAATGAAATGGATACCCCATCCCACCATCACGGCAAAAACAACGATCCGTGCATAGAACATCGTGGGCTCTTCTTTCAGGTTTGGCGCAGTGATGTAGCGCCAAAACCGTTGCATGTGCGAATCTTTTTTCGGGGCACGCTGCTGTTTTGCCTTCGCTTTTTTGTTAAAACGGTGCATGTCCAAGTCAAAACCGCACGCTTCACAGATATGCAGCGAACGGGGGGTCAGGATGTTGATATGGCCGCATTTGGGGCATTTCATAGATTCTGTAGTGTGCATATATCTGCCTTCTAGGTATTGGCGTATTATAATGGATACCGACTAAAAATGGTTTATGAAAGAGATTTGAATATGTGTCTGAAAGTTTGAAAGCTAGATCTGCCTGGATGGTGGAGCATAGCGGGATCGAACCGCTGACCTCGTCGCTGCCAGCGACGC
>JBFFKK010000008.1:0-64281 GCA_041555445.1 Sulfurimonadaceae bacterium
GCAACTCAACATTCATGATAAGAAAGGGGACACGCCTCTGCATAAAGCTGCAGAAGGCGGCCATGCAAGTGCTGTAAGAATCCTTCTTGAACGCGGTGCCAAAATAGACGCGCTGAACAATGAAAAATCGTCTTCCCTTCATGTTGCAGCAAAACTGGGCAATGAAGATGCCGTCTGGGCACTTGTCAAAGCCGGTGCAAGTAACAAGTTTGTGAATGATGAGGGAATGACCGCTTCCGAAGTCGCGGATGAAGAAGATTACGGCAGGATCGTAAAGATCATCCTGAAATACGCTAAATAATTTAAGTTTCGCTACAGTCCCTGCCGCACAAACAATAGTGCTTTACCAACGCACACTATCAGAATGCTCATGCAGTTCCCTTCTGTAAGAAGCTGCAACCCATCCTAAACTATGGATTTACATCCACTGCAAACTACACCGAAATCAGAAACTTTGTATCCTCAGATTAGCCTTGAAGGGCTTCGTCATCTTTCTTTGTTATAATAGTACCTACTAACAAGAAGGTATCTATACCTGACAGAACGGATAATTATGGAAAAATTTTTACAAGAGGCAAAAGAGAGTTCTCGTATCCTTGCAACATTAAGCGGACACGACAAAAATCGCATTTTACGCGAGATGGCCGAGGCGCTCCGTGCCAACACGATGAATATTATGGAAGAGAACGCAAAAGATATGCGAGCAGCCGATGAGAATGATCTTGCGGCCTCTCTAAAAGACCGTCTCTACCTTGATGAAAAGCGTATTGACGCGATGGCGGTCGCGATCGAAGAGATCGCTGCGCTTAAAGAGCCTGTCGGACGTGTGCTTGACGGATGGGTCACGGAAGACGATTTGAAGATCGAGAAAGTGACCATCCCTATCGGTGTGATCGGGATCATCTACGAATCACGCCCGAATGTGACCTCTGACACGGCTGCGCTCTGTTTCAAGTCTGCAAATGTCTGTGTTTTGAAAGGCGGAAAAGAGGCGGAGCATTCGAATGTCGCCATTGCTGATGTGCTGCGCTCGACACTGCGTAAAAATGATCTTCCCGAAGCGATGATCTCACTTCTTCCGGACGCTTCGCGCGAAGGGGTTGCAAAGCTGATCAAGATGGACAAATACGTTGACCTGATCGTCCCTCGAGGCGGTGCAGGGCTTATACGTTATGTCAGTGAGAATGCGACAGTTCCGGTGGTCAAACACGACAAAGGGCAGTGCCATACCTACATCGACAAAGATGCTGATACGGGCAAAGCGATCACCATCGCGATCAATGCCAAAGTCGATCGTCCCGGTGTCTGCAATGCCATGGAAACGCTGCTGGTTGACCATGCCATTGCCAAGGATATATTGCCTAAGTTGAAGATGGCATTTGACGAAGCCAATACCGAGCTCAAAGGGTGTGATGAGACGCAATCCATCATAGAAGTTGCGCATGCGACCGACGTCGATTACGATACGGAGTACCTTGCCAATATTCTGAACATCAGAGTGGTCGATGGTGTAAACGGCGCCATCGAGCATATCGTCCGTTTCGGTTCAGGACACTCAGAAGCGATTATTACCGAGAACTATACCTCGGCCGAGCAGTTCCTGAATGCCGTCGATGCAGCAGCCGTTTATGTCAACGCCTCGACCCGTTTTACCGATGGCGGTGCCTTCGGTTTCGGTGCCGAAGTGGGTATATCGACCAACAAACTGCATGCACGCGGTCCGATGGGAATAGAGGGATTGACCACCTACAAGTTCAAGATCTACGGTAACGGTCAGATCCGTTGAACCCGGTCCTCGAGGTAGCGCAGCTCAGTTTCGGTTACACAAAAGAGAAGCTGCTCTATGAAGATTTTTCATTAACGCTTCGGCGGGGGGAGATCAAAGCCGTTGTCGGTGCAAGCGGTTCCGGAAAGTCAACACTTTTTGAACTGATCTTGGGCAACCTTAAACCCCTTAAGGGCGAAGTGAAGTCCAGCCCCGTTTCCCAGGTCTTCCAAGACCCCTATACCTCTTTTCACCCCTCCTATACGATTCTCAATCAGCTCAAAGATGTCGCTCCTTTGGAGCGTTTGCAAGAGTATCTGCATGAGATGAACCTTGACGCTTCCTTGTTGGAGAAAAAACCGCACGAGCTCTCCGGAGGCCAACTGCAGCGCTGCTCAATCGTCAGGGCACTGCTTATGAATCCGCAACTGCTTCTGCTGGATGAGCCGACATCGGCACTGGACAATGTGATCCAGCTCGATGTGATGAAACTGCTCTTGAAACACCTGGACAAGACAGCCATGCTGCTGATCACCCATGAACTTGACCTTGCCCGCTGGTGTGCGGATGAGATCATAGAGATAGGAGGGGTTGTTTGATTTTGTACCTTCACGGTTTCGCGTCGTGCGGCGATTCGAACAAAACAAAGTTGCTCAAAGCGTATTTTGGCGAAGACAATGTCGTCGCACCCGACCTTCCGGTCGATCCTGTCGAAGCGATCAGCTTTATCAGACAACAGATATTCGCACATGATATCGACCTGCTGATAGGTTCTTCACTGGGCGGTTTTTATGCGACCTATTTTACCGAACTCTACGGCATCAAAACGGTGCTGATCAATCCGTCGACCCAGCCTTTTATCTCCTTGGCACCCTATGTCGGAACAAACCACTTCTGGTGCAGCGGCGAACCGTTCGTATTCACGCGCGAGCATCTTAACAGCCTGTTTGAATTTGCCGTCGGAAAGCTGAAAAACCCAAAACGCTATTTCGTATTGTTGCAGACAGGCGACGAAGTGCTCGATTATACCAAAGCGGAGGAAAAGTACGCCGGGGCGAACTTTTTCGTAGAAGAGGGCGGTAATCACCGTTTCGAAAACCTGGATGCCTATATGGAAACGATCAAGAAGTTTAGAGAAACGAACGGGTAGGCAAGGTGATGATAGCGCAGCAGCTGACAGCAAAGATCGCGGCAAAAGTCGGTGATATCACGCAAGAAGAAGGCTGCGCGATCGTCAATGCAGCTAACAGCTCTCTGCTCGGCGGCGGCGGTGTTGACGGCGCGATCCACCGTGCGGGCGGCAGTGCGATTTTAGCAGCCTGCAGGGAACTCCGTGCCAGCCATTATCCTGACGGTCTGCCTACAGGTGAAGCGGTGGCGACGACCGCAGGTGAGATGCCTGCCGCGTTTGTCATACATACTGTCGGGCCCATCTATAGCCGCTGCGATGGCCGGTGTGCCGAACTTTTAAAACGTTGCTATGTCAACAGTATCGAAGAGGCTTTGAGAGTAGGGTGCGACAGTATCGTCTTTCCGGCCATATCAACAGGAATATACGGTTATCCCAAGAGAGCAGCAGCAAAAGTGGCATTTGATGCAGTTCAAGAGGCACTGTCGGACCGCGAGATGAAGGTGACCTTTATCTTCCATTCGCAAAGTGGCCTTGAAACGTTTCTAAAATCGATTACTTGAAAAAGGCCGAGGTGAGTGTGAAGCCGGCACCGGCCATCAAAACGGTGCCAAAGACGTTGAGTGCCATATTGGCCGCCGCCAGCAGATAACTGCCGCCTTGCAGCAGGAAAAAACTCTCCATAGCAAAGGTCGAGTAGGTGGTCAGGGCACCGAGCAGACCGGTTGTCAGAAATGATTTCATCTCAACGGAGAGAAGGCTCTCCTGTGTTGTATTGGCAAAGATGGCGAACAAGATACCGATTGCCAATGAACCAATGAGATTGACACCCAGTGTTCCGAGCGGAAGCGCATGCGGAAAATGGTGGTTGACAACACCGTTGAGATAGGCGCGTAAAACAGCGCCGATAAATCCGCCCAAGCCGATAGCTAGAAACGTATAGACGCTCATCTATTATGCATCCAGTTTGGCCACATACTCATCATAGGTCTTTTGCATCGTGGTTTGAAGTTCGCTCAGCCACTTTTCGTTCTCTTTGGACGCGATGAACGAATCAAGGTAGACGACCGTTATACTGCCTGTTTGGCCGCTTTTGTTCTTGAGATCGAAATAGCGCGATGTGTTGATGAGAACGACAGGCTGCACACGCAGTTCGTATTTGTCCGCAACCATTTTTGCACCGGGTTTGAAGTCGCGCATTTTCGGGCCGCTTGAGCGTGTTCCCTCCGGAAACATCACGATACAGCGGCCCTGGTCAAGACGCTTTTTGCTCTCTCTGACCAAAGAGACCATGGCTGCTTTACTGCCGCGGTCGACAGCGATATCATCCGAGACACGAATGGCCAGACCGAAAAAAGGGACGCTGAAAAGCTCTTTTTTCGCAACCCAGACAAGGTCGCGATTGGTGGTGCACTCCAATGCCGAGATGTCAATGTCGCTTTGATGGTTGGCAATAAGCATCTGCGCCTCCGGATCGATCTTCCCGACTATCTTGACCGGGTTGAACATAAAGAGGTGAATAAAATGCGAAGCGATCTTGGAGCCGTATGGCTTGGGTACGAATTTCCAGACGACGATCTTGATAGCAAGACCGATAAGGATGATGACAAGGTCATAAAACCAGTTAATTCGAGCAAATATCGTCTTCACTGACCCATCCAATCTTCTCGTTATGTGTGATCTGTTTATACCCTTTGACGCTGTTTTTGACCTCAAAATTGCCTTGAGCGGGGAGTTTGTCAAACACGGTTGCATTTTCGATCGGTAAAAGATAGAGCGGCGCATCAGCATTGACGCAGATGTTTTCGGCAGGTGTTGCCTGAAGTGCGATGTAGATACCCGGTGCAATGACAAAGAGTATGATCCACCATTTGCGGTACACGATCAACAGTATAATCGCAATAACAATGACAACGCCCGCGATGGCGATCTTGATCATATAGTTCTTGTTCTCTGTCGGCTTGAGATCGCTCTGCGTAGAGACCGAATCATCGATCACATCGATCGGGATCGCTACTTTCATATAACGCTCTTTGGTAAGATCGAAGTAGGTGAACTCGAGTTTCTCGAATTTTTTAGGGATGACAGCGTAGTAGGTCATGCTGGCGCGGTCGATGCCTGTTTTTGTGCTCTCAAATCCCTGCTCTTTGACACCGTTGAGCTTAAAGGCTTTGATGTTACAGTGCGTCGCTTCGGCGTCGAAGGTCAGGATGTTGTATTTGTTGTCATACTTTTTGGCATCGATCGTAGTGACCTTAAAGCTGTCGGCCAGGATACCGGCAAATTTTTGGTCGGGGTTGAGTGTGACCCCTTCGATCTTCTCACCTTTGAGCGTTGTCTTCTCGTCGCCGATCGAAGCCGTGATATCCGGCAGTACAATGGTGCTGGAAGTGGCCAGAAAGTAGAAGGTGTCCAAGACATAGGTGCCTTTGTCGACGCGTTGCGGAGACTCGCTTTGCAGGGTTGCACCGCGGGCACCTTTAAAACCGTATGTCAGTTTGTTGTGCTGCCTGATCGTGGAGAGCGTCTTGAGTGTAATAGAGAAGTATTGGCCGTTGAAAACACGCTCAGGAATGTTCTCTTTATAGTTGTCATCATGGTAAGAGAGATAGATGACCTGCTGTTTTGCCTGCAGTACCGACGGCATAAAAAAAGCAGTAAGGAACAGGGTTAGAACAAGTATCAGCCGTCTCAAAACTACATCAACCCTTCAAGCATCTTGATGCCGTCGGAAGAACCGAGAACCTCTTCCATCGCACGTTCAGGGTGCGGCATAAGCCCAAAGACGTTTTTCGCCTTGTTGCAGATACCGGCAATAGCGTCCACTGAACCGTTCGGGTTGGCGATGTTGCCGTCTTTGTCACAGTAGTGAAGAAGGACCTGCTCATTTGCATAGAGCTCTTTTAGACCCGCTTCATCGATGAAAAAGTTGCCGTCATGATGGGCAATAGGGATGTTGACAACGTCACCGTTATTGAACTTTTGCAAAAAGTCATTGCTGTTGTTCACCACTTTAAGGTGATGGTGTTTAGAGATAAAGTGCAGGTGCTCGTTGCGTTTGAGTGCGCCAGGAAGCATATGCGTCTCTGTCAGGACCTGAAATCCGTTACAGATACCAAGGACTTTCCTGCCCGCTTCGGCATGGGCTTTGACCGCTTTCATGATCGGGGATTTGGATGCGATCGCACCGGAACGAAGGTAGTCACCGTACGAGAATCCGCCGGCAATGACAACAAGGTCGATATCATCAGCGATCGCGGTCTCCTGGTGCCATAGGATGCTTGTCTCGGCACCCAGCTTCTCAAAAGCATACTGTGTGTCGTATTCGCAGTTGGTTCCCGGAAATTGAACAATACCTACTTTCATTATGCGATGATCTCGATTTCATAATCTTCAATAACAGTATTGGCAAGAAGCTCTTCACACATCTGTGTGACCTCTTCACGCGCAGTCGTCTCATTGTCCGTGCTCAGTTTCATCACGATCTGGCGGCCGACGCGCACATCTTCTACGTTGTCAAAGTGTAGCGAGTCAAGCGCATGGTGCACGGCCTTTCCCTGAGAATCAAGTACACCGTTTTTAAGTGAGATATTAATAATTGCAGTCATTGTTTTCCTTATTTGTTTAAAATTCTGTTGAGTACTTCTTCATAGGCAAGTGTCAGCCCGCCCAAGCCTTGACGGAAACGGTCTTTGTCCATCTTCTCGCCTGTTTCAGCATCCCAGAAACGGCAGTTGTCCGGAGAGATTTCGTCAACAAGGATGATGTTGCCGTCTTTGTCTTTACCAAACTCGAGTTTGAAGTCAACAAGGTTCAGCCCTTTGGCTGCAAAGTAAGGTTTCAGGATGTCATTGACCTGGCGTGCCATGCGGCGAAGCTTGTCCAGTTCGTCCTGGAAATCGACCAGCCCCAGGATCAGCGCATGCTGATCGTTGAGTTTAGGATCGCCAAGTGCATCGTTTTTATAGTCGAACTCGACCAGTGTGAACGGCAGTACTTTCCCATCTTCGATACCGAGATTACGGCTCAGACTGCCTGTCGCGATGTTACGGACGATGACTTCGATCAGAATAACGTCGACACGTTTGTGAAGCATGTGGTTGTCATCCATCATCTCAATGAAGTGCGTCGGAATACCTTCGGCTTCCAGGACCTTAAAAAGTTCGGTAGAGATCTTGTTGTTCAATACCCCTTTACCCGCTTCACTTGACTTCTTTTCACCGTTAAATGCCGTCAGGTCATCTTTGAATTCCGAGATCAGGATCTCAGGTTCGTCTGTTGTATAAAGTCTTTTAGCCTTACCTTCGTAAAGTAGTTCACGTTTTTCCATTTTTCATTTATCCTTTGACTATTATTAGGGCTTTCATAATGTCGGTCCCCTCTTTGAGTTGAATGTCTTTTGTCAGTTGTTCTTCAGAGATGATGTTTTTGTCATCTTTGCTCTCTTCGCTCTCTTTGTCCACCTTTTTACCGTCGACTTTTTCAAGTTCGCTTTCGAGGTGTTTTTTAAGGTCAGCCTCTTTAAGGGCGAACTGGTTCTCTTTGGTCTCAACGGAACCGGCAAGGACTTTGATGTCCGGCGTTACGCCGACTGCCTGGATCGTGCGTCCGCTAGGGAGGTAGTAACGGGCTACCGTCAGTTTGATGGCATCTGTCTCCGTAATCGGCAGAATGACCTGAACCGAACCTTTACCAAAGGTTTTCGTTCCGAGAACAACGGCCCGGTTGTGGTCTTGAAGTGCACCGCTGACGATCTCGGAGGCTGAGGCACTGCCGCCGTTGACCAGAACGAGAAGCGGTGCCTTTGTCAATGTTGTCTCCGGCTTCGCGTTAAAGGTTTCGTTTTCACGGGTATCACGCCCTTTCTGGGAGACGATCACCCCTTCGTCGACAAAAAGGTCGACCAGTCCGACAGCCTGGTCCAGAAGACCGCCCGGGTTGTTGCGAAGGTCCAAAATGATCCCTTTGCTCTCGGCTTGATGCTGCTTGATCGCTTTTGTGACCCCTTCGACGACTTTCTTATCAAAACTGGTCACACGGATATAGAGGATATCCTCACCGATCGTCTTGGCATATACGGACTCGATCTTGATGATGTCGCGTACGATATGGATGTCAAGCGGTTTTGTCTCGCCTTCGCGTACGATCGTCAGGTCGATCGGGGCCCCTTTCTTGCCGCGCATCAGACTGACCGCTTCATCGAGCCCCATGCCCAGTGTGGACTTGTCGTCGATCTTAAGGATGATGTCGCCGGCTTCCATGCCCGCTTTGTCCGCAGGCGTGCCTTCGATCGGCGCGATAACGGTCAGTGCACCGTCTTTCATACCGACGGTGATCCCCAGGCCGCCGAACTCGCCGTTGGTCTGTACTTTCAGACTTTCAAAGCTTTTGGAGTCAAGGTAGTTGGAGTGGGCATCGAGATTGGTCATCATCCCTTTGAGGGATTTGTCCATCAGCTCTTCGATAGTCAGGTTGTCGACATTGTATTTTTCAACAATACTGAGCACCTTGGTGAACTTTGCAAGGGCCTGTAAGCGGGATTGCTCAACAGTCGGTTTGTCGTCAACTGCACCTGTCGCATCATCTCTTGCAAAAAGTGTTGCATTGAAGGTGAGGCTGGCCGCAATAACAGCACTCAGTGCACCCAGAAATATAAATTTTTTGTTTTTCATTTGGTAACCATTCTTGCCAGTAAATTTAAAGGTGATATTATAGTTAAATGTTGGTTAATTATCAATCAATGGAATTTTACGCTGAAGTGCTCTTTTTTACGCCTCCCGCGGAGGCGGCTATCCGGAAGTTTTCGTTTCAGACTTTAACGACAGTTAGCAAGGCCGAGATCATGCTGCCGTGCAATCCCAAATATGTTTTTCAACTGTATATTTACAGTTGAAGAGAACCGTTGAATAGGTATACTTTAGTCATGTGCTGTCAACTATACTTGACAAAGGTGCACTCAAGTTGCTATAATAATTACACCTAAATAAAAGGAACAACTATTATGAATACTATTTTTGAAAAACTGACCCACCAGATGACAGAGGCGGTGGAATCGGCACTCTCTCTGGCACTGCATAACAAGAACATGGAAGTCGAACCGGTCCACTTCTTCTGGGCGCTGTTGACCAACAGCAACTCGGTCCTGAACCAGGCCTTCAACAAGATGAATGTGGATAAGACGGCGATCGAGCTTGATGTCAAGTCCATTGCCGAAAAACTGCCGAAATCGTCGTCGGTCTCCAAAGAGAACATCCGTATCTCCCGCAACCTGGTACAGGCGCTGGAACGCGGTGTCGGTGAGATGACGAAGATGGGCGACAGCTTTCTGGCGGTCGATACCTTTATACTGGCCAACATGCAAGAGGAGCTTTTTAAAAGCATCTTGTCCAAATATGTCGACATGATGGAGCTGAGCAAAACCTTCGAAGCGATGCGCGGCGGTCAGAAGATCGAGTCGCAGACAGCCGATGAGAACCTGGAGAGCCTTGACAAGTACGGCATCGACCTGACGGCTGAAGCGGCGGAAGGGAAACTGTCGCCGGTGATCGGCCGTGACGAAGAGATCAGCCGTATGATGCAGATCCTGATCCGTAAAACGAAGAACAACCCGATTCTGCTCGGTGAACCGGGCGTCGGTAAAACGGCATTGGCAGAAGGTCTTGCACAGCGTATCTATAATAAAGAGGTGCCGTTGAGCCTTCAGAACAAGCGCGTCGTCGCGCTGGACATGTCGGCGTTGATCGCCGGCGCGAAGTACCGCGGTGAGTTTGAAGACCGTCTTAAAGCGGTGATCGACGAGGTGAAAAAGAGCGGGAACATCATCCTCTTTATCGATGAGATCCACACCATCGTCGGAGCAGGTGCGGGCGAGGGCGGTATGGACGCAGCCAACATTTTGAAACCGGCACTTGCCCGCGGTGAACTGCATACGATCGGTGCGACGACACTCAAAGAGTACCGCAAATACTTCGAAAAAGATGCGGCTTTGCAGCGCCGTTTCCAGCCGGTCAATGTGGCGGAGCCGACGATCAACCAATCCTTGCAGATCCTGCGCGGCATTAAAGAGCGTCTGGAAGCGCACCACAATGTCACCATTACCGATTCGGCACTGATCGCAGCGGCGAAGCTCTCGGAGCGCTATATCGGGGACCGTTTCCTGCCGGACAAGGCGATCGACCTGATCGATGAGGCGGCGGCGGAGCTTAAGATGCAGATCGAGTCGGAGCCCAATGTCCTGGCGGCGGTTAAACGCGAGGTCCAGGAGCTGCAGGTCGAGCGTGAAGCCCTGAAGATGGACGAAGGGGCTTCAAACGAGAAGCGCCTCGAAGAGATCGCAAAAGAGCTGGCGGATGCCGAAGAGAAAAAGCGCTCTCTTGAAGCCCAGTTCGAGCAGGAGAAAACGGTCTTTGAACGCATCGCCGGCATTAAAAACGACATCGATGCCAAGCGCCGCGAAGCCGAAAATGCAAAGAAAAACGGTGATTTTGAAAAAGCGGCGGCGATCGAATACGGTGATATCCCAAAGCTGAACAGTGAAGAGGTCGAGCTGCAGGAGCAGTGGAAACGCATGCAGCAAAAGGGCGTACTGCTTAAAAACAGCGTTGACGAAGAGTCGATCGCCGGTATTATCAGCCGCTGGACGGGTATTCCTGTGACAAAGATGCTTCAGAGCGAAAAAGAGAAGGTCCTGCACATCCAGGATGAGCTGGATAAAGATGTCATCGGTCAGGAGAAAGCTACGTTCGCCGTCTCCCGTGCCATCAAACGCAACAAAGCCGGGCTCTCGGACAAAGACCGTCCTATCGGTTCGTTTATGTTCCTTGGACCGACGGGCGTCGGTAAGACACAGACGGCCAAGACCCTGGCGAAGTTCCTGTTCGACTCGCCGGACGCATTGATCCGTTTCGATATGAGCGAGTACATGGAGAAACATGCGGTGTCACGTCTGGTCGGTGCACCTCCGGGGTATGTCGGTTACGATGAGGGCGGTCAGCTGACGGAAGCCGTACGCCGTAAACCCTACAGTGTCCTGCTTTTTGACGAGGTTGAGAAGGCCCATCCGGATGTCTTCAACATGCTTCTGCAGGTACTCGATGACGGGCGTCTGACCGACAACAAAGGGGTGACGGTGGACTTTACCAACACGATCATCATCCTGACCTCGAACATTGCCAGTGACAAGATAATGACGATGCAGGGGGATCCGAACCTTGAAAATGTTGTGTTGGGCGAGTTGAAGACCAAGTTCAAGCCGGAATTTTTGAACCGTCTGGACGACACGGTCATCTTTAGCCCGCTTGGCGAAGGTGAGATCGAAGGGATCGTCACACTCTTCTTCAAAGAGATCGCAGACAAAGTCCAGGAGCGCGACATCACACTGACACTGAGCGATGCGGCCAAGCGCTTTATCGCACAGGCCGGGTTCGATCCTGTCTACGGTGCACGTCCGCTTAAACGTGCTCTTTATGAGATCGTTGAAGACCGTTTGGCGGACCTGATCCTCGGTGGAGAGGTAAGCGAAGGCAGTATGGTTGCCTTTGATGCAGAGGGCGACGAGATCAAGGTGCAGATCAGCTGACAGAGCGAGGGCGGGTCTTTCTGATGAGACACCCCTTTATTCACTTTTAGAAAGTATAATAACGGCATGAAAAAAATCGTATCACTTTTTATATTTTTGACGCTCTCTCTCTTTGCCTGTACGGGTGATTGCCTGACCTGTCACCCCGCTTTGGAAAAAAACATATTGACCGATCTGCGTCACAAGCCGATGTTGACCTGTATCAACTGCCACAGTGCGGTGCCAAGCTCTATGGCTGAATGCGGCAATGACTGTTTTGCCTGCCACCCGATGGAGAAGATCAATAACGGCGTGAAAGAGCATGCGGTGATACCGGGGTGCAAAGATTGTCATGTCAAGATGAAACAGGAACTTCTTGACATCACCAATGCGCATGATCAGTCGAAAGCAGAGTTACCGCTTAGAGACGTTCTTTTTAAATAGGTGAAGGTATGTTGGAAGCCGCTGCAGATGTCAATGCCGTTAATGTTGTTGCCCATCTCATACAGCTCGCGGTGGCACCTGTCTTCTTACTGGCGGCCGTAGGCGCTCTGCTGAATGTCTTTACGGGCAGGCTCTCCAGGATTATTGATAAAATCGAAAAGATCGACCATTACGATGAGGATACGCTGAAGAGCTTTTCTGCAACGTATATCAAAGCGCGCCGGAGCTCTCTTGCCGAACGGATGCGCAATATGAACCTTGCTATTCTTTTTTGTACCATCACCGGCCTGCTGGTAGCGGTTGTTATCGTAACCATGTTTCTAAGTGCGATGTTGGAGTTTGAGAAGTCCATATTTGTCGCGGCCCTTTTTATATTGGCTATGGTCTCGCTGATACTCTCACTGACACTTTTTTTACGAGAGATCTTTTTGACAACGGCATTTGCGAGAAAGTAGAAGTGCCAGCGCTGCAATCGCACAATGAGAGGTGATGGTAAATTGAAGCAAATATGTCATATTTACCGATAATCTTCTGAACCTTAACCGCGATTTAAGTAAGGATTTCGTATTATTGCGAGCTAAAAATTATTTAAGGGATATGACTTATGAAAAGAACATACCAACCTCATAGTACACCACGTAAACGTACTCACGGTTTCCGCGCTCGTATGGCAACTAAAAACGGTCGTCGCGTACTTAACCGTCGCCGTGCAAAAGGTAGAAAATCACTAACTGTGTAAGCAGTTTTACGATTCTCAAAAAAAACGGCGAGTTTCAATTCGTCTATAGAAGAGGAAAGAGCCAGCACTCGCGCTCTATTGTTCTTTTCTATCTCCCTCAAACGGGAGTCAAGAAATATGGCTTCACTGCCAGTAAAAAAGTGGGCAATGCTGTCGTTCGCAGTCGATCAAAACGTCGAATGCGGGCGATCTTCAGAGAGCAGTGTCCCCATCTCAAAGATGGTACTTACATCCTGGTCGCAAAAGAGGCTTTGGCCTCGACCACCTACGAACAACTTCAATACGACTTTATCAAGATATTACAACGCGCAGGCTGTCTTCAAGATGATCAGAAAAGCACTTCTTAAACTGCTGGGTATCTACCAAAAGTTTTTTACGCTGATCGGTTATGGCAGCTGCCGTTATTATCCGACCTGTTCCGAGTATGCCAAGTGGCAATTTGAAGAGAATCCGCTCCATATCGCCTTTTACAAATCGGCGTTGCGGATTCTTTCCTGCAACCAACTGTTTCCAGGTGGAATAGATTATCCGCAAAAGCATTTTTTCTGCGAAAAACCGGAAAATTTAACCATTAATTCGATAAAGTATTGGCTCGTTCCGACAAAGAACAAAAAAATTTCTATAATAAAAAATTTCCGATTCAAAGGGTAACCCTTGTTAAACAATATGTCTGCTAACCAACGTCTCATTTTGGCTGTTGTCCTCTCATTTGTCTTTTTTGTAGCTTACACGGCTATTTTCCCACCAGAACAGGTTCGTTCAGAAGCCAATGCAACTGCACAGACCCAGAACAGTGCTGTACAGCAGTCCGCAACATCATCGATGCCAAATGCCAAACTGGAACATGCCGTTGCCGTTGATGAACAGATGCCCTCATCGGACTCAAGCAACCTGGTCCGTATCGAATCTGCGCAGTTCAGTCTGACGATCGATACACTGGGTCGTATCGCCTCTAAAATTCTCAAAGACGAGAAATACAACAATAACGAAAATATCCACTCCGAGATGATCGCACAAGTGGGTACGAAACCGCTTCATATCCGTTTTGCCGACGCCGACATGAACAAAGAGTCGCTGAAGACACCGTACACGACAAACGTCCGCGAAGCGAACATTGAAGAGGGCGGTTCGGTCGTTGTTACGATGCAGCAGAAACTGAGCAATCAAACGGTGGTCAAAACGGTCACGATCTATGCTGACGGTCACTACGATGCCAACATCGCGCTTGCAAACGACACCCGTTACTTTGTCTATCTTGGCCAGCATGTCAAGCGTGAAGGTCAGATGATGATGGCCGTCCACGGTGCGATGGTCTACCATGCGGACGGTTTGACAGATATCATCGAAGACGAAGATGCGGAGGGACGCAAGACATTCAGTGATGTCCACCTGACATCATCGTTCGACCAGTATTTCGCTTCGATCATCTACGGTCTTGACCCGAACGTTACGGTTACGGTTGACCGCGACCGTGACAACAACCCTATCGTTTATGTCGACGGTTCGAAAAACTTCTCTTTCAACGGGTACATCGGACCGAAGGATTATAAGGAGCTGAAGGCTATCGACCCGGTTCTGGTCAACGCGATCGAGTATGGTTGGTTCACGTTTGCGGCAGCACCGCTCTTTAGCGTACTGCTCTGGCTACACGGTATCTTTGGAAACTGGGGTTGGGCGATCATTGCTCTGACGATCCTGATCCGTTTCGTGCTTTTCCCTTTGACGTACAAAGGGATGCTCTCTATGCAGAAGATGAAAGATGTCGCACCTAAGGTCAAAGAGGTTCAGGCCAAGTATAAAGGCGATCCACAGCGTATGAACGCTGCCGTGATGGAACTGTACAAAAAAGAGGGTGCCAACCCGCTGGGCGGATGTCTGCCGCTCCTGCTTCAGATCCCGGTCTTCTTTGCGATCTACCGCGTTCTTCTGAATGCGGTTGAACTGCAGGGTGCCGAGTGGATTCTCTGGGTGAACGACCTTTCGCGCATGGACCCGTATTTCATCCTGCCGATCCTGATGGGTGCGACGATGTACTATCAGCAGCACATTACCCCGAACAACTTTACGGACCCTATGCAGGAGAAGATCTTTAAATACCTTCCGGTTATCTTCACCTTCTTTTTTATCACATTCCCGTCAGGTCTGGTCCTTTACTGGTTCGTGAATAATATCTTCTCAATTGCACAGCAGTTTATTGTTAACAAACAATTTGAAACGATGAAAGCAATGAAGAAAGCAGAAGGTAAGGCGTAATGCTTAAGATCGAGTCCAAAACACTTGAGCTCGCATATTCTGAAGCTGCTGAAAAGCTGGAGTGTTCTGTAACGGAGCTTCAAGTCGAGATCGTGCAGCACCCATCCAGCGGTTTTTTAGGACTTTTTGCAAAAAATGCGATCATCGTAGCGCTGCGTAAAACCGGTTCCGAAAAGCAAGTGGAAACTGTCACAGAGAAGGGCGTGGAGGATGAAGTCTCACCATCGCTTCCGGAACAAGCGGATGAAGCGTCCATCGAAGAGACGCATGAAATGGATATCCCGCAACACCGTATTCTCAACGATACGATCCTGCCGACCTCTTTTGTCACGGATCAGGATGAAGAGGATGAACAAAACGACTACATCGAAGACGCGATCGAGGGGATGTTCGACGACGAGGACGAAGAGGCTTTTGAAAGCATTGACGAGATCGCTGCCGAGGTCAAAAAGCAGATCAACGAACTCTTTTCCAAGATCTGTTTCGATCTCAACGAGATCGAGGTGAGCGTGTATGATGAAAACACCTTGATGCTGGACTTCAACGGCGAAGACGCCGCACTGCTGATCGGCAAAGAGGGGTACCGTTACAAGGCGCTCTCCTACATGATCTTCAACTGGATCAATGCCAAGTACGGCCTGCAACTGCGTCTTGAGATCGCGGAGTTCCTGAAAAACCAGGAGGAGTCGATCAGCCGTTACCTGGTCGGTGTCTGCGAATCGATCGACCGTGACGGTCGCGCCCAGACAAAGATCCTTGACGGTGTTCTGGTCCAGATCGCGTTGAAACAGCTTCGCGAACAGTACCCTGACAAGTATGTCGCGATCCGTTCGACACGCGACGGGGCGAAGTTCATCATAGTAAACGGCTACAACAGCTATTAAAAACGAAGGGGTTTAACGCCTTCTAATACCTTGTTCCTTTAATCGATTCTTATCTATTAGCCACTCTTTTATTTTGGGGTTCGGCTTTTATCATAAGAGATGCTTTACCAAAATTATCCAACCTTCCCTACAAACATTAAAGCAAAAAAGAAAAATGGTGCTACAAAAATTTTAAAAAGTCTATCAATCATGGATTTGACTTTTCCATAAAGAGTATCGGTTACTGTAGCACAAATAAGTCCTTTATCATCTGTGTATTGAATATATGTCACAAAGTTCCCTTTTCCGCTCAAGAGGGCATCCCCATTCACAAAATCAGGAGCCGTATCCGGAAACGTAAAAGCCATATAGGGTGATTTTTCAAGTTTAATATAATCCCAATCATATAAACCAAAATTATCATAGACCCATAATAAGTTATTCTTCTGATCTGGGATGATGTAGTTCCCGTGGCGAGTGTGCGTTATTTTCCCCAGTTCAGTGGAAAATGAGCTACGATTCGTATACAGTCTAATGTGATTGAGATATTGTCTTGTTTTAATCCCTTGCTCATTATCCCATGATTTTACGTAGTAGGGTATATTCTGTATCGCTACCGTTGCAACAGTAGTGCGGTGCTCTTGAATATCTAGTTTTGCTTTTTTGCTCTCCATTAATTCTTTCGTCTTGACATTATAGATATTGATCTTATCGATATCTCCTTCCAAGACGGCAAGTGTTTCAACTCTTTTTGACTCTTTCGGTGTATATTGATATTCGAAATAGACAAAAATATCTTTTGGGTTTTGAAGCCCGTCCAAAACTTTTTCGGGTCGCAAAGACACTGATACATCATTGGTTGTGACTTTTGCACGGTATACGGAGGTTTGATCTGAAACATACAAAAAATGATCATATCCATCGTCATATACTGACAATCCTTGAAGGTCGTGAAGATGATTTAACTGATAGGTTGCAAGCAGTTTTCTTTTGTACGGGTCGACCTTGTAAATTGTACGGTTTATGTCTAGAATATAAAGGGTATTGTAGGGCCGATCCATATCGATGACGGCGATAGGGGGTAAGCCATCTATGCATCGCGAATCTTCTTGCAATATTTTATGCGGAGGCATTGCATTGGTGACATAAAATAGGATCGCGATCAAAACAGTAAAAGCGATGTAACCGATGACGATTATTTGTGCAACTCTCTTCAGCATATTCTTTTCTCTCTTCCATTTGGCCTATCACTCGATTTCATGTAAAATAAACCTATGAAAAATAATATACCATATCAAAAATTAATACAATTCGTGAATAAATTTACGATTTTGTTCCTCGTAAGTACTCCCGCTTATGCGCATAGCGGTAACCCCGACATGATCTGGGGTATGTATTTTATGGGCTCAATCGGATTTCTTTTGTTTTCACTCATGTTAAGGCTTTTCATTAAAAACAATACTTTGATTTACATAGCACTGTTTCTGATAGTTTTCTTTTTTCTAATTTTATTGATCAAAGAATTTAGACATGATTTTGAGATCAGGTCCATGCATATGTTTCAAGAACCGAATACTTATGGAGTCTATGAAGGCAATCAAACAATAGCGGGTACTGAAAACCTGAATATCATCTATATGTCTCAGCCGTTTTGGGGTATTCCGAATATCCTTGATGACAATAAAACGGTCCATATAGCCAGAGAGAAAAAACTTCAAGACAAGATATATGTTAAAGAACTTGCTAAAGTCACTTATTTCAAAGATTCCGGAGCCGGCAATATCCTTATGTTTGAACATCGGGAAGACAATAACATATCCTTAGTATCCTACCGTCCAATCCGAGGCAAACAGGATCGTAATCAAGTCGTCGGCTATACATATGATGAGGATTCTACCAACTTTTATCTATACCGATACAATGACTTGCCTAAAGACTATAAGCGGGATATCAAAACTTATGAAAGTGTGTCGTTTTACGATACCCAAAGATTAGAAAAAGCGTTTTTAAAACAAGAGCCGATCGTATTGATCGACAGGGAAAACAGACAGCTTCGATTGTTTGAAAAACGTCACAGAGAACAGTTCAGGCCTTTTTCTGTTCCCTATACGCCAAAAATGGCTGTCTATGAACGAAACGCGGATAAAATCTTTGTCGTTTACGAGGAAGTGAAAGGCGTTTATATACTTGAGAATGTGAATACGAGGCTGTATACCCAGCTTCAGGAACAGATTAAGCATCTTGTAGATACATCGGTACGCGCACCGAAAAAATTATCGGAACTGGCAGGAGGTTCTTTGAACGCGGAACAGTTGAACCGGCTAAAAGAGACGTTCAAGATAAAACCAAGTGTACGCTATCGTTATCAGATCGATGTCTGGAAAGATCGGGCATATGTCTATGTGACCTCGGAGAGTTATCCTTCACTGCATGTCACATTCATTTTAACCAATAATGTAGCGTGGAACATCAGTAATGTTCTTTATACAGATCATGAACGATTAAAAGTCCTGGGAAGCCTATGATAAAAAAAGAAAATTCAGGTTTAAACGCGGTGATAGCTGTGGCGGCTACTTTTTTGATTGTTATTGGGGCTTTGATGTTTTATCAATATGTCATTTATGATCATTTTGCCCCGAACAACCGCTACAAGCATAAAATAGACCAAACAGTACCAACAGAAAGGGATGACTATACAAAAACGTATCCTGTAATCCACAACAATAATAAGACCATTGTTTATTATGACACCCAATTAAGAGAGAATATTAAATCTTTTATCGATGCAACGGACCGATACGAGTTATTTAAAGCTCGCATCAAGTACGGTTTAGCCCTTGAGTGCATCAAAAAACAGCTCAAACAGCAGAAAATAGACTACTGGGAAGAGAATAATCGTTATAGGCTCAACGCCAGAAACAATTATGCAGCAACACCGGAAAAAATCCAACAATCCAAAAATAACGAATTGCGCTTATTTGAAAATGCGAAGATATTTGATTTTAATTTGATCGAAGACATTGAAACGACATTACTTTATCCGGTGGAGCCTAAGGATATAGATCTTTGTTACCTGCAAACACCCGTTGATGATATTTTCGCTTTATTTATGGACCTCTACTCAGAACGTTATGACACGGTGAATAAATCGCGTGAATGGTATGCAGCTTTAGAAAGGTCTCACCCGGAATATTTTGAAAAAATTAGACGGAAAAAATATGAAGAATACAAACATCTTAAGGCCCTTCAAAAGCAGCGAACAATAGAAAGAACTAAAAAAAATAAGAGGCTAGATAAAGTGGCAATAGAAAAACAACGAATAAGAATATCGGAAAGAAAAATTGCCAGAAATAAAAAACAATTAAATGAAATTAAAGAACATATCGCTTCCGGAAAAAATATTGAAGAAAGGGATAAAAGGGGATACACACTGTTGCATATTGCAGTGATAGCGAAAAATCTTGAAGCGGTTGAGCTATTACTTGAACATAGAGCAGATATGTATGCCCGAGATAGTAATGGATTTCATTCACCATTTTCTTTGGCTGCAGAGGATATTGGACTGTTTAAGCTGTTTTTGAAACATGGTGCAGACGTAAACTATCAGTACAACAAGAGTGAAACGGCACTGACGTTGGCTGCAAAAGGTTGTAGAAATTTTGAACTAGTAAAACTGTTATTGTCGAAAGGTGCTGATCCGGATTTAATAGACAAGTACGGTTATACAAGCAGAACCGGACTTTTCAGATATTGCAAAAAAAATCAAAATTATGAAATGATGAAGAGTATTCTTAACGCATATGAATAAGGGTAGTTTTTACAGCAGTATTAATCAGAATATAATTAACATACATTTTTTGAAGACATGTAAAAATATAAGCATTTTAATAATGATGCATATCGTCATTTTAGATAAAATGTCATTATTAAAAGACTTGGAAACTTCATGAACGACACCATTACCGCCATCGCCACCGCCCACGGGGTCGGCTCCATCGCCATTATCCGCCTGAGCGGGGAGAACGCGCTTGCCATTGCCAAACAACTGACGAAGCGCGACGTGTTCAAGGTGCGTTACGCCCATCTTAGCCCGCTGTACGATGCAGCAGACGAGCTGATCGACGAGGCGATCGTGCTCTATTTTGAGGGGCCGAACAGCTTTACGGGCGAAGAGGTCGTCGAGTTTCAGTGTCACGGCGGCATGGTGGTCGCGCAGGAGATCCTGCAGGCGACGCTGGATGCAGGGGCGAGACTGGCCGAGCCGGGAGAGTACTCGAAACGTGCTTTCATGAACGGGCGGATCGACCTGACCGAAGCCGAAGCGATCGCACAGCTTATCGAAGCAAAAAGTGAGGATGCCGCCAAGATCCTGGCCAAGCAGATGAAAGGCGCTTTGCGCGAATACGTCGAGGAGGTGCGCGACCAGCTTCTGCACGCTTTGGCCTACTCCGAAGTGACCATCGACTATGCCGAGGAAGACCTGCCTGAAGACCTGATTGAGCAGATACAGGCACGTTTGAGTGAGATCACCAAGAATCTCCGGCGTACATTGCAGGCGAGTGAGAGCCGTCAGGGGCTTATGCAGGGTTTTAAAGTCTCACTGATCGGAAAACCCAACGTGGGGAAAAGCTCACTGCTGAACGCACTGCTCAACTACAACCGCGCTATCGTGAGTGAGATCGCCGGTACCACACGTGACACGATCGAAGAGCAGGTGAAGATCGGTTCGCATATGATCCGCATCGTCGACACGGCCGGTATCCGTGAAGCGGGGGACGAGATCGAGCGGATCGGGATCGAACGATCCATTGAAGCTGTGGAGGAGAGTGATATCGTCATCGCCATCTTTGACGGAAGCCGTGTGCTTGACGAAGAAGATGAGAAGATCATCGAACTGATGCAGGCGCACAAAAACGACAGAGCCTTTATCTGTGTCGTCAACAAACAGGACCTAGAGCAGAAGTTTGACAAAGGTGCCATTGAGGCTTTTTCACCGATAGGTATCAGCGCTAAAGCCGACAGCGGTGAACTGATCGACAAACTCAAGACGATCATGGACACTCAGAATGTTTCCGATGAGATGATGCTGATCTCTTCGCGTCAGATCGAAGCCGTCAAAAAGACTTTGGCAGAGATCGATGACGCGGTCGAACCGCTTGCGGATCAGGACCTTGAGATCTTCTCTTTTCACATGAACCAGGCTATCCATGCCATGGCGTCGATCACCCGTCCCTTTGAAAATGACGAGATGCTGGACAAGATGTTCGGCTCTTTCTGCCTTGGAAAATGACATGAAGATCATTGCGATAGACCTGGGCCTTAAACGTATCGGACTTGCCTACAGCGGAGGGCAGGGGATCGTCACCCCGCTTGAAGCGGTCGAGCGGAAAAACCGCAATCAGGCCTCGGCTGCCGTAAAAAAGGTGATAGAAGAGTGGGAAGCGGAAGCGGTGGTCGTCGGTATCCCGATGGGCGGAAGCTCAGAAGATGAGATGCGCCGCCGTATCGCACACTTTATGAACCTGGTTGACTTTGATGGGCCGCTCTACTATCAGGATGAGGCGGGGAGTTCAATAGAAGCGGAAGATATGATGAAGGGTACGGTCAAGTACAAACGTGACGGCCGTGTTGATTCGATCGCGGCCAAAATCATTTTGGAGCGCTGGCTGCGGGCCAACGGCGATTAAAGTGCTTGAAAGAACTTCGCTGCTTCTTCCTCATCGTCGGTGAGGTTGTCTGCTGCAAAATGAGGGTCATTGGCGATCTTCTCTTTCACGATGGCCTGGCAGTAGTTAAAGAGACACTCTTTCGCTTCCTCAATATCAAAGAAAAAGCCCATGCCGCTGAATTGGTAGGGCTCTTCCTGCTCGATACAGAACATAAGACCGTCCACCTTGGCCTCCAACTCTTCGACCATATCACGGTAACCGATCTCAAAGTCCGTCGCCATCCAGCCGATGTGCTCCATCTCCCTGTCGGCAAACTCTGCGACACCGTCAGCCGTGGTGTCGTCATATCCCGAGTTCGGCATATTGAGACCGATAAGTGCTTGCCAGTTGCCGCCGGCTTTGATGAGAACACGGTCTTCATCTTCTACGATTTTATAGTTGCTGCCCAGAATATCTGCAATTGTCTGCGGTTTCGGCATACTGAGTGCGGAGACTTTAGGCGTTCCTGCTTTGCCTTTGAAGATAAAGATCTCTTTTTCGGCATAGGGCGGAGCAAGCACTTCGCCTTTATAGTTAATTGCAAACTCTTGATTAGTGTTGATCGCTTTGAGAAGCTCGTTACGCGAGATGACAATAATCTCTTTTAGAAGATTGAATTTTTTCATAGTTAATATCCGAAATTTTAATTGATGAATTCTATCACGCGTAAATTAAAAGATATGGGCAAGTTGGAGGAACTAAGCTTCCTATAAACTGTTTTTTTACTTAGTTAGGATATAATCCGCGAAATTTTCACCTCGAAGTAGAGGTATATAGAAGGACAATTCATGGCATTGAATGTTTATTATGACAAAGACTGTAATATCGACCTTATCAAAAGCAAAAAAGTTGCAATGATCGGTTTCGGTTCACAAGGACACGCACACGCAGAAAACCTACGCGACTCTGGAGTAGAAGTTGTTATCGGTCTTCGCAAGGGCGGATCCAGCTGGGCCAAAGCTGAAGCTAAAAACTTTGAAGTTATGACGGTTGCAGAAGCTGCTGCAGTCGCTGACGTTGTCATGATCCTTCTTCCGGATGAGAACCAGGCTGAGATCTACAACAACGAGATCGCTCCAAACCTTAAATCGGGTGCTACGATCGCTTTCGGTCACGGTTTCAACATCCACTACGGACGTATCAAGCCGGCTGCTGACATCAACGTTACGATGATCGCGCCAAAAGCACCGGGTCACACAGTACGTTCTGAGTTCGTTCGCGGCGGCGGTATTCCTGACCTTATCGCTGTTGGTCAAAACCCAAGCGGTACGACTAAAGAACTTGCTCTTTCATACGCTTCTGCTATCGGTGGTGGTCGTACTGCGATCATTGAGACAACATTCAAAGATGAGACTGAGACTGACCTGTTCGGTGAGCAGGCAGTTCTTTGTGGCGGTACAGCTGCACTGGTACAAGCTGGTTTCGAAACACTTACTGAAGCGGGTTACGCTCCGGAACTTGCCTACTTCGAATGTCTACACGAACTAAAATTGATCGTTGACTTGATGTTCGAGGGCGGTATCGCTGATATGCGTTACTCTATCTCCAACACGGCTGAGTACGGTGACTATGTTTCCGGTAAACGTGTTATCAACGCTGAGTCTAAGCAGGCGATGAAAGATATCCTTACCGAGATTCAGGACGGTCGTTTTGCAAAAGACTTCATCCTTGAAGGTCAGGCAGGGTACCCACGTATGAACGCTGAGCGTACAAACGACCAAGAGCTTCTTATCACTAAGACAGGTAACAAACTTCGTGAAATGATGCCTTGGATCTCTGCCAACAAAATCGTCGACCAAGAGACAAACTAAAAAAAAATATATATGACTTTACTCATTGCAGCTTGCCCCCGGCATACTGCAAGTGAGATATCGTCGCTACGTTCGTCATGCCCACTAGGGCACTTCCTCCCTATGCTCCTTGCAATTACACCACTCTTTTAATTTGTAATCTATCCTTACTCGTAACATCGCTTTGCCTGTTACTATTATTTTGTATTCATGTACGTATGATAGATTTAGTAGAAGAAGTGGGAGAGATCGTCATTATTCTGCGCTGTGAAAATGCTCTTTCTCTTTTCTCAGTTTTTCATTGTGGACCGAGCGCCACCAGAGATAGCGGACGCTGTAGTAACCGCTGATTGCAAGGACTGTTGCCGTAAAGAATGCGCCGATGTACATCGGAACGATGATCTCCATCAGTTTGGAGAGAAAAGCGCTTGAGAACCAGTCCATTGTAAAAAGCTCGACCATAAAGTCAAGGTCCTGCGTGACAGGCTCAAAGGTGATCAGGTCGCCGATGATAAGTTCTGCATAAAAGATAAAGGGCATTGTGACAGGGTTGGTGATCCAGACGAGGCTGACCCCGAGGGGAACGTTGAATTTCATAAAGGGAATCATCAAGATGACCGCCAGCATCTGCATCGGCATCGGGATAAACGCGAAGAAAAGTCCTACAAGGATTGCTTTGGAAACAGCGTTGCGGTTGACACTGAGATACTCTCTCGGAATATTGTATTTGGTGATGACAGCGTCAAGTGCACTACTGCTTTTACGTTTTTTAAAGACTTTTCGGATCATAGTGCACATTATACTTATCTTTCACCAACGTGCAGTGATTTTTCGGCCAATTTTATGACAATATGGAAGGACTGTTCCGATTAATACCCTATCTTATAGAGGCGAAAAAATTGTCTGAGTAGATCTTGGGTACTCTAGTTAAGTTATCAAGGCAGAATGCCATATTAATACGCATCTAACGCTTTATAGATTAGAATAAAGCACTCAAAAAATGACAGGTAACTATGGCAGTGAAAAAAACGACCCCTAAAAAGTCTACAAAAAAACCATCAACAAAAAAGTGGTTTGATCTGGAACGTTTTGTTCACTATGCCTACTGGGCACTGGCTATTGTATCGGTATTAAGTGCAGCGGGCGTGGTCGGTTTTTATGCCGGATACAACCAGGCAAAAGAGGAGAGTGCCTGTGTCATCACTGAACATAAAAAAGAGACTAAAAGACTGCAGCAGAAGATATCAAGACTGACCAATCAGACCGCCCGGCATGAGTATGGCAACAGCAGTACGCCGCCAAACCATATTGTGAAAAAGATCGAGAAGATCAAAGGTAAAAAAGGGAAGCTGGCCATCATCTTTGATGATGTCTCATTTGCGGGTGACGTCAAACAGATCAAAGGTTTGAACCTTCCGGTCACGATGTCTTTTCTGCCGCCGACCTCCCGTCATCCGAATTCGGCTAAACTGGCGGCAAAAGAGCCGTACTATATGGTGCACATGCCGATGGAAGCGATGAATTTCAACTCGCCTGAGACATCGACACTGCGTACAAGCGACTCAAAAGAGAAGATCGTTGAGCGCATTAAAAAAGTTAAAAAGCAGTTTCCGAAGGTGGAGTACATCAACAATCACACCGGCAGCAAGTTCACCTCGGATGCCAAGGCGATGAACAAACTGATTTTTGCACTTCGGCTTGAGAAGATCGGTTTTATAGACTCGCGCACGACAGCAGAGACCAAAGCAGAAGAGGTGATGAAGCGCTACAAGATGCCGTACCAGACGCGGGATGTCTTTTTGGACCATGATGCCAATGTTGACGCTATCAAAACGCAGATCAAGAAGGCGATCAGCATTGCCAACAAATACGGCAAATGCATCGCTATCTGTCATCCGCATCAAGCAACACTGCAAGCGCTTAAAGAGTCGACAGCGCTGTTCGACAGTGTGGAACTGGTTCGAATCGACAAGCTGACAAAACGATGACACAGCCACTTTCCCGAGAAGATTTCCATCACTTTTCAGCGATGAAAAAAGAGCCTAAAAATATTTTCTTTCGCGGGAATGCAGCGCTACTAAACAGACCAAAGGTCAGTATCGTCGGTACGCGAAAACCAACACAATACACCAGACAGATGACGGCAGACCTTGCCCACAGACTTGCCGCTGCCGGGGTTGCTGTAGTCAGTGGCGGGGCCATGGGTGTTGACGGCCAGGCCCATTTTGGAGCGGGCTATGCCAATACAATCGCCGTGATGCCGTGCGGACTCGACATCCGGTACCCGATGACAAACCGGGAGCTTTTCGAGAAGATCGAGGAAGAAGGGCTGCTGCTGAGCATGTACGAAGAGGGGGTCATGGCGGCCAACTGGAGCTTTGTGTCACGAAACGAGATGGTCGTTGCGCTCGGCGATGTCCTGGTTGTCGCTGAGGCGTTGCGTGACAGCGGTTCGATGCGCAGTGTCGAATATGCGCTGAAGATGGGCAAAAAGATCTATACTTTTGCGCACAGGATGGGCGAGAGCGACGGCACCATGGACCTGGTCAAAGCGGGTAAAGCCGAGGTCATTTATGACATTGATGCGTTTGTTGCCCAGTATGGTCAGGCCAAAGCGGTTGAAGCAGATGAATTCTTGCAGTTCTGCCAAGGTGCACCCGCCTATGAAGAGGCACTCAGACAGTACGGAGAGAAGGTCGCTCTTTACGAGTTGGAGGGGAAGATTATTGTCAAGGACGGCAAAATCACTATATGTTAAAGCAGATTTCGATCTCTTTCTGGTCGGGCTTAGTCTGCAATAACGTCGTATCAAGCGGTTCGTCATAATAATGAATCTGGTTTTTACCGGCTTTCTTGGCCTTGTACATCGCTTCGTCCGCTTTATCGATGAGTTCGATGGCGTTGTCGGCATCCTGGGGATAGAAGCTGATACCGGCACTCATCTCTAACGTGATATCATGCTCATCGATCTCTAAAGCGATCTTGGTGATGTTGAGGATCTTTTCGGTGACGGCAGTGAGGTCGCTCGCGGCTTCGATGTCACCAAGAACGATAACAAACTCATCCCCGCCGTAGCGGCTTACCGTATCTTCCGCACGGACAACGGAGTTAAAATAGTCACTGCACTGTATCAGGGCCTGGTCACCTGCAGTATGACCGTAGTTGTCATTGATGGGCTTGAAGTTGTCAAGATCGCAGAAGATGACCGCGACGCCGTTATTGAACCGTTTGGCATGGTTTATCGCCTGGTCGAGACGGTCGTTTAACAGTACACGGTTGGCGAGGCCTGTCAAGGCATCGTGTGTCGCCAGATGGGCATAGTCAAGCTCGTTGGTGCGGTGAGCCGTCACATCTGAAAAGATACCGACATAATTTTGAACATTGCCTTCGTTGTCTTTGATGGTGTTGATACTGAGCCATTCGATATAGAGTTCATCGTTTTTACGGCGATTCTTGATCTCGCCTTGCCAATAGCCGTTGGCATTGATCTGTTCCCACATCTGTTGGTAAAAATGGCGGTCATGCATGGAGGACTTCAGAATCCTAGGATCTTTTCCAAGCACATCTTTTGGCGAAAAACCGGTAATGTCGCTGAACGATTTGTTGATGCTGACGATACGGTTTTCGGCATCGGTCAGTACAATACCGTCGACAGTGTGTTCAAAAACAGCGCTTCGGATCTCATGGGAGCGCAAATTTTGCTGATTGTTGATCGCCGAACCGATAATCCTGGCAACGGTTTCAAGCATCTCCAGGCTTGATTGGTCAAAGAGCTTTTTTTGTGTGTGCCCGATGCCTAAAAAACCCCACCAGCAGTCATTGGCAAAGATTGGCAGCATCAGTAAAGCGTTGATCTTGTAGGAGTGGAGAAGATACTGCTGCTGCCCGTTAAAATCTTCCAGAATACCGTTGATATACTCATCGTTGGAGAGCCTCTTTTTCCAATCTGCAAGGTTCAGCGCTTTGTAGTGCAGAAGGTTGGGGCTAGAGGCTTCAAAGTCATCATTGATAGAGAGGTAGCGTTGCGCAACAATGGGGTTTTTAGGGTTTTGGTTTTTGAAGATAAATATGGATGAGGCCTCTGCCGCATCTTTGAGTGCTTTCATCTGTTGATGGAGGGTGATGTTCCAGTCATCATGTTGTAAAAAATGCTCGGCCATCTCTTTGATCGAATGGAGAATGTTCTGCTGGCGATTGAGGGCTCTCTCTGTCTCGCGTTTTGCAAGGATATCATCGGAGAGGTTCTTGATGACATCAAGAAAATGCTCTTTTTTAAAGGGTTTGGAGAAGAACTGGTTAACGCCGTATTCAATAGCATCGAGCATGTACTGTTTGTTGTCAAAGTTCGTGAAGATCGCAATCTTCACACCTTTGTCTTTTTTACGGATCTCCTTGATCATCTCCAAACCGTTCATACCGGGCATGTTAATGTCGGAGAGAATGATATCAAATGTGTTGTTCTCGAAAGCCTTTAGCGCCTCTTGGGCACTGTGGTAGGTGAGCACCTCGATATGGGTCTTGTCCTCAAGCATCTTGGAGAGAATGTTAGTGGTAATTTTTTCATCATCTACAATTAAAATTCGTAAGCTGTTCATCCATCATCTTTGTGGATACATTATAGAAAGTTATAACTTAAACGGAAGCGAGATTGAAAATTATTTTATAAGATCAGCATGGCGTCGCCATAGGAGTAGAAACGGTACTTCTCTTTGATCGCTTCTTGGTAGAGTTGATGGGTCTTTTCAACACCGACGAAAGCGGCGACAAGCATCAGCAGAGTAGACTGAGGCAGGTGGAAATTTGTCAAGAGGTGGTTGACCCGTAAAGGCTTGTTGCCGGGGTGTAAAAAGAGGTTGGCCTCGCCGGAGAGCTGCTCCTGGTGACGGGCATAATATTCGATAGTACGTGTCGAAGTGGTTCCGACGCAGAGCAGCGGCAGTTGGCTGTCAAAGAGTTCTTTGGCTTCGGGGGAGATGTTATAGTATTCGGAATGCATAGGGTGATCGGTGATGATCTCACTGTCCACGGGCTTGAAGGTGCCGGCACCGACGTGCAGCGTTACGGAGGCGTGGGGATGGCTTTTGCAGATGCGTTCAAACTGTTCGGATGTAAAGTGAAGCGAGGCGGTCGGTGCAGCCACAGCACCCTCATGGCGGGCAAAGACACTCTGATAGTCATGTTCATCTTCTTTGGCATCTTCGCGCTGCATATAGGGCGGAAGCGGGATGTGCCCCTGTTTGTCAATAATAGGCAGGACCTCCTCAAAACGCAAAACCTTCTCATTGAGAAAAAAGTGGACATCGCGGCTGCCATCTTCGTGCAGAGCGGTGATTTTGGCCGTAAACCCCTCTTCAAAATAGATAACAGTACCGACTTTCACTTTACCGCGTACATAGACGTTGACATTGTGGGCATCCAGGGGACGGTTGATCAGCATCTCCAACTTGCCGCCACTCTCTTTATGGCCGTAGAGGCGGGCTTTGATCACTTTGGTGTCGTTGAAGATGATGGCACACTCTTTCGGCAAAAAAGATTCCAACGCATCAAAACGTGAATGGGTGATGGTATCGGTAGCACGGTCATAGACCAACAGCCGCGCATGGTCGCGGGGTTCAACCGGGTGGGTGGCGATCAGCTCCGGCGGAAGTGTGAAGTCGTAGCTACTTGTCTTGAGCGGATCTGGCTGCATCGTTATCTTCAATGCCGAGGGCATCTTTCAAGATGGCCACACCATCTTCACTACTCTCTTCCTCTTCTTCAGGAGGGGCCGGGTTGACCAGTTTGACAAGAAGGATAGAGATGCCGTAGAGGAGAATGAGCGGACCTGCCATCAAGAGCTGCGTAAGCACATCCGGCGGTGTCAAAAGCGCGGCGACAATAAAGATAATGACCACGGCATATTTGAAAAAGGCGATCATCTGTCTGTCATCAACAAGTCCCAAAAGAGCCAGGAAGTAGGCAAAGACCGGAAGTTCAAAAGCAAGTCCGAAACCGAACATGATCTTGGTGAAAAAGCCGACATAATCCTCGATATTGATCAGCGGTGTGAACTTGAAACTACCGAAGGTGATCAAAAAGTCAAAACCGAAAGGGGTGACTATGTAGTAGGCGAAGGCAACACCGACGGCAAACATGATCGTGCCGCCGAAGATGAACGGCAGCAGCATCTTCTTCTCATTGGCGTAGAGACCGGGTGCGATGAACATCCAGATCTGCGCGAGAATAACCGGCAGTGCCACTAGTATTCCGGAGAAGAAAGCGACTTTCAGTGCAACAAAGAAGGCCCCGCCGACCTGATTGGTCGTCACCATACCTTCGGCGGCATGCAGTGATTTCTTACCCACCTCAATCAGTGCATCATTGAGCGGTGCTATCATCCACTCCAAAAGAAACTCATGGAAATAGAACATGATGAAAAATGCGACAACGATACTGATGGCAGAGATGGCGAGGCGTTTACGCAGCTCAACCAGATGCGGTTTCAAATCTTCAAACATTAGGCATTCTCACTTGGTTTCGTATCTTTTTCATCGGTTGAGGGGGTCTCGATATCGAGCTTTTTTGATTTTTTGGCGAAGGTGACGACCTCCGGTTTCGCAGGTGCGGCAGGTGCAGCGACTTCATCAGGTTCATCTATCTCGACACGGGCATCTTTTTTGATGTCGCGCATCTCCTCTTTAAGCTCCTCGACACCGCTTACACGGCCAAGTTCATTACTGGCTTCAGCCAGCTGGCGTTTGTAGCTGTTGGCCTCTTCTTTGATCTCCTGAAGATGAAGTTCATCCTCTATCGAACTTTTTGCCGATGCGACGGTCGTCTTTACGGACTTAAAGAACTTTGCGATCTGGACCATCGTTTCAGGCAGTTTGTCCGGCCCTAGAAAGAGGATAGCAATAACGCCGATTATCAAGATCTCGGCAAAACCCATACCAAACATATTGACCGCCTAAGTTATAGTTTTTGCGATTATATCGATGAAATATTTAAAACGGGGTGAAATGCTTTACGTAAAGGTAAAAGTGTCCGTTTGACTATTGCAGTATAAAGAGTGCCAGCTCGTCGCTGAGCAGATAATCTTCATTATAGAACGTACCCTCTTTAAAAAGCAGCTTTTTCTCATCGACCAGCAGGCGGGCATTTTTCAACTCTTGTGCCGAGAGTATCTCTTGAGCGACACCGACAACGCAGCGCAATCCCAAAAATATCTTCTCAGTTTTGATCGCCGCTTCGTCAAGATGTTCACTCCGGATATCGAGCGGATTTTCAATATAGGCTTTGACATCCTTGGTCGGATAGAAACGGGTCTCTTTCAGGAAGCCGACGGCCCCGGAACCCAGCCCGATGTAATCTTTGTATTGCCAATAGCCGAGATTGTGTTGCGAACGGTAGTGTCCGAAGTTGGAGATCTCATAGGTAGGGAAACGGGCTTTGATGCTTTCTAAAAACCACGCCGTCAAGGCAAGTTTTTCGTTTGCGACATCGGGTGTGGAGGCAAACGGCGTTCCCTCTTCGATGGTCAGGGCATAGGCACTGAGATGATCGATCGGCAGTTTAAATGCTTCTTCAAGATCGTGCGCAAGCAGCGCTTTGGTGTCGCCTTCGACAGCATAGATCAGGTCTATTGAGAGGTGTTTGAAGCCGGCTTTTTCTGCCCGTTTCAGGGCGGACGAAGCATCGGCTGCTTTGTGGGCACGTCCCAGCTTTTTAAGCTTTTCGTCGTTAAAGCTCTGCACGCCGAAGCTGATACGGTTTACCCCCAGTGCATGCATCCCTTCAAGCCACTCGTCTGTAGCACTGTTGGGGTTGGCCTCGGAGGTGATCTCTGCACCGTCTTGGATATAGGGGTGAATCATCTCAAAAAGAGGACGGTAGAGTTCCGGTTTGACGGTTGAGGGGGTGCCGCCGCCGATAAAGATCGTCTCGATGCATTTCCCGTCTGCACCGAACCGCTCCAGTTCAAATTTAAGCTGCACCTGAAGCGCTTTCATGTAACGCTCTCTAAGATGGAAGAGATCGACATACGAGTTGAAGCTGCAGTAGTGGCATTTAGAGTCGCAAAAAGGGATGTGGATATATAATAACATAAACGTAGTCTAGTCTGTTTTGGGTTAGTTCCGGGTTAGTCCTGATAGCACCGGATTGCGCAAGAGGTTAGTGCTTTTGTCTCCATAGCTGTATCGTTGTCCAGGAGATGTTTTTTTAGAAATATTTATCCCATTTTAAACCTTTCATACTATAATACGCATACTAATAAAGGTCATGAAAAGTGCCATTAAACAAAGATATCAACTATGAGTAATATTAAGAACTATCGTCCCAATGTTGCTGCAATTATTGTCTCATCAAGTTACCCTGATGAGAAACAGGTCTTTGTGGCCGAGCGCAGTGATATCTCGGGTATGTGGCAGTTCCCGCAAGGTGGAATAGACGAGGGTGAAAGCCCTATAGAGGCACTTTTCAGAGAGTTGGAAGAGGAGATCGGTACAGCCGAGATCGAAGTGATCGGTGAGCACCCGGAGTGGATCTCTTATGATTTTCCAAAACATGTCGCTAAGAAGATGCATCCGTTCCACGGTCAGACACAGCGTTATTTTCTTGTGCGCATCAAAGATGAGACACTTATCGATCTTGAAACGGAACATCCAGAGTTTAAAGACCACAAATATATCGACGTGAACTCCGTACTGGATATGGTGGCTAAATTTAAAAAGCCTGTCTATGAACAGGTGATCGAATATTTTAAAAAAGAAGGGTTACTGTAATGGTAATAGTACAAAAATTCGGCGGGACCAGTGTCGGCGATCTTGATCGTATTCAAAATGTAGCGAATCGCGTCTCTAAAACAGTGAAAGAGGGTCATCAGGTCGTTGTCGTTGTCTCTGCGATGAGTGGTGAGACGAACAAGTTGGTCGGATATACCGAGTATTTCGGGGAGAACCCGGAGCGTTCAGAAGTGGATATGGTGTTAAGCTCAGGTGAACGTGTCACCGCGGCACTGCTCTCCATCGCACTCAATCAGATGGGGCACAATGCGACGTCGATGAGCGGCAGACACGCCGGTATCATCACCGATGCAGTGCATACAAAAGCCCGTATTGAACGGATCGACCCGGCACCGATGAAGAGTGCGTTGGCAGAAGGTAAGATCCTGGTGATCGCCGGTTTCCAGGGCGTTAACGAAGAGGGGCGGGTCACGACGCTTGGCCGAGGCGGTTCTGACCTTTCAGCAGTCGCTGTTGCCGGTGCGATCGATGCAGATCTATGCGAGATCTATACGGATGTCGATGGGATCTATACGACCGATCCCCGGATCGAACCAAGTGCCAAAAAACTTGACAGGATCTCATACGATGAGATGTTGGAATTGGCATCGCTGGGTGCGAAAGTGCTCCAGAACCGTTCGGTGGAGCTGGCTAAAAAACTGAATGTCAACCTCGTTACCCGTTCTAGCTTCTCAGATGAAGAAGGTACTCTTATTACAAAGGAAGAAAATATCATGGAAAAACCATTAGTCAGCGGTATCGCACTTGACCGCAACCAAGCCCGTATCGCCCTTGAAGGCGTTGTTAACCGTCCTGGAATCGCATCAGATGTTTTCGGTGCTTTGGCAGAGAGTAACGTCAATGTCGACATGATCATTCAGACGTCCGGTCATGACGGTTCGACCAATATGGACTTTACGGTACCGCATAATGAGCTTAATGATGCAAAGAAGGTCGTAGAGCGTTTTTGTCAGAAAGACGAAATTCAGGATGCGAGTTTTGACGAGAGCATCTGTAAAGTCTCTATCGTGGGTGTCGGGATGAAGTCTCACACCGGCGTTGCGGCGAAAGCTTTCTCGACAATGGCCCAGGAGAACATCAACATTCAGATGATCTCAACATCCGAGATCAAAGTCTCGATGGTAATCGATGAGAAGTATTCCGAACTGGCTGTTCGTTCACTTCATAACGCCTACGAGTTGGATAAGTAGAGCTAACGTGCAGGCCTTCATCAAATGGACACTTGACAGCATTCGTGACGAAGGTTCAATGCTCTCATGGCTTGAAGAGTCCCGTTTTGAATGGACGGCAACTATTGCACAGGCACTCAAACAGATAACGGATGGCAAAAGTGTTGTCGTCGTGACCGATAACGACCGTCAATGGTTCGGACATTATATTGTCAATACGATCAACAAAGCGTCAACAGACCGGCCGATGATCTCCTTCGCCCGTATGGAAAGCCTCTATCCAAACTACAACACCATCAACAGTGATACCCTTGAAATGCTCGAGGATATGTTAAGCCTTTCGTACAAAGGTGACTACTTCTTCTGGTATATCGGTCGGGGAAACGACAAGGCAGCCGACTTGCCGAAAAACCACGACAGAAGCTTTTTGTGGCTGATGGACGAAGAGTATCAAAATGCCTACACGATGCGTTCGTATGATCCGCTTTTGGATATAAAGCTGCTACAGCTTTACCGTCAGTTCGACAAGTCGCTCAATGCCGTGCTCTTCGGAGAGGTCAATGTCGAGGAGTAGCGGGCTTGGCAGCCATATTATTATCTGCGACAACATTGAAGAGAGAAGTACGACACTCCAGCAGGAGTTGGCCCCGCACCGTGTCGTCAGTTTTGTCCGCGACGACTTTAAGATAGATGACTCCAAGGCGGTGATGGCAGAAGCATATATTGCAGAAGAAGAGGTAAAATATCTTGTTCTGGCCGCCAAAACGTTTAATACCATTTCGCAAAATGCTCTGCTCAAACTTCTGGAGGAACCTCCTCGCAATATAGAACTAATCATTATCACGGAAAGCAAGTCGACGCTGCTTCCGACAGTACGCTCACGCTTGAAGATCATCAAAGAGCAGAGCAGCATCTTTCACAAAGAGCTTGACATCAAACTCAAAAACCTTGACCTGTCGACACTCTTTGATTTTGTAAAAGCCCATGACCGCCTTGCCAAACATGAGGCTAAAGCCCTGATCGAATCGCTTTATCACAGGGCAACGGTCGTCGACGGTCTTAGCCTCAGTGAACGACAGATCGATATCTTCGACCGCAGTTACCGCCTCATTGAGTTGAACGGCCGTCTTCAGACGATTCTCGTTACACTCTTGATGACATTTCTTCCAAAGGTGAAACGTGACAGTTAAACAGTTGTCGACCGATATAGATGTCAGAAAGTATCTCAAAGCGATAGGTGTTGATGCCGGCGGGCTCAATATTATGAGTGCCAAAGCAGCGATCTATCTGGTAAGCATAAAAGGTCTGAAAACGCCGGCTGCCCATGTCCTGAAACAAGATGCCCTCTCTGTCGGCGCCGAGCTGGCGGTTCCAAAAGGGACGATCATCGCCGAGAATGCGTATGTTGACTGCCTGTTGATAGCGTCTAGAAAACATATGAAGATACTGAGTACCAAGGAGCTGACACAGCCTTTTGGTCTTAAAAAAGTCGCCCATCAGCTTCAGGCGATCCTCAAAACAGAAAAGCCCCGTCACTGTCAGGTGATGGGGGTCATTAACGCCAATGACGACAGCTTTTTTGACAAGAGCCGCTTTAAAGCGGATGACGCCCTGAAAAAGATCGAAACGATGATAGCGGAGGGGGCAGCGATCATTGATATCGGCGGCGTCTCATCCCGCCCCGGCTCCAAAGAGGTCAGCGCGCAGGAGGAGCTTGAACGCGTCAAACCGATTATCGACCTGCTGGAAGGCTCAGCGCTGCTTGAGCAGGCCGAGTTCAGCATCGACACCTATCAGCCTTTAGTCGCGCGGTATGCTCTGGAGAGAGGCTTTCATATTATAAACGATATTAAAGGTCTGGAGAGTGACGAGCTCTGTGAAGTGGTCGCAGCGTTTCAGGCCAAGGTGATCATTATGCATATGAAGGGAACACCGGAGACGATGCAGGATAAGCCCGAGTATGATGATATTCTGGATGAGATCTACGCCTTTTTTCAAGAGCGTATCGCCAAAGCACACCTCTACGGGATCAAAGATATCGTACTGGATGTCGGGATCGGTTTTGGAAAGAGCCTGGATGACAACCTGACCTTGATCACCCATCTTGAACACTTTTTGCGACTTAGAAAACAGCTTCTTGTCGGTGCCAGCCGCAAATCACTGATCGACAAGATCGACCCTTCAGATGTCTCCGAGCGTCTGGGCGGTACACTGGCCCTGCATCTTGCCGCGGCTGGCAACGGGGCTGCGATAGTACGTGTTCATGACGTGAAAGAGCATGTGCAAGCTTTGAAGATACAGAAAGCGCTGGAGCAAATTTAAGACGGAGACTAGTCTCTCTTATTTCATATAGGCTTTCAGAATCGTCTGTTTTTCAATCGGACGGTCACCGCGGCTGCGGCCCGAAGTCGCTACGTTATTCAGCTTCTCGACCACATTCATCCCCTTGATGACATAACCGAAGATGGTATGTCTGCCGTTCAACCAGGGTGTCGGTGCAGTCGTGATGAAGAACTGGCTGCCATTGGTCCCCGGACCGGCATTGGCCATGGCCAGGATACCGCGTTTGTTGAAGGTGACATTGGGCGCAAACTCATCTTTGAAAGGTCTTTTCCAGATCGATTGTCCGCCTCGTCCTGTTCCGGTAGGGTCACCGCCCTGGATCATGAAATCTTTGATGATACGGTGAAAAATAAGGCCGTTGTAATACCCCTCTTTGATATGGGTGCTGAAGTTTTCGACTGCCAAAGGGGCATAATCGGGACGAAGTTCGATCTCGATCGTTCCCTGGGTTGTTTCAAGCACGGCTACAGGGTGACTACTGTTCATGCCCTGCGTTTTTGAGAGGGCATCGTGCAGATCCGCAAAAGCCAGCGTGCTAAGTGTGTAAAGAAGTGATAGTAATAACTTCATTATATTCTCCAAAAAGAGGGTAATTTTAATTATTATAGCAAAGTATGCTACTATGTGCGCATTATATTAACCAATAGTAAGGAATTAATGATGAAAAAGTTCACTTCAGCACTTTTAGCAACAGCAGTATTGAGCAGCGGCGCAATGGCAACAGAGGTCGGCTTCTACGCAGGCGGCGGTTTGGCACTTGAAGCCGTACCGAAGAATGATCAAAACTGGGAGATGGGCTTGGCTGCCGTGGCACGCGGGGGTATGACACTTGATGCGGTTTTGGAAGGTTTCGGTGCCGAGGTAGAGTTGACAAAGTCTATTGTTGATCCAAAAGTGGATTACAAAGGGCCGAATGCCGACCGCGATAAAGTCAATGTCACTACATTGGCTACTTATGCTGTTTACCGTATTCCAGTAACGGACATCATCTATGTCAAACCGCGTTTCGGTATTATCTTCCCGAACCTTGGCGGTGCTGAGTATTTGTGGGGCGACAATGTTGTCAACTCACGTGACGTGACCTTCTCTTCCGGTATCGGCGGGGGCATTACGATCATGCAACACCTTGATGCCTATATTGACTATACGGTGATCGGTGAAAGCATTACAAACTACGGTGCCGGCGTCGAGTTCCACTTCTAAAACGTTCCGGCTGCGGTACACCTTGCGTCGAAGTTCATCGCTTGACGTACCAGTGTACGCCTTCGGGATCACTTCAACGCAATCTGCACCCCATCCGTAACGTTTACATTTAAGATGCGATTCGCCATCTTTTTATAATCACTAATCACTAATCACTAATCACTAATCACTAATCACTAATCTTCTATTAGCTCTAAACAGACTGAATTAATACAGTAGCGCAGGCCGGTCGGTTCCGGCCCGTCGTCAAAAACATGGCCAAGATGGGCATCACAGCTGGCGCATAAGACCTCGACCCTGACCATGCCATGGCGCACATCCCTTTTTTCGATGACGGCATCTTCGATCGCTTCGTAATAACTGGGCCATCCGGTGCCGGAGTCAAACTTGGTTTCAGAGAGAAACAGCGGGGCATCACAGCATATGCAGCGGTAGGTACCTTCATCATGGCAATCGTAATACATGCCGCTGAAAGGGGCCTCTGTACCATGCTCCCGACAGACGACATAGGCTTCAGCAGAGAGCTTCTCTCGCCACTCCTGTGCAGACTTGACTATTTTAGGCATACTGTTTCCTCCGGCATTGCTTTATATGTGCGGATTGTAACACAGCATGGATGCAGAGAGTTGAGGTCTATAAGTGGTTAAAAAAAGATTTGAAAAGTTTAAGAGTGGAGGGGGGCCACGCTTAAGCGCGTGACAAGGGGTGACTATTTTCCAGCAGCAACGCGGTCTTTAAGACTTTTACCGGCTTTGAACTTAGGTACCATTTTATCTTGAGTAGTATAAGTTTTATCAGTACCTGGTACTTTACCACTTTTACCTTTTTGAAGTGATGCAGCAAAGCTACCAAAACCTACTAGAGAGATATCTTCTTTACCAACTAGTGCTTCTGTTACTGATTCTGTAAATGCTTTGATTGCAGTTTCTGCTTCAACTTTAGTTTTGTAGTCACCGTTTTTTTGAACGAGTTCAACGAATTGTGCTTTATTCATACGAAATGCCCTTTTTTTCAAGATGTTTGACATCAAATTCACCCCTGTATTAGGGGGTTCAATGATTCAACTAGGACTACTTTATACTCTCTAAGCTTAAAGTTTTCTTCTTTTTATAATATTTAGATAGAAATTGTCAGAAATGGCTGTTTTTTTTCACAAACCCCCACAGTTCGGAGTCTCCAGGGGGGTGCAAGCTGTTAAGAAAAGTAAAAAACGGGATAAGTATGATAAATAAATCTTATCTATGAATTAGTGGATTTTCAACAGATCACTGTAGTCGAATTTGGAGAGATCGAGATAAAACTCGCCGCCATGCTGCAGAATTCTGATATCACTTCCGTATGCGCCGGCAAAACGACGTTTAATGATACGTTTTTCGTGACCTTCAAGACCGATGTTCTTAAGATATCTGCGCAGTGAGATCTTGTGCGGATTATGCGGTTCGCTGTCGGTATCGTCGGGTTCAACCGTTATATCATGATCCGTGTCGACATCAATGTCGACGCCGCTGTTATCTTTCGCCTCTTCCCCTCTGGCGGTAGGCTGAGCGAGCTGCATCTTCGTATTCATCAGCTCCAGTACGGCTCTAAGCTGCTCGTCTTTTGTCTGATAGAGATGTTCTATCCGGCTACGCTCTTCTCTGAGCATCTGCTCCTTGTCATCGATGAGTTTGTCGATCTTCTTCTCAAGCTCTTCGACCTTCTCTTTGAGATGCTGGTTCTCTTTTTGGTAAAGGGCGATAATGGTACCGACGGATGTCTTCTGTTTTGGCTCCGGTGTGCTTGAGAGCAGGATGTAGACAACACCATTGTCGATCCTGTAATCAAGCTCCCTGTTGCGAAGTTGCTTGTGTATCGTCGCAATCGGGACTTCAAAACGATTTGCATATTCGTCTATACTAAGACGCATAGGCTTCCTTTCACTAACACAAAATAGATCGTAAATATACGTTTGTCGATTTTAGCATATTTTAAATTATGCCCGTCTCATTGTAACCGTCCGGTTGCTTTACAATGCTAGAATAGTACCAATTACAAACTTGAGGCATGAAGGAGAGGGGATGAAAAAAAGAACAAAGGTCCTGGCAACAGTGGGACCGGCATCAGATTCACTGGAGCAACTCGAAGCGTTGATCAAAGCCGGGGTCAATGTCTTTCGGATGAACTTCTCGCATGGGACCCACGAGTATCACACCTGTGTTCTTCAGTTGATACGTCAGGCGATGAAAAATACGGGATTGATCGTCGGGGTATTGCAGGATATCAGCGGACCGAAGGTGCGTGTCGGAAAGCTGGAGGAGGATTTTCTGCTCAAAAACGGCGATATCCTGGAGTTCGTCAAGGAAAATATCGTTGGCACACAGCTCACGGAGGACCATTACAAGCTCTCTATCAACCAGAGTGACATTTTGTCCAAGATGAAAGAGGGCGAGTATATTTATCTCTACGACGGCAATATCCGCGCCAAAGTCGAAAGTGTGGGCGAAACGGTTATTGCCGTTGTGCAAAACAGCGGAAAGCTCTCTTCAAACAAGGGCGTCAACTTTCCCAATACCCGTATCGGTATTGAGGTATTGACACCGAAAGACCGCGAGGATATGTTGTGGGGTATCGAGAACGATGTCGATTTCATGGCGATCTCGTTTGTCCAGAATGCATCCGACATGCAAAATGCCCGTGCGATCGTTGAACAGCATGGCGGTCATCAGCAGCTCTTTGCCAAGATCGAAAAATTTGATGCCGTAGAGAACATCGATGAGATTTTGGCTGCGAGTGACGGTATTATGGTTGCGCGCGGGGACCTGGGTATCGAAGTGCCCTATTATGAAGTTCCGGCGATTCAAAAACGTGTGATCCACAAGGCCAACGAAGCGAGCAAGCCTGTTATTACAGCCACGCAGATGCTGCTCTCTATGACCGAGAGTGAGACGGCGACGCGTGCCGAGATCTCAGACGTCGCCAATGCCGTTCTCGACGGTACGGATGTGGTGATGCTCTCCGAAGAGAGTGCCATTGGTCACAACCCTGTTCTGGCGGTGGAGACGATGGTCAACACGATTCGTGAGACAGAAAAGATCTATCAGTACGGTCGTTTTTCAGGTTTTACGATGCATGACGAGATGGATGTGATCGATGAATCGGCCGTGATGCTTGTCGACAACCTGAATGCCAATGCACTTTTGGCCTTGACGACTTCGGGACAATCGGCTAAAAAACTGGCGCGCTACCGTCCAAAGAAACCTATTCTGGCGATCATGCACGATGAGCGTGTGGCACGCTCCCTGACGATCGTCTGGGGTGTCGCACCGGCATTTTTGGTCTGCAAAAGCTCTTTGGAGCAGATGATGAGCGAGGTGATCAAAAAAGGTCTTCGAGACGAGGTGCTTGAGCGCGAAGGGTGCTACGTCTTGACGGCGGGTGATCCGGTCGGTGTCCCGGGCACGACCAACAATATCCGGATTCTGCGTTCTGCCGAGATGAACTATTTTGATGCGCTCTGATCGTTATCGTTGAGGTGCTTATGAATATGTTCAATATTCTGATGGTGCGGATGCTCCAGAAAGTGGCTCTCCAAAAGCTGCTTTAGGCGGTTATGGTTAAAACGCCAGAAGTGTTCAGGGTCAAACTTCGGATGCTCTTTCATCTTGGTGACGATCGCCTCTTCGTCAAGTTCGCCTGCATGGATAACGTCATACATTATCGTTTTCAAGGTGTCGACAGAGCGGGGTGTCGTATCATCATCTTTCAGAGGCTTGTTGGGCAGGAAGGCGTAGAGTTTCCACACGCTAAAGACCAGGGCCAGCACAAAGGCCGCCATCATCACTATTTCAACCGTGCTCATTCGACACCTTTTTTGCCAAGAAGTTTAACCACTTTTCGCCCTTACGTTCTTGACGTACATCATCCATAAGCCACCTGTCGATCCGTTGAAGGACCTTTACCTCTTTGAACAGCGAACCTGCCCAGCAGGCAGGAAAGCTCTTAGTGGATCGTAATATCGATATAGACCTCAGTATCGGAAACGAGCACAGGGAATGTGCTTGGGTCTCCCTCCTCTGGCACTCCGACCTCTTTGATATAGGTGTTATTCGGCGTGCCTGTAGGCACTGACGTGCCGTCAAGTGAGAACGTGATACGGTATTTTCCTGCTGCGACAGGGTTTTGCTTGAGGTCCCATACGTAGCCGTAGGCAACGTTACCGGACACCGTGACCTCAGCTCCAAATTTACCCGGGCCGTCTTCGATGGTTGGGTCGAAGAGCCTCTGGTCTTCTACGACCGCTCCTGTGATGTTGTTTTCATCCACTTCTTCGATCGTCAGGCGGGCATTGGTGGCAAAGACGAGTGAGGTGTTGTTTTCGTAGGTCGTGCCGTCTGTCCCGTATATCTCAACCTCTTTGGTACCGTAGAGGGAGACCATCTTGTAAGAGGTCATGTTGGTGTCCAGGGCTTTGGAGAGCACCATTTCAACCCTGACGATAGATTCGGTGTTCAGTGTCTGGCTGATCAGGTTATCGCCCCATGTTGCCGTAACATTCTGATCAGTGTCCTTCCCGTTTTGCCACTCCCCCTGCCACGTGCTGGCGGTCTTCTGCTTGTAGTAGGTCACGCCGTCTTTCACAAAGGTCGTGTTCTCGTCGAAGTAAGGCAGTGCCGACGCATTTTCCTCAATGACCGGGCGTAGTCCGGTGTTGTAGTCGATGTCGGCAACGACATCCGTCCAGGATTTGCTTGTATTAAGCTCAAGCCCGCTGATGCCATAACCGTCGGCAAAGATCAAGGCTGCGCCGAAGTTGTTACCGTACCCTTCGACTTCACCTCCTCCGCTGCCAGAAGGGGTATACTCTTCTGGCAACGTAGGGGTCTCCCCACCGGCGTTCTTGGCGGCGACGACCCAGTAGGTCGTCACGCCCCTCTCCAGCCCGGCATTGTCGATGAACTCAAAAGTTGTGGCCGGTAGAGAGAGGAGAAAATTGTCTGGACTAAAGACGTTGTCACCTGAATTGCTGCGATAGATCTCGTAGGAGGTCGTCGCACCGCCAGTTGTCGGTGCCGACCAGGCCAATGTGGCAGACAGGTCCCCACCTGCCGATGTTGCTGCAACCACAAAATTCGTCGGTACACCCGGTGCCGCGACATATATGTCACTGCTACTGCCGTCTTCGCTACAGCCCTTAGTCATTACGGCTATGAGCGATGAGACCACAAACAACGCGGACACAATTAACAAAAGTTTCTTACTCCCAGATTGAACTGTTTTCATATGAGCTCCTATTACGGTATGTTTTATAGTAAATATTTATAATACACAAAGTTGCCATAAATATTCCTAGGTCGGATTCATAGCGATATTGCAACTTATTCGCTAAAATGTCTTTATGAAAAAAGATGAAGTATTTACCAAACCGATAGCAAAACAATTTGAGTTTGATGCGGAGATCGCGGCGGTCTTTGACGACATGCTGCAGCGCTCGGTTCCCTTTTACGCCGAGGCGATGAAACTGACACAGCGGTTTGCAAAGAACTACCTTCCTGAAGGCGGTCTGGTCTATGATTTGGGCTGTTCTACCGCGTCGACGCTTTTGGATGTCGAACGTTCATTGGAGGTCGATGCCCGGCTGGTCGGTCTGGACAACGCCCCGTCGATGCTGGAGCAGGCACAGAAAAAGATCCTTGCGTTTAACTCGAAGGTTGAGGTGAAAGAGGCGGACATATTATCCTATGACTACCGGCCCTGTGATGTGGTCATCAGCAACTACACGCTGCAGTTTATCCGTCCGCTGGTCCGCGAAGAACTGATCAAAAAGATCAGCACGGTGATGAACGGCGGCGGTGCGTTTATCTTCAGTGAGAAGGTGGTGAGTTCAAACTCAAAACTCAACAAAGAGCTGATCGACTGCTATTATGACTTTAAACAAGAACAAGGTTACAGCCAATACGAAATAGCGCAGAAGCGCGAAGCCTTGGAAAATGTCCTGATCCCCTACACGGAAGCAGAAAATATCGAGATGGCAGAGCGCTGCGGTTTCTCGCACTGCGAATGCATCTTCCGGTGGGCCAATTTTGCGACCTTTATCGCGATAAAGTAGGATGGCGTATGTCAGCATCAACAGTCATTGATCATTTTAAAACGCTCTGTACGATCCCGCACTGCTCCTATGAAGCAGAAGCGATGAAAGCCTATCTTGTCGAAAGATGTTCGGCTTACGGCTACCGGGTCTCTACGGATGCGGCCGGAAACATATTAGCCAAAAAAGAGGGTGCGAAGGTGACGCTGCAGGCGCACTACGATATGGTCTGTATCGGGGTCGAATTCCCTCTGCGGCTCAAATCGTCAGATGGGTGGCTCTCTGCCGACGATTCGACACTGGGTGCGGACAACGGTATGGGGATGGCGATGATGTTGTCGCTGATGGAGAGCGGTGCCGAGGTCGACTGCCTCTTTACGGCCGAAGAAGAGGTCGGACTGTTGGGCGCAAGAGGTCTGGAACTGGAACTCTCAACGCCCTACCTGCTGAACCTTGATTCGGAGGAGGAGGGGGTCGTCACCATCGGCTGTGCCGGGGGCGTTGACATCATCGCCACAAAAGCGTTGACACGCGAGAAAAAGAATCTGCATCTTTACACGTACGAGATCAGCGGTCTTGCCGGCGGGCACTCGGGGGTCGATATCGACAAGAACATCCCCAATGCGATCTCGCTGCTTTTCAAAAAACTGTGCGAGACCGAGAGCTTTATCGTCGAGGTGAACGGTGGTGAACGTCGGAACTCCATCCCTAAAAAAGCGACGATCGTCTTCGGGCTTGAAGAGGAAGCCACAATTGAGGGTGCCGTCTATCTGGGTCTGCAGGAGGCAGAGGTGATGGGTGATAGCTGTACGATCATCGCCTTGCTGGCAGGTTTTGACAGCGGCGTGCGTGCGTTGAACAGAGACCTCGATATTGTCGAGACCAGCATCAACCTCGCTTTGATAGAGAGCTCTGAGGAGGCCTTGCGCGTGCAGCTCAGCGGCCGTTCCATGGACAGGGAGGCGCTTATCGCACTCGAGCGTGAGACGACCTCCTATTTTGCCAAAGAGGGGTTCGACGTCGAGTCGGAAGGGTTCTACTCGCCGTGGAAACCCGAAAAGAACAGCTTTTCAGACCTGGTCTTGAATACGACGAAACAGCTGTTTGAAGAGGCGGGCTATGGTGCCATCCATGCCGGATTGGAGTGCGGGATCATCAAAGAGAAACACCCCGATATCGCGATGGCCTCCATCGGACCAAACATCATGCACCCGCACTCCAACCGCGAAAAAGTGGAGCTTGCATCGGTAGAGCGTGTCTATCGATCATTGCAAAACATTGTGAGGAGCCTCGATGAGGATTAACCTGCTTATACTGCTATTTGCTGTTAACGCATTTGCTCTTGTGCTGCCTGAAAATGCCCCTTTTCCCGGGGGTGTGATCGTGCAGGAGGTTGAAAGCAAGGTCGAACCGAAAGCCTACCTTGGAAAACGTCAGTTGATGGTACTGCCATCACACGAAAAAAACAGATATTTCATCGTAGCGGGCATAGGGCTGAACCAAAAAATCAAAGAGCCGTACAAGGTGACCATCAAAGAGGGCGAAAAAGAGCAGTTTCACTCTTTTTACCTCGACGAAAAAGCGTATGAAAAGCAGTACATTACCATGAAAAACAAGCGCAAGGTCTCGCCGCTGAAAGAGGATATGCAGCGCATTAAAGAGGAGTCGGGCCGTTCCCGAAAGGCCTTGGCCCTGTTTTCGCCGAAAAAGTTCAAAGACCTCTCCATGGTCAAGCCGGTGGCTGTCAAGATCAGCGATGACTTCGGCAAACGCCGCTACTTTAACAACAAGCCCCGCCGTCCGCACAGCGGGGTTGACATGGCGGCTCCCACCGGTACAAAGATCGTCGCACCGCTCGGCGGCAAGATCGTCGAGATGGGGGAGTACTTTTTTAACGGCAACGTCATCTTTATCGATCATGGTCTCGGACTGGTGAGCATGTACTGCCATATGCACAGGTTCGACGTCAAAAAAGGGCAGATCGTCAAAAAAGGCGAAAAGATCGGGGAGGTGGGTGCGACCGGACGTGTCACCGGTCCGCATCTGCACTGGGGCGTCTCACTCAACGGCGCGATGGTCGACCCGCGCCTCTTCTTTGTTAATCGGAAGTGATAAAGTGTTACACTACGGTTTTTACAATCAGAGGGAACTATGAAGAGAATATTGCTGACATTGACACTGCTTGTTGTATTGCCGCTTACGCTGGATGCACGACGCAACGGTGAAGGTTTTTTTATCGGTCTGGGTGCGGGTGCGACCTACTATAATGATGCCGGTGCGGCTTCGGATATCGGGGGCGACCTCAGTAGTGTCAGTGGTGCCTATAAGCTCTATACCGGCTACAAGTTTAATCATGAAGCGACACTGGAAGGCTCTTTTACCGGATACGGCATATACGAGGTGACCAAAAACGGCGAGACGATAGAGACTTTCAAACCGATGTCGACAGCGGTTTATCTGAATTATGGAAGAGACCTTATGCACAACCAGCTGAGACCTTTTGTGATTGCCGGGGCAGGCGCGTTATGGCTGGCGGCCGACCAGGGCAGCGTGTATGACAGTGATCTCTTTGTGAGTCTGCATTACGGGTTTGGCCTGCTCTACACGCCGCGTGTTTTAGAGGGGCTGGGTTTCCGTGTTGCGTATGAAGCGGACTGGAGCATGTTTGACACGACGCAAGAGGTGAACGACTTGAGCGGGAAAGGAAGTTATTATAACTTCATCGGCACGCTCTACCTCGGCGTCCAATACAAGTTCTAAAAGAGGGCATCATCGCTGCATGGCCCAGTCCTTGACTCAGAGGACATTCCCAGTACTTGCACCAAAAGATAAAACTCTTTCCCGATGTCTGACAGCCTCTATCTTGCCTTGAAACTCTTTTTGCTTTTACAAAATTCCTGTAAAAAGCAGTCGCTGTCGCACTTCGGGTTTTGGGCGGTGCAGATGTAGCGGCCGAAGAGTACCATCCCCTGGTGCAGCGCATGAAGGTCGGTTTTAAACTTTTTCACCAGGGTCTCTTCTGTTTTGAGCGCGGTTTCGTCATCACTGAGCCCCAAACGGTGGGCCACACGAAAAACGTGGGTGTCGACGGCCATCAGGTTGGCCCCGGTATATTCTATCATCACGACATGGGCTGTCTTTTGGCCGACGCCGGCCAACGTGACAAGCTCTTTTTCATCCAGCGGCACCTTGCCGTCATAGACTTCGACCAGACGCTGCGCCATCTTGATCAGGTTCTTTGCCTTGTTGTTGAAAAATGAACAGCTGTTGATAATGGCTTTGATGTCGTTGATATCCGCATTGGCCAGTGCAACGGGATCAGGATACTTTTCAAACAGTTCAGGTGTGAGCAGGTTGACACGTTTGTCGGTACACTGTGCCGAAAGGGCAACGGCGATGACAAGTTCAAAGGCATTGGCGTAGGTCAGCTCGGTCACGGCTGCATCATAACGTTCTAAAAAGGCCTCTTTTATGGCAAGGATCTCTTTTTTGGTGGCTTTTTTCATTTTTAGCGGTCTCTTTGGTCAAGTACCGCCCGATAGCCTCTCGGAATGACAGCGGTATTCTTGAATGTTTGCAGCCATTTTAGCATTAAAGAGTAAGAGTATCGACATCTTATGCGCATAATCGGTACTTTTTTAGAAAATCTTTATCTCTATTAGCTAAAATGATTGGTTGTTTAAAAGTAACATATTCACAATAGGAATTACAGATGGGTTTATTTTCGTTTATGAGTAATCTTTTTTCTCATCAAGAGCCAAAGACATCATTGACCGGTTCAATGGATAAAGAGGGGTTTGTCAGTAAAGACCTTTTTTATCAGATATTGGATCTTGACTGTTCGGTGATCCTCTTTTACACCAAAGAGAGCGGATGGTTGGGTGCTAACAAAGTCTTTTTCACGCTTTTCGATTATGAGAATATAGAAGACTTCAGAAGCAAGCACAAGAGTATCCGAGAGCTCTTTGAGAGTGAGGCGGACGAGGTCTTTACGGATGAAGAAGATAAATGGCTTGACTATATCAAAGATAACAAAAGTACGGACGGCTACCGTGTTCTGATTAGGGACAAAGATGGTATCGAACGTCATATCAACATTAAGGTACGCCTCCTGAAGCAGAAAGGAATCGACCTTTACCTTGTGCAGATGGATGATGTTTCCGAGCTTGAGAAGGCGCTCTGCAAGACAAGCGAAATTGAACAGATGAAAACCAAGTTCCTGGCAAACATCGGGCATGAGTTCAGAACACCGATGAACGGTATTCTGGGCTTTGTCGAACTTCTGGAGCATACGCATCCGACCGAGAGCCAGAATGAGTATATCCATATGATCCACTCATCCGCTCGCAACCTTATGACCAATATTGAGAGTCTTCTGGATCTTTCACAGATGGAAGGGGGACGATTCTCAGTCAACAACAGTGAGTTCAACCTCTTTGCCGAGATGGAGGAGATGGCACAGCTTTATACCTCCGAAGGGCGCGACAAAGGGATCAGTGTCTCATTCTATGTCGGGGCCAAACTGCCAACCTATATCCAGGGCGATCTGCGCAAACTCAAACAGATCATGAACAACCTGATCAACAATGCGCTGAAGTTCACCCCAAGAGGCGGAAAGGTCGTGGTTGAAGTCAAACTGCTCAAATGGCCTGAAGCGGGCCGCTGTACGATCGGTTTTACCGTACGTGACACCGGTCAGGGAATCCCTAAAGACCAGATCGCAAAAGTGACCACTCCGTTTGAATCGGGCAATCAGGCAGATCAACGTCTGGGGATCGGACTCAGCCTTTCTCACGGGCTTGTTGAACTGCTGGGCGGTCATCTTAAGATCATGTCTGAAGTGGGACGCGGGTCCCAGTTTAGTTTCACACTGACATTCAGTGCTGCCAGAGAGAATGCCTTCCAGACGGTAGAGAACAAACGGGTTAAAGTGGCACTGCTTGATGACAAAAAGATCGATGATGCCAATCTGCTGACAAACTACCTGCGCAGTTTCGGTCTGAATGTTGAAAAAGTCCATACCCTTGATGAAACGATCTATGACGATGCCGATATGCTCTATCTCATAGCGTCTCAGGAGCAGTCCGCATGGCTGATGAAACTGGGGAGCTACCATAAAAAGTGCCGCGTTGTACTGGTCCTGGATGCCGGCGAAAAACTGCAGACACGCACCACGCACATCGTGGATTACGTGATCAACAAACCGTTGCTGCCGACCCGTATTGCCGAACATGTCAGCGCGGCGTTTAAACTGCAAGAACCTGAAGGGGCAAAAGAGAAGTTGAACCAAAAAGGGATCCGTGCCCTGGTGGTTGAAGACAATCTTATCAACCAACGTCTCATCTCCATACTGCTGCAGGAGTACGATATGAAAGTGGCAACGGCGTCAGATGGTGAAGAAGCTGTTCGCATGTGTGAAAACCAGGAGTTCGATATCATTTTCATGGATATCGATATGCCGATCAAAAACGGTATTCTCGCTACGCAGGAGATCAAAGAGCGTAAAGCAAAGAACAACAATATGCCGATCATTGCATTGACCGCTTTGGCGATGGAAGGTGATAGAGAGAACATTCTGCAAGAGGGGCTCGATGACTATTTGGCCAAGCCTTTGACCCGTGCCAAACTTGAATATATCCTCGAAAAGCATCTTCACGTCCAGATCGCCTAAGTTCGATCGACCGGCACCCGCATTTCGGGGCAAGGTCAACATCGCCACTTAGGGGGCAGGTTGCTTTGCCCTTTTTTATTCGATTCATCTAGCATATTCCCTCTCTTTTACAAAGTTATTCACTATCCGTTTAACAAGCAGGACTATACTCTTTTATAAATATTAACCTAAGGAATTCGTTTGAGATTAGCAGTAAAAGTATTAGTATCAACAGCGTTACTAAGTTCAATGGCAGCGGCTGCAGTTGTTGCAACAGTAAATGGTACACAGATCACGAGTGATGAGGTTAACCAAGTATTGATGGAAGGTACACAAGGCCGTTTTAACACCCTGCCCAAAGAGAAACAGGTCGAACTGCGCAAACGTATTGTCGAAGGGATGATCGCACAGGAGCTTGTCTATGCGGATGCTAAAAAAAGCGGTGTATTGACATCCCCGGAATATAAGGCGGAGCTTGAAGAGGTGATGAAGCGTGTTGAAAAGCAGCTTGCCTCCAAGGTGTGGGAAAAACAGCAGTTTGACAAGATCACGTTGACGGATGCCGAGATTAAAAAATATTTTGATTCGCACACCAATGAGTTTGTTGAAAAAGAGAAGGTCCATGCCCGTCATATTCTTGTCAAAACAGAAGCGGAAGCCGACAAGATCATTGCCGGTCTAAAAGGGAAGCAGGGTGATGCCCTCAAGCAGGCCTTTATTGAAGATGCGAAGAAGTTTTCTACGGGTCCTAGCGGTCCAAAGGGCGGTGACCTGGGCTCTTTCCCTCAGGGTCAGATGGTGCCTGAGTTCAATGATAAAGTCTTTTCGATGAAGGTGGGAACGATCACTACGACGGCTGTCAAAACACAGTTCGGCTACCACATCATCTATCTTGAAGACAAGATCAAAGGCAAAAAACTCGGTTTCAACGAGGTCAAGAGCTTTATCGAACAGAAGCTGAAGATGGAAAAATTCAAAGAAGCGATGGAAAAGAAGATGAAGTCGCTTCAAAGCGCTGCCAAGATCACGTACGGAAAATAACATCAACCTTCCTTCTGCCGTTGACGCCTTTACATTTCACGGCAGGAGACTCTACGTCAAACGCGATGATCTCGTCGATGCAGATCTGAGCGGCAACAAATTCCGAAAACTGCATTTTTTACTCAACACCCCGTCAAGCGAATACCGGCATGTTATCTCCTATGGCGGAAGCCAGTCCAATGCGATGGCCTCCATAGCGGCTATGTGCAGACGCAAACGATGGGACTTTCTCTATATTACCAAAACACTCTCCTCGACACTCAAACAGAAGATCAGCGGCAACCTTAAATCAGCGCTTGAGGACGGTATGGAGCTGCTGGAAATCGACCACGCTGAATACCGTGACGTCGTGGAGTCGTTATACTCTGCAACACCGGACAGCAGGGTGGGCCGCAATGAATATGACCTTATTTTGGCGCAGGGCGGTGCCGATCTCGGCGCCAAAGAGGGAGTCGGCGTATTGGCCGATGAGATAACTGCATGGAAACGAGAATCGGAGATCAAAGCGCTTACCGTTGTCCTTCCGTCGGGTACAGGGACGACGGCCTATTTCCTTGCGACAGCACTGCCCGATGTCACCGTCATGACAACACCCTTGATAGGTGGAAAAGAGTATCTTCAAGAACAGATGCTCTTTCTGGGCGCTCTACCTGAAAACCTGAAGATCGTCGAGACGCAAAAAAACTACCGTTTTGCAAAACCCTACAGTGAATACCTCGAGGTGTATCAGCACTTTTTAGAGCAGGGCATTACCTTCGATCTGCTCTATGCCCCCAAGATGTTTATGGCGCTCTCCGAGGTACTGGCAAGTCTGGAGGACGAGATACTCTATATCCATACAGGCGGGGTCAAAGGCAACGGCTCTATGCTGGCGCGTTACCGACATAAAGAGCGTTGAAAAAACGGTGTTTGGGAATCGGTTCCCGTCATGTGACGAGAACGGGTAAAAGAGGACTCTAGTTTCTGTTGAGGGCGTTCAGGTCGCTGAAGGCTAGCTCGACACGTTTGATCAGTGTCTCCTGACCGGCGCGAAGCCACTTGCGCGGATCGTAATATTTTTTGTTCGGTTTGTCGTCACCTTCCGGGTTGCCGATCTGCCCCTGAAGGTAGTCGTGGTACTGCTTTTCGTAGTGGCGGACACCGTCCCACGTGGCCCACTGTGTGTCGGTGTCGATGTTCATCTTGATGACACCGTAGCCGATCGCTTCGCGGATCTCTTCGAGAGTTGACCCTGAACCGCCGTGGAAGACAAAATCGACAGGCTTCGGCTTCGTGTGGTGTTTGTCGGCGATGTAGATCTGCGAGTTGTCCAGGATCGTCGGTGTAAGAACGACGTTGCCCGGTTTATAGACACCGTGCACGTTACCGAATGATGCCGCGATCGTGAAGTGCGTGCTGATCTTGCTCAACTCTTCGTAGGCGTAGCAGACCTCTTCAGGTTGTGTGTAGAGCAGGGCGTTGTCGATGTTGGTGTTGTCGACGCCGTCTTCTTCGCCGCCGGTGACACCCAGCTCGATCTCGATCGTCATACCGATCTTGTTCATACGCTTGAAGTATTCGACACAGGTCGCAATGTTCTCTTCGAGAGGCTCTTCGGAGAGGTCAAGCATATGGGAGCTGAACAGCGGTTTGCCGTGGGTCGCATAGTAATCTTCACCGGCATCGAGGAGTGCATCGATCCACGGCAGGAGTTTACGTGCGGCATGGTCGGTGTGCAGGATAACCGGAATGCCGTAAAGCTCCGCCATCATGTGCACATGCATCGCACCCGAGATGGTACCGGCGATCGCCGCTTTTTCATCGGCATTGGAGAGCCCTTTGCCGGCATAGTATTGCCCGCCGCCGTTGGAGAACTGGATGATAACAGGGCTGTTGACATTTTTCGCCGCTTCCAGGACACCGTTGATCGAGTCCGTGCCCACAACATTGACCGCAGGCAGTGCAAAGCCTTGCTCTTTTGCCGCTGCAAAAACCAATTTAACATCATCACCGCTTAAAACGCCCGGTTTCACCAATTCCAAAATACCATGTGCCATAGATATAACCTCACAAATTTGATAGCGCAATTATAACAGAGAGATGCTTTTATTAGTCTCTTTTCGCTAAGATTGTTTTGACTGAATAAGGAGCGTTTATGGGGCTGGATCTTAGCGATATCTTGGTGATCGGCATCTCTTCACGCGCGCTTTTCGATCTTGAAGATTCAAATGACCTTTTTATGAAAGAGGGGCTGGATGCTTACCGTGCCCACCAGTTCGAAAACGAAAAAGAGGTGCTTGAAAAGGGGACGGCGTTTGCCCTGGTCGAGGCGCTGTTGAACCTTAACGCGATCAGCGGTAAAAAGCTTGTCGAGGTGATCGTGATGTCGCGTAACTCGCCCGACACCGGTCTGCGGGTCTTCAACACGATCAACCACTACGGACTCGATATCTCGAGAGCCGCCTTCAGCGGCGGGACGTCGCTTTCTCCCTACCTTAAAGCCTTCGATGTGGATCTTTTCCTGTCAAAGTCGGATGAGGATGTGCAGGCGGCAGTCGACTCCGGCGTTGCAGCGGCAACGCTGTACGCTCCGCCGGTCGGGCAGAACATCGAAACGGACAAGATCCGTATCGCCTTTGATGCCGACGCGGTGATCTTTTCGGAAGAGAGCGAGCATATCTATAAAACGCAGGGGCTTGAAGCCTTTTTGGCACACGAAAAAGCCAATGTCGATACGCCGATGCAGGAGGGCCCTTTTGCCAAGCTTCTGATGACCCTCTCTTACCTGCAGCAGCACTTTCCCAAAGAGCAGTCGCCGGTACGCATCGCCATTGTGACGGCACGCAATTCACCGGCACACGAACGGGTCATACAGACCTTGCGGGCATGGGGCGTCACGGTCGACGAGGCATTCTTTCTCGGGGGATTGAACAAAGACGAAGTCCTCTCCGCCTTCAATGCCCATATCTTCTTTGACGACCAGGACCTGCACCTGCAGCGCGCCAGTAAAAAAGTCCCTTCGGCAAAAGTGCCTTACAAAAGCGGTTCACCGCTGCATCAAGAGAGCAGGGCCGCTACAAAAAAAGAGACCGACGGCAAATAGAGCGTCAGGCGATATGCACCGTGATCCAGAGCGCGTTTTCAGAGGTGGAGATGACGCGATGGAGCTCATGTGCGGGGATAAAAAGGGTGTCGCCCGCTTTCAGCCGCTTCTCTTCATCGTCAACCAGCAGTAAGGCTGCCCCCTCCAACAGTATTAACCACTCGTCCTCTTCCTGATCGTACCATTGTCCATTTTCGACTCTGTTGGAGACGATTCGGTTAATCGTGACATTTTTATGCTCGAGCAACTCTGTGATGGTTTCCGTGCCTTCAAGCGGCGTTGCAATATTAAAAAATTCCATAATGTTGACCTTCGTCAAGAGGTTGTCATAGACTATTTTACTATAATCCAAATCAATATAAAAGAGCAGGTAGAAAAGGACGTAATATGGCAAGTGTAAAAGAGTTTCTGACAAAAGACCATCGTGACTGCGATGCGACATTTGCAGCGATGGAGCAGAAGGCCAACAGTGAAGGCGTCGCAGCGGCGGAAGAGCTGTACCGGAAGATGGCAGAGGAGATGGAGCATCACTTTCAGATGGAAGAACGTGTGATGTTTCCGGCCTTTGAAGAGAAGACGGGCATGACGCAGGGGCCGACGCAGATGATGCGGATGGAGCATGCCCAGATGCGTTCGCTCATCGAAGCGATCGGCGATGCCGTTGCGAGTGAGAACAAAGAGCGCTTTTTCGGCCTGAGCGAGACGATGATGATCATGCTGCAGCAGCACAACATGAAAGAGGAACAGATGCTCTATACGATGGCACAGCAGCATCTCGCTGCGGACGCCGATAAGCTCATCATGCTGATGGAGTCGATGGTCACCGCATAATGAACTTTACAGGACTCTCCCTCGACCAGGCCCCGCCCATTTCGGCACCGGTACGCTTTTTTCTGACCGCACCGCTTTTTGCCATGGCCGGGGCACTGTTTATCCTCTTTGTTGATCCGGCAGCGCTGACGAGCCGTTTCACTCTCGAGACGATCGTTGTCACCCACCTTTTCACGATCGGGTTTATCGCCATGGTGATGCTCGGTGCCCTGCAGCAGATGCTGCCGGTTTTGGCGGGGGTGACGCTGCCAAAAGCTTCCACGGTAGCCGCCTGGTCGCATCTGTTGATCTCCCTGGGGCTTGTTCTGATGAGTATCGGTCTGCTGCAGAGTATCAAGGTTGTTATATTTTCGGCAACGCTCTCTCTGGGGCTCGGGTTTCTGATCCTGCTCGGAGCGATCGTTCTGGCGATGCGCAACGTGACCTTTTTGACCCCGACCATACGCGGCATGCGGTGGGCTGTCGGGTCCGCCTTGGTCGTCGTAGTGCTGGGCATGCATCTGTTGAGCAGTTACGGGACGGGCGTGATGGGCGGGACGCACCTCAGTTTTGCAAACATGCATGCGGTGCTTGCCGTCTTCGGGTTTGCCGGCATCCTCATTATCGGGGTCTCCTTTCAGGTGATCCCGATGTTCTATGTCACGCCGCCGTTTCATGAGAACTTCCAACAATACCTTGTTCCGGCCGGTGTCGTCTCCCTTCTGCTCTGGGCACTGCTCGGTTTTGCAGCCGATAGTCTCGCCTGGATCGCCAAAGCTGCAGTGGCAGCGCTCTTCGCACTTTTCGGCTTCCTTGTCATTCAAAAGATGAACCAGCGCAAACGGCCCATAGCAGATGTGACGGTCTACTACTGGCGGCTGAGCGGTGCGATGGCGATCTTAGGAACACTGCTGTGGTTTTTGTCTTCTTACATGGAGGCGGAGACCATACGTTTTGTCGGTGTCATCATCGGCGGCGGTTTCATTATGAGCGCCATAAGCGGCATGCTCTACAAGATCATCCCCTTTCTCGTCTGGTTCCATCTTAACGGCATGGGGTACATGAACATCCCGAGCATGGGCGAGATGGTCCATAAAAAGATGGCTTTGGCACAGTTCGCTCTTTTTGTCACGGCACTGGCACTCTTTGCCGCCGCTTTTTGGCTGCCGGTACTGATAAAAGCGGGGGCCATTGTACTGTTCGTTTCGATGCTGCTGCTGGAGATCAACCTTGTTACGGCCTATAGGATCTACGGTGAAACGCGTAAACGAAAACCGGACTTTGATATGGGGATGATGAACGGATAAGGTTCAAAAAACCGTTCGCAGGTTCCGGCCGGCCCCCGGCGGTTGATCAGGCGCTTGTCACCCGCAACATCTCATTGCCGCCTTTTTGAAACGCGTAGGCGACCGTCTCTATGTCGCATCGATACCCATGGTGCGCCAGTCTTTCCATCAGCGGTTCTACATAGCCTGAGCGTTTGCCTTTAAGGTCGAGCAGCGGAAAGATCCTGACCTCGTTTCCGACCCGGCACATTTCCAGCACCGAATTGACATGAAAATCGAGATCAAAATGTTCGCTGTATAGAAACAGAAAATGCGAACAGAGTACCAGGTCAAAAGCATTGTCGTTAAAAGGGAGATGCGGCAGCGACGCTTCGATGTAGCGCCGGGCTGCTCTGCCCTGGTCATAATCTTCCAAAAACAGTGTCATGGCGGACATTCTGACCTCTTTGAGCGCGTCGACGGAGCCGATATCGTTCCAGAGATAGTTCTCTCTGTTCTGCGCGACTTGCGCCAAAACCGTTTCGGCTGTTTCCAGCAGCCGTTGACGGATCTCCTCTTTCGTAAATTGGTATACGGGGTCAACGGAAACCACGGAAGCATTGTCGGCTGTGGCTTCTGCGTTAAAACTGGACGGGCCGTCGCCGCAACCGAGTATTTTCAATGCAAAATCCCCACGGTCAAGCGAGAACATCGCTTTGTATTCGTGTAAATTGCGTCCCCAGGGTACAACGTTTTGTAAAGTCATCTCTAGTCTGCCTTTTGGTGTTTAATGTTTAAAGTGACCGATCAAAAACCAGTATGTGGTTTTTTGATTGCTCTCCTCTGATCTGTTAAACCTTATATTCAACTTCCATGAGCCTTTTCCAGACTTTAGTCGGTTTAAATTCCTTGGGTGCAATCAGTTTGGCATCCGATTGGTTCAAGACAAGCCGATTGTATTGGTAAATAAAAGCAGATGCCCTGTAGTTCATAATACAGTGTATAAAAACTTTCTTATTCGCATCTTGCAGTGTCTTCAAAAGGTGCAAAAACAGTTTCAACCTCTCTACTTCAGGATTTTTCCAGGTGATCGGCAGGTGTATGTACATCATCCCGTTTTTTGAAACAATCTTGTCCTCTTCCGGCAACGCGCCTTTGTTGTGCATGGCCAGGTTGATCACGATGTCAAAACCATTGTCCGCAATCACCTTGAACTGTTTTTTCGTGGGCTGGCCTGCGGTGGAAATTGTGTCATTGACTTTGATGTAGTTGAGTATTGATTTCATAAGCACTCTTTTGTAATTTAACGTTTGAAGTGACCAATCAAAAAGTCATCTGCGGGTTTTTGATTGGTCTCCTCTGATTTGTTAAGTGATAGTTTACTCGTTATCACACTTAAAGTTCCTACTAGTTATTTTTGTACCTACCGGTAACTTTACAGGCCAATATACATTTAACGTTAGTTTAACGCCTGGCTTCACCTGTATATAATCGAAATCAATTCTTTCTGATGCGATAGTCATTTTATAAGCCCGGCTAAATTCTTTAGCATTGAAAGAGCCTTTGATCCCTCTTGTTGATATATTTTGTTCAACTTGGGTTTGGTTCGAGATTTCAACTTTTCCAACTACAATTGGAAGGTCGTTGGAAAATGAATAATTGTCAAAGAAACTGAAAGTTTTTACCTTTTCTTCTAGCTCAATAACTACTTTAAGCCCATTTGTACAGTTTACTTTAATTCCATCAGCTACACTAATCGTAGGCAGGAGTGTAAGTATTAAAAAGAGTAATGATTTATACATATTTAAAGTACCACTTAACTATTTACTATCGGACATTCTATACACTATGGCCTTAAAGCGTCAACGAATTTTTCTACAAAATACATTTATTATTAACAAAATATTGCAAAATGTGATGAATAACTCTTCCTTTATAAAGGGAACCAGGCGCATAAAAAGGAGATGGTACGTTGTCAAGGCGTTCTATCTGAAACGTGAATGTTTAGATGAAGATGGACAAAAGCAGGGCGGTCACTCGGCTGGATAGGTAGACTTTTTACCTTTTCATAGTGGAGAATCTGCTATAGTACTGCCCATGAAAAACAATATTGTACTAATCGGTTTTATGGGCGTAGGCAAAGGCTCGGTGGCACGGGAGATCGTGCGACAGAGCGGCATGGTGGCGATCGACACGGATGACATCATCGAGAGCATGGAAAACCGCAAGATCAAGAAGATCTTCGCCGAAGAGGGTGAACCCTATTTCCGTGCAGTGGAAGCGCGTGTAGGCGAGTGGCTCCGCAAGAGCGTTGACAACACCCTGATCTCGACGGGCGGCGGCTTTTTCAAAGTCCCGAAGATCCATGAAGTCGGTACCATCGTACTGCTTGATGCACCGTTTGAGACGATCTACCGCCGTATCATCGACCACCCGAATGCAGAGAAGAAGCTCAAGAAGCGGCCGCTCTTTCAGGACATCGCCAAAGCAGAGGCGCTTTACAATGAACGCGAGCCGCAGTACCGCGCAGTTGCCGACCTTGTTATCGATGTCAGTGACAAAGATTATGAGACGATCGCTAGAGAGATCTTGACAAAAACAAAAAAATAGCCGGGTCAGTTACCATTACATGGTACAATCTGCGGTAATAACAGTAAGGAATAAATAGATGCGTAAATTAGTTTTAATGGTTGTGATGTTGTCGTCCATGCTTTTTGCTTCACCGATCAACTGGGAAAAAGATTATAAGTCGGGTGTGGCCAAAGCAACCAAGCTGAACAAACCGATGCTTTTTATCTCGTCGCGTCATTCGTGCAAGTATTGTGTCATCCTCGACAAAACGACCTTGATGGACCCGCGTGTTGTCAATGAACTCAACGCGAACTTTGTTACGGTCATATCGTACAGCGATGATGGCGATTATCTGCCGCAGGAACTCTGGAGACCGGGAACGCCGGCGCTCTGGTTTTTGGATGAAAAAGGGGAACCGCTCTTTCAGCCGATCATGGGTGCCATCGACGCACAGAACATGCTGATGGCGATCGATATTGTCAAAAAAGAGTACATCAAACGACTCAAAATCGAAGCACGTTCCAAGTAACGTTATAAGCTCTCCGGCAGGCAGCTCTAAAGCGTGCCTGTCACGATAACCAGATACACCTTATTTGGTGTCCGCCACCTCTCCTTCGAAAAGATCTCTGTAAATCACCGCTTGCCGATTCAAAACTTTGAAATCAGTTGAAAATACGTTATTATGAATTGTTATACTATTAAGGCATGGACCAGTATGAAGAAAAAACTTATCATTATCGGTGGCGGTTACGGCGGCGTACGTGCGATGCAGGGCCTCAGCAGTGTCAGAGAGCTCGACATCCTCCTGATCGACCAGAACCCCTATCACTATCTTCAGACCGAAGCCTATGCCCTTGTTGCCAACAAGGTGACATTGACGGATGTCACGGTGGACCTTGTTGCCTTGTGCGATCATTATAAAAATACCAGCTATAAAAAAGCGATCATACGAGAGATCGACCTTAATCGACAGGTGGTGTTATGCGGGGAGGAAGAGCTTGCGTTTGACTATCTTGTCCTTGCAACCGGCAGCCGTACCCATTTTCCGGCTTCAATTCCCGGGCTTAAAAAGTACTCCCATGGGGTCAAGACCCTCCAGCGCGCTTTTGAATTTAAACAGCAGTTCGAGAAGCAGCTGTATGAACGTATGCAGAGTGAAGAGGACCCGTTCAGCAGAGCCTTTAATGTCGTCATCGGCGGGGCGGGGTTGAGCGGTGTCGAGATCGCCGCTGAGATGGGTAATTACGCCAAAGCGTTTATTCAAGACAACCGAATAATGTGCGAGGGCATCCAGATCTACCTGATCGCCTCCCGGCAGAAGGTTTTGGAGGGAACGAACCCCTATCTTCAGCAAAAAGCGCAGCAACGTCTGGAAACGCTTGGCGTGAAGGTCCTTTACAACACGCGTATCGCCGAAGTGAAAGAGGATGCCGTCATCCTCAACAACGGCGACCGTGTCGATTTTGACTTTATGATCTTTGCCGGCGGTATCAAAGCGTCATCACTGGCCAAGTCGTTGGGCTGCACACTCAATACGAAGGGGCAGGTCGAGGTGCATCAGACACTGCAGGTGACCTGCCACAAATACGTCTACGCCATCGGGGATGTCGCGGCTCTGGTCGACGCCGGCGGTCATATTATTCCGGCGACGGCAAACGCTGCAGAGCAGTCGGCAGGTGTCGTGGTTCAAAACATCAAAGCGCAGCTGAAAGGCGAACGCCCGCAGCATATCTCTTTCGGGCTGCAGGGGATGATGGTCGCCTTGGGCGGTTACAATGCCGCCGTCGTGCTTTTTGACACCGTCAAGGTCTCCGGTTTTTTAGGGTACCTGTTAAAGAGGATGATCACCTGGCGATACAAATTCCGGCTTGACAGACACGCACTAAAGGCGTTCAAAGCGATGCAAAAAGCCAACTCCGCTGCATTAAAATAGGCAGAGTCGGTCTCTGCGAAACGGCACATAACGAGGGCGACAGATATTTTTGCTATAATTGCGCTAAATTTAAGAGGTACCTATCCTCGATTGAGACGATGAGATGATTTTTACAAAGACAAGTGACGCAGACTTTAACGAACTTTTCAGCGAACTGCTGGAACGCGGGAAGATGGACATCGAACATGTCTCCGGTATCGTTGGCGGTATTATCAATGAGATCAAAGCCGACAAGAACAGTGCTCTTAAAACGCACATTGCCAAGTTCGACAACTGGACACCGGCGACAGATGCCGACCTCAAGATCGATACGGCTTCCATGGAAAAGGCATATAAAGAGCTGGATGCCGAGTTGAAAGCGGCACTTCACCTGGCCTATGACCGCATTAAAGCCTACCACGAAAAGCAGCTGCCGAAATCATGGTTTGACACGGAGGCCAACGGCACGATTCTGGGACAGAAAGTGACGCCGGTCGACAGTGCCGGTCTTTACATCCCGGGCGGCAAAGCGGCCTACCCGTCGTCACTGCTGATGAACGTCATTCCGGCGCAGGTTGCCGGCGTTGAGAAGATCGTCGTCTGTACCCCGACGCCGGACAATGAGCCCAACGAACTCCTGCTCGCCGCCTGTCACCTCTGCGGCGTGAGCGAAGTCTACAAGGTTGGCGGCGCGTCAGCGATCGCGGCGATGGCCTACGGGACTGAGACGATCCCTAAGGTCGACGTCATCACGGGTCCGGGCAACATCTTCGTCGCAACGGCAAAAAAGATGGTCTTCGGCGAAGTACATATCGATATGATTGCGGGACCGAGCGAGATCGGCGTGCTGGCGGATGAGAGTGCCAATGCCAACCACATGGCGATCGACATGCTTTCTCAGGCGGAACATGACGAGATGGCCTCATCAATCCTGATCACCCCGTCACTGAAAATAGCCGAAGAGGTCCAGATAGAGATCGAAAAATGGCTGCAGAAGCTTCCGCGTCAGGAGATCGCACGCAAGTCGATCGAAGAGCGCGGTGCCATCATCATCACCGAAACGATGGACGAAGCGGTTGCCCTGATGAACGAGATCGCCCCGGAGCACCTTGAAGTGGCGACGAACAACCCGTTCGAGCTCTTGCCGAGCATCAAGCACGCCGGCGCGATCTTCCTGGGCCACAACACCCCGGAAGCGATCGGCGATTATGTAGCCGGCCCGAACCACACCCTGCCGACCGGCGGGACTGCGAAGTTCTACTCGCCGCTCGGCGTCGAGAACTTTATGAAAAAGTCTTCGATCATCGCTTTTTCAAATAGCGCTATCAATGAGATCGGTGAGGCGTGCGCCCTGATCGCCAACACGGAAGGGTTGACGGCACACGAGCAGTCTGTCCGTGTACGAATGGACAAATAACCGAAGCCTTTCTTTCATACAGCTGATAAACCGTCGGCTGTTTTCCGCAAAATCTCCCAACTGTTTTACTTTACGTACGATTTCTATTTACATTGCCATAAGTTTTGTGTATGATACCCTCAAATACAAATACAGGAGTATGTACTATGTTACATCCAGCAGCAGCGCATTTTGCAATCGTTCTTCCCCTAGTGGCCCTAGTTTTTGGTCTCCTCTATATGATCACACGCAGTGAAGGGATGTCAAAGATCTCTGCGCGTCTTATGGTCTTTGCGGCACTCGCTGTGATCGCGGCGTGGTATACCGGTTCGCAGGTTGGACCGGACGTCTATCCTCTTTTGGGCGAAGAGGGTCAAGAAGAGCTGATCGAACATAAGACGCTTGGTCTTTACCTTGCCATCGCAATGGGGGTCATTGCCGTGATCGGTTTTGCAGGTTGCCAGATGAAGAAATTCGGTCTTGAAGCACTGGCAGTTGTCCTGCTGTTAGGTACGTCGGCCATGATACTGCAGCAAGGCAAAGACGGCGGCGAGCTGACATATGAGTACGGTGCCGGCGTTGAACAACATGCGGACGGTCTTGATTGTCTTGCAAATCCTGACGACTATATCGAAGAAGAGGAAGCAGGCGAAGAAGAGGAAGATGAGGAGGAGTAACCTCCTTCATTTATCATCCCCTCGTCCCGGCACAAATCAGCTCTATTCTCCGGTTGTTCAGATTTATAAAATATTATAATCAATTCCCTGTTATATGTGCAAAACAAGCTATTCCCTTTTTTCCCACACTATCAAAATTTTGTCACTTTTTACCAATTTATTTAGTTCCAGTTAAAGTTTTCTCAGGTAGTATCAACCTAGCGTGTAGCCCCATCGTGCCAATTATAAGCATGTCTTTTGACGTGCATTAGTTGGCATAATGATTGCTATGACTTTTAATATCTGGCTCAAGGAGAATGGATGAAATTAGGTTTCCTCGTTGACTTACACCTGTGTATGGGGTGTAAGGGATGTGAGATCGCATGTAAGGTTGAGAATGAAGTTCCTCTTTCTACATGGCGTCTTCGTGTTAAGTATGTTGATGTAGGTACGTTCCCGGAAACGAAACGTACATTTACACCACTTCGTTGTAACCACTGTGAGAATGCTCCGTGTGAACGTATCTGTCCGGTCAGTGCACTTCACTACATTGAAAACGGCATTGTCAATATCGACAAAGAGCGTTGTATCGGTTGTGCGGGTTGTGTTATGGCTTGTCCATACGGTGCGATCTATATCGATCCGGAAACACAGACGGCCGACAAATGTACATACTGTGCACACCGTATTGCCTCTTCGATGATGCCTGCATGTGTTGTCGCATGTCCGGTCGAAGCGAATATCTTCGGTGATATTGAAGACCCTACTTCAAACATCTCCAAATATATCATGCAGCACCAAGGTGATGTTCAGGTTCGTAAACCTGAAAAAGGTACGAATCCGCACCACTACTATGTCGGTGGCGGAAACGTTACATTGAACCCACTTGCGTCACACAGGGTAGAAGGACACTCGTTGTTTAACAAGATTACTTCAAAAATGCCGCTAGGAGGTCACTAATGGTACACGAAACTATCGCAGCAACTAATGCAGTTGTGACATTGGACGTTGGTCTTCCTGGTATTGTATGGCCTTGGCTGGTTACGATGAATATGTGGGCTAAAAGTATCGGTACAGGTGTTATCTTTATGCTGTTCTACCTGTTGAAAAAGTACCCGAATGAATCAGCGGGCTACCGTTTCCCGATTACAGTCGTATCAATTGTATTTATTCACCTGTTCCTGTTGTTCACTCTGGCGGACCTTCATCAGCCGTTTAGAATGTGGCACATTTTCTTCTATCCGCATGTTACATCGGCGATTACGGTGGGTGCTTGGATGGCGACGGCGTTTGTCGCTCTATTGTTCCTGCTTGCCTACCTTTCGTTTATCAAAAAAGACGATGCAGCCTTTGACAAGACACTGCTATGGGTAACTGTACTCGCAATTCCTGTAACACTTTATACGGCAGGTCTTATGGCACAGGCAACGGCACGTGAACTATGGCAGATGCCGACAGAGTCGGCCCAGATGGTACTTGCAGCGACACTTTCGGGTTCGGCTACGGTTCTTTTGATGGACACGTTCATGAACAAGCTTTCAACAGAAGCGAAACGTGACCTGAGCATCATCCTCGGGTTCAGTGCACTTGCGGCATTCATTATGTATATGGCGGAGTTGGTTTTCGGACCGATGAAAGCTGAAGAGGTTGCAGCTGTACTTGAGTACATCAAACATGGTGGTGAGTATCAGGCAATGTTCTGGATCGGTCAAGTTACTGCTTACATCATTCCATTTGTACTAGTGGTCTTAAGTATTGTCAACAAAAACCAAAACATTCTTAAATTAGCAGCTATCCTTGCGTTAGCTGGTCTATGGATTGTCAAACATGTATGGTTGATGATTCCACAACTACTACCTATGAGTTAAGAGAGGATATCAATGTATTTAGAAAGTAGAAGAACATTTTTAAAAGGCGCGGCATTTACTGTTGCCGGCGCTGCAATTGCAAAGGGCGTGTTTACAACGGACGCTATTGCAGAATCAGTCAGTGAGAGTAAGTTTACGAACACGCCTGATTCACTATCATTTTATCCGCCGCTAGATCAGTGGGAAGACTTTAAAGAACTTGATGGTCAGGACTGGAAACGCGGCGGTATCGACCGTCACGGTGTTCAGAGTGAAGAGAACCCGGACGGTATCTATGTCAACGATTTCGCGATCGTTCCGACAGCCTGTTCAAACTGTGAGGCCTCTTGTGGTCTGACAGCATGGATCGATAAGAAGACCTTTACTGTTAAAAAATATATGGGCAACCCGCTTCACCCGGGCTCCCGCGGCCGTAACTGTGCCAAAGGTTATGCGACACAGTCTCAGATGTATGATCCGGATCGCCTGGCGTTCCCGATCAAACGTGCTCCGGGCTCTAAGCGCGGTGAAGGTAAGTGGATCCGTACGACTTGGGATGAAGCAATGACGACCATCGGTAAAAAGATGGGTGACACGCTTCGTGTCGGTGATGAACTCTCTAAAAAATCAGTTATGTTCCACGTCGGTCGCCCGAACGAGAACGGTTTCACGGGTAAATTCTGGGAAACACTGAACACGGATGCATTCAACTCGCACACCAACATCTGTTCTTCAGGTGGTCGTACACCGACTATCCAGTGGGCAAATGATGACCGTACGTCTCCGGACTGGGCAAACGCGAAACTTGTTTTCCTTAACTCGTCACACGCAGCCGATGCGGGTCACTACTTCCAGCAGGCAGCGGGTCACATCGCTGACGCACGTAAAAAAGGTGCAAAACTTGTTGTTATGGATCCGCGTATGTCTAACTCTGCCGGTATGGCAGATCTTTGGATCGCAGCATGGCCGGGTACAGAGCCGACGATCTACCTCTACCTTGTACAGCGTATGCTTCAAGAAGACAAGGTCAATAAAGCATTTGTCAAGAAGTGGTTTAACTGGGAAGTGATGATGGATAACAAAGATTATCTGAACTTCATGGTTAAAAAAGGGTACATCTCTGCACTTCCGAAAGACAACAGTTTTGAGTCGTACATGGAGATGCTGAAAGAGATGTATGCACCGTATACACTTGACTATGCAGTCAAAGAGTCGCATGTACCGGCGTACAAACTAGAGAA
>JBFFKK010000009.1:0-63519 GCA_041555445.1 Sulfurimonadaceae bacterium
ATTGCTCAGTACTCGCAATGTTGAAGAAAACTATACTCCCCACTGATTCCGCTTGAGCTTGAAACATAAACAAAATGCCAATGAGCACAAGTATCTTTTTCATGTCATCTCCCATGGCACATAACGTTTAAAATGAGCAATCAAAAAGCCGCCCGCGGGTTTTTGATTGGTCTCCTTTGGTTTGTTAGACATTATCAGTCTGAAAAAGATCGTTAACGTTTTTATCTTGAAGATTGTTTTGCATCTGCTCAAAATTGAGTTTTGGTGATGACCTGATTTTGTCTTTTCTTCCTTGACTATCCGTAATACCTGGTTCTACTTGATTAAAATTTCTTGGTCTTGAATTTTCATATAGTCCAACATCGATAATATATGCTTCATATCTACGACCATCACTTGGAGCACAACTAGTATTGCTGTCAATTATGTGCAAGAGTCGCATATCTACTAATTCTTTAAGTGCTTGTCTGACTTGTTTATATTGTTCGAGGTCTTGTTTTGCAACTAAAAAAGCATTAGTTCTATGTCTTGTATACACAAAACTTTTAATCTCATTTAAATAAGCTTCCAATATCTCACTTTCATTGTCTGAATCTTTGGTGATTGAAGCCATTTTATTGCCGATTGAGGCTATCGCTGCATCTGTTACAGCAACTTTATTAATTTTGTCATCTCTTACTAAACATTGATTTGCAACTTTGAGAAATAAAGATAAAAAATCACGAGGAACACCTCCAGATGCGAGGCATAATTGAGAAAACGAATCTCCAGCAAACAAATCATCAATATTTAGATTTGCCCCTGACTCACTTGAAGCATGTGTTAAGAGCTGTTTCATGAAGTTTTTCAAATCTTCGAATTTATCTAGTGTGTAATCTAAATCTAAATCGTGTATATCATGACCTATTTCAGTACCTATGTATGAATCTTCAAATTGTTGGTATAAAAGACTACGGTGTTTAATCGTTGCGACCTTAATATATAAATTGGTTCCTTTGGAAAGTCTGTGAATGTAATCAATAAAATATGGTTGAATACCTTTTTTTAAAAAATACATATCATCTAGCACGAGATAAATTGGCTTATTATTAAATGCTTTCGAAAGGTCATTGAAGAACTCCTGATACTTATCAATAGAAAGCTTGAGAGTCTCCAATTTATCTCTTGCAAAAGATGTTGTCAGTTCTTTTTCTTTTTCAGACTTTGCCCCTGCATTTACACTGCTAGAAGCACCTTTTCCTTCTGCACCAACTTCTATCGCTTCAGCTTCTTTGTTTCTTTGTTCAAATGTTTGGTTATCTGGTTTTGCTAAATCTTCTTCTAAGGTATTGATTGCTTTTAATAACTTTTTTCGACTTATATAAGCTGACCAAGAAGGTTTGTAAAAAGGCCTTTTTAATTCTTTGTGTAATTGAGAAAATCCTGATTTTAAGACATGTAAAATTATATTTGGAAAACTAATGTCTTTAAAATTTTCCAAATTGATATATATAAAGACGTGGTCTTTTGATTGTTTTAATGATGATGATAAAGATGACTTGCCAGAACCACGTCGACCAAATACAACATGATTTTGTTTTGAAGAAAGTTTTCTTTTAAAATTATTTGGATCTATGAAACTCATACCAGAGTTCACAGTTGTTCGTAAATTCTCTTCAATATATGTTGTTAGCTTATCAATACTTTCTCGGTCCATTTTTTATCCTATTTTTTTGTCTAACGTTTAAAATGAGCAATCAAAAAGCCGTCCGCGGGTTTTTGATTGGTCTCCTCTGATTTGTTATGTCGCAAAGCGTGTCCTCAGTCTACGGTGACTTGCCAATAGATCCGCTTAGTGTCATTATTGGTACTCCATGTGAGTTGGTCTAGATTAACCATTACCATAACATGAGTATCTTCAGGACGATTGAGCAATGGCCTAATCGATGGCTCACATTCATCGTCTGGAAGTTCATGACCTGGTTTCCCTACTCGGCTGACGCTCTGAATTAGTTTTGGCCAGTGCTGTGAATCGATCTCATAAACTGCAGCTGTGCTATAGGCCGACGCTGAACAACTGGCAATAAGTTTTGCTTCTGCAGGCAACTCAATACCTGTGGCCCTCTTGAACTCCGAGCGACAATAGGAATCGGGAGGGTACTCATTAAAATAGAACATCAGCCCAACCAGAGACGCTAATATGCCGATCGCGAGGCAAAGAGCCACGACTCCAATCTTCCAACTTTTTTGCTTCGTCATTTTACCGGCGTCCCTTTAAGCGACATAACGTTTGAGTTCACCGACAGCTTGCTGTTCGGTGCTAGGATTTGTTGTACTTTTGTTTTCAGCAAAATCTTGGTTTCATAATTTCAATGTTTTACCACTTTTTATATGCTGTTTGAAGTCATCAACATTGGCAAATTTTAATTCAAGATCAAAAGCTTCTCCAACCATAGCTAATCCATGATTTATATTTTCACCATTTTGTATTGCTATACTAATGGTTTTAAAACCATCTTTAAGTTCCAACTCTTTTCTATCAAAATAGTCATCGTATACAGACATTGCATACTCTCGGTACTCTTTTTCTTGCTTTATTAATTCCTGACAATATTTATTGATCATTTCTCTCTGTTGATTTGAAATTTCAGTGTCATGAAGAGATTTTTGCAATTCAGAATAAAGCGCACTACTCATTAAAGAAGCTGTCATACCACCTATTACACCACCCACTATAGTACCAACACCTGGAGCTATTGCAGTTCCCAAAACGGCGCCTAGATTCGCACCAGTTAATGATGTCGCCAGCGTGGTTCCTTCTTGACCTATATTTTTGGCAAACTCTTCTCCCGTAATTTTTCCTGTTAATAATTTTGTGGTCTGCTTGGCTAATATAACCCCTGTTTGAAGTATAACCGTAGGCGTGTTCCCCTTAGCCAGATTCTTGGCTACTTGGCTGCTTGATGCTTTTAGTGCGCCGCCAATAGCTGTACTGGTCGCACCAGAAGCGTAAGATATGGCTGCTGATTTTGTCGTATCTTTAGCTACATCTTTGACCGCATCCATTCCATCCTTATCACCGTTTATGTAACTACGCATATTTCGAAAAGTGCTGATTCCACCTCCAAGAGCAGCACCCATTTTTGCAGAATCGACACCTGCTTTATGGGATATTTTGGCTATATCTTTTGCGACACTTATATTATGATGTTTTCTTGCCTCCATTGCTTCATCAGTGCTCACTCCTGAATCTCTAAAACGCTTTTTTACATTCTCGTTTCTTTTTATTTCGGCTTTTTTTTCATCAGCCAATTCAGTTTTACCCTGCTTTCTTAAGCTTTCTTCTTGTTGTTTTAGTTTTTCAATATTTTTTGTATATCGATCTTGAATATCATCAATCTGGTCACTAGGAACATCTATTGGAGTATCTTTATATTTTTCAAATAACTCTGGCTTTGAGTATTTATCATATTTATCTACACTGTTGTGAACTTTTTGCTGAGAGCCTCCTTTAAAAGTTCCGTCTTCATTTAAAATTGGATTCCCTTTACTGTCAACTTCTACATGATCGTATTGTGGATGATTTACCTCACCTATATTATCTGTTCTTCTAATTCGTGTGTTTTTTTTATTTATTATATTTTCAGCATTAGTTCTTGCTTCCGTTTTGATCTCCGCTGAAAAACCAGCTTGCTGATGGTAATTATTTTTTGCAAATTGAGGGTTGATCTTGCTTCCTGCAACTTTGCTTAAATCCGCATGACTTTTAAAATGTTCTGCATTAGCAAATCCAAACCGTTCTAATTCTGCACCAATTGCTAAATTAACCTCGTTGTTAAAATCTCTTTCTTTTTTTCTTTTTTTGAATCCAAGTAAATCCATTCCTATGCTCCCTGATGTTGTCAGATGTTTTGAGGTATAGCTTCAATTCTTTGTTTGCTACCTTCCAGTATTTCCAAACTATTGCTTATGAAAGCACCTTCTTCATTCATTAGAGGCATTTTGATAAATTCATTCAGCATAGAGGCGATATTTGCAGAGGTTGCAAATATCTCTGCTTCCTTCTCTGAAAGAAGAGAAATGTTAAACACTTTATTTTTAATAGGATCAATGAAAAACTTAGATAATACTGATCTTTGTTCCAACCTGTAAGCAATTTTAACCATCTCTGTATTATATGCATTCATCAATCCATCCAGCCCTCTGATGGTTTCTCCCATCAAGTAGCAACCTCGTCTTATTTGAGATAATTCTGCTATTAATGTTATGACTTTTTCTACAAGAACATCAATTTCATCGGAATGATTTTTTGCTTCATTCAGTGCTTGTTGTCCTTTGTTCATACCTAAAAACATTCCGAAAACCAACACAGGAGCTAAAGCAATTCCACCAAGGACTACCATGCCACCAGTGACTCCAGCACCACCGGCACTTACTGCACCTCCACCAAGCCATGCTAATGTAGCATTAGTTGCAGCTGCACCTGACAATGTGCCTATTGCAGTACCCGTTGACGCCGTTCCAATTATTGCAGCAGTTCCCATGGCCCCGAATGCTGCAGTTGTTCCAACCAATGCTCCACCTGCAACTGCAGTTGAGATTTCTTTGATATTTGTTGAAATAACTTGCATTTCTTTGAAGTCGGCTTTAAAGTTATCATAATTTATTATTTCATTTTTCTTGATAGGTGTTAAGTCAACTTCCCCAATAATCTCATACGCTTTAACAAAATTTATTATTGAATTTGAATATACAAATTCTTTTAAATTGCCGAGTTCTTCAATGTCGTTTTGTGTATGTTGTTTAGCTTCCTCCAACTCTTCATTGACGTCATCTTTTCTTTGATTAGCACAACTGGTTATTCTCTTTGCATCTCGCCTATCAAGGGTTCCAAAAGTTAAAAAATTACTGGTTTTTCTTAAAAATCCCATAGCTATTTCTCGATGAATTGAATAAATTTTTCTTGTATCTCATGATACTGTTTTAACAACTCTTCGATCTTTCTTAGTTCTTCTATTGGCATGTCAATGGCAACACAGATTTCATCAGTATATTTATCTTGAGCTTCATGATAATCTTTATTTGAATACCCCAATGCGACTAGTTCTAACAACAAGATTTTTTTTGATGCCACTTCATCAAAGTAATTTTTGATTTCCGATTTTTCAACTATCAATTCATTGTTAAAACTTAATGACATTTCTGAGCATAAACTTCTCAGATAATCTTCCTCGTGATTATCAACAATACCATCATCGATAGTCAATATTTCTTTGGCCAATCCTAAAAAGACCTTTCTCTGTTTAAATGACAATGAAGCCAAAAACATTTTCACTCCCCTTTGTTAGATTTAATTGTTAAAAAGCTCGATACTTTACAAAAGTTCATGTGTAAGTACAACGTTTAAAATGAGCAATCAAAAATCCGTCCGCGGTTTTTTGATTGGTCTCCAATGATTTGTTATATTCATTTTAGAAATTGAATATTTAAATTCATATACCTCCAAAGATTGCCCAGACAATAATTTTGAGCATATTTCCAGCTGCTCCAATGAACTCTCCTGTTTTAACGAATATTGAGTCAGTACTGTGTTCTTGTAATGTGTAGAAGTTTAAATCATATTGATCCTCATATCTAACTACTAATATATTTTCATGAAACTTTTTGTCATGATAAAGGTATGCAAAGACTGGTTTTTTTTCAAGATAAATAATTTTCAACAACGATGGGTCTGAAGGGTGGTAATTGGCAGGATTATACGCAAATAAAAGGAGTTTTTTACCGTCTACATCCGGCAACATATAGTTAATATTAATATGTTCATATTGTCCTCTAACCTGAATGGGTTTTAAGATTTTTTTAGAAATGTTGTATTTTTGGATTAAATTGTTGTCCAGAGTTTTGGTAAATACTTCAGTACTAAGATTATAATCGCATCTGACAAAGACTTTTTGAAAGTTCGCTTCGTAGCAATTGGTTATTACTTCAATTAACGATGTGTTGTTTTCGTATCGGTTCATTATTCTTTGTTTTTCAAAATTAACTTCAAAAACAGCGCCTTTACTGTCAAGTAGATATGTCGTCTCATACTTATAGTATTTTGCTGAAATTATTTTTGTATCTTCCAATTCATTTATAGACTTTTTCACTGGTGTGACAGTAAATTCCCATATTTTTGCATTCAATGTATTAGTGGTGAAGAAAAAAAAAGTGATTATTAGAAATCGAAAATAAATGATAGTCTCCTTAAGGGGTCAATGGAATAGTCAAATATAACGTTTCAAATGAGCAATCAAAAAGCCGCTCGCGGGTTTTTGATTGGTCTCCTTTGATTTGTTATACAGTTCAATTGAATTGTATCGGGCCTATGTATTCACCCCAAAAAACTAGATAACCTTCTTTTTCCGACTTTGGAATTTGAAATATCAGTCGCATATTTATTTCATTTGCGTTGTCATCCCAATCATTGATTATCTTTCCTTCATCATTTAATGCAAGTGCATTAAAGTAATTTTCATGCGTATAATCACCAATATTTTCTTCATAACCTAATGATTGCCTATCGTCTTTAACCAATTGAAAGTCATAGAAATCAATTTGGTTTATGGGCATTTCTATATGTAGATCGATATTTAAGAAAGTCTCTCCATCCTGTGCAGCAACGTGTTGCTTATCCATGTCTATAATTTCATTGGTTTTGAAAACCTTTTGGACTATTGCTTTATCAGCTGAAAACCCATTTTTACCAATTTCGGCAAATACATATGGAACCCAAGTCCTTGCAGTTAGCACTAATAATCCAATGATTAAAGCGCTGCCTATTAATACCTTCTTCATATGATCCTTTCTGCTGTATAACTATTAATTAGTAAACGTTTTAGTGTACTATAGAACTTTCTTGGTTAGAGAAAGCTGTTAATAATATAACAGATTGAAATATATTTCACCATAATCTTTCCATATTGCAAAAATAGATGTATGACTATTATCGATATCCAGTGATAGATTAACAAAATGTAGGTCTATTAATGAATTTCGACGTTAAGGATACATTATGGGAAAAAAACTTCTAGATCAGGTTCGGGATCAAATCAGGGTCAGGCACTATAGTATCAAGACAGAAAAAAGCTATGTCGGTTGGATAAAACGCTATATCTACTACCATAAACTCAGGCATCCGGCAGAAATGGGGAAAAAAGAGATAGAACAGTTTCTAACACACCTTGCAGTGGAACGTCATGTATCGCCGACGACACAAAATCAGGCATTTAATGCTTTATTGTTTCTCTATGAGCATGTACTCGGCATTTCTATGAAAGATCAAAACATACAAGCATTGCGTGCAACACAGAAGAAGCGTGTCCCAACAGTGTTGACGAGAGATGAGACCCAATCGGTCATTACCCATTTAACGGGCGTGTACCAACTGATCGTTAGTCTGATGTACGGTTGCGGACTCCGCATGAACGAAGCACTACGTCTCCGTGTTAAGGATATTGACTTCGGGTACGACAGGGTATATCTATATGATACAAAAAGCCAAAAAGATCGTCTGCTACCTTTGCCTCAGCGCTTGAAAGAGCAGTTAAAAATGCAGATAGCCTATGTGAAAGAACTGCATGAGAACGATGTAAAAGAGGGGTTCGGTACGGTAGAGATGCCGCATGCACTGGCACGTAAATACCCCAACGCGAACAGGGAACTGCGGTGGCAGTATCTGTTCCCGATGAAAAAGAATTCTATCGATCCACGCAGTGGTATTCGGCGTCGTCATCATGTATTGGAAATGACATTGAGTCGAAATATCAAACAGGCTGTTGGCAGGGCTGGTATTCAAAAGAGGGTGAGTTCACATGTTTTCAGACACAGTTACGCAACCCATCTGCTGCAGGCAGGCATAGATATTCGTTCCATACAAGAGCTGTTGGGGCATAAAAGCGTAGAGACGACGATGATCTACACGCACATCGTGGCGGAGATGAACAAGAGCAGGGTGGTCAGTCCGCTGGATATGTAGTGTCAGAGGGAAGAGGGCCGAGGCAGCGCCTCGCAGAGAGGGGTTAGAGGAGCTGGTCGGCTTTGTATGCTTTGATGACCTTCTCGTTGCGGTCGACGATCTCCATGGCGTAGCTTGTCTCGTTGGCGACGAGTTTGAACTCGTTCCAGCTGCTCTTTTCGCGGACGAAATGTTTGGAGAGCGCTTCGTAGCCGTCGGCTTCCAGAAGTGCATTCAGCTTATGGCGCTGCTCGTTGGTCAGTCTGGAGAGCTCGATCAGCGAGTCGGGAGCTCTCTCTGTCGGTGCGGCGTCGTCGTCGACGGTGAAGAGCGGGTCGAGGAAGTTGTCGATAAAGGCGTACTTGTCGAACTTGACCAGATCTTCGGGCTGCTCGCCGACCCCCACATAGAGGATCGGGATGCGCATGGCGTGGGCGATACTGAAGATCGAACCACCCTTGGCGGTGCCGTCGAGTTTGGTGATGATGATGCCGTCGATGTCGATCATCTCGTTAAAGGCCTTGGCCTGCGCGATGGCGGAGTTGCCCTGCGTCCCGTCGAGGACGAGGATCTTGCGGTGCGGTGCACCGGCGTGCGCCTTGTCGCTGATACGGACGATCTTCTTGAGTTCGTTGGCGAGGTTGGTCTGGGTGTGCAGACGGCCGGCCGTGTCGATGATGACACGTTCATACCCTTTGGCTTTGGCCGACTCGATGGTGTCGTAGCAGACGGCGGAAGGGTCGTGCCCCTGACGGGAGGAGACGATCGGCACGTCGAGCTTGTCGGCCCAGCGTGTCAACTGCTCGATTGCCGCCGCACGGAAGGTGTCGGCCGCGCCCAGCATAACGCGTTCGCCGCTCTCTTTGTACAGTCTTGCCAGTTTTGCGATCGTCGTCGTCTTGCCGGCGCCGTTGACACCGATGATGAGTTCGACGAAAGGCTTCTCGAACGCCGGCTCTTCATAGTTCGCCCACGCCATCGTCGCCAGCAGTTTGGACTCCAGCTGCTCTTTGGTGACCGTCTCCTGGTAGAGCTCGCGGAGGATGATCTCAATGAGGTCATACTCGACATCGGCTTCGAGGAGGATGTCTTCGAGCTCCTCCTTGGGAATGCGTGCACGTTTTTTAGGGGCGACGGCCTTCATCGCTTCGGTCGTTTTGTTGAGACCTTTTTTAAAATAGCTAAACATCTACGTGCCTATTTCCCCAGTGCTTTTTTGATATCGCTTTCGATCATCTCTTCAGGCGTCTGCCCCACGTAGTGGGTGATGTATTGGCCGTCTTTGTACATGACCATCAACGGGATCGGGAAACGCTGCCCCACTTTGGTCGCCGAGGCGATGGCACGGTAAAGAAGCTCGTTCTCTTTGGAGTTGACAATGACGTAGTCCGCACCGTACTCCTCTTTAAAGTACTCGATCTTTTCGTTGGGGATGTTCTCTTCGATCGTGACGCCAAGGATAAGCAGTTCGTTGCGGTATTTCTTTTGAAGGTGGGCCAGGTTCGGCGCTTCGGCGCGGCACGGCGGGCACCATGTCGCAAAGATGTCAAACATGATGATCTTCTCTTCGTGCCCCTGAACGGTGAAGTTCAGACCGGACTTGGTGACATTGTAGTCAACACCGTCGGTGTCGGTAAGATGAAAGGTGCTGGAGGCGACCATGCTGCTCTCCTCGTCGGAACTGCTGCACCCCATAAAAATAAGAGGGAGTATGACGGAGAGGGAAATAAGCGTCTTTTTAAACATATTAATAGGCCTTTGGGTAGAATAATCGTGATTATAACCAATCTAAGGTGCAAAATGTCTGTGACAAAAGTGACTTTACGAAAAAACTGTCTTGAAACGCTGCAAACGCTGAGCGGCCACAACAGCAGTTACCGCAATGCGAAAATCGTGGCAAAACTGCTCAACGATCCCAAGGTCAAAAGGGCGAGAACCGTTTTGGCGTTCGAACCTCTGGGAATGGAACCCAACATCAGAAAAAGCATCGCGGCCTTCCGACGTTATAACAAAAAAGTATATCTCCCTTTTATGGTAGACGACAGTTTCAAGATGGTACCATTTAGACTCCCCCTGGAGATGAAGAAATTCGGCATCTTCGAGCCGGGAAACACGAATTTGAAAATTAATAAAATTGATGTAGCGATAGTACCAGCAGTGGGTGTTGACGGAGAAGGGCGCCGGATAGGCTTCGGCAAAGGCATGTATGACCGATTCTTCGCACGACTGAAACAGAGACCATATACCATATTTGTTCAATCCAAACTCTGTAATACTTCTAAATATATATGTGACAAATATGATGTTACGGCGGACTTACTGATCACCCCGGAAGCTTGCTATGCTGCAGCAAAGGGTACTAAAAATGATAAACGAAATACTCTTAGGAGGTGGCATAGCCACACTTAGCGGGCTGGCAGGTTTTTTGATCTCCAAAAAACTGACCGGTGCCCATCTGGACATCTATACCGAGCAGGCCAAAGCAAAGGCCAATGCGATCGAAAAAGAGGCGGAACTGCTGCTTGAGCGTTCCAACCTGAAAGCCAGAGAGATCGAACTTCTGGCGGACAAACACTACAACGAGGCGAGCGAACGCGCCGTCAAAGACCTCTCCGAACGCGCGGAGGCGCTTGCCAAAAAAGAGAGAACGTTCGCCTCGGAGGTTGAAGAACAAGAGGCCGGTCTCGAGCGCGAGCGCAACACGGTTTCGAGTCTGAAAGTCAGTGTCGAACGCCAGTCGGAAGGTCTGAACAGGCTCAAGGCCGAGTATGAACAGCGTCTTGAGAAAGCGATCAGTGCGGTAGAGAATGCCGCCGGAATGACGAAAGAAGAGGCGAAAGAGATGCTTTTGCATCAGGTCGAAGAGCGTTCGCGTGCCGATATTGCGCACATCGTCCGCCGTTATGAGACCATAGCCAAAGAGGAGGGGGTTCGCAAGGCGAACTACATCCTCGCGCAGGCGACGTCGCGCCTGGCCAGCGATTTTGCCCACGAGCGTCTGACCAGTACCGTACAGCTGACCGATGATGAGCTCAAAGGACGCATCATCGGCCGCGAGGGGCGGAATATCAAGACGATGGAAGCGTTGATGGGGGTCGACATCATTATCGACGATACGCCGAACGCCATCGTCGTCAGCAGCTTTAACCTCTACCGCCGTGCGATCGCGACGCGTACCCTGGAGCTGCTGATCGAAGACGGCCGCATCCAGCCGGCGCGCATTGAAGAGATCTATCAAAAAGTGTGCGACGAGTTTGAAGAGAAGATACTCGAAGACGGCGAGAACGTCATCTTTGAACTCGGGGTGAGCGGACTGCATCCGGAACTGATCAAGCTGATCGGCCGGCTCCGCTACCGTGCAAGTTACGGACAGAACGCCCTGGCGCACTCGCTGGAAGTCGCCAACCTGGCCGGGATCATGGCTGCCGAGATGGGGGGTGACGCAAAACTGGCCAAACGGGCGGGTATTCTGCATGACATCGGCAAGGCCCTGACCCATGATTATGAAGGTTCGCATGTCGACCTGGGTGCCGAGGTCTGCCGCCGTTACAATGAAGACCCGGTCGTCATCATCGCGATCTATGCCCACCACGGACTGCAGGAGATCGAGAGCGTCGAATGTGCCGCCGTCTGTGCAGGGGACGCCCTCTCCGCCGCCCGTCCGGGTGCACGCAGGGAAGTGCTTGAGAGTTTTGTCAAACGCGTGGGCGCGATCGAAGAGATCGCTTCGGGCAAGACCGGCGTGAAACAGGCGTATGCGATCAATGCCGGCCGCGAAGTGCGTGTGATGGTCAGTGCCGAACTGGTCAGTGACGATGAAGCCTCCCTGCTTGCCAAAGAGATCGCAGCAGAGATCGAGTCAAAGGTCAGTTACCCGGGCGATATCAAAGTCAATGTTATCCGCGAGAGCAGGGCTGTGGAGTATGCAAAATAGCGATTCCATTTATATTCTATTTGGATATAGTATATAAGAATTATTTATAATTCTGTGATAAGTGTGTGATTATTTTGTGATAAAATTTCTCCTATCCGCAGAGATCTTTTGTGATGTTTGCGCCTAAGGTGTAAGATGGACCCGTCTAAATTTTCGCACAATATTTCGCTTGCCAAGTCAGACAATGCCCGCTGGCTTACGTATGCAAACGGTTTAATCCAAAGCCGAACCGTTGTTAAAGGTTCTGTTGCGGCATACCGTGATGAATGTATTGCCTGTCAGTGGTTATACGATCACGGTGATGAGATCAGTGCACTGTATAAAACAGAGAACAGTGAGATCGATCTGTTCCGTTTTGACATTATGGAACAGATCGAAGTTCTTCGATATGATCTGCATGAGCGATATCTGCAAATATTCAAACTATACAACCCTGACCGAAACAACACGTTTTTCGCTTTTCTTTTTAAGAAAAAAAGAGGTGTGTCTGACGATGATCGCAGAAGCGCTGCACAGCTCTATCGTGAGATGGAGCAGATCGTTGAAGAGCTGGACGCAAAGCTTGATCACCTCGAACAATCCCTGGAGCACCTCTGCAGGTTGAACATCGCTTGAGTCACCGTAAAGTGCCGCAAACGTTGCGAAAATATTATCTGTTTTGAACACCTCTTTATCCGTACCGATCTTTCATTGCGGTTTTTTCTGCGTTATGGGGTATAATATTAGTAGAATTTATATGTTTCTGATGATGATATATCGGAATGGAGTCTAAAATGAACAAAACTGAAACAGTAGAGCAGTTGCACAATGCTAAAAAAGCCCATGTGAAATGGGTTCAACGGGCAAAAGCGTTGATTGAAGGGTTACCGGTTGAAAAAGAGGCAATTCCTGTCGACTGTACTGAGTGTAAGTTTGGCCAATGGTTTTACAGTGACGGACAGAAGCTTAATGCGCTTCCGGGTATGGACTGTTTGAAGGAGATCGAGCAACTGCACTCCGATCTTCATGACAAATATATGGAAATATTCAAGGTCTATTTCGGTGATATGAACCGTTCACTGTTTTCCAAGCTGTTCAATATGAAGAAAAAGATTTCAGAGAGTGATAAAGAGACGGCCAGAGGCTATTATGAGGAGCTGCTGGTGATCTCTCGTCAACTTCTTGATGTGATCGACCGTCTGGAACGCCGTCTCAATGCCATGTCGAGCGATATATTTGATAGAGGTACCGAGTAGGGCCTCTGCCTACTTTTTAATGGTGACGACAACCGCACCGCGAAGTTCACCCATGTTGTAGCCGGTGGCTTTGTCGTGCGGGTAGGTGCTCTTGAGGTATTGTGAAAGCTGCTGGTTTTTACCGATATCGCCATGGCACTTCAGGCAGACTTGCTTGTTGATCGTAAGCGGCTTATAGAATTTATAGGTCTCTTTATTGACACGTTCGACAACATAGGGCGGCAGTACAACACCGCTCTTTTGCAAGGTGTCGAGCGATTCCAAAATAGCTTTTTCCTCACCTTTGGCCTGGTTGGCCGGATTGCGCTCTTTGAGAGAGACGCGTTTAACCTGCACATCTTTGCCGTATTTGCTGCTGACATCTTCTGTCAGGTTATAGGCTTCGGTCGTACAAAACTCGGCAGCGGCCATCGGGCCGCCTGCTTTCATCTTCTGCTGCAGATTTCCTCCCAAGGTTTTCAGCAGCGTTGCCGAGACCTCCTGGCCTGTCTTTACGACGGAGGCCAGCTCCTCTTTGTTACTTTCATACGGGTTCGCCGCCAGTGCCGCACCGCAGAGCATCACCAATGCGATCTTTTTGCCTAATCCATGCAGCGGATTGCCGTAGTGTAGTCTGTTGTTTGTCATCGTTTTTCCTTTTTGTTTATTTAGTATGCATCTTCATTGACGTCAGAGTCGTCATAGGGGTCCATATGAATGATCGAGTGGACCCGTTCGTCTTTGAACAGTTTCTGAAGCCCCTCTTCTATTTTATCCGAGATACGATGGGCATCATAGAGTGAAATGGAGATGTTGAAGACCACATGCACGGTGATAAAGATATCGGAGCCGGAACGGCGCGTGGTCAGATGGTGCGTGCCGTTGATGTTGTCGACCGTCAAGAGGTAGTCCTCGATCTTTTCGATCTCATCTTCATTCAGGGAGATATCCATCAGCATCAAAAACCCCTCTTTAATGATAGGGTAGGCCGAATAGACCATATAGGCGGCGATGGCGATACCCAGGATCGGGTCGATGATCTGAAAATCGGTGAAGTAGATGACACCGAGAGCGATCAGAATGGAACCGTTGGTGTAGAGGTCGGTCTGATAGTGAAGGGCATCCGCACGAATGACAAGGTTGCCGGTCTTTTTGGCGACACTGATCAAAAAGATGACGAGTGCGCTTGTCACGATGATGGAGATTCCCATCACGATCAGTGAGAGGTCCATGTAGGCGATAGCCTTGGGGTGAAGGAGCTTGTCAACGGCGTTGTAGAGAATGAACACCCCGGAGATGGAGATGATGGTCCCCTCCATAACGGCAGCGATGGCTTCGAGCTTGCCGCGTCCGAAATTGAACTGGGCATCCGCTTTTTTCTCGGACTGGTGAAGAGCGAAATAGTTGAATATGGAGACGGAAAGGTCCAGAAAAGAGTCAATGGCCGAGGCGAGAATGGCAACGGAACCGCTCATGATGCCGACGATTATCTTGATCGTGACGAGCAGTGCTGCCGTTGATGATGAAATAACTGTTGCTTTTTTTTCGATGCGCATGAAAAGGATTTTAACAAGCTTTAGCTAAAATACAGGTATCTACACAGAAAGAACACAATGGATTTGAATGCCCTGCGCATAGAGCGTGAAAAATGGATGACATGGAAAAACATCAAACCGCTGCGTGAGGCGTTGGCGTCACTGCCGGATGTTGATGCGGCAGTGACGTTGGGCGATACGGTCGCTTTGCAGACGGAGGAGACGGTCGATCATGAAGAGATCGCGTCTGTTGCACGTATGATGATGCCGTGGCGAAAAGGGCCGTTTGAGATTTTAGGTCTCTTTATCGACACCGAGTGGCAGAGTTTTATGAAGTACAACCTGCTGCGGCCGCACATTGACCTGGCGGGCAAACGCGTTGCCGATATCGGCTGCAACAACGGCTACTACCTTTTTCGGATGCAGGAGGACAACCCCGCTTCCCTGGTCGGCTTTGACCCTTCGGCACTCTACAAGACACAGTTCGATTTTATCAACCATTTTGCCAAAACGGCCATCAAGTACGAACTGCTGGGCGTGGAGCATCTGCCCTATTATGAAGAGAAGTTCGACACGATCTTCTGTCTGGGGGTCCTCTACCACCGAAGCGATCCTGTCGCGATGCTCAAACAGCTCTACAAAGGGCTGGACACAGAGGGTGAGGTTATTTTGGATACCTTTATGATCGACGGTGACGAAGAGATGGCCCTCTGTCCGCAGGGTGCCTATTCCAAGATCCCCAACATCTATTTCGTCCCGACGATCCCGGCACTCAAAAACTGGTGCCTGCGTGCCGGTTTCAGCGGGTTCGAGGTGCTGGAGACCTCGGTGACCAGTGCGCAGGAACAGCGCAAGACAGCGTGGATCGAAGGGCAAAGCCTCGAGGATTTTCTGGACCCGGATGATGCGACAAAGACGGTGGAAGGGTACCCCGCACCCAAACGGGTCTATGTCCGACTCATCAAAAAGCCAAAGGATAAGGGCCAACAGCCCAATGCAAGGGAGGCACTAAATGCCGAGTCGTGAAGTAATGGCACAAAATACCCATCTCAAGATCAATACGAAGCTCTGCGGCGAGCTTGTCAAACTTGCCAAAGGGTATGCGAAGGTGCAGCTTAAGACGGATGCCAAGATGTTGGCGGACGAAGCGGGGCTGATCCACGGCGGTTTTATCTTCGGTGCGGCTGATTTTGCGGCGATGTGCGCCGTGAACGAACCCAATGTCGTGTTGACCGGCAGCACCTGCCGTTTTATAGCGCCAAGCGTCAAAGGCGATGCGATCGATTTTGAAGCGACGGTCGTTGAGCAGGACGGTGCCAAGGGGGTGGTTGAGGTTGTCGGCCATTGTCACGGCAGAGATGTTTTTACGGGCAGTTTCAAGACCTATGTGACGCAAGAACATGTGCTGAAGGGCTAAGATGAAAAACGTTCTCCTGATCGCACTGTTCGCATCCTTTTTCTTTGGAGGGTGTTCGTATGACCCGCCGGCGCCGATCCAGGTCAAACGCATGGAAAAGAAGATCGATTACCTTGCGGACGTCAAACCGATCTTTGACAAGCGCTGTGTCACCTGCCACTCCTGTTACAACTCCCCCTGTCAGTTGAAGCTAAGCTCCTTCGAGGGCGCTGACCGCGGTGCGTCAAAAGAGATCGTCTACCTTGACCGCTTGAAAGCGCATGAGCCGACACGTCTTTTTATGGATGCAGAGACAACGGATGAGTGGCGCACAAAACGTTTTTATTCGGTGACTGAAAACACGGCTACCGGGAACTTCAACAATACGATCATGGCCCATCTGCTGCGTACCAAGATGGAAAATCCGATCAGCAAGGGCGAGTATTATGCCGAGGACGTTGCCGACCAGAGCTGTGCAAAAAACGGTGAAGAGCTGGCCGAGTTTATGGACAAACATCCCAACCGCGGTATGCCGTTCGGCTTTCCGGCGCTCTCAAAAAAAGAGTATACGACCATTCTGCACTGGCTTCAGCAGGGGGCACGCGGCCCGACTGCATCCCAGCAGGCCGAACTTGTCCGACCGAGTGAAGCGGCAAGGCTGTCGATAGCGAAGTGGGAAGCCTTTCTCAATCAGCCCGACGCCAAACATGCCATGACGGCCCGCTACCTCTACGAACATCTCTTTATCGCGCATCTCTACTTCCCGGAGGCACCGGGCGAGTTTTATGAGATCGTCCGCTCGAAAACCCCCTCGCCGCAGAAGATAGAGGTGATCCCCAGCGTGCGTCCTTTTGACGATCCCGGTGTCGAAACCTTCTACTATCGGATCCGTAAGATCCACTCGACGATCGTCCATAAGACCCACATCGTCTTTGCGATGGACGCGGAGAAGTACCGCCGGATCAATGCCCTCTTCATAGAGACACCCTGGCTTGAAACACCGCATGTTATGGACTATGATCAGGTCCGAAGCGCCAATCCGTTTTTGAACTATGCCCAGATACCGCCGGCATCGCGTTACCAGTTTCTTCTGGACAACAGCGAGTACATCACGCGTACCTTTATCCGGGGGCCGGTCTGTAAAGGCCAGATCGCACTGAATGTGATCCATGACCACTTCTGGATCATGTTCCTGGACCCGAAATATGACCTGACGGTGAACAACCCGAACTTCCTCATCAAAGAGGGGAGTAATCTCAGCATGCCGATAGAAAAGGGGAGCTCGATCGGGCTCTTCAGCACTTTCAGTGACCGCTACAGAAAGCTTTACCTCCAATACATACATGACAAAACCAAACTGTACAGTTTCCATGGTGCAAGAACATCGATGGAGTGGATATGGAGAGGTGATTCGCCGGAGCAGAGCCCCATTCTGACGGTCTATCGTCACTTTGACAGCGCCTCGGTGCATAGAGGGGTGTTGGGACAGATGCCGCGGACGATGTGGGTCATCGACTACCCGCAGTTTGAACGAATCTACTATGCGCTTGTTGCCGGTTTTGATGTCTTTGGCAATATTGCGCATCAGGCCAATATCAGACGTTATATGGATTTTTTGCGCATAGAAGGCGAAGCCAACTTTGTCTCGTTCCTGCCCAAATCGAGCCGCGTGGACCTTCTGAAGTCATGGTATATGGGAGATGATGCGTTTAACGATCTGGAAAAACTGGAGTGGTTGGGCGAGACGAAGATAGACTATAAAAGCGACAACTGTCAACAGGAGTTTGCCGAAAAGGTTGTCGATGAACATATCGACAAAGCAGCCAAGATCCGTTTTGACCATAACTATCTTCGAAGAGGGGAGCGTGTGCCGGATGCTCTGCCGGCGTCATATGAGAGCCGGAAGGATTATTTGGAAGCGCTTCGCGTCGTGTCGCGTCCCGGTACGGCATTTATGAAGTTGATCAACGGTTACAACGCCAATCTGGCCTATATACGGATTAAGCATGCCAACGGGACGGACACGGTTCTCTCCATCGTGCTCAACCGTTGGCACGACAATGTCAATGCGATGTTTGCCGAAGAAGAGAGACTCGATCCGGCAAAAGACAGGGCGGACTTTATCGAAGGGAGTGTCGGTTCATACCCCAACTTCTTTTTCGTGGTCAATGAAAAAGATCTGCCGGACTTCTTTAACCTGCTGGAGAACTACCAGGACAGCCCCGAATACATCGCCAAGCTGCTCGATTACGGTGTTGCCCGAAGTGATCTGGACTTCTGGACCCATTACGACTGGTTTCAGGCATATTTTGACAGGAGTGAACCGGTACAGTCGGGGATGTATGATCTGAACCGCTACTACTACCGCGCCTGGTAAACGTTCCGGCTGCAGCGCAATTTGGCACCGGACCGCGGCACGCTCGACGCACATGAGTGCGCCTTTGGCCTTAGTCCGGCACAATTTACACTACATCTAAACTTTTAGACGTTGTGCTTTCAAGATGAGCTGCGCCATCTTTTCAAAATTTAAAATTGTCTATTGCAGGCTCTGTATCCAGTAGGGGGCGTTTTTCTGTTCGGCTTTGATGCTGGTCGTGCCGCCGTGGCCGGGGTAGACGGTCTTGTCGTAGTCAATTGCCATAAAGCGTTTGAGCGAGTCGACCATCTGCTCCGGTGAAGAGTAGGGAAAATCGGTACGGCCGATGCTTCGTTCAAAGATAAAGTCGCCGCTGAACATGGCATCGCCGATCTCAATCGTCGAGCAGCCCGGGCAGTGCCCCGGGAAATGACGGTAGGTCACCGCTACACCTTCGATCTGGAGTGTGGTGACCTCTCCCTCAACAGCGACATCGGGAAAAGAGGGCGGCAGTTCGGGTACCCAGGCATTGTCGGTCAACATCGGGATGTCGTCTTTGGGGGTGTAGAGCGGGATGTTGAAAAACTCTTTGACCTCCTGGTTTGACCAGACATGGTCAAAATGCGCGTGGGTATTGAGCACGGCAACGGGGTGGGTCACATTGGCTTTGACCCACTCTGTGGCGTTGACACCCGGATCGATAATGAAGTCTTTGCCGTCGACGGTGACGATATAACAGTTGGTTTGGTACATGCCCATAGGCTGAACTTTGATCTGCATTTAAATTCTTTCGGATAATGTTGGTAAAATTATACCTATGAATTTTTATAAATCACTAGAGACCATCCTGACTGCCGGAAAACCTTCAGAAAAGTTTGCGGCGTTCCGTACTTTTTACGCCAGCTATCAGGCGGGAGAGGTCACCTTTGAAGCGCGCTATGCGCCCCGCGTTTTTTCGCAACCGAGTTATGCCGCGTTCTGTCATGTAGTCCCGCCGCTCAAGGTGCCCAAACGGCGGAAACTGACCACCGACAACGGGAAGATCATACTGCTGCATGCCATCGCCCATATCGAGTACAGTGCGATCGACCTGGCCCTGGACCATGCCTACCGTTTTCAGGAGCTTCCGAAGGCCTATTATGACGATTGGCTGGAAGTGGCCGATGATGAGATACGGCACTTTGAGATGCTCAACACGCTGCTGGAAGAGCTGGGGGCAAGGTATGGCGATCTTGACGTCCACGACTCCCTCTTCGAGGCCTCCTATAAGACGCAGAACCTGCTTGACCGGATGGCGGTCGTGCCGCGCTACCTTGAGGCCAACGGGCTGGATGCGACGCCCGCCGTGCTCGAACGTCTGCAAAACCTGCCGAGCGATCCGATGCTGGAGAAGATCAAGGCCGCACTCAAGGTCATTCTGCACGAAGAGATCGACCATGTGCACAAAGGGGACCGTTGGTTCCACTACGCGTGCGAACAGGAGGGTGTCTCGCCCGACAGTTTTTTTGCGATCATCGAAAAGTACTCACCGGGCGCTTTCCCCAAGAAAAACGGGGTCAATATCGAGGCGCGAAAAGAGGCGGGCTTCAGTTGCGATGAGATGAAGAAGATCCTGGACGGGCATCACTGCTAAACGTAAATTTTTTAAATTTTTGTAAACAAATTAATAATCTAGCTTAGATATAATATAATAAATTAAGTTTCATTTTAAGGTTGCTACTGCATGAGCAAATATGCGCTGACTACTGACTATCTTGTCCGATTTTTACACGATGAGGTCTGCAAGACGGGTCTTACCAAAGCGGTTCTTGGGCTTAGCGGCGGTATCGATTCGGCGGTTGTGGCGGTTCTGGCCCACAAGGCGTTCGGCAATGATCTGCTTTGTGTCAAAATGCCCTCACACTACTCATCGCAGAGCTCACTGGATGATGCGGATGAACTGGTCAAGAAGTTCGGGATGCGCGCGATCACCTGCGACATCTCACCGCTTCTGCAAGCGTACGAGAACGACTCAATGAGCAATCTGCGAAAAGGAAATTTCTCGGCGCGCATGCGTATGGCGACACTCTTTGATGTCTCTGCGGAAGAGGGGGCTTTGGTCCTCGGTACCAGCAACAAGAGTGAACTGATGTTGGGGTATGGTACGCTTTTCGGGGATCTCGCTTCGGCGATCAACCCCATAGGCGACCTGTACAAAAGTGAAGTGTTTGAGCTGGCACGCTATCTGGGCGTACCGGCCTCCATCATTGACAAGCCGCCTTCGGCTGACCTTTGGGAAGGTCAGAGCGACGAAGAGGAGCTCGGCTACACCTATGCTGTTCTTGACGCGGCGCTTCGGGCGTATGTCGAAGAGCGCAAGACAAAAGAGGAACTGGTCGCAGAAGGGCATGACGCCAAGCTCATCGAGCTGATCATCACCCGGATCTACCGCAACCAGTTTAAGCGCAAGATGCCGGTGATCGCGAAGCTGACGTCACGAACGATCAACCATGATTTTAACTATCCACGAGATATCACTCTATAAAGGAAAAGAAGATGCAAATCCCATTTTACAGAACGGACATAGGAACGAAAGAACAACAGAGGATCATTGACGTCCTCAACGGCGATGCCTATTACGCTGTCGAGGATCTGGAAGATAACTTTCAAGCCTATGTCGGGGCTTCGTATGCGGTTTCAACCTCAAGCGGGACCGGGGCGCTGCATCTTGCAATGCTCGCTATCGACCTGAAACGGGGGGATAAAGTCCTCTGCTCGGTCAACGCCCACCCGGCCGTTCCCGAAGTCGTACGCCACTTCGATGCGGAGCCGACCTTTATCGATATCGATGAAGATACGTTTAACATCGATCTCGACAAACTGGAAAACTACCTCGAAGACAACCAGTCCAAGAAGCTGAAAGCGGTGATCGTTTCGCATTCGGCGGGACAGCCGATGGACCTTGAACGTCTCTACAATATCGCCAAGATCTACAGGATCAAGATTATCGAAGATGCCGGTGATGCACTGGGTGCGACCTATCGAGGTCAGAAAATCGGTGCTACCGGTGCTGCGATCACCTGCTTCAGCTTTTCGCAGCATCTTAAAAAGAGCATCTGTCAGGGCGGTATGCTGGTGACGGAAGACGAGGATATCATGGAGCGTGCAAAACTGCTTCGCAACCATGCCCTGGTTGTGGACGAAGAGAGCCTGGAGTACATCTACGACGTGACGGCTATCGGGAATAAATATACCATGAGTGATCTCGATGCTGCCTTTATCGATGTGCAGCTCTCGCGACAGGACCAGACCATTGCACGCCAGCAGGAGATCGCAGCACGGTACAATGCAAAACTCAACGGGGTTGAACATATCTCTCTGCCGGTCGTCGTAGAGGACCACGCTTTCAGCAACTATATTGTCAAAATCGACAAAAACCGTGATTCATTTGCCCGCGAGTTGGAGAAAAAAGGGATCGCGACGGGCCTTCATTACATTCCGCTGCACCTGATGAGCTACTATAAAAGCAAATATATGTTGCGTATCAATGATTTCCCGGTGGCGCTTCGCAACTACCAATCGATCCTTTCGCTCCCGATCTATGCGGCCATGAGTGACAAAGAGGTCGATTACATCTGCGACGCAATCAAAGAAGTTGCCAAAACACGGGTTTGAAACAGACTCTGACGCTGTGGGGTGAGCGCTATCTCTATGCGCCCGGCCCCGTACAAAAACTTCTGTCACTGCTGCTCTGGCCTTTGAGTCTGCTCTATTGTGCCGTGATGAACCTGCGATACAGAAGCAGCCGGCCGCAGGATTTTCAGATCCCCATTGTCAGTGTCGGTAACCTCACTGTCGGAGGAAGCGGCAAGACCCCTATCGTCTCCGCACTGGCAGCGCGCTATGAAAAGGCTGCTGTCGTGCTTCGCGGATACGGCCGAAAAAGCGAAGGGATGGTCGTCGTCTCTGACGGCAAACGTGTGCTGGTCGATGTTGATGTCAGCGGTGATGAAGCGATGCTCTATGCCAATGTCCTTTCGCATGCGGTCGTGATCGTGAGCGAAAAACGCGAGAGCGCGATAGAACAAGCCAAAGCGATGGGCTGCCGCGTTGTTTTTTTGGATGACGGCTACAACAAACACCATATCAAGAAACTGGACATTGTGATCGAGGTCGCCTCCAAAAACAGTTTCTGCCTGCCTGCCGGTCCCTACCGAGAGCGGCTGTGGCGCGGCAAAGATGCGCTGCTCATCCGAGAAGGCGCGGCGTTCAAACGCAGTGTCAAGTTGATCGATGCAAGCGAGAAGATGGCCCTGGTCACTGCGATCGCACGAGCCGAGAGACTGGATCCCTATCTTCCCGACGTTGTCGAGAAGGTCTACTTTGAAGATCACCACTATTTCACGAAAAGTGAACTCGACGCTATTTTGGCACGAACAGGCGCAGACAGTTTATTGGTGACTTTAAAAGATTACGTTAAAATTCGTCAATTCGGTCTGCCCGTGAGCCTGATGGATCTCAGTCTCGAACTGGATGAAAGCTTCACACAAGCGGTAGACCACTACGTCCATAATACTATTTCTAAAAGCGAGAACAGTCATGAAGAGTAAGCCAAAAAAGGTACAGACCCTCTTAGAGGCCCTGCCGTTTATCAAAAAGTTCAACAACAAGATCGTCGTCATCAAGTACGGTGGCGCTGCCCAGACCTCGCCTGAACTCAAAGAGAAGTTTGCAGAGGATATTTTGCTGATGCACCTGGTCGGATTGCGTCCTGTTGTCGTCCATGGCGGCGGACCGCGTATTACGGAGATGCTGACCAAGCTGGATATTCCGACCGAATTTGTGGACGGGCAACGTATTACGACACCCGAAGTGATGCGCATCGTCGAGATGGTGCTGTGCGGCGAGGTCAACAACGAGATTGTCTCCCTGCTCAATGGACACGGTGCCAAAGCGATCGGTATCAACGGCAAAGATGCGCACTTCATGCATGCAGAGCCTAAAGAACACGCAAAATGGGGACTTACAGGTACGATAACCTCGGTCAACGCCGACGTCATCCATAGAATGATCCATGAAAAGTTTATTCCGGTCATCGCACCGATCGCCGCCGACGAAGAGCTTGGACACCCCGGTTACAACATCAATGCCGATTTTGCTGCTGCCCATATCGCAAAGGCCCTTCAGGCGGATAAAGTTATCTTTATGACGGACACCGAGGGTGTTCTGAACAAAGAGATGGCACTTCTTTCGTCTTTGACCGAAGCGGATGTGATCGCGCTCAAAGCGGACGGCACGATCCACGGCGGGATGGTACCGAAAGTCGACGCCTGTCTGGAAGCGATCGACGGCGGTGTCAACAAGGCGCACATCATCGACGGACGCATTGAACACTCAATGCTGCTTGAACTCTTCACGGAAGAGGGTATCGGAACCGAGATCACGCTTTAGCCATGAAGACAAAACTGATCCAGATACAGTGTTCGGTACCGACCAAGAAAGTCGCAAAGAAGATCGCTAAAAAGCTGGTAGAAGAGCATCTCTGTGCCTGTGTCAATATTGTGCCGAAGATGACCTCGTTTTACATCTATGACGGCGAATTCTGTGAGGATGAGGAACTCTTGCTCCTTATTAAAACAGACAAAGCGCACTACAGGGCTGCGGAGAAGCGGCTTATGGCGCTGCACCCGTATGAAGTGCCTGAGATCATAGCGCTGCCGGTCATAAAAGGGGCCAAATCCTATCTGCAGTGGGCAGAGAGAGCATTGCGATAACAGAACTCGTCAAACAGTTTTCCATTATAGTGCAGCAATAAGGGCGCTGTCGGACTACCGTACGAGCGAAGATATTTCGGACGGCAATCAGCTGTCATCAAAGCGACGAAGTGCATCCAGTGCCTGTTGTGTCAGGTAGGGGCGCATGGCACCGCGCATGTGGGTGGTCGCCGCTTCAAAACTCTCTTCACTGATGACCTGCCCCAGCGTCTCGACCATCGGGTTCCAGAAGGCCAAAACCAACATTACCGTGTCCGTTAACTGCTCGAAGATGTTGTCATAGGGAACATCCAGGTCACCGTTTTTGGCAAGGTTTTCAAAGGTGATCCTTATCCGTTGGCGGTGGGCAAGGTTGTCGGAGATATAACGCGCTTTAAGCTGGGGATCACGCGAGAGTAAAAAGAGCAGCTCCCTGTAAAAAAAACGGTATTTCCACAGGACCCTGCTCATCAGCTTCTGGTGCGCAAAGAGCTCAACGATGTTTTTAGGGAGGTCCTGGACGAGCAGGGTACTCTCCGAGAGCATCTGCTCATAGAGCCGGAAGATGATCTCTTCGCGGTTTTTATAGTGATAGTGCAGGTTGCCGACACTGATCCCCATCGCTTTGGCGATATGGTTCGTCGTCGCCGCCTGCGTGTTGGTGGTGTTGAAGAGCTCTAAGGCTGCGTCTAATATGCGTTGTTTGGTTGACATACGTTATTTTACTTGAATCCCCTCTATTTCCAGTTGAAGTTTGACTTCATCGCCGACCATGACACCGCCGGTCTCCATCAACTTGGAAAACTTGATGTTATAGTCTTGTCGGTTGATCTTCCCTTCGAGAGAGAAGCCCGAACGTATGTTGCCCCATGGGTCCTTGACGGCACCGGAAGCATCGTCCATCTCGAGGACCACATTCTTGGTCACATCTTTCATCGTCAGTGCAACAGTCAGCTTGTCACCTTTTTGCTCTACGAAGGTCATATGCATCGTCGGATATTTTTCAACATCGAAAAAGTCGGCGCCTCTGAGGTGATCATCGCGTTTGACATCGTCCGTGTTAACGGATGCAACCTTCACGGTACCCTCGAGCGCAGAAAGCTGTTTTGTCGCAGGATCATATGAGAAGGTCCCGTTGAAATCTTCCATCGCGCCTTTCGTGTTACTGACCATCATGTGGCGGACTTTGAAATTCAGACTCGTATGGGATTTATCGACAGTATAATCAGCGCTAAACAGCGAAGAGAAAGCGATAAATGAACTTAATGTTAGTGCGGGAACCATTTTCATGATAGATCCTTTTTTGGTTGATTTTGAACAGTATAGAGTAATTACTCTAAATATGTCAAGAGTAATTGCGCTAAAAATAGAAAATTTGCAGGATTATGGCGAAAATAATCCGCTTTCGGCATCGTAAAACAGACGGTTGTCTCGACGCTGAAAGAGGATGCAAATGTTTTATAACCGCTATTTTGTTATAATCGCGCCACTCTTTAAGAAGGTTGTTTATGAACTTTATTGAAACACGCGGTAATGACGGTCAGCACCCGGCGTCAGTCACATTTTCACAAGCTATTTTAAGCCCGATCGCCTCTTTCGGCGGTCTCTATGTTCCCGAGTCTCTGCCTGAACTTGGGCAAGCGTTTTTAGAAAAACACCTCGAAAGTGACTACAAAACCGTTGCAAAAGATATGTTGACCCGTTTTGAGATCGATATTGATGAAAGCGTCATTGACGAAGCGCTGGCACTTTATGACAACTTTGACGATCCGAAGAACCCGGTTCCTGTTGTCAAGGTCAAAGAGGACCTTTATGTCAGCGAGCTCTACCACGGTCCGACCCGTGCTTTTAAAGACATGGCACTGCAGCCATTTGGAAAAGTGCTCTCAGCGATAGCACAAAAACGTGATGAGAACTATCTTATTCTGGCAGCCACAAGCGGTGACACAGGCCCGGCAGCACTGGAGACCTTCAAAAACCGCGACAAAGTCCAGGTCGCCTGTCTCTACCCTGACGGGGGGACATCCGATGTCCAGCGTCTTCAGATGGTCACAGAAGATGCGGCAAACCTGAAGGTCATCGGTATCAAAGGGAACTTCGACGATGCACAGTCAGCGTTGAAACACCTGCTGGCATCAAAGACCTTCAAAGATGAGCTGAAGAAGAAGAACATCTCTCTTTCCGCAGCCAACTCCGTGAACTTCGGCCGTATCATCTTCCAGATCATCTACCACATCCACTCCTATCTTGAGCTGGTCCGACAAAAGGCGATCACGATGGGCGAGAACGTCTACCTGAACGTACCGAGCGGAAACTTCGGTAATGTCCTGGGCGCGTTCTACGCCAAAAAGATGGGCCTTCCGGTCGAGAAGATGGTGATCTCATCCAACGAGAACAATGTCCTGACGGAGCTTATCAAGACCGGTGTCTACGACATGCGCAACAAGGCCCTTATCGCGACGACCTCGCCGGCGATGGATATCCTCAAGTCATCAAACGTTGAGCGTGTCATCTACGACCTGTTCGGTGCGGAGCGTACCAAAGAGCTGATGGCCGAACTTGACAGCAACAAGGTCTATCAGCTGACTGCCGACGAACTGACCGCACTGCAGGCGCTTTTCACAGCAGACTTCTGTAACGGTGACGAAGGCAAAGCGTACATAAAAAAAGCGTTTACCGAAGAGGGTTATCTGATGGACCCGCACACGGCAACCTGTTTCAAAGCGTATGAGACCTGCAGCGAGAAACCGCTCAAAAGCATCATCTACTCGACGGCAGAGTGGACGAAGTTCTCGCCGACAATCGCCAATGCACTGACGGGCGAGGTCGATGCCCATGATATCGATGCGCTCAAATCGATCGCCAAGGAAGCGAACATCACGATCCCTGCCATGATCAACGAGCTGTTTGACAAGAAGATCGTACAAGAGACGATCATCGAAAAAGAGGATATCGAAAAAGAGATCCTCGCATTTCTGTAAGGGCGTCCCATGGCAAAGTTAGAACTCGATTCCAATGAACTTTTTCTGGGTCTGGCAATGGTCCTGCACTCCACCGGCAGCAACATCAAAGAGGGAAAGATGAGCCTCGACGATTCACGGGCGCTTTATGTCGACATCCTGCCGGCAATTGCCCGCATGGTGCTGGAAGAGAGCAGCGACGAGGCGATGATCGAAGCGGCGAAGAAGATGGGCGACCTGTTGACCGAAGTCGCCAAAGACCAGGGCAGCCCGATAAGCTAGCTTCGGCATATCTTGCACGAAAATCTTACTCTCGGCGTACCAGGTGTACGCTGTCGGCAAGATGTTTCGCCCAATCTATACCAAATCTACCTTATCGTCTTTTGTCATCGTTTCGCTCGACAAATCAATTTCTCAACGCTTAACTTTTCTACTACCCATTCGTATCATGCTTTTTCAGCGACATATTGCTCTCCATATTTCTGATCTCCTGATTGCCGTTTATCAGAATCGCAGGATCTGTTTGCAGCAGCGATTTTTTGATCTTTTTAGGGTAATCGACCTGAGAAAGAATGTGTTTGATGCAGTTGATGCGTGCCTGTTTTTTGTTGTCGGAGCGGATGATGGTCCATGGGGCATGGTCGGTATGCGAGGCCAGCAGCATCGAGTATTTGGCGATGGTGTATTTGTCCCACATCTGCTGTGACTTCTCATCGACCGGTGAGAGCTTATACTGTTTGAGCGGATCGGTTTTGCGTTTTAGGAAACGGCGGGCCTGCTCGTCCTTGGAGACCGAAAAATAGTACTTCAGCAGCAGCGTATCGGAATTGACCTGCATGCGTTCATATTCCGGGACCTCATGCAAAAACTCTTTATGCTCTTCTTGTGTACAGAAGTTCATGACCGGCTCCACGCCGCCGCGGTTGTACCAGGAACGGTCAAAGAGGACGATTTCACCTGCACTCGGCAGGTGGTGGGTATAACGCTGGAAATACCACTGTGTCTTTTCGGTGTCCGAAGGTTTGTCGAGGGCGACGACACGTGCACCACGCGGGTTGAGATGCTCCGTAATGCGCTTGATGGTCCCGCCTTTTCCTGCGGCATCACGCCCCTCGAAGATCATGAGAAGTTTAAGACCTTTGTCTTTGATGTGGTTCTGCAGCTTTAACAGCTCGATCTGAAGCGTTCGAAGCTCCTGTTCATACTCCAGGACCTCTTTTTTAACCCAGACAGGAACTTTGTTCCCCTTTTTTAGACGTTTCTCCTCTTTCGCGCTCAATTTTTTGTTTTTGGTGCGGCGATCGGTATGAATGTTCTCTTTTAGAACCTCACCCTCTTTGAGATCGCTGTTGATGATGTCGCGTTTTGTTCCCATTCGCTCTTCCCTTTTATCTGACCTGATATTTCATTATAGTCCTGTACGCGTTAAAGAAATGTAAAAAAGAGAAGCAGAGCAGCAAATGCTCTTAGAAGGAGGTCTGCATCAGCGTATCGATCTGGTGCGCGTCATCGGTGTTGGCAAAACAGCTGTTGATCCCGCAGATCATGAAGCCGTCGCTCTCATCGGTGGCATAACGTGTTGTATAGGGATAGGTCAGTGACGCGAGTTCGGGCATGCTTTTTTCAAGCCGCTCTTTTTTCCCCTTGATGATGCGGTCCTCTTTCATATAGCGATGGGCCTGGTCTAAGAGATTAGGGAAATAGATCGGTGTCTTGCTGAGCTTGACAGAGTAGTACTCCAGTGTCTTGAAGGCGAAGTGGCGGTATTTTGTGTCGACGAGGCTGCCGAGGCTCAGCAGCAGGTCGACGATGACACCGACAGAACCGGGATACGAGCTGTCGCCGATGTCGGCTTCGGTGACAAACTCGCCTTTAGAGAAGTACCAGCGCCCCTCTTCGAAGAAGTTGGTCAAAGCCGCATTGGAAAACTGCTGGGCCAGGATCAGGTAGTGTTCGTCAAATGTCGATTCGTAGGCTCTGATCAATGCCCGTCCGAGATAGGCATAGTCCTCCAAAAAGGCTTCGACTTTCGGCGCTTTATGGATCAGCGTCGAGTGGTAGAGTTTGCCGTCAATGAACATTGTCGCAAGCAGGGTATCAAGGTGGCTTTTTGCTGTGCTCAGATACCCCCGGTCGATATCCGAGAGGGTAAAGAGTGCCGCGATCATCATCGCGTTCCAGGAGACCTGGACCTTCTTGTCGATAAACGGATAGGGCCTGCTCTGGCGGATCGTCCGAAGCAGACCCATGACATCACTGAACCACTCGGGACGTTCGTCGACACTCAACTGCAAGACATTACGCCCTTCAAAGTTGCCATCCGGGGTGATCGAGAGCACACCGCATATCGCTCTGATCCGCTCCTCATCATACCCTTCTTTACTGAGGCATTCTTCGACTTCGTCAAGATCATAGACAAAGTATTTTCCCTCTTCGCCTTCCGTGTCCGCATCGCTGGCCGAGTAGAAGAGCTGCTCTTCGGCCATGGTAGAGAGCATAAAGTCGGCACTCTCTTTTGCCGTTGTCAGCAGCCGTTTGTCGTGAAGCTGCAGTGCGGCCTTGGCGTAGAGCTCTATCAAGAGGCCGTTGTCGTAGGTCATCTTCTCAAAGTGGGGAACAAGCCATTGCGCATCGGTTGAATAACGGCAGAAGCCGCCTTCGACCAGGTCATACATCCCGCCGAGTTGCATCTGTGTCAAGGTGTGGCGGACCATCTTCTCAGCCTCTTTGTTGTTGTCGATGACGGCAATATTGAGCAGGGCGTTGAGTGTGGAGGCGTGCGGAAATTTGGGTGAGACCGAAAAACCGCCATAGGTCTCGTCATAGTTGTACTGCGCCTGTTTTATGAAGTTGTCAATGATGTTGAGCTGCAGCGCTTTGGCCTCCTTGGGCCGTCTGTCCGGCTGTAAATAGTGCTCTATCTCATCAGCGTTTTGAAAAAGTTTCTCATCGTTTTCTGCGATCTTCGGTGCGATGATCTCGATAAGCTGCATAAAGCCCATCATCCTCTCCTGCGGTTCGGGCGGGATATAGGTCGCAGCGTAAAAGGGTTTGTTCTCAGGGGTAGCGAAGATCGAGGTCGGCCAGCCGCCTGCACGTCTGTTGAGAAGCATATGCACCTCCTGATAGTGTTTGTCGATGTCCGGACGCTCCTCTTTATCGACTTTGATGGCAACAAAGTGTTCGTTCAGGTACGCGGCGATCTTCGCATTTTCAAAGACCTCGTGCTCCATGACATGACACCAGTGACAGGAGCTGTAGCCGATAGAGATGAAGATCGCCTTGTGCTCCCTCTTTGCTTTCTCGAAGGCTTCGTCACACCAGGGATACCAATCGACAGGATTGTTTTTATGTTGTTGAAGATAGGGAGAATCTTCGCTCTGCAGACGGTTCGGCATCTTGGTCTTCCTCGGTTTTTTAAAAATATAGCGTAAATGGGTAACGTAGGTCTTAAAACATTAAAATAGTAAAAAGAATTTGGTAGAATACTAGTGAATTTATGTTGTAATTATGAGTCGAATTACAGATTCAGTATAATAAGAGGTCATTCACCAATCGTGATCATGACCGTTTACATCATGCAATTAACGGGTTTGGTATCAGCTTTTTCTGCATTTTTTAGATAAAAACCACTTTCAAGGATAGATATGAATAAAATTATTACTTTACTTTTGATGGCACTCTCTCTCTTTGCCGAGAGCAAGTTTTTGATGCCGGATGAGGCATTTATACCATCTGCCAAAGTCGTTAATGGATCGAGCGTAGAAGCGACGATGAAGTTAGGTGATAAGATCTACATCTATCAAGAACAGTTTAAATTTGCACTCAAAGGCGAGAGCGGAGTGCAGATCGCCAAGACGGATATCGCCAATAAAGCGGTCGATCATGACGGCGACATGATCTACCCTGAAGATATCCACGCCGTGATCAATTTCTCAAAGAGTGCGGCTGCAGCGGAAAAAGAGACCGTGACGCTTGTGATGAACTATCAGGGGTGTTCGGAAGCAGGGCTCTGTTACGAACCCTCTTCAAAAGAGTTCACTTTTGAGATCGAAACAGCCTCACTGCCGGTTGCAGGCGGTTCCGAGAATCTCCTGGCTGTTATGCCGACGAAAGCGGATACAGCGGTCGAGACTCCTGAATCAACCGACGACTTTGGGACATCAGAGACAGATAAGATCGTAGCGGCCCTTCAAGGCGGTTCCGTCTGGTCCATCTTGGTGATCTTCTTCGGTATCGGTGTTGTCCTTTCCCTTACGCCGTGTATCTTCCCTATGATCCCGATCCTCTCTTCTATCATCGTCTCACAGGGCGAGGATATCAGTGCCAAGAAAGGGTTTATGCTCTCATTGGTCTATGTCCTGGCGATGGCAGTGGCCTACTCGATAGCCGGTGTCCTGGCCGGTATATTTGGCGAAAACCTTCAGGTACTGCTTCAGAACGAACTGGCGATCGTCGGATTTGCGTTGATCTTTGTTGCACTGGCGCTCTCGATGTTCGGTTTTTATGAGATCGGTCTGCCGGCATCATGGCAGTCAAAACTCTCGTCAGCTTCGGACAGTGCAAGTTCAAAGGGCGGTTTTATCGGTGTTGCCGTGATGGGTTTTCTGTCGGCATTGATCGTCGGACCGTGTGTGGCACCGGGATTGGCCGGTGCGTTGATCTATATCGGTCAGACCGGCGATGCACTGCTTGGCGGTACAGCACTCTTCGTCATGAGTATCGGTATGGGACTGCCGCTGCTGCTGATCGGTGCCGGTGCCGGTAAGTTCATGCCGCGTCCTGGCGGCTGGATGGACACCTTGACCCATGTCTTCGGTGCGGTCATGCTGGCGATCGCGATCTGGATGTTGAGCCGCATTCTGCCTGATGAGGCAACCATGATATTATGGGCGATCTTCTTTATGTTCTCTGCCGTCTACATGGGCGCCCTTGAACCGTTGGAAGCCGGAAAACGCGGATGGCATGCCCTGACGAAAGCGATCGGTGTGCTTTTTATCGTCTACGGTGCCTTGCTCTTTACCGGTGCGCTCAGCGGTTCGACCTCAATGTTCACGCCGCTGGACCAGTTCACGAACAAAAGCACAACGGTTGTGCAGGGTGACGGGACACTGCAGGGCAGTGCAAACAACTGGAACGTTATCCACAGCAGTGCTGAGCTGGACACCGTTTTGGAGGCCAACAGAGACAAAACGGTCATGCTGGACTTTTCGGCAGCATGGTGCAGCTCATGCAAAGAGATGGAGCATATTACTTTCTCGGATGAGCGCGTCAAAGCAAAGATGAGCGCGTTTGTCCTGGTTCAGGCCGATGTTACTGAAAACAGTGATCAAGAGCGTGAATTGACAAAACGGTTCGGACTGTTCGGCCCTCCGGGTATTCTCTTCTTCAAAGATGCGCAAGAGCTCAAACATGCCCGTATTATCGGGTATCGTGCGCCTGAAGAGTTTTTGGCCCATCTCAATAAACTCTAACATCCCATGAAGTCTTTTTTACTTCTTTTTTTTCTGACGGCAACGCTGCTTTTCGGTGCCCCTAACTGGGCCTCCGGTTATGCTGAAGCCTTTGAGAAGGCCACCAAAGAAGATAAAGGCGTGATGATCATGCTCTCCAAGAAGAACTGCAATGCCTGCTGGTATATGGAGAACATCGTCTTTGAGGATGCGGCTTTGGTCGAAGAGCTGGAGAAACACTTTATTCCCCTCTACCTTGATGTTCATGATGATGACATTCATGGCCTGGCCTACATCGGTACGCCGACCTTCTATTTTATGACGAACGGCGGCGAGACGATCAAACGTTTGGTCGGCGTCTACAATATCAAAGAGATGAGCGCAGCACTATCGCAGATAACAGAGGGTAATGGAGCGGATCAGTAGCTGTAGGTATAGGTCAGTTTAAGCTTGCTTTCCGAGCGTTGCAGCACTTCATCTTCTGAACGGATACCTTCCGCCATCAAGAGCGCGTTTTTGCCAAAGTCGTATTCCATCCCGACGGCAGCAGCATAATAGGCACCGAGTTTGTTCAAGGGGATGCCAAACCCGTTTTCACTTGTATACGCCTCCTGTACCAGCCCCATTTTAGCGCCGTAAAAGAAGTGAAGGTTTGCATCTTCTGTGGGCAAGGAGTGTTTGGCAAAGAGGAGTGAGTAGGTATTGCATTTACCGTACCCTGACGCATTTGTGACTTTTTTGACATCTCGGTCTACAAAGAAATCAGAAACATCATCTTTCTGTTCCGCAAAGAGTGTCGATGCCAGTAACGATATAAATACAATTTTTTTCATCAATATAATTATAAATTATATCCATTTAAAAAAAGCTTTTGAATCCATATTAGTGTAGTATTACTTTTATTAATGGAGAGTGTTTGGCACTGCTCAGACAGCGCTTGAAGCAGCAAAACAGGCATCTGTAGTATTAAAATCTGTAGCGATATCCGACTTTCACGTAGCTTTCGACATGCCCGGTATACTCATCCTGGGAGCGGCTCCCCTCAAAACTCAGTTTCTGAGACGCTTTCAGGTCATAATCCAGTCCCAGGTTGGTGTTGATAATAGTCGCAAAACTGTCAATTTGCGGGCCGTATCCGTTCTCTGCCGTATAATCCCCTTTGACAAATCCTACCTTTGTCCCGTAATAAAATAGAAGACAATGATCTGCACGGATCTGATGCTTGGCAACCAGGAAAGAGTAACTGTTGGTCACCCCGTAGGCTGATTCATGATCATGCACAAAGCTTTCACTTGTAAACAGAAGCTCGGATTCGATCTCGTCCGAGCCGCCATGTAAAAATGTGGTAAGCAATAAAAGTATAAGCAAGATTTTTTTCATGTACACCCTTTAGGGAGAAGAACAGTTCAGTACTTCTCTTCTTTAAGTGTAGAGCGATTTAATGTGAAATTAGTGTGGGGTTATGAGTGCAGCAGCAGCGTGATGATCTCATCTTGCTCATCCGCTGTCAAGTAGGCGTTCAAAGGGATAAGCAGCAGCTCATCCGCCACTTTTTCGCTGACCGGAAAATCGCCGCGGGTATAGGGCATAAAGGCGAATGCCTCTTCCAGGTGCAGCGGTCGGCTGAACGGTACCTTTGTCTGAATACCGGCCTGGGAGAGTTTTTCGACAACACTCTGGCGGTTGCTCGGTCGAATGGGATAGAAGGCAAAGTTGCTGTCGTTTTGCAGGGTAGGCACGATGATATCACTGCTCTGTAAACGCTTGGTGTAGCGTTCTGCCACCGCTTTTCGTGTGTCGATCTCTGCATCAAAGATGGAGAGTTTATAGTCCACAACGGCTGCCTGGATCTCATCCATGCACGCCTCTATGCCGACGGCTTTGTAGTCCCCGTTCTCCTTTCCCTGAGAGCGGAGAACTCTGGCCTTTGCCCGGAGCGTGTCATCTTCGATGAAGAGCGCCGCGCCGTTGCCAAAACCGTGCAGCGGCATGTCCGGATAAAATGAGGTTGTGGCCAGTTTGGAGAGTCGGCAGGAGCGTTTTCCGTTCTGAGCGGAGCCGAAACTCTCTGCCGCATCCTCGATGACACAGAGATCGTGCTGCTCGGCCAAGGCGTTGATAGCAGCCATATCGGCGATATTGCCGAACGGCGAGACCGGGATGATCAGTTTGGTACGTTCGGTGATCGCATCTTCGACCTGTTCGACATCCAGGGTACAATCCGCTTCGTTGATGTCCGCAAAGATCACGCGGGCACCCATAAAAAGGGCTGCCTGGACCGCGATGCCCGAACCCAGCGGTGAGGTGATGACTTCATCACCGGCATGAAGGTCCAGGACCATAAAGAGCAGGATGAAGGCGTTGAACTGCGTGTTACAGACGATCGCATCTCTGCTGCCGACATAGGCAGCGATATCTTTTTCGAGCTGCAGGGTGTTCTCGGTGCAGGTTGGCTTCTCCTGCGTGATACTTTTGAGCAGCAACTCGTCGATAGTGCTTTTATGGGCCTCGTACTGGCGTTGTCTTGCATTTAAATTAATGGTCATTTTTACCCTCTATGATTTGTGCAACACGCCTGGAGCTGCCGTGTTGCAAATAGTTTCGGAGCTGTATCGCATCGTCAAAGAACTTCGCTTGGTCCATCTCTCTGTAGGCTTTCAGCAGGTTCTCCAAGGTCACTTCGTCCTGGATGAGTTCGGGATGGATACTGCGGTGTTTGAACTTGTCGAACATAATGTTGCCAAGACCGATGTATTCGATGTCAAGCAGTCTGGAACCGATGAAATAATCCACCTTTTTCGCGATAAAGCTCAAGACAAAAGGTGTTCCGATCAAAACGGCTTCAAGCGTCGCCGTACCGCTGCAGATAAAGGCAAAGTCACACTCGTAGAGTGTTTTATGGGCATCGTAAGCGATCGTAAATTCGGAAACATCCCCGTAGAGTTCACCGATCTTCTCTTTGAAATGTTCCGGGACGATCAGGACCGCTTCGCACTGCAGCTCTTTTTGCAGGGCGATATAGTGGGGCATCAGACTTTTGATTTCGCTTTTTCGGCTTCCCGGCATAAAGGCGATCTTGTTGCCGACCGAACGGCTCTCTTTAAGCTGCGGGATCTCGTCGAGAAGAGGATGGCCGACATACTCGATCGGGGCATCTTTCGGGTAGTAGGACGGCTCGAAAGGCAGGATGGACGCAAGGTGGTCAATCGTCTTGGCCAGGACAGGGATACGCTTTTTCTTCCACGCCCACGCCTGCGGCAGGATGTAGTAGATGATCTCTTTGTCCGGGTACCTCTTTTTGATCTTTTTTGCGAGGGGGAGGTTGAACCCGCTCGAGTCGATCAAAAGCACTTTGTCCACCTCGGGTACCAGGGCCAGCATCTGCTTGCTGAGACGCAGAAAGAAGGGGAGCTTTTTGAGGGCATCGACAATGCCCATCACCGCGAGAGCACGCAGATCGATGATAGGTTTGCCGAGGTTCGGGTTGAAGACACCGACCAATTCGACATCGGTAGTAAACTCTTTTGTAACGGCTTCAAGATGCAGATTCGCAGAGTGTTCAAAGGCAGAGACCAGTATTTTCATGATCCGCCGTCACCTTCGGTCGCGAACTCGATATCGTAGCGCTCGGTCTGCTCATCGACATATTCGTTTAAAAAGGTGGTCAAGAGGTCGATCTCCCTGTCGCTCAGTCCGATTGCAAAAGGGATCATCATCTCCTGGATCTGTTTGTCGGAGATCTCGGAACGGAACCGTCTGAGTTTGTAGGCCAAAAAGCCTTTGGCCCGGTTGGCAAGAGCAGGGTAGTTGGTCATCCCCTCCGCTTTGGTACCGTGGCAGCCGTTGCACCCTTTTTCAAAATAGAGAACCTTGCCCGCTTCATAATCGGAAACGGCGCCAAAGAGCGTTGAAAATGTCAATAAAAAGAGAATTGGAACGCGCACATTCAACCTTATTCGAGGCACTTCTAAAGACCTTATAGTATAATAACTCTTATTATAGCAAAAGAGAGAGTGTATGCTGGTTATCAATGCCGTAGTTTGTGATATAAATGGTGAACGTAGAGAAGATGTTCTGATTGAAGAGGGCAAGATCGTTGCTGTCGGTGAAGGCCTTACAAGTGATACGGTGATCGATGCCAAAGGGGCCTATCTTCTTCCCGGCCTGGTTGACACGAATGTCCGCCTGAAAGATGCCCACCTCAATGCGGCGACACTCAAAGCTGTTGCCAAAGAGGCACAAAAAGGGGGTGTTACACGTCTGGTCCTGGCACCGGACTGCACGCCCAGCATCAACGACAGCATCGTCCTGGAGTTCGTTCAGGCCCACCAAAAACGCGAAAACCGCGTGGATCTGATGAGCACCATCGCCACCGTTGACGAAGATGAGCGGCTCAGTAATATTGCCATTTTGCTCAAAAACGGGGCCAAGGCACCCTACATGACAACCGCCGTCAGCAATAATACCGCCTGCCGCATCGCCGAGTATGTGAAAATGCATCAGGCGACCCTCTTTTGTAAAGCGCAGGACACCAGCCTCTCCTCGGTCGGTGTGATGGTCGAAGGCGCCGTTGCAACCAGTTTGGGACTGGTCGGGATCCCGCCGTTCGGCGAAGTCGTACACGTCGCCCGCATGATCGAAATAGCCCGCCAATATGAGATCCGCATCGTCTTTAAGAGCATCGCATCGCCACGCTCTATTGCCTTGATCACCAAAGCGAAAGAGGAGGGCGTTGATGTCTCGTGCGAGGTGAGCCTTCACCACCTTCTACACTGTGACGAAGCGTGCAGCGACTTTAACACGACGGCCAAACTCAACCCGCCACTGCCGCAAAAAGAGGCGATGTTGGCGCTTCAGAGAGCATTGACAGAGGGCAAGATCGACAGTCTGACACTGCTGCATCAGCCCAGCTCGCCTGTGAACAAAGAGGTCGCGTTTGCCGAGGCGGCTTACGGCTGTGAGGCACTGGCAGATGCCTACAGCCTCTACTACACCAAGTTGGTCAAAAGCGGGCTGATTGATCTATCCGAGCTGATCCGGCTGGCGGTGTATAACCCGGCGCAGACCATCGGCCAGAACGCGGGTGAGATACGTGCCGGCCACGATGCCGATCTTGTTCTTTTTGACCCGACGCAAAGTGCCGTTCTGCACAACAGTCACTCGCTTTACGATAACGAAACGCTCTTTGGTACAGTGACACCATTAAAGGGATAAATATGAACAGAATAAAAAACGTTGTATTGGCCCTGCTTTTTGCATCAGGGTTGCATGCCGCGACGCATACGGCAGAGGTGATCGAATCGCTAAGCAGCAACAGCCGCTATACCTATATCAAGGTACAAGAGGGTGACGAGCAGTATTGGATCGCGATGACAAAGCGCAATGTCAAAAAGGGCGATGCGATTGAGTTCAGGGGACGCGGTTGGAAGAGAAGTTTCTACTCCAAGCGTCTGGGCCGTACTTTTGATAAAGTTCTTTTCGCTTCAGATGTAGAACAAAAGAAGATCATGGAGGAAACAGCACCGATCCCCGACGTCATGGCGTCTCAATATGAACAAAACGGGACGATCACGATTGCCAAACTCCTGGCCAAGGGTGACTGTTACAGCGGAGAAAAGGTCCGCGTCCGCGGTAAGGTCACCAAAGTGTTGTCACAGATCATGAAACGAAACTGGGTCCATCTGCAAGACGGCAGCACCTTTAAAGGTCAAGACTCCCTGGTCTTTACAACCCGCGGAGAGATGCCTGAAGTGGGCAGTGTGGTCACTGCCGAAGGTGTCGTAGCGAGTGAAAAAGATTTCGGCTACGGTTACTTCTATCCGGTGATCGTTGAACATTCAACGTTTTCACGTCCATAACCGACATCGTCCAACCGAAAAGTTATAAGAGTATTTATGCAACAGATCACCTGGTCGGCTCTTCTCAATGAGACAAAGCCCTATCGGCTGAAGATCACTCTTGCGCAGTTTGTCGCGCTTTTTGCGGTGATCGTCTCACTGCCGATACCGCTTCTATTCCCGCTGCTTATCGACCAGGTCATCCTGGGCAAACCGGGTGAGCTTGTTGCGGTGATAGAGCGGCTTTTTGACCCAAGTCAGCCCTATTATTACATCTTGATCGTCCTGGCGGTGACGCTGTTCTTACGCCTCTTCTATGTCGTTTTGAACGTCATCCAGCTCCGTCTTTTTATCGGCCTTTCCAAGTCCATCGTCTTTACCATCCGACAACGGCTGCTGTCGCATCTTGAGAAGGTCTCCGTCTCCGAATATGAGGCGCTTGGCGGCGGTGGCGTCAGTGCCAAGATGGTGACGGACATCGACACGGTGGACGCTTTTATCGGGGTGAGCATCGCCAAGTTTGCCGTCTCCGTTTTTTCGCTGATCGGCATCGCGTTTATCCTGCTCTATATCAACTGGAAACTGGGGCTGATCATCCTGATCATCAATCCGGCCGTTCTTCTGCTGACCATCTTTTTGGGACGCCGTGTCCGAAAACTCAAAGCAACGGAAAACCAGAAGGTGGAGTCTTCTCAAAACGACCTGAGCGAGACGCTTGACCTGTTTGTGCAGATCCGCGCCTTTAACCAGGAGAAGCACTACATCAAAAAGATGATCGCCAATGCCAGGGCCATCAAAGAGGCGTCAACCGCCTTTGGCTGGAAAAGCGAGGCGGCCGGACAGCTTTCGGGGTTTGTCTTTCTCTCGGGGTTTGAATTTTTCCGTGCCACTTCGATGATCATGGTGCTTTTTTCAGACCTCTCTCTGGGTGAGATGTTTGCCGTTTTGGGGTATCTCTGGTTTATGGTGACACCGCTGCAGGACTTTTTACAGATCATCTTCTCCTACCAGAATGCCAACAGTGCACTGGAGCGCCTTAACGCCCTGTTGGCGCTGAAACAGGAGCCGCAGTACCCGCACAAACGCAACCCCTTTACCGATAGCGTCACCAATACGCTGCGACTTGAAAATGTCTCCTTCTCCTACGGCGAGAAAGAGGTTCTGCACGATATCTCCATGGCGATACCCAAAGGCAAGACCGTGGCACTGCTGGGGTCAAGCGGCAGCGGCAAGAGTACGCTTGCACAGATCATTCTGGGGCTCTACGCCCATGAAAAAGGACGCATCTATGTGGATGATATCCCCATCGATGAGATAGGACTCGACCAGCTTCGAGAGCACATCGCACTTGTTCTGCAGTCACCGCGCATGTTCAATGACACACTGCGCCAAAACCTCACTTTGGGCCGGGAAGTTGACGAGGAGAGGCTGTATCAGGCCCTCTCCATTGCCCAGCTTGACACGGTCCTGGAAAAACTGGACAAAGGGCTCGACACGATGATCGGCAAAGAGGGTGTGCGTCTCTCCGGCGGCGAACGCCAGCGACTGGCGATCGCGAGGATGCTGGTCCATCGTCCCAATCTGGTCATCCTGGATGAGTCAACGTCGGCACTGGATGTCCATACGGAGAAAAACCTTTTTACGTCGCTGTGTGACTTTTTGGAAGGCCAAAGTATGCTGATCATCGCCCACCGTCTCAGCAGTGTCGAACATGCAGACTACGTCTATGTGATGAAGGAGGGGCGTATCGTCGAGTCCGGTGCACCCGAAGCCCTTCTCTCCAAAGAGGGGCATTACCACAAGTTTGTCAAAGAACAGCGGTGAGCGCCTCTTTCATCCCGATGAAGGGTTTTTCCAACCCCCATTTTCAGACCACGCTGCCATCGCTGTTGAACAGCTTTCGAAAAGCAGATTTCGTCCACCGCCGTTTTGCGCTTGATGACGGCGATTTTCTGGACCTGGCCTGGAAGCAGCTGCCCGATGATGACAGACGTCCGATCATCATCCTTTTTCACGGTCTGGAAGGCTCGGTATACTCTCCTTATGCCTTCAGGATGATGGAAGCGCTGGACAAAAAAGGGTTCAACTCGGTGGTGATGCATTTTCGCGGCTGCTTTGGTGAACAGAACCGTCTGGCGCGGGCTTACCACAGCGGTGAAACGGAAGATGCCAAAGCGTTTATGGCGCACTTGGCCAACCGTTTTCCCGACCGTCCTCTGGGGGCTATCGGCTATTCGTTGGGCGGGAACATGTTGATGAAGCTGCAGGGTGAGCTCGGCGATGCATCCCCCCTGTTTGCTGCGGTCAGTGTCTCAGCCCCTTTTCGGCTTGAGCAGACGGCAGACCATATCAACCGCGGCGCTTCGCGTTTTTATCAATGGCTCCTGATGCGGAGCCTCAAAGCGAACCTCTTGAAAAAGTTCGCCAGACATGATTACGCGAAGATCATCGGACTGAAGAAAGAGGAGGTCTCTGTGATGAAGAGCTTCTGGGAGTATGATGACCGTTTTACCGGACCGATACACGGATTCAGAAACGCAGAGGAGTACTACACCCGGTCAAGCGCCCAGCAGTACCTCAAGCGGATTACCACGCCTGCACTGATCATCCATGCCGAGGATGATCCGTTTATGCCGCCGACCGTCCTGCCGGAGAGGAGCGCACTTGCTGCGAACATCGTGATGGAGATGAGCCGGCACGGCGGTCATGTCGGTTTTGTCGGCGGGACGCTCTTAAGACCGTCTTACTGGCTGGAAGAGCGTGTTCCCCGTTTCTTTCTGACAATAATGGCCCCATCGTAAGGACTAAGAAGGCTATTAATGAAAAAGCCTTATAATTAGATATATATTAGGAACGGTTTAAATCCTTTAAAACTTGACCTAAGCAATACAAGGGCATTTTTGCATTTTGGATTGTGTTTACTGTAAAGGATATACGTGAAGTATATTTATCCGAGTGTTATCGTACTGTTGTCACTGCTGTTTTTGTTGTTCGAAAGTATTTTTATGACGAAAAATCCGGAGATCAACTATTTTGGTCTTGCGGTATACGGCAGTATCTCTATTATCATGCTGATCTCGCTGTTTATCGTGCAGAAGATCATGAAGATCAAAGATGTCTACTACTATCTTTTGGCCGGTTTCAGCTTTGTCTATGTCTCCCTCTTTACCGGCACAGTGGGGACGATTTACGACTACCCCCTCGCGAGTATCGCTATTTTGGAAGATCTCTTCCGACTTGTCGGTTTCGGCTTTGTCATCATCGCGATCATAAAATGGATCCGGCATGATGAAGCGATCCAGGTCAAACTGATCGAACTGGCCAGCATCGATGACCTGACCGGTATTATGAACCGCCGTGTCTTCAACATCGAGCTGAAACGTGACTTTGCCAATGCCAAACGCTATAAAAAAACGCTTTCGCTGGTGACTGTAGACATTGACAACTTCAAGAGTATTAATGACAAACATGGCCATTTCTTTGGAGACCTGGTCTTGAAGATGTTTGCCAAAGAGGTCTCTTCCATGTTACGCGAAGGTGACATCTTCAGCCGTTGGGGCGGGGATGAGTTCTATATTGTTCTACCGGAGACCAATGGTGTCAATGCGGTCAAGGTAGCAGAGAAAATACGTTTTGCCGCCAAAAACATCCATGTCAAGACGGATAAGGCACCGATCTATTTTACGGTTAGCTGTGGTGTTACCGAAGTCAAAGCCGAAGATAAAGATATGATGCTGATGATCGATCGTGCCGACAAAGCCCTCTACGAAGCCAAAAACGGCGGCCGCGATAAAACGGTATTGCGGTAATTCGTTCTCTGCCAAGGTGCATTTGGCGGAGTAAACACCCTAAAATACGCTGGCGTTGCGCAACTCGGCGATCTCTGATTCGACCATCTCATTGATCATAATGGTGTAGATCTCTTCCAGCAGGTTCGGCGACATGCCCAGTGTCAATGCCTTATGGCGAACCTTGGCCATGATCTCGTTAATGCGTTCAGGTGCTTTCACCTCTTCAATGGTGTTTTTAAATTTTGCCGCCTGTTTGATATAACTGTTACGCGCGCCGATAAGCTCGACGATCTGATCATCCAGCTTGTCGATCTCGGTACGCACCTCTTCCAATGTTTTACACTCTTTTAATTCCATCATTATTGCCTTGAATATAGTTTTACTATTATAGTCTTTATGGGTAAATAAGAGCGCATCGGGACTACTTCACAGCTGTTCTGTAGTGTACATGCTGACGCTCTAGACGTTTTATGCCGCTCTCAAAAGCACGGCGCTCAAAATCGCTCCAGTGGCGCGCTTCCTGCGGGCTCCAGCCTACCTCCGAGAGTGCCAGCATTCTTGGCCAGGCCAGGTAGTCGGCGATACTTTCGGTCAGGGCTCTCTCGCTCCATAGACATCCGTGGACGCCTTGGACGAACTGCGCGGCTGTTGGCGATCTAAGCGCCGCCGTCGGATCATAGCTGTAGACCTCTTTCGTATCGGTAGGGCCGGCCCAGGTGTGGCCGTGTTCGCCATCTTTTTTAACGTATTGCTGGTCAAAATAGAGATACTGTGCCGGTGACATGATCACCTTTTGGCCCTTTTCGGCTGCTCTTTGGCCGGCACCGTCACCCCGCCAGGCCATGATGACGGTGTCGTCACGCAGTGCACTGTTGTGCGTTCGTACCTCCTGCCAGGCGATCAGCTTGCGGTCGTGTTTTTCGAGGACTCTGTCCATCTTTGTAAAAAAGTAGGCCGCCACCTCTTTCATATTGTGCAGATGCTCTTTTTGCATCAGGCGGGCGACGGCAGGCGACTTGCTCCATGCGCCTTTGGGTATCTCGTCGCCGCCGAGATGGATGTAGGCAAAGGGAAACAGCGCCGTTACCTCTTCGATGACCCTGTCCAAAAAGAGATAGGTGCTCTTTAGGCCGGGGTCCATGGTGTTGTTGCCGACTTTCTGGACGGAGGTGTAACGGCTTTTGTCACCGGGGTCCTGCAGGAGTTCAGGGTAGGCTGTAACGGCTGCTTTGGCATGGGCAGGGGTGTCGATCTCCGGCAAGATGCTGACGCTGCGTTTGGCCGCGTAGGCGACCACGTCTCTGATCTCCTCCTGGGTGTAGTACCCTTGCTGCACGGTATCTTTGGGGCCGCGCATCGCCGGATAGAGCGCGAAGGGGAGTCTGGTGCCGGGACCGCGTTTTGCGCCTACTTCTGTCAGCAGCGGGTAGGCCTTGATCTCCAGCCGCCACCCCTCGTCATCCGTAAGGTGCCAGTGAAAGACGTTGAGCTTGTACTGGGCCATGCGGTCGATGAACTTTTTGACGTAGGCGACCGAGAAGAAGTTGCGTGCGCTGTCGAGCATCATGCCCCGCCATCTGAAACGGGGCGCGTCCTCTATGTAGCAGGCCGGAAGCTCCCAGGCTTTTTTGGGTACGCCGGAGCGCTCCTGTGACCAGATACGGTGATCCATTAGCTGCATCAGACTCACCGTCGCATAAAAAAAACCGGAGGGGCTGCCGGCCTTGATCACGATGTTTCGCTGGGTGATGCGAAGGGTATAGGCCTCATCTTTAAGCGTCGAATCAAGGAGGTAAGCGATATGGTTATGGCGAGGTGATGTCCCTTCTTTTATTGTGTAGTCCGCATTCAATTGCAATTGCTGTTGAAGGTACTCGAGGGCATTGGCAGCCAGCGGTGTCGCGGTATCGAACCGGGTCTGTTCTGTGAGTGTGAAGGTCCCTTGCAGGGGTTGAAACAGCTGTGGTTTCGGGATAATAGTGTGGACATGCGTCTCTGCAGAGAGCGGTACCGCAGCGAGAGAGAGCAGGAGAAAAAGGGAGAGCAATACTTTCATAAAACGATTGTATCATAGAGAATACGGAAGATTACAACTTTGAGTGGTTATACTAAAGAGATGAAAAAGCGACTATTCTTATCTCTGCCGGCTGTCATTGATGATTATCAGGCACTGCAAAAAGCGTTTGAGGGTGTTGTCAGCGGCCGCTGGACACCGCCTGAGAACCTTCATCTGACGCTAAGCTTTTTTGGCGATCTATTTGAGCAGGATGTGCTTATAGAGAAGCTGGGTGCGCTTGATCTGGCCGTGACACCGTCCGTGATCAGCGGGCTTGGGGTTTTTAAACGCAAGAAGATCCTTTACGCCGATGTGGAGAACAGCAGCTTGGCCGCCGTCTATGAAGAGCTCAACCGGACATTTGAGCTGCCTGCGACGAAAGCGTTCATCCCCCACATGACACTGATGCGCTTCAAAGAGATCATCGATGAAGAGCGGTTTGACAAGCTGATCGATCACTACAGCGGGCGTAAGATCGGATCGCTGGGCGGCACGTTGGAGCTGATGCAGAGCGAGCTGCACCGCGAGGGGGCCAGATACACTCTGGTAAAAAGGTTTGACAATGATCATCTGTAACTGCGCCGTGCATCTTGACCTCTATGACGTCAGCTCGCTGAAGGGGCGCCGCAGTGTGTTGAACAAGCTTAAAGAGAAGCTCAAGGGCTTCAATGTCTCGGTGATGGATATCAGCGGAGAATACCCGAAAGAGGGCGATGTCGCTTTTGTCTTTCTCTCGCCGAGCAGACTGGAGGCGGCACGCTATAGAGAGAAGATCGAGAACGCACTGCTCACCCTGTTTCCGGAATATCCCCTTGAGCTTGACTATGAAGAGCTCTAACCGCTCTCTTAACGAAAGAGCTGGTATTATCTACGCATGATACAGAGAGAATCGATTGATGTCAGCGGCATTGTTCAGGGGGTAGGGTTCCGCCCTTTTGTCTATACGCTAGCAAACGCGCTTGAGCTGAACGGTTTTGTGCGCAACAACGGCAACGGTGTCCATATCGAGATCGAGGGTGACCGGCAGCAGGTCGCTCTTTTTCTCGAGCGCTTACAGAAAGAGGCTCCGCCGCTTGCGAAGATCGCAGCCGTTGAAACGTGCACGCTGAAGGCGCTTGGCGAGAGGGCGTTCAGTATAAAAGAGAGTGAAGCGGGTCAAAAAAAGACCGTGGTCTCGCCCGATATGGCGATCTGTGATGCCTGTCTCGCCGAACTGTTCGACGCGGATGAGAGGCGCTACCGTTATTTTGCCTCAAACTGTACCCACTGCGGCCCGCGCTACTCCATCATCGAGACGCTTCCGTACGACAGGGCTTCGACCTCCATGAAAACCTTCTCGATGTGCGCGCAGTGTGCCAAAGAGTATGCAGACCCGCTTGACCGCCGCTACCACGCCCAACCGATCAGCTGTCATGACTGCGGTCCGCAGTTGACACTCTATGACAACCGCAACAGCGTCATGCAATGTGATGAACCCCTTGAAAAAGCCGCCGGGCTGCTGAAAGAGGGGAACATCGTCGCCGTGAAGGGGCTGGGCGGTTTTCATCTGATGTGTGACGCAACGAACGAGAAGAGTGTCGCACGCTTGCGTCAGCGCAAAAAGAGGCCGCTCAAGCCTTTGGCGATGCTCTTTCCGACGATGGCGGCGATCGAGGAGAATGCGCTGATAAGCTCTTGTGAAAAAGAGATGATCACGTCGAGAGAGCGGCCTATCGTGCTGGTGCCCAAAAAAGAGAAGAGCACGCTTGCCTCCAATGTCGCCCCCGGCGTTGACCGCATCGGAGTGATGCTGCCCTATACCCCGCTGCAGTTTCTGCTCTTTGAGCAGGTTAAAAAGCCTTTGGTCGCGACAAGCGCCAACCTGAGCAACGCGCCGATCATACGGACGAAAGAGGAGCTCATGCGAAAACTCGGCGGGGTGGTCGACTATGTTCTCGATTTTGACCGCGAGATCATCAATGCGGTCGATGACTCTGTCTTGCAGATGGTCGACGGCCGTCCGCTCTTTTTGCGTTTGGGACGGGGCTATACACCGAAAGCCTTTACCCTTCCGTTTCGGCTTGAGAAACGAATCTTGGCGGTCGGCGGCGAGCAGAAGAACACTTTGGCGCTTGCCTTTGATGACCAGGTCATACTCACGCCGCATATCGGTGATCTGGCCTCCGTTGACGCCTTTGACTTCTTTGAACGGACCCTGCAGACCTTCCAGCGTTTTTACGACTTCACGCCCGATCTTATCGTCTGCGACCGCCATAGAGACTATGCGACGTCGCGCTGGGCAAGAGAGCAGGGTGTCCCCGTCGTTGAGGTGCAGCACCATCATGCCCATATCTTGAGTGTGATGCTGGAACAGCAGATAGAAGGAGAGGTGCTCGGTGTCGCTTTTGACGGCACAGGCCTGGGTGATGACGGCACAATATGGGGCGGCGAATTTCTGCGTTGCATCGATACCGAGTATACGCGAGTCGGCCACTTTAAACCGCTCAAACTGCTCGGCGGGGAGAGAGCGGTCAAAGAGCCCAGGCGTATCGCCCTGGCAATGCTTCTGGAGGTGATGGGATTTGATGCGGTCCAAAAGAGCCGGATCGCCGGACAGTTCACTGACAGCGAGCTCGCCCTTTTGCAGCAGGCCCATACGAAGAACATCAACACGGTCATGACCTCCTCTCTCGGGCGGGTATTTGACGGCGTAGCGAGCCTGTTGGAGATCGTGCATCTGCTCTCCTATGAGGGCGAAAGCGGATTGAAGATGGAACAGTATTACGATGCGGCCATCACGGATGCCTACGCGTTCGGCTACGAAAACGGCGAGATCAGCTTGGACCAAATGGTAATGGAACTTCTGGATGAAGCCGATAAGAGGGTCGGCGTCTCACGCTTTTTTAACACGGTTGTCGAGATCATTCTCTTTATGGCAAAGCAACAGAAACTTCCGTTGGTGTTCAGCGGCGGTGTCTTTCAAAACAAGATACTGGTGAGCGTCTTGTTCAGACGTTTGGAAGAAGAGGGTGTCGCATACTACTTTCCCGAAACGATATCGCCCAACGACAGTGCGATCGCCCTGGGACAGATAGCCTATGCGCTCAGGTCACTGCATCTCTAAACGCATCAGGTACATCTCTTCGCCGTCAAGCACCTTTATAAGCAGGTTGTCACACACCGGGCAGACATACTCTATCTTCTCGAGCGTATACTCTTTATCGCACTCGGCACAGTAGATCAGCAAGGGCTGGTGCTGGATGACCAGTCTCGCTTTGTCACAGACGGTCTGCTCCTTGAAGGTCTCGAAGGCGGTTTCAAAGAGGTGGACTTCGATCCCGCTCTGTATGCCGATCTTGACGGTCACTTCGGTGATGCGTGTCGCATTGTTCGCTCTGGCGTGCTGCTCACACTGTTCAAGCAGCGCCTGAACGACAGAGTACTCATGCATCAGCAGATCCTCGGCAGGAGTTCGCCTTTGGGCAGGTCGAGGTAGCGGCTGCTGCCGTAGAGCGAATGGAGGATCACTTTGCCCTCTTTTTGCCTTGTGACACGGCCTATGATTGCGGCATCTTTACTGGCTTCGACCTGTTGCAGCGCGGCGATGGCATGTTGGGCATGCAGCGGCGGCACCGCGAGGATAAAGGTGCCCTCATTGGCAAAGTCAAAGGGCTCAAAACCGAACATCTCGCAGACACCGCCGACCTCCTGGGATACAGGGACACCGGACTCCTCGATCTCCAGACAAACCTTGCTCTGCTCTGCCCACTCGTTCAAAACGGCAGAGAGCCCGCCCCGCGTGGCATCGCGCATGGCGCTGATGGTGACATTGGCGTCGATGAGTGCCTCTACCGACGGCCAAAGCGTGGCACAGTCACTCTGCAGTTCACTGTGCACCCCAAGCCCTTCGCGCTCCATCAAGATCGCGGCACCGTGACGCCCGACGTCGCCGGAGACAATCAGGATATCGCCTTCGTGCAGGTTGGAAGCCGAGATCCCCTCTCGCACGATCTCACCGATTCCGGCGGTGTTGATAAAGAGCTGGTCGACGGAGCCTTTGGGAACGACCTTGGTATCACCGCAGACGATCTTGGCACCGCTCACCTTCAGCTCCTCAGCCATGGATGCGACGATCTTCTCCAGCTCTTCAAAAGAAAACCCCTCTTCGATCATAAAAGCGGCGCTCATATAGAGCGGCTTCGCGCCCATCATGGAGAGATCGTTGACGGTACCCGCGACAGCAAGCTTGCCGATGTCCGCCCCGTTGAAAAAGAGCGGCGTCACGGTAAAGCTGTCCGTGGTAAAGGCGATCTTCTTCTCCACCTCCAGGACCGCGGCATCCTCGGCTTTAATGAGAATATCATTGCCGAAGTAACGGTAAAAAAGATCATGGATAAGCGCGTTTGTCTCTGCACCGCCGCCGCCGTGGCTGAGTTGGACCTGTTTAGGCATCTAGACCTCCATATCGATAATAGGCATTGCATGCGCCTTCATCACTCACCATGCAGCTGCCGAGCGGGGAATTTGGGGTGCAGGCGGTACCGAAGACGCTGCACTCCTGCGGCTTTGCCAACCCCTGCAGGATCGTGCCGCAGATGCAGAGCTTATGGTCATCGATAGGTGCGTCGGAGAGGCGATCGGCAAAGACCTTTTCGGCATTGATGCTGTCATAGGCCGCTTTGAGTTGTAAAGCGGAGTCGGGGATGTCCCCGATGCCGCGCCACCGGAAGTGTTCACGCGGCTCCATGTACTGCTCTATCAGGGCCTGGGCTTTGGTGTTGCCGTCGCGCGTGACCGAACGTCTGTACTCGACTTCGACCTCATGGCGTCCCTCGTTCTTCTGGCGCACCATCATCAAGATCCCCTCCAGTACATCGACCGGTTCAAAACCGCTCACGACGATAGGGGTCTGATAGGCGGCAGCAAGCGGTTCATAGATCTTCGAGCCGCTGATGACGCTGACGTGCGAGGGGCCGATGAAGGCGTTGATCTTCGCACGGCCCGGGTCCATGATCGCTCTGACTGCAGGCGGGACAAGGACGTGGTTGATGTGAAAATAGACGTTTTTAATGCCGTTTCGGACCACGTGGTCGATTACGGCTGCGGTCATCGGTGTCGTCGTCTCAAATCCGATGGCAAAGAAGATCACCTTTTTGTCGGGGTTTTCTTCTGCGATCTTTAGCACGTCCATGGGCGAGTAGAGTGGACGGATATCGCTCCCTTTGGCACGCTCTTTGGCCAGCGTACTTTTTGAGCCGGGAACACGGATCATGTCGCCAAGGGTGCACAAGATGGCACCTTCTATGGTGGCGAGGGCGATAGCTTGGTCGATCCGTTCTTTGGGCATGATGCAGACCGGACAGCCTGGACCGTGGATAAAAGTGATGTTCTCGGGGAGTATCTGCATCAGACCATACTTCATGATGGTGTGTGTATGGCCGCCGCAGACCTCCATGATCTGGAGCGGTTCGGTAAGCTTTTTGGCTTCCCTGTCGATCTGCAGGGCCAGGCTTTTAATGGTCTGTGGGTCTCTAAACCTATCGTAGAGGTCTTTTAGCTGCAGCTCTTTCAAGAAGTGCCTTTAGGGTGTCGTGTTGGGGCAGTTCTCTGCCTCTTGAACGATGCGTTTGCGATCCTCTTCTTCCATCGCTTCGACCATCTCCTTGTAGACCTCGAGACTGGCCAGCGCCTCCGCTTTGTCGATCTTGTTCATCGCAAAGCCGACATGGATCAGGATGTAGTCGCCCACTTCGATCTCGTCGCCCATCAGATCGAGGCTTACCTCGCGCTGAATGCCCATGGTGTCGGTCGTTGCGATGTTGTCATCGCTGATGGCGATCACTTTTGAGGGGATGGAAAGACACATTAACGCATTTTCCTTTTAAACTCGATCCAGTCGATGACCGCTTGTACGGAGGCCGGCTCTTTGCTGCTCACCTCCAGGATGTCGACATTGGGCTTGAGTTTTCGCGCTTCGGCCTTTTCATGTTCGATGTCGTAGTCGAAATAGGGGAGCAGGTCGGTCTTGGTGATCAGCACCAGGTCCGCCTGACGGAACATCACCGGGTATTTTTCGATCTTGTCACTTCCCTCCGGAATCGAGACAAGGACAATGTTAAGGTGTGAACCGACATCGTAACTGGCCGGGCAGACAAGGTTGCCGACGTTCTCGATGAAACAGACGTCAATGTCGTGCAAAGGCATGTCATGCAGCCCTTTATGGACCATAAAGGCGTCCAGGTGGCAGGCGCTTCCCGTCTGGATCTGGTAGGCGGGGATCCCTTTTGCCTTGATGCGGTCGGCATCACGGCTGGTTTCAAGGTCGCCTTCGATAACACCGAACTTGAACTTAGCAAGCCCCGCCATCTGCTCAAGCAGGGTGGTCTTACCGCTTCCCGGACTGCTCATCAGGTTGATGGAGAGGACATGATGCTTGTCAAAATGGGCGCGGTTGTGCGCCGCTTCGTGGTTGTTTTTGTCCAGGATCCTGGTGATGACGGAGATCGTCTTGGTGTCGTTGAGTTGCGGGTTGTGGTGCAGTGTTTCATGCGCCGCCTGATGCTCGTGGGAGTGGTCGTGATGGTGGTTATGGGCGTGGCTGTGTTCATGGGTGTGGTCAGTGATGCTGCAGCCGCAATCTTGGCACATTGTTCTTCCTTATCCTAAGAGCATATTCGAGCCGACGATGACAGAGACCAGGCCTGCCGTGGCAAAGACCCGGATGACGTTTCGTCTGTTATGCAGTAGGTTTTTGTTAATATATAGTATTACAGCCCCGAAGCTTATAAAAATCACCATGACACCCAGTGCAAATGCAGAAACCATGACCAAATCTACACGTTGTGCTTCGAGCATCCCCAGTGTGATCAGCATGCCCCTTACGCCGCCGATGCCCATCAGGACACCGACGGTGAACGCCGAAGCGACATCGTTGTTGTCGTGATGGTGCTCTTTGCCAAACCAGATGTGGGTGTGGACGTGGCCGTGGTGGGTGTGCTGCTTGAGCTGGATCCTGTCGGTGAAGACCATAAAGAGCAGGTAGATGCCCATCCCGAGGATCACCGCAGCGGAGATGGTGTCGCCGTATCCCAGCAGGGTTTCACTGATATCGAAGGTCTCCAGCAGCTTTGCAAAGAGAAAGAGGGTGAGACCATGTCCCAGCGCGAAGAGGAGGGTGATCAACAGTGTCTTGCGTCTGTTCTTTCCGATAGAGAAGTCGGCAATGGCCGTAAGGTGGTCCGGGCCGAAAGCGTGCAGGATGCCGTACCAGAAGATGATGAGCAGGCCGGTATCCATCACTACAGCTCCCCGCTGTTGCCCAGCAGCAGTGCGCCGAGCACAATGTTCTCTCTGTCCATGCCCAGCAGTTTGTTGGTGTAGATCGGGTAGTTGGGTTTGACCGCGTTGAGGGTGCGCATCAGGATCTGGCGGTTCTCAAAGAGCGAGCCGCTGAGGGTGACCCCGCTGATACCGATGTTGGCATCGGCGTTTTGCGTCTGCTGGTCGATAAAGTCGGCCAGGGAGTCGAAGAAACCGAAACTCAGCAACACATCATCCACTCCGGCCAGTTTAAAACTCATCGCCGAGCGGAGTGTTGTCAGGGTGTCGAGGCAGTAGTGGCCGTCGATTTTTTTGACTTTATAATCGATGCGCGGTCCGGATTTGCCGCCAAACTCGATGGCGTTGGCCCCGAGCATCTCGGCGGCATCAAGGATGTCATCCCCCTCATAAAAGCCCAGTATAGCGGCGGCCAGACCGAAAAGTTCTATAAAGGTTTCCGCCGTGTTGATGTTCTTGAAATGGAACTCCTGAAGATTTTTATAGAGAGCAGGGTACTGCTTTTCATAGTTGGCCACCAGCCTCTGCGCACTCTCTTCAAGGCCCGCAATACTCTCAAGGATCGCATGAGGCTGTTTGTTCTGACGCGGAAACTCTACCATCGTCGTGTAACCTATCTTGGGCGAATAGCTGAAGATCTGCGAGGGGGTGTCGATACTGAGGTGGAGACCGCAGAGGGCGCGTTCGGAGAGGGCGTTTTCCAACACGACGGAAGCGAAGGCGGCGTGTGCCGGTTCGAAAAAGAGGGTCCCTTTTTTCTCCTTGGCGGTACCGTAGGGAAGAAACGTGATGGCATCGAAGGGTTCTCTCGGTACATTCGCATGATCGACCGTGATCTTTTCAAGGTCGCCTCTGGCGTAAAAACCGTAGGCTTCAGATTGGGCTTTGACGTTCAATTTCTCATTGAAGGTCAGCGGCAGAAGGTCGCGGCCTGTCTCTACGATGTAGGGGTGCTCGAGTGTCGTGACACACCGCAGAGAAGGCGGGTGCGAGGCAAAGAGCAGGTCGACACCGCGCTCTTTAAGCGCGCGCGTCAATGCCAGCGTGACAGGGTCGTCGGCGAGAAAGAGCTCATAACAGAGATGCTTAAGCTCATGGGATACGCGCAGTTTCAGTTTTGGTTTCAGCCGCACGCCCGGTTTTTCAACAAGCGTCAGGGTCTGGAGTTCGGAGGCGGTGATGACAAAGTCATCGCCCAGGGCCTCGATGTTGCAGGCGAGTATCCCGTACATGCCCCTTTGCAGCTCTTCACCGATGGAGAGGAGACGCTCGCCGCCGACGGTTTGAAGCGTGATATGGCCCTGATCGATCAGCTCGGCCGCTTTTTTGTCGACAGCGGCATAAAAGTCATCACCGCCGAACTGCTCCATCACGGTGCTGTAGGGTACCTTGGGGGCACTGCAGCCGCAGACCTTGCACTGGTCGAACCGGGTAAGGCTCTGCGTAAGCACCCCCTCCTGACAGGTTGGACAGTAGGGGACCTCATAGTAGGATGACGTCTCTTCGAGGAACTGCTCTTTTGCCGTTATGGACTCGACCTGCTGAAGCCGGGGCTCCTGCATAAAAAGGGAGAGGGGGACCATCTTGGAGACCAGTTCGGCCAGGGCTTCCAGACTCTGCTGGTCACCGCTGGCTTCAAGCGCATACCGGTTGCCCTCTTGCTGCAGATAGACCGTCGTAGCGGCTTCTCTTTTGACGGCATTAAGGAGTCGCGCCATCAAACCGTTGCGGTGCCGGTAGTCGAAATTAAAGGCTATGTTCATAGTGCATCTTATAGGAGAGCGGAAGAATATCGTTGATACTCAGCTCTTTGTTGACAACAGGGTCAATACCCAGGCTCTGGAGGTGTTTGATCAGGGTCCGCTCTGCAACGGGAACCGCGTTTTCAACACCCTCTGAGAGGGAGAACTCTATCGGCTCGATGATTGTCGGTACGATACCGATGATCTTGGTCGTCGGCCGGTCGCCGACCAGGTCCATCATCGTCAGGGTCTGCAGCATCTCCACTTCGTGGGCGCTTCCTTGCCAGTCGACACCGCTCGGAACGGCTTCGAAATCGAAAAAGTAGACTTCACCGGCCTCGACGCCGGGCGCATTGACCGTGTCGATAAGGATCAGGTAGTCGTACTGGACGATGATGGGTATGAGGTGCTGTGCAAGGGTACCGCCGTCGAGCAGGTCGACCTGATGTTCCGTCTCAAAACGGTACTTCTCTTTGATGTAGTTGACCATATGGACGCCGATACCTTCATCGGCAAAGAGGATGTTGCCGATACCCAAGATCAATATTTTCATCTTACTGCTTGCTTTCCTCTCTGCTCTGTTTTTTCAAATGATAATCATACCCGGTAAACATAACATCAAGGGCATTGTGCTTGAAGCGGATCGCCGACCAGACCACCATGTAGATATGGATCGGCACAAAGATGATGAAACCCCACATCGTGATGTGATGGATCAGACGGACCTTCGCCAGCCCGCCCATCCATTTCGCAACGACGGCGAGCGGTTCATAGATCATTCCGGCAAAGCCCTGGTGGTAGACGTTTGAGTAGAGGATAAGCCCTGTCAGTACCGCCAGGATGACAAGTATTGTGATCACCGTGTAGGTGACAAACTGCAGCGGGCCGTAGATCCCTTTTTTTTGGAGCTCTCCGATAAAAAAGTAGGATTTGAGCTGGATGATCCAGGATTTCAGACTGAAGACATCTTTGATAGAACGTGTCTCCTCTTCATGGTTCTTGCCGAAAAAGAAGAGGTAGATACGCAATATTGCCGCTGAAAGAAGGATGAAGCCGAAAATAAAGTGCACCATCCCCCACTGGGCATATACGATATTGTCCGAGCCGCCTTTCGGCGCTAAAAAAGGGGCCGCCAGATAAAAACCGGTCACCGTCAATACCGTAATGGTAATGGCACGTGTCCAGTGCAGCAGCCGGTTGGCACCGCTGTAGACAAAATCGGGATAATAGGTCTGTTTTCGCTCTTTCATTCGATGCTCCTTTTAGCAGACGGCTCCACCGTTCATCGTACTGACTTTAAACTCACCCAGGTCGTGCCCTTTGATGTCCATGACATGCACGGAACAGGACATACACGGGTCAAACGAGTGTATGACACGCAGGACCTCCAGCGGTTTTGTCGGATCTTCGATCTTGAGGCCGACCAATGAGGCCTCATACGGTCCGATGACACCGTTGGCATCTTTCGGCCCGGCGTTCCAGGTGGTCGGGACGACGGCCTGAAAGTTCTCGATGACGCCGTTTTTGATCCGCAGCCAGTGGCTCAGCGTACCGCGCGGCACCTCACCGATAAAGCGCCCCTTGTACTCTCTGTTCGGGTCGATCTCATACGTGGTGTAGGTGCTCTGATCGCTCTTGATGTTCTCGATCAGCGAACCGAAGGTGGTGATGGCGTTGTCCGAGATCACTTTCGTCTGCAGCATGCGCGCCGCCGTTCGGCCCAGGGTCGTAAAGAGTGCCGCCACCGGAAGTCCGGTCTGTTTTAAAAAGGCGTTGACCGCCTCTACGACAGGGGTATTGCCCTTGGCGTAGTTGACGAGCATGCACGAGAGCGGTCCGACCTCGTAGCTGTCACCGTCGTAACGCGGTGCTTTGACCCAGGAGTATTTGTCGTCCGGGTTGATCACCTTGGCCTTGCCGTTGACGGTGTCGCCGTCGACAAAGCCGGTGAACTCGGGTTCTGTAACGCCGTCATAGGGTTGAAGCGGCGTGTTGCCTCTGTACCAGGCATGGGTCACATCCTCTTCGATCTTAGCATCTTCGATCTCATAGACCTTGCTCAGGTCACCGTTTTTGATGATCCCCGACTCAAACAGGTTCTGGTTGCGCGAGAGCAGGAAGGCGTCGCCTGCCAGGAAGTTCTTGACACCCATGCCGCCGAGAACACTCGGTTCGCTCCCGTAGGCGGCTGCCGCCATCACCACGTCGGCATAGTAGGCGCGGTCGATAAAGTCTTTGACGACCTCGTATTTGCTTTTCCACTCAATGAGGCGTGCCGGGCTCAACATGTCCTTCACGCTGGTGATCCCGCCGACGACAAGACTTTGGGGGTGCGGCTGTTTGGCACCGAAGATGGCGAACATCTGCGCAGCGGTACGCTGCACTTCCAGAGCTTTGAGATAGTGCGAGAGCGCGATCAGGTTCTGTTCCGGTGTGAACTTATAGGTTGAATTCCCCCAGTAGGCGTTGGCAAACGGCCCGAGAGAGCCTTTGGCGGCAAAGCCTTTGACCCGCTCCTGTACCGCTCTGAGCTCATCTTCACCGGTCGCTATAGGGGCGTCCGTATAGTTGAAGGCCTCTTTGGATGCCTTGGCGGGATCGGCCTGAAGCGCCGAGATGATGTCGACCCAGTCGAGCCCGTGGAGATGGTAGAAATGGACGACGTGGTCATGCATATAGAGCGACTCGTTCAAGAGGGAACGTACCAGCTGGGCATTTAACGGTGGGATGACGCCCAGAGCGTCTTCGACCGCTTCGACCCCCGCTTTATAGTGGGAGTAGGTACAGACACCGCAGATACGCTGTGCCATCAGACCCACGTCTCTCGGGTCGCGGCCCTGCAGGATCAACTCGATCCCGCGCCACAGCGTTGATGACGAGTACGCCTTTTGAACGACGTTGTTCTCGTCGATCTCGACTTCAATACGCAGATGCCCTTCGATCCTCGTGATCGGATCAATTACTACACGTTGGCTCATTTTGACTCCTCCTCATTCTTTTTGGCAAAGAGACTTGCGACTGCATGGGCACCGATACCGACGGCGGTGGCGGTCAGGAGCGTTGTCCCGACCTTGTCCACGGTCGCGTTAAGGCCCATCACCAGATGCGAATCGATCGGTTTCTCAAGCGGCCCCATTGTGTCCCAGAAGTTGGGTTCACTGCACCCCATGCAGCCGTGGCCGGCACCGATCGGCCAGTTGGTGTGCTGGTTGAAGCGTTCGGTTGAACAGTTGTTGAAGGTGTAGGGGCCTTTACACCCCTGTTTGTAGAGGCACCACCCCTCTTTTGCCCCCTCATCGCCGAAGGTCTCGACGAACTCGCCCGCATCGAAATGGCCGCGGCGTTCGCAGAGGTCATGGATACGGTTGCCGTAGGCCCATTTCGGACGGCTGTAGGCATCGATCGCCGGCAGGGAACCGAAGAGAATGTAGTAGACTAGTGTCCCGACGATGTTGCTGGCGCTCGGCGGGCAGCCCGGCACATTGATGACCGGTTGTGAGATGACTTTGTCAACGCCCTTGGCCCCGGTCGGGTTCGGTGCGGCAGCCTGTATGCCGCCGAAGGCGGCGCAGGTTCCGATAGAGAAGATGGCTGCCGCGGAAGAGGCGGCGTGGTGTATCAGCTCGACACCGGTTCTGGCCTGCGCACCGACGGTCAGGTACTGGCCGTTCATCGCCGTCGGCACGCCGCCCTCCACAAGGAGGATATAGCGGCCGGCATAGTTTTCAATGGCCTTTTCAAGGTTCTCTTCGGCCTGCCAACCTGCTGCTGCCATGAGCGTTTCATGGTACTCCAAAGAGACGTAGTCGAAGATCAGGGAGTCGATGGTCGGCGAGTTGGTACGGATAAGGGATTCGCTGCAGCCGGTGCACTCCGCCAGGTGGATCCAGACAAGCGGCAGCCGGTCTGCCAGTTTGACGGCATCCGCGACAAGGGGTGTAAAACTCGAAGGCAGTGCCAGCATCGCGGTTATCGATGCGGCCCATTTGAGAAAGTCACGTCTGTCGATCCCGTTTTTTTCTAAGGTCGCCTCGAGGGAATCTTCTTTGACGGAAGACAACTTTGATAATGAGTCCAATTGCACGTGTGCCTGCTTGAGAAGCGCATCATAACCAGTCATATCTGAGCCTTTTCATGGATTATGGTATATGTTATAACTCGAATGCTTAACTTAAACTTGATATAAGGACACGTTATCCGTTTTGAGAGGAAAAACCGACCGTTAAAGGTCGTTGGAACATCGTGCTACTCCGGCGTGTTGTACTGGCGGTCGCCGGCATCGCCCAGACCCGGAATGATGTACTTGTCGTCGTTGAGACGCTCGTCGATCTGCGCGATATAGATGTCGAGATCGGGGTAGAGCTTCTCGATCCGTTTTAACCCCTCCGGACTGCCGATGATGTTGAGTGAGGTGATCTTGGCCGGAGAGCGGTATTTAAGCAGTTCTATCGCATCGATCATCGAACCGCCGGTCGCGACCATCGGGTCGACCAGGATAAGGTGTTTGCCCCGGCAGTCCGGAACGCGGTCGTAGTAGAGTTTGGACTTGTGCGTTTCTTCGTCGCGTTTGATGGCGAGAAAACCGGCCTGTGCATCGGGGAAGAGGTCCATCAGTGCTTCGAGCATCGGCAGCCCGGCCCGCATGACGGTGACAAAGAGCAGGTTGCTCTCGTCGAACTGTTGAAAGTTGAACTTTCCCTGCCAGGTGAACATGGAGCGCTCTTTCAGGGCGTCCTCCTGCAGAGCCTTGTCGGCAAGCAGCAGGCTCAGGGTCTTGATGTTCTGTCGAAACCTGAGCGCATCGGTCTTGCTGTCGCGCAGCGTGTTGATGAGATGGGTGGTCAGTGGGGAGTTGAGTTCATATGTCATGCGTTGATTATAGTACAGCTGTTCTTAGAAGACAACAATGCCGATGGAAAAAAGCAGAAAAGGATACTGAGCGTCATGGAGCGCTAGAGCATGCCAAGCTGCAGTTTCGCCTCATCGCTCATCTTCTCCTGCGACCAGGGCGGATCGAAGACAAGAACGGGCTCGATCTCGAGACGGGGGTATTCGTCATCAAGGAGAGCACCGATGTTGCGCACCTGAGAGAGCAGGATCTCACTGACGGGACAGCCAACCGAGGTGAGGGTCATGGTGACGACGCAGCGGGTGCCGCCGCTCTCCCTGGCGCAGTTTATGCCGTAGATGAGCCCGAGGTCGTAGATGTTGACCGGGATCTCGGGGTCGTAGATCTTCTTGAGCTCCTCGATGATCCTGTCCATCAGCGGTCCGTACTTCACTGCTGCGCCTTGCAGGCTCCGGCATAGCCGTAGATGATCTTTAAAAAGGCCTCCAGCCCCTGCTGGCGGACCGGGCTCAACAGCTCCATGATACCCATCGCTTTGAGCTCGTTGGGATCGAAGGCGAGGATCTCGTCGGGGGTGCGGTCGTCGAAGATGCCCAGCAGCATCACCAGCATTCCCTTGGCGATGATGGAGTCGCCTTCGGCTTCGAGATGGATCTTCTCGCCGTCAAAGCTTTTGTGCAGCCAGGCCAGAGAAGAACACCCCTTGATGACGTTCTCGTCGCATTTGTACTCCGCATCGATGGTCGGGGCGTCATGGCCGAAGTCGAGGATGTACTCCATCTTGGCGTTGTTGTCCTCAAAAAGATCGAGGTCGGCCTTGTAGGCCTGGACTTGTTCTGTCATGGTCATGGTCTATCCTTTGTAGTAGGCTTTTTCAAAGTCATCTCTGACCTGCGCGGCGACTGCCGCATCTTCCACCTCTTCGATCATCTCATTGGCAAAGGCCAGTATGAGCATCTTGCGGGCCTCATCCGGGCCGATACCCCGCGAACGGAGATAGAAGAGTGCGCCCTCATCGAGCTGGCCCGTGGTCGCACCGTGCGAGGCTTCCAGTTCATCGGTGTAGATCTCCAGCTGCGGTTTGGCCTCCATAAACGCGTGGTCGTTGAGCAGGATCGCATTGGCGCTCTGTTTGGCACTGGCATAGCGCGCATCATGACCGACCCGGATGCGCCCGTCGAAGATCCCGGTAGCGTTGTCCTTGACGATCGATTTGGCCCGGTGGAGGCTCTTGGCGTAGGTGCCGTTGTGGCGGAGGTTGACGACATTGCCCCGGTGCGCCTTGCCGGCGGCAAAGAGCAGGTGCGAGAGCTTCGTCTCCGTATGGTCGGCCAGATCGTTTTTGTAGAGGTGCATCGCACGCCCTTTTCCGAAGTCAAAGCTCTGCAGGGTCAGCTCGGCATGCGGTGCGGCAGCGTAGCGGTGCGAGCCAATCACGGCGGCATTGTCGGCGTTGACGGTCTGGTTGCGTATCCAGGTGAGGGCGCCGTTTTTGCCGATCGCCACATCGAGACCGTAGAGAAGAAGGGAGCCGCTGCTGCCGCTGTCCGCAAAGGTCTCATAGACTTTGGCACGGCATGAGGGCGCGGTTTTGACGACGATCCGGTAGGGGAGTACCGTCTGCCGGCTGTCGAGCTGATGGAGGATCGTGATGTCACAGTCGTGCTCTATCGTCACGACGATGTAGTGCGGCGCGAGCAGGTGCGAGAGGTAGTAGAGCGCATCATAGTGCGCCATGTCGGCTTCGGCCTCGTTCTGGAATGTGACCTTGACCGCCTCCGGTACCGTGGTGACGATACCGTTGGTGAGCGTCAGGGTCTTTGCCGTGATGGCGGGCTTGCCCTGTTTGGCGTCTGTACGCAGGTAGGCTTTTTCCAGCAGGGGTTTGATGCCGAAATGGCGGTACTGCTCGGTTTTGTTACCGGGAACACCGAGCTCTATAAAACGGTCGGCCAGCGCGATCTTCTGTTGGCCCGAAGCAGAGTAGCGCAGCAGCGCAACGGCGCCGTTTTCGCTGTGTTGAGTCAGTGCTTTCATGATTGCCCCTTGATCGCTCCGTACCCTTCGCTCTCCAGCTCCTTGGCCAGCTCCGGTCCGCCGGTCTTGACGATCCTGCCGTCTTGAAGGACATGCACGTAATCGGGGTCGATGTAGTCGAGGATCCGGTTGTAGTGGGTGATGACCAGAAAACTCCGCTCGGGGCTCTTCATGCGGTTGATCCCTTCGGCGACCGCTTTGAGCGCATCGATGTCGAGTCCGGAGTCGATCTCGTCGAGGATGATGAACTCCGGCTCGAGCATCTCCATCTGCAGGATCTCGTTGCGTTTTTTCTCGCCGCCCGAGAACCCCTCGTTCAGGGAGCGCTGGATCATCTCTGTCTTCATCCCGAGCTCTTCGACCTTGCTGCGCATCGCTCTGAGAAAGTCTGCGGCGTTGAGCGCTTTCTTGCCCTCATGTTCGCGTTTCGCGTTCACGGCGGTGCGCAGGAAGTAGGCGTTGTTGACGCCGGGGACCTCGATGGGGTTCTGATAACTGAGAAAGATCCCCTCCAGCGCCCGCTCTTCCGGCGGCATGTCGGCGAGGTCTTTGCCCTTGAAACGGATCTCGCCGCCCGTCACCTCGACATCATAGTGGCCGACGATGGCTTTGGAGAGCGTGGACTTGCCGGAGCCGTTGAGCCCCATGATGGCATGGACCGTCCCTTTTTCGATGGTAAGGTCAAGTCCGTCGAGAATGCTCTTGTTGCCGATCTTGACACTGAGGTTCGTTATGTTCATCATCCTACACTTCCTTCCAACGTTAAGTTGAGCAGCTCTTTGGCCTCGACGGCAAACTCCATCGGGAGCTGGCTGAAGACCTCTTTACAAAAGCCGTGCACGATCATCGAGACGGCATCCTCTTCTTTGATGCCTCGGCTCTTCAGATAGAAGAGCTGGTCATCGCTGATCTTTGAGGTGGTGGCCTCATGTTCGATCACGGCCGAGGCGTTTTTGGACTCCAGGTAGGGAAAGGTGTGCGCACCGCACTCGGAGCCGATGAGCAGGCTGTCGCACTGGCTGAAGTTGCGCGCCCCCTTGGCGTCTGCGCCCACCCTGACCAGACCGCGGTAGCTGTTTTGGCCGTGCATGGCAGAGATCCCTTTGGAGACGATGGTCGAGCGGGTGTTCTTGCCCAGATGGATCATCTTGGTGCCCGTGTCGGCCTGCTGGGCGAGGGTGGTGACGGCGACCGAGTAGAACTCGCCCACCGAGTTGTCGCCGCGCAGAATGCAGCTCGGGTACTTCCAGGTGATCGCCGAACCGGTCTCGACCTGCGTCCAGGAGATCTTGGAATTTTCGCCGCCGCAGAGACCGCGTTTGGTCACAAAGTTGTAGATGCCCCCTTTGCCCTTTTCGTCGCCGGGGTACCAGTTCTGGATGGTCGAGTACTTTATCTCGGCGTCTTTCATGGCGATCAGCTCGACCACGGCGGCGTGCAGCTGCGCATTGTCGCGCTGCGGTGCCGAACATCCTTCGTTGTAGGAGACGTAGCTCCCTTCGTCCGCGATGATGAGCGTCCGCTCGAACTGCCCGGTGTTGAGCGCGTTGATGCGAAAATAGGTCGAGAGCTCCATCGGGCAGCGCACCCCTTTGGGACTGTAGACGAAGGTGCCGTCGGTAAAGACGGCGGCGTTGAGCGCGGCGTAGAAGTTGTCGCTCATCGGCACGACGGAGAAGAGGTACTCCTGCACCAGTTCGGCGTGGTCGCGGATGGCCTCGGAGATGGAGCAGAAGATGATGCCCAGTTCGTGCAGCGTCTCGGAGTAGGTGGTCTTGACCGATACGGAGTCGAAGACGGCGTCCACGGCGATGCCCTGCAGCATCTTCTGCTCCTCGAGCGGGATGCCCAGCTTTTCGTAGGCCTTCAGGATGTTTTCGTCGACCTCGTCAAGGGAGTTGGGGGCTTTTTTCGGGGCGGCGAAGTAGGAAATGGACTGGTAGTCGATGGGCTCATAGTGCACATGCGCCCAGTGCGGCTCCTCCATCTTCTGCCAGCGGTGCAGCGCCTTGATGCGCTGTTCGGTCATCCACCCCGGCTCGTTTTTCTTGGCGGAGATAAAGCGGATGACCTCGTCGTCGAGACCCGGTGCAACGGTGTCCTCTTCGACATCCACGGTAAAGCCGAGCTTGTACTCCTGGGAGACAAGCTGGTCAACATCTTTCTGTGCCATGACTGCTCCTTTGTTATCGTTATTAAACAACTATATTCCAAACAGGAGAAAAAGTATCTTATTAAAAAAAGGTGGTTTGGAAGTTTTAGATTTTAGAAGATGTTGATGAAATTAGATGTGCTTACTTTGTCATTATTGTTCTATTAGTATTTTAGGGAAAATTCCTTGGTTAATGGTTTTGCTTCTTGTTCTGAAATCTGTTTGATAATTAATGGATCACCGGCTATTGGGAATGCCCACGATCTCTCCGGTCTGTAACCCACAACAATATAATAGGTTTCACCCGGTATGGCGGTTAGATTCAGTGTTGGTCTTTCACGGTATTTAAATCCAAAAACATGTGGCCCGGATGATATTTGAACCTTCGCATAGGTTTGTCGCGGTAAACTAATAAAAACTTCACCATTATCAAGAACTTCTCGACTGTTTGGGAAAAGTGTCCAACCACTGTCGTTGAAAACAAACAGTTCAGCTGTCCCGTCTTGTGAAACCTTATCTACTTTGGTCGGAGGTGTAACCGTTTTATTTTCTGCTTTTGATACGGGTTGAGTAGCACAGCCCACTATTGCGATAGTGATAAAAACAAAACTTGCGATTAAGATTATTTTGCTATTCATATGTCGCCTCCTATAGATACAAAACGTCATTATTCCAATCGTTTCAGTGGGAATGTATATTGTAATTTATACAGTTCATAATAATTCAACTCAACAAAATGACATATATTTAAAGATCAGTATAACACATAAAAAAGATAAGAGTATGGGAAGAAACTAATATATGAACCCGTGTAAAAAATGTGAATGAAAAACTACACACTCCTTTTGAGCGAGCCTTTAAGCTGCATCATTGCATTATGCTCGAGCAGGTAGACCAGGGTCTCCTGCACATAGTAGCGGACCGCGTCGCGCGTTGCTTTGTCCAAAGTAACCACCTTCTGCGTACGAATGGTCTTGCCTTTGCCGTAAAGCAGCCCGAAACGGTCCTCGATGAAATGCCCCCGAAACCAGCCGACCAGCACCGCACCCTCCTTGACCCGGATAGAACAGAACCCGCCCTCTTTGGAGAAGAAAGAGGTGATGTTCTCACGATGTTTCTCTTTGACACCGTTGCCGATACAGATCTTGATGTAATCTCGCAGCGCCAGGAACAGTTCTGCCTG
>JBFFKK010000010.1:0-58251 GCA_041555445.1 Sulfurimonadaceae bacterium
CCGCGGTAACATCAGCAACGTTCTTGTTCAGCAGGTCAATGTTGACAGCACGAACAGCCACGATTCAGCGGGTATGGAGTTCGGTAACGACAACAACACGATCACGACAGACGACACCAATGCTACGCAGCCGGTGATCACAAACTATACAGGTTACATCAAAGGCGGCGGTTTCTACAACAAAAACGACGCCGGTTTCAGATGGGACAACGTCAAGTTCATCAGCGAGAAAGCGGTTGATACTGAGCAGGTTCACTTCCGATCGACAGATGCCTACGATACAGGTGCAAAACATGTTGACGGCGACGTCTGTTTCAAAGACAGAGTAGTGGCTCTGACAGATGCTACGACATACAGCGACCTGAACTCCAAGACGGATACGAACCCGGCCGGTGAGAACACGGCGTATGATTTCTTTGTCACCAATACGCTCTATACAGGTCTAGGAGCACTGCATGTTGACGATGAAGTAACATGTGCCGGTGCCGATGAGAACAATATCTGGAAAGGTAAAGCAGGCAATAACGATCCGTTGGAGACTCCGGCACCGTAACGCCGGCTCCAAACAGGGAGGGATACCCTCCCGTTTTATTACCGCTTAGGCGTCATGCCTGAGCTCTCTTCTTCTTACTCTATCATCTCGCAAACAGAAACTTTGAACATCACCATATGTGACTACGATGTTTTCATAGAAACAGCGCACTCTCTTCGGCAAAGCATCCCATTTTTGTATCAAAAGCTGTCGGCATTCTGATCCGTGTAACAATTCAGAGACAATATAAATGCCTGTTTTTCGGGTTTACAAGGCCATCTCTTACGTCTGTGGCGGTACGCTTTTTACAATGTAACCTAAATGTTACACAGAAGTAACGTTTGAGTAACCCCTCTTATCTATTATTCTACCATCAAATTTACCTGGAGAATCCATGTCTACAAAAATGCAACATATTGCTTTGTCTCTGTTGATCGCTGGTACGTCTTTGATGGCGAACAGTGACAATATGGCGGAATCGCTGATGAAACTTCGTGCCGAGGTTGAACAGCTTGACAGTTCGATCGCGGATGAGAAAGACACCTTCAAAGGTGCAATGAAATCACTGCGTATGCAAAAAAATGATCTTGAAGCGATGATCGCAAGAGAAGACCTTCGCATCAAACAACTCTCTGCCGAGATGGCAAAAGTGAAAAAAGAGGTCAAAGAGGCCGGTAAGAACTCGGTCGGACTGAAACCGCTGGTCCTTGACGCGCTGGCGATGCTGGAAAACGATGTCCGCGGACAGATCCCGTTCAAGACAGCGGATCGTATTGCGGATATCCAGCGTATCCAAAAGCAGATCGAAGACGATGCGGTCTCGGCACAAAAAGGGCTGGCATTGACATGGAACGCCTACGGTGATGCCATCCGTATGAGCAAGGAGAACGGTATCTTCAAGCAGACGATTACGCTTAACGGCCAGGACCGTCTTGCCGAAGTGGCGCGCGTCGGAACGATGATGATGTATTTCAAAACACCCGACGAAGAGATGGGCTATGTTGTGAAAAACGGGGCGAACTGGGAGTACAAACAGGTTATCGCTAAAGAGCAGAAAGATCAGATCGCTTCTCTCTTTGACGCATTCAAGAAGCAGATCCGTACCGGATATTTCACACTGCCGAATGCGCTTGTCGTTACGGAGGTGAAATAATGAAAAAGTTATTGATGGCACTGCTGCTGCTTGCAACGACCCTGTTCGGTGCGACGGACACACAACTTGACCGCGCCTATGCGAAAGAGTTCGCCTATATGAAAGCTCAGAAGAAGATGCTGACAGAGCGTCTGGAGCGTGTAACCGCTGAGAATGCGCAGAAACTTGAAGCGGCGAAAACGCAATTGAGCGCACTGCAAAACAGTGTGCTTGCCAAGCAGAGCAAAAGCGAAAAGATGAGCGATCTGCTCTACGCCGCGCAGCAAAACGCACAAAATGTGAGCGATGACGTCTCCATGGTCGAAGCGGTCGTACTGCAGGCGCAATCGGCGCTGAAGCCCTACGGAATTGCGATCGAAATCGACAAAGAGAACTATCAGGGAGCGCTTACGTCGATCTTTGAGAAATCAGATAGGCTGATCAAGCAGCTCGGACAGATTGAGGTGACCAAGGCGCCTTTCTATCTCAACGACGGTACCGAGAAACTGGGTACGGTGGTCAAAGTGGGCAACATCGCCCGTTTCGGTGTCGACGGCACGAATGCGGGTGCACTGGTACCGGCAGGCGAAGGGAAGTTCAAGCTTTACGACGAGCCGCAGGCCGTCGAAACAGCAGTGGCGTTGTCGCAATCCAAGATGCCGGAGACACTGAACATCTTTATTTTCGAGAACAGCACGAAGGAGATCGATGACAAGGTCGAGAAGAGCGCTTATTCGGTCGTAAACTCGGGCGGGATCATCGGCTGGGTGATCGTCGGTCTTGGCCTGTTCGGTCTCTTGCTGGCACTCTTCAGAACGCTCTTCCTGGTCGGCGCAAACGCGAAGACGGCTTCCATGCCGCAGTCGACATTGGCAGCGCTTCTCGACGGCGGTCAGTCGAAAGCCCTTGCATACCTTAAAGAGCAGAAAGGGGCGACGGCACGTGTCCTTAAAGCGACCGTCCGAAACCTTGATGCGGAACGCGAACACGTCGAAGATGTGGTGATGGAGTCGATCATGCATGAAAGCAGCCGTCTGGACCGCTTCGGTTCCGCCATCATGGTGATCGCGGCCGTTGCACCGCTTCTGGGTCTTCTGGGTACGGTCACGGGTATGATCGCGACCTTCGACATCATCACCGAGTTCGGTACGGGTGATCCGAAACTGCTCTCGGGCGGTATCTCAATCGCATTGGTGACGACTGAACTGGGTCTGATCGTTGCGATCCCGATGCTGCTGGTAGGGAACATGCTGAGTGCATGGGCCGAGAAGATCAAAGACGCGATGGAGCACTCGGCGCTCCATCTGATCAACGAGTATAACAAGCAGAAGTAATGATAGCAATATACCTCGAGGGCTTTTTTGACTACATGAACAGCGGCGGCTTCGTCATGTGGCCGCTCTTTTTCGCAGCCATGTTCCTGTGGTTCGGATTGGGGTTCAGGTTTCATACCCTGAAACGCGGCTCGCGAAAAAGTGTCCGTACCCTTATCCGCAAGTATCACGAACAGAAGCGTACCAAGGTTGTCGGCATCATCGACAGTGCCATCCAAGACGGCATGGCGATCGTCAACGAGTACGGCGGCACAAAAACGGCCCGAAAATTGATCGATGACCGGTTTTATATGTATGAGACAGAGATCAAAAAGTATTCGAAAATGGTGATGACGATCGTTGCGATCGCACCGCTGATCGGACTGCTGGGAACGGTGGTCGGGATGATCGAGACCTTTGATTCACTGGCATCGGCATCACTGTTTACGCAGAGCGGCGGTATTGCCGGCGGTATTTCGCAGGCACTGTTTACCACCCAGCTTGGCCTGGTCGTTGCGGTTCCGGGCGTGATCATCGGCCGTCTTCTGGACAGAAGAGGCAACATGATGGAGCTCGAGCTCGAGCAGATAAAAGACATATTATGTACAGAGGAAGTAAATCATGAAGTTTAGAAGAAAAAAAGAGCAGGTCAGCGATGTCGACATGTCGCCGTTGATCGACATGGTGTTTATTTTGCTGATCTTTTTCATGGTGAGCTCGACCTTTGTCAAAGACATGAAGCTCGACCTGGAACGTCCGGGTGCCTCATCGGCATCCCGCGCATCCTCGAAGGTGATCCGCGTCTACATCGACAACACGGGCGAAACCTATGTGGACGGCCAGCCGGTCAAGACCTGGGCGATCCAGGGGAAACTGCGCGACATGATGCGTGCGGCGACTGAAAAGTCGGTGCTGGTTGTGACGGACGATTCGATCGCGGTTGAAAAACTGATCGATGTGGTTGACCAGTGCCGTCTTTCGGGCGCCAAAGATGTTGCGGTAGCAACCAAAAAAGAGGTCGGTTAAGGTGCGTAAGCCAACAGTTTCAACCTACATCAAGTCCGTACTGTGGATGGTTTTTGGTGTTGTGTTCGTCTTTGGCACCGTCATCATGATGAATGAAGCCGGCGGCATCCACGAGACAAAGAAAAAAGAGAGCGCGGCCAATTTTGAGATCCAAAAAGTGGTCAAGCCAAAACCGAAGCCGAAGCCAAAACCGAAGCCGAAACCGAAAAAGGCAGAGACAAAACGGACGGCGCCGACACCGAACCTGAGTTCCAACCTGGGCGGGATCGACACCGGTCTTGACGCGTTTATGAGCGATGATACGGGGATGGACGACGCCCTTTTGGGTGATGTCGGAAAAGATGTCGTGATGACCGGCGAATCGGTCGACGTCGCGCCCAAACCGGCGCAGCGTTCAGCCATGGAGTACCCCAAAGCAGCCCGAAAGAACGGGGTGACGGGCTATGTCCTGATGAACCTGCTTATCAGCAAAAACGGTCAGGTCGAAAAAGTCAAAGTGCTGCAGTCGGAACCGGCCGGTGTCTTTGACGAGGTGGCCGAAGCGGGTGTACGCAGCTGGACCTTCACGCCGGCACAGTATCAGGGAGAGCCCGTAAAAGTGTGGGCAAAACAGAAGATCAGATTCGATCTGCAATAAGAGAAGAGCAATGAAATTAATTTTTATACTATTAACCGTCTTACAACTGACGCTGCTTGCCGCTGAACAGGGCAAGAACGATGAAGTCGACCATGTCGCACTGGCGGCACTGTTGATGAAAGACGGCCACTATGCCCGTGCTGCGGAGACATTGAACGAAGCGGATACGACGCAAGAGGATTTTGACTTTGTACTCTACTATACGATCAAAGGGCTGATCTTTACCAAGCAGCAGCTCTACAAGGTCGCCAATGAGCAGTTTTACAAGGCGATAGAGAGCGGTCAGACCGAACCGACGATCTACCTCTATATCGCGCAGAACAACTTTAAACTCCACGATTATCAGGGGACCATCGACGCCCTTGACAAAGCGGGCGATATCGCTGCGGCCAAACCGCAGCTTCTGGCATTGCGCGCAGAGTGTCACTGGAAGCTTGAGCAGCATGCCGAGGCGCTGGACACGCTGGCAGAGACGATCCGGAAATTCCCGGACTACTTCGGTGTCTACAAACAGCGTTTCAACTATTTTGTCGAGCTGGAACTCTATCAGAGCGCTCTGGAAGATGCCGAAGTCTATCTGGCCAACGAAAAACCGAATGCCAAGACCTACCTTTCTTTTATCGGGGCGCTTCGCAAAAGCGGTGCGATTCAAAAGGCGACCGTTCTGGCAGAGCGCGGCAATCTGCTCTTTCTTGACAACGCCGATATGACAGTGATGCTGGCGCATCTCTACCTCGATCAGCAGATGATACAGAGTGCGGCGAACCTGTTTGACCAGGCGTCGATCGAAGATGCCAAGTACACCAAAGAGGCCTCGGAGATGCTGCGCCGTGCCCGCGAGTTCACGCTCTCGCTCTACAAAAATGCCCAGCTCAACGACACCAAAGAGAAGTATAAACAGCGCATCGCGATCTATCTGGAGTTCGGCGAGTACGAGCGTGTTGTCGCAACGGCCAGTGCACTCGAGCGCAGCGGCCTTCTGGAAGATGAGAACATCCGCTATGCCCTCGCGTACGCGTACTATATGACCTCGGACTTCGAAAGAAGCGAAGCGCAGCTCAGAGAGCTGACCCGTCCGGACCTGTTCGACAAAGCGACGGAGCTGCGTAAAAACATGGAAAAATGCCAAAACAACTCATGGGAATGTGAATTATGAAAACAGTGCTATTACTGATAACGTTTGTTACGGCTCTACTGGCCGCCGATACGGGTGAACTCTCTTTCTATCTGATGAAAGACGGCAAGCCTCTTGCCGGGCAGGAGACGGTCATCTTCAAAAAAGCGCAGCAGCAGACGGCAGACGTTGTCGGTTTTTCGACCCGTCAGGCAAGCTTTAAGACCGATGCCGACGGCTATATCTTTGCGGTGCTGCCGACCGGTTCGTACCAGATTCAGGTCGTTGCAAAGGTCGACGGCAAACCCACGGCCTTTGTCAAAAAGAACTTTGTCATTAAAAAAGACAGAGAGTCCCAGATCATTGTTGCGCTTAACGAGAACAACAGCGTGGCATTCGAGGATGAGGAAGCGCCTAAGGCGGCTGCCGCCGATAATAATGCCTCAAAGACGCTTGCGGCAAAGAAAGGGACGGTACTGCTGACACTGACCTCTTCGGAAGACCGGAAGCCGATCGCCGATGCCCGTGTCTTTGTCAGAGGACAGAGCTTTGACGCCAAGACCGATGCCAAAGGGTTCCTGTCACTGACGCTGCCGGCAGGTCAACAGACGATTTCGGTCATTCACAGCAACTTCAGCTCACAGACACTGAAAGTGACGGTAGCGGCGGATGAAAGTGTGAACAAGATCGTCGAGATGAGTCCCGCATCGATGGAACTTGACGAGTTCGTTGTCCTGGCGCCGCATGTCGAGGGGTCGGTGGCGTCCGTGATCGCAGAAGAGCGCAACAGCGATGCGGTCGGGAACGTCCTGGGGTCCGAACAGTTCTCTAAAAGCGGCGACAGCAGTGTCGCTTCGGCACTCAAAAGGGTGAGCGGTATCACCATTGTCGGCGGTAAATATGTCTATGTCCGCGGGCTTGGTGACCGTTATTCGACGGTGATGCTCAACGATCTGCATGTACCGTCGCCTGAACCGACAAAAAGGGTCGTTCCGCTGGACATCTTCCCGACGTCGGTTGTCGAAAGCATTACGATACAGAAATCCTACACCGGTGACCTGCCTGCCTCGTTCGGGGGAGGAACCGTGCTGATCAAAAGCAAGGATATCCCTGAGGGCGACGACGGCTATGCGGCGTTGGGCATGGAGGTGATCATGAACAGCGCTACCGGCAAAGAGGGGACGACCAACAGCGACAATTCGGTTGCCCTGCCTGAGAGCGTGTTGAGCGGCGGCAACGACGTCGGCAGTACGGCGGTTACGTACGACGTGATCAACAGCCGGACATTGAACCGCGAAAGCGCGACCCTCAATCCGGGTATGAAGGTGGAGCTCTCTGCCGGTAAAAGTTTTGCAATCACCGATGATATTACAGTCGGCGCGTCCGGTACGGTCTACTATAAAAACACGGCTGAGAACGACCGTACAATCTATGACAAATATTTTTACGATCTTAATTCGAAGCAGGTGTACCACGACAGCCATACCGAGGCGGATATCACGACCTTTAGCACCGAGCTGGCCGGTATGGTCAACCTGGGGATGAACTATTACGGTAACAACAAGATCAAATACACCTTCTTCACGTCGCAGCATATCAGCGATACGACCACACTGTCGTCGATCGACTACACGGGTGCGACAGAAGACCGCGAAAAGACCTACTACGAATACGTTGAGAAAGGGCTCATGTCGAACCAGCTCAGCGGCGAGAACGAGCTGCGGTTCACGAACTCGACCGACGGTTATTTCGACAACATCAAGATCGACTGGGCAGCGGAGAACTCGACCGCGAAGCGCGATGAACCGGGGACCGTCGAATACAACTACCTGCATCAGACATCCGGGTTGAACTGGGACAGAAAGAACTGGTATTACTACTTCCTTCTGGAAGATACGGTCGATAACTACCGCGCCGATTTTTCACTGCCGTTTACCTTCAACGGCAACGACAACTATACACAGGCGGGTGTCTTTATCTATAACAAAAGCAGGAACTTCGACAGCCGACGTTTTAAGATGCTGAGCAACAACTTCAACGACATGCCCGAAGATATGGACACCATCTATGACAAGTATGCCAGCTCGCTTTACTTCTCGGCGTCCTACCGCGACACCGACTCCTATGAGGCGACTCAGGATGTGACGGCATTTTATCTCAAACAGCTGCTCTCCGTGACGCATGACTTTGACATCGTGGCGTCGGTTAGACAGGAGGACTCAAGCCAGCAGTTGACCGATGCCGCCGCCGCGTACGCACCGTTGGAGACATCGGACCTGTTCCCGAGCCTGGGGCTGACCTACCGTTTTAACGATGATGACATGCAGTTGCGATTAGCCTATGCGTCAACGATCAGCAGACCGGACTTCCGTGAGTTCAGTAACAGCCGCTATAAAGATCCGGTAACGGAGAACATCGTCTTCGGTAATCCGGATCTCAAAGCGACCTATATCGACCATTACGACCTCAAGTACGAGTGGTACATGAACGCTGACGAGCTCTTCTCTCTTGCCCTGTTCGCCAAAGAGTTTACCAACCCGATCGAAAAGGTGGTCAAGCTGGACGACTCCCAGGACAATATCTTCCAGGAGACCTATCAAAATGCGGACTCTGCGACAAGTTACGGGGTCGAGGTCGATTACCGAAAACGTTTCGGTTTCATCACTAAGAGCCTCGACAAACTGCTCTTTGCGACCAACGTCGCACTGATCCAGTCCAATATCAAGCTCAACAGTGACCCGAACAATGCGTTTACAAGCCGTCTGACGACAACAGACCGGCCGATGCAGGGACAGTCACCGTATGTCGTGAACTTTACATTGGGCTATGACGATCCGGACAAGGGCGACAGTGCGCTGTTCTTGTTCAACCAGATCGGCGAGCGTATCGTCTCCCTGGGGACCGACAAAAACGAGGACATCTACGAACAGCCTTTTGCCAAGCTTGATTTTGTGAGCCAGTGGAAACTGAACAACTATTATTTCAAAGATAGCGATTTTACCTACTCGCTCAAGTTTAAAGCGCAAAACCTGCTCGACAGCAGCATCGAATACACGCAGGGCGATCTGACGACGGCAGAGACCAAACCGGGAAGAGAGTTCAGCCTCTCCGTGAAGATCGCATACTGATGCGACCGTTTCTCCTCGTTTTGTGGAGTTTCACTGTCGCGTCTGCCGGGGTATTGACCGACCCGGCCACCGCCTTTATGTGGCAGGACGTCGCGGAGAACCGCGGGGTCATTCTGACCTGGAACGAGGCGAAAGAGGAGTGCGAAGCACTTGACCTTGAGGGCTTTGACGACTGGTGGCTGCCGAGTGAGAGCGAGATGGCGACCATCGTCGATGTCTCACGCCCCGCCGGCCGGAAGATCAAAAAAGGTTTTGTCTACTACAAAAAAAATGCGGTCTACTGGACGGCCAGTACCTACGCCTGGAATGCACCGCACGCCTGGGTCGTCGACTTCGGCAGCGGGGCCTCTTACACCCTTCCCAAAGAGGAGCGCCGCTTTGTCCGCTGCGTCAGATGCAGCGATTTCAAGCGCTGCATCGAACTTTTTTATGAGAAGTAGCCTCACCGCTTAACCGCGTTTTCAACACTTCAACGGCATAATCGCGTATAAATATCAGGGATTTTCCCACAATTAGGACGTTTATGCTGGATTTCGCAAAATACATCAAATATTCAAAACCGGGGCCGCGGTACACATCTTACCCGACCGCTCTGGAATTTAGTGATGCATTCACCTATGATGACTACCTCAAAAAGCTCGATGCACAAGAGAGCTCACGTCCGCTTTCGCTCTACTTTCACCTGCCGTTCTGCCGCAACGCCTGTTACTTCTGCGGCTGTAACGTCGTCTTCACCTCCAAAGAGGATAAGATGCTGCGCTACATCGACTACCTCAAGCGCGAGATGGAGATATTGACGCAGCATGTCGACACCTCCCGCGAGGTGATACAGATGCACTTCGGCGGCGGTACACCGACCTTCTTCAGCGCCGAGCAGCTCGAAGAGATCATCAAGATGATCAAGAGCCACTTCAAGAACTTCAGCGCCGATGCCGAGATCTCCTGCGAGATCGACCCGCGCCACATCGACGAAGCGCAGATGAAGATGATGAGCGAGCAGGGCTTCAACCGTGTCAGCTTCGGGATCCAGGATTTCAACGAAAAAGTACAGGTCGCCGTCCACCGTGTTCAGCCCTATGACATCACGAAAAAAGCGATGGACCTGGCCCGCAAGTACAACATGGTCTCGGTCAACGTCGACCTGATCTACGGTCTGCCGTACCAGAGCCTCGAGAGCTTCAAAGAGACGCTCAAACTCTCATTGAGCCTCAACCCGGACCGTTTTGCCGTCTTCAACTACGCCCATGTGCCGTGGTTGAAAAAGACGATGCGCAAGATCGACGAGACGACGCTGCCGCTGCCGGATGAAAAACTGCAGATCATGCAGTACACCATCGACTTCCTGACGGAAAACGGCTACAAGATGATCGGTATGGACCACTTTGCCAAGCCGGAGGACGAACTGTTCAAGGCGATCGAGAAGGGTGAACTGCACCGTAACTTCCAGGGCTACACCACCAAAGGCGGTGCGGACCTTGTCGGTGTCGGCCTCACCTCGATCGGCGAAGGCAACGACTACTACGCGCAGAACTTCAAAGAGATGAAGGATTATGAAGCGGCGATCGATGCCGGCAAGCTGCCGTTTGAACGCGGTGTCACGCTGAGTGAAGACGACATGATCCGCCAGCATGTCATCATGGAGCTGATGAGCAACTTCAAGATGGATATCAAACGTTTCAATGCCGACTTCGATGTGGATTTCAACACCTACTTCGCAGAGGACCTCCCGGCACTTCAGCCCTTCATCGATGAGGAGCTGGTCCGTGTCGACGACGACCAGATCGCCTGTTCGGAGACGGGAACGCTGCTTATCCGGAACATCGCAATGGTGTTCGACGCCTACATGAACAAACATGCAGGCTCTAAAAAGACCTTCAGCAAGACAGTGTGATGGGCAACGTGCAAAAACGGCCGGAAGATATTTTCAACTACGCCGAGACCAGCGACGCGTGTATCAAGTGCGGGATGTGTATCCCGGTCTGTACGATCCACAATGTCAATGCCGACGAGGTGACCTCGCCGCGCGGCTTTATCGATCTGTTGGGTGCCTACCAGAGCGGCAACCTTGAGCTGGATAAAAATGCCAAAGATATTTTCGAGAGCTGTTTTCTCTGCACCAACTGTGTCGACATCTGTCCCAAGTCGCTGCCGACGGACATGGTCATCGAACAGGTGCGCGCCGATATCGCCGACAAGTTCGGTATCGCCTGGTTCAAGAGAGCCTTCTTCTACCTGCTGCGTCACCGTTTCACGATGGATGTGCTCTTCAAGATGGGCTATGTCTTCCAGACCTGCGGTTTCAAGATCAAGGCGGAGACCAACTCGATGGAGCCGCGTTTCAGTCTGCCGATCATCAAAAAAGACCGTCTGCTGCCGAGCATGGGCAAGACCTCGTTTCTCAATGCCAATCCCGAGAAGATCGACAACGGCGGCAAACGCAAGGTCGCGATCTTTATCGGCTGTCTGGCCAACTACAACTACACCGAGATCGGCAAGGGGCTTCTGGAGATTCTGGAGGCGCTCGAGATCGACGCCTTCATCCCGAAAAAACAGCTCTGCTGCGGGGCGCCTGCCTACTTCACGGGTGATTTCGACACGGTCGATCATAATGCGAAAAAGAACATCGAGTACTTCGAGAGCTTTATCGACGACGTCGAGGCGATCATCATTCCCGAAGCCACCTGCAGCGCGATGATCAAGATCGACTATGAGCACTTTTTCCATGACCAGCCGGAGTGGCTGGAGCGGGCGAAAAAGCTCAAGGAGAAGGTCTTTATGGCGACCGAGTGGCTGGAACACCATACCCATCTTGAACACCTCCTCTCATCCAAGGGCAGAAGCGACCTGGTGGTGACCTACCACGACCCGTGCCACGCCCGTAAGATGCAGGGGGTTCACAACGAACCGCGGACCCTTATCAAACAGAACTATGTGCTGACCGAGATGAGCGATCCCAACGCCTGCTGCGGGTTCGGCGGGGTGACGATGCAGACCGAGAAGTACCATTTTGCCAAGGCGGCAGGGGTACCGAAAGCGGCCATGATCAAAGAGACCGGCGCCGAAGTGGTCTCGGCAGAGTGTTCGGCCTGCCGTATGCAGATCAACAACTCGCTCTATCAGGCGGAGGTGGCGACGATCTTCAAGAACCCGATCGAACTGATCGCCGAAGCGTTGAAAAAACAGTGAAGAAGCTGCTGATCGTCTGGTCGACCGAAGAGGTCGAGGTGGCCAAGAAGATGGTGCTGCTTTATGGCAGCGTTATCCTGCCGCGCGGCTACTGGGACGAAGCGCACCTGATGATCTGGGGGCCGTCCGCCAGAGCGCTTGCGCAAAGTGACGAGCTTCAGGCCATGCTCAAAACAGTCCAGGAGAGCGGGGTAGAGACCTCGGCCTGTGTCGTCTGCACTGACGACTACGGCGTGAGTGCGAAGCTCGAATCCCTGGGTGTGAAGACCACGCATACCGGCGAGCTGTTGACCGAAGCGCTGCAGAGCGACTGGAAGGTCATCACGTTCTAGCCCTGCTGCAGAGGCGTTTAGCCGGCACTTATCCTCTTTTTAGCCAGAAGCGAAGCGTCGCCCTCTCCTGGTGTCACTTTTGCTTAAGTTGTTTGAGAATACAATAGTCAAAAGAGCGCAGTATCAGAGCGGCTCAAAAAAAGGCGCTCTCTCTGATCACCGTGCCATAAAGGCGTGTGCATATGAACGGATTCGAGCTTGGTGAACTGCTTCTCTCCCTCTCTTTGGTCTTTGCCCTTACCTATACCTTCGGCCATTTTCTCTCGAAGTTCCGCATACCGAGTATTCTGGCGGCACTCTTTGTCGGGATGGCCCTGAGCTATACGCCTTTTTCTCTCTTTATCCACTCTGTTGCCGCCTTTGAGAGCACCTTTTCGTTCCTGGCCGATCTTGGGGTCCTTTTCCTTCTCTTTTATATCGGGCTGCAGATCGAACTGGGGCAGATGCGGCAATCAAGTACGCAGATCGTCTGGCTGACGGTCTTTAACACGGTGATCCCCTTCTTTTTCGGTCTCTTGGCGATGCTGCTGTACGGCTACGGCTGGGCCATCGCCCTGGTCATCGGGATGACCAGGATGCCGACGGCCGAAGCGGTGATCGTCCCGATCCTCGATGAGTTCAAGATGATCAAGACGCGCATCGGTACCTTTATCATCGGTGCCGGTGTGCTCGATGACATCATCGAGGTGGTCCTTGTCGGTATCGTCTCGGTCTGGATCGGGGCGAAGACGGGTGAGAGCCACGGCGGGGTGGCCGGACTGCTGGCCGGGATCTTTGTCTTTATGCTGATCTCCTGGGCCTTCTACAGGTGGATACCCTACCTGCTGCAGAAGTGGGAGCCGGAAAATCTGAGCACACTGATGCTCTTTTCGCTGGTCATCCTTTTCGGTTTCGGCGGTTTCGGCGAGTATGTCGAACTGGGGATGGTCGTCGGCGCGATCACGGCCGGGGTGATCATGCGCCCGCTCTTTGAACGCGAAGAGCAGAAAGGGGAGATGCTCTCCAAAACGACACAGACGCTGAGTTACGGGTTTTTCGGCGTCCTCTTCTTCTTCTGGGTCGGCTTCAACGCCGATATGGAGGGGTTCGTGCAGGAGCCGCTGCTGGCGATCGTGCTCTATCTCGCCGGGACATTCGGAAAGCTGTTCGGTGTCCTGCTGATGGTGCCGATGAAAATGATGGGCCTGCGTGAGGCGATCATCGTCGGGGTAGGGCTGGATGCGAGGCTGACGACGGAGATCATCGTTGCCCAGCTGCTCTACAGTGCCGCGATCATCGATATGAAACTCTTTACAGCACTGGTCGCCGCCTCCTCTTTTACCGCGATCACCGTCCCGTTGATCTTCGCACTGTTGATCCGTTTGTGGGGAAAAGAGAGCTATGCAACAAAATAGCGGCGGGTGGTACCGACAAGCGTCGGACGAAGCGGTTACAGCCTTTCACAGCGATGCCAAGGGGGGACTGAGCGAAGAGGCGGCAAAAAAAAGGGGGGCAGAAGAGGGACCGAATGAACTGGTCCGCATCGACAAAACACCCTGGTACAAGGTGCTGCTGCGCCAGTTCACCGACCTGCTGATCCTGATCCTTTTCGCCGCGGCGGCCATCTCGCTGGCTATCGGCGAGATCGGCGATGCCGTGACGATCCTGGTGATCATTCTGCTCAACGGGGTGCTCGGCTTTGTTCAGGAGTTTAAAGCCGAAAACGCCATCGAAGCCCTGCGGCAGATGCTGCATCCGACGGCAAAAGTGCTCCGCGATGCCGAAGAGCAGCGCATCGATGCGAAGGCGCTTGTGCGCGGCGACATCGTAATGCTGGAGATCGGTGACAAGGTCCCTGCCGACCTGCGTCTGCTTGAGAGCTACAACCTGAAAGTCGATGAGTCCTCGCTGACCGGAGAGTCGGCATCGGTGCACAAAAACAGCGACACGATCCGTGACGAGAGGGCACTCCAAGAGCAGTCGAACATGGTGTGGATGGGCACGGCCGTCGTCAACGGACGGGGCAGCGGTGTGGTCGTGGAGACCGGGATGAAGACCCAGTTCGGCCATATTGCGCAGATGACGCAGCGCGTCGAAACAGCGCCGACGCCCCTGCAGAAACAGTTGGCCGTTCTGGGCAGAAAACTGGGGGCCTATTCGGTTGCCATCTCACTGATGGTCGCGCTTTTCGGCTGGCTGCTGGGCAAAGATCCGGTCGAGATGTTTATGACCGGCGTCGCCCTGGCGGTCGCCGTGGTGCCCGAGGGGCTGCCTGCCGTTGTGACCATCACCCTCGCACTCGGCATCAAGGCGATGGCAAAACAGAAGGCGCTGCTCAGACGGCTTCAGGCAGCCGAAACACTCGGTGCGGCCACGACGATCTGTACGGACAAGACGGGGACACTGACGAAAAACCAGATGACGGTGAAAAAGATCTGGCTGCCGGAGGGGGAGATCGAGGTCACCGGCAGCGGGTATGATCCTGCCGGCCACTTCGAAGAGAACGGCAAGAAGATCGATTACAAAGCGTATCCGGGTCTGATGCTGCTGCTGCGCAGCGCTCTGGTCTGCAACCATGCGAAAATCCAGAGGAGTGGCGGCGGCTGGGAAGCGATCGGGGAACCGACCGAAGCGGCGCTGGTTGCTGCCGCTTACAAAGCGTGGCTCTATGAGGAGGAGAGCGACAGAACGGTCAGCGAGTTCTCTTTCAACTCCGCACGCAAACGGATGAGTGTCATCGTGCATGGCAAAGCGGCGTTGACGGCCTACGTCAAAGGGGCCCCGGAGGTGATCCTGGAGCGAAGCACCGGCGTCTTCAAAGCGGGCAGGGCGGTGAGGCTCGATACAGCGCAGAGAGAGGCAGCTGCAGCGGCGTATCGAGCCATGGCCGTCAGCGGGATGCGGACACTGGCCGTCGCCTACCGTGAGCTTCCTCATGAGACGACGCTCTCCGAAGAGAGCGTCGAGAACGAACTGGTCCTGCTCGGCATTGTCGGGATCATCGATCCGCCGCATGCGGAGGTCCCGGATGCGATCAGCATGGCGGAGAGCGCCGGCATCCGGGTGATCATGATCACCGGCGACAACCCCGACACGGCGCTTTCCGTCGCTGACGCCATCGGTCTGAGAGCAGTACGTGCGGTCACCTCCGGTGAACTCTCCGCTATGGAAGATGGGGAACTCGCCGAGGTCTTTAAGGAGAGGGTGCTCTTTGCCCGGACCCACCCGGAGGACAAGCTCAGGATCGTCGAGATCCTCAAGCGTCAAGGCGAGGTGGTCGCGATGACCGGCGACGGTGTGAACGACGCCCCCGCGCTCAAAGAGGCGGACGTCGGCATCGCGATGGGAAAAAAAGGGACGGATGTCGCCAAGAGCGCTTCGGATATTGTACTGACCGACGACAACTTCGCCTCCATTGTCAATGCGGTCAAAGAGGGGCGTCGCGAATTTGACAACATCCAGAAGTTCGTGCAGTATCTTATGGCCTCCAACAGCGGCGAGGTGATCGCGATCTTTGTCAATATCCTGCTGGGCGGACCGCTGATCCTGATCCCGGTTCAGATCCTCTGGATGAACCTTGTCACCGACGGGATGACGGCGGTCGCCCTCGGTGTCGAACCGGCGGAGAAGGGGCTTATGAAACGGCCGCCGAGAGGGGTGGACGAACCGATCCTGGACCGTTACGGTGTGATGATGATCATAGCGCTCGGAGGCTATGTCGGCCTGGCGACGCTCGGGCTCTTCCATTACTACATGTCGCTGGACGCCGAAAACGGCCTTCTGCTTGCACAGACGGTCGCCTTTACAGGGATCATCGTCCTCGAGAAGATGATCGTCCTCAACTTCCGTTCACTGCGCGAACCGATCAACATGATAGGGCTCTTCACCAACAAGTGGCTTTTGCTGGCGATCGCCGTTACGGTGTCGCTTCAGGCCTGCGTGGTCTACGTGCCGTTCTTGCAGGAGGCATTTCAAACCACCGCGCTGGGATGGGAGGATTGGGGTCTTATCATCCTTGTTGCTCTGCCGGTATTTGTTCTGACGGAGCTCTACAAGTGGATACGGTGGCGACAGCGGGAGAGAACGACGCTTCGATCCGGGGATTAAAAGGCGAAGCGGCGGTTTGTAAACTTTCTGATAGGGTATTTGGATATACTTTTCCGACTATAAAAAGGGCCTTCACTGATGGAATACTGGAACCATATCTACGAACATTTTAATCCGATCGCGTTTACGATCTTCTCCTTCCCGGTCCACTGGTACGGGATGATGTATGTTCTGGCGCTTCTGAGTGCGCTTTTTGCCGCCAAAAGCATCGCCAAACGCGACAAAATGCCTATCGAACAGAGCCAGCTGGATGACTACTTTATCTATATCGAGGTCGGCATCATCCTCGGCGCGCGTCTGGGCTACATCCTCTTCTATGACGCCAATACGAGCTACTACCTGACCCATCCGTGGCAGATCTTCAACCCTTTCAACCCGGAGGGGGAGTTTGTCGGGATCCGCGGCATGAGCTACCACGGTGCCGTAATCGGCTGGTTCCTGGGCTCGCTCTACTACCACAAACGCCACAAAGAGGTCTCATACGGGATCCTTATGGACGTGGTCGCGATCGCCGTGCCGATCGGCTACATGTTCGGGCGTATCGGCAATTTCCTGAACCAGGAGCTTGTGGGCCGGGCCACGGACCTTCCGTGGGGTATCTACGTCGACGGTGTGCTGCGCCACCCTTCCCAGCTCTACGAAGCGCTCCTGGAGGGGCTCGTCGTCTTTGCGGCGATCTATCTCTACCGCAGCCACAAACGGTTCAACGGCGAACTGATCCTCCTCTACGGTTTTGCCTACGGTGCGATGCGCTTTGTTGCCGAGTTCTGGCGCCAACCCGATGTACAGCTCGGTTTTCTCTTTGGCGGATGGCTGACGATGGGGCAGATCCTCAGCGCGATGATGATGCTGGCGGCGGTCGTGCTGTGGGTCTATTTTAATAAGAGGCTTGTTAAAAAGGCGTAGGCTTTTTTGTAAGTCGATCTTAGTTGCTTGCGGTTAGTGCAATAGTTCCAAGTAGACTTTTTTTGACTACACTTGTCCTTTTTTTCGCCGCAAAAAAAGAACGAAAAAAGCTCTCGTGACGGCTTCGATCCCGACAAGCTGTCGGGTTCCCTCCTTATACTCTCTACGTTCCTAAAAACGACAAAACTCGCTATGCTCAAACAATGCCGTTTTCTTTACGGAACTCCGCTCACTCCAGTCAGCTCTGCAGATGCCACGACAAGAGCAAAGTGGTGACGCATCGATTTAATTTCAAAGCTACGCTTTGATCCCTGTCTGAACTGTTTGGCAGTAGCTATTCTTTGTGTCGCAATGAGATCATGGAAATTCTATTCAGATAGTTCTTGTAGGCGGGAAACAATGCATCGCTACGTGTGGATATTAATTTTGGCAGTAGTGCCAAAATGCACGAAGGTTTTGAGTTCATGCTTGCAAAAAAAGTGTATAGTGGCCGGAGGGTATCGTACTCTCTTTTTTTCCTCAAGGTTTTTTCTCTGTACGAGCAGAGAAAAAAAGTTGAATCCTAGTGCTTTGAAGTAATTAAAAAAGTTTAAATGGCAAAAAATCTGGCTATTGAAAAAAGTATGAGAGAACGCAATTAAGATCAAGTGTGAAGAAAAACGACGCTAATCCAATTAAAAAAACTACGCCTCATTCACCATCTTCTGGTGCTGCTCGATAAGCTTGAGCAGCGCCAGGAAGAAGGCCGTGATGGCCGGTCCGAGAATCATCCCCCAAAAACCGAAAGCCCCAAGCCCCGCGACGATAGAGAAGAAGATCAGCAGCTCGTTTTTCTGCCCCTCCGTCTTGACGATACGGAAGTTGATCTCTTTGATGATGACCGGCTTGATGAAGGTGTCGGCAATGATCGAGATGACGATGATGGAGTAGAGTGCGATGAAGATCGCGCTGCCCGTGTGGCCCATGGAGAGCTCGAAGATCATGAACGGCAGCCACAGCAGCGCCCCGCCGACGACCGGCAGCAGCGAAGCAAACCCGTAGAGTATGCCGAAAAGAAGACCGTTGTAGCCCATAAAGGCAACCGCAATGCCAAAGAGGGCCCCCTCAAAGAGGGCGGTGGTCAAAATGGAGTAGAAGACCACGCTCATCATCGAGGAGAGCTCAAAGCTCAGCAGCGTCGCATCCTGCTGCGGCAGCTGGATGACAGATTTGAGATAATCAAAGATCGTCTTGCCGTAAAAGTGCGAGAAAAAGTAGAAGATGATGATCAGCAGGGCGTTTTTGAGAAAGTTGGCACTGTAGCTGCCGATGGTCCCCGCCATCGTCAGGGTGTGTGTCGCCAGCTCCTTGATCTCCAGTTCGCGAAGGACGTCCTCAATGAAGGGTTGTGCAAACTGCAGGTAATGCGGCAGGTGCTGCGCCCAGTCCATCAGTTTGACATAGACCTTTTCGATGCTGGCGAGGTCGATGTTGCTCAGGTAGATCGTAAAGCTGGTCAAAAAGTACCCCAGCGGCACAAAAAGAGAACGGCAAGGGTCACGGTCGAGATGAGCGATGCGAGCAGGACGGAGCCGGTCTGTTGGACCAGACGGCGCTGCGCCGATGCGGTTGAGATCGCCAGCAGCGAGGCGATCATGATGGAGAGTAAAAAAGGGTGGTAGAGAAGGTACATCCAGTAGAGCGAGACGGCCAGGAGTGTCAGTATGATGTACTGCGGTTTCATCGGCCGCCCCTAGTCGTCAAAGAGCGTGTTCTGCTCTTGGGGCGTCTTGAACTTCAGGACCTCGTAACTCTTCTGCGTCGCGACACGTCCGCGTGCCGTGCGTTCCAGGTAGCCGTTGGCAAGGAGGTAGGGCTCGAGGACATCCTCGACCGTCCCCTCGTCCTCACTGAGCGCGGCGGCGATGGTACTGAGCCCCATCGGCCGTCCTTTGGCCTGCATGAGGTACTCCAAAAGACGGATGTCCATCTCGTCGAAACCGTAGTGGTTGATGCCGAGCTGTTCGAGGGCGAAGCTGGTCCGCTCATGCAGGATCTTCGCCTCGTTGGCGACATCGGCAAAGTCACGCACGCGGCGCAGCAGTCTCAGGGCGATACGCGGCGTTCCCCGTGAACGTTTCGCGATCTCCAGCGCCGCCTCTTTGATGATCGCTTTGTCCAGCTTCTTGGAAGCCTGTGCGACGATCTTCGCCAGCTCTTCAGGCGAGTAGAAGTTCATACGGAAACTCATACCGAAACGGTCGCGCAGCGGGTTTGAGAGCATCCCGGCACGGGTCGTCGCGCCGATGAGCGTAAAACGGGGCAGGTCGATCTTGACGGTCTGTGCGGCGGGGCCGCTGCCGATGATGATGTCGAGACGGAAGTCCTCCATGGCGGAGTAGAGGATCTCTTCGACCGCAGGGGAGAGGCGGTGGATCTCATCGATAAAGAGGATGTCCCCCTCGTCAAGGTTGGTCATGATGGCGGCCAGGTCGCCGCTTTTTTCGATCATCGGTGCCGCCGTCACCTTGATGCTCGCACCCATCTCATTGGCGATGATCAGCGCCAGCGTCGTCTTGCCCAGACCGGGAGGGCCGTAAAAGAGGATATGGTCAAGGGCTTCATCGCGCATCTTGCTCGCCTCGATAAAGACACCCAGGTTCTTTTTGATCTGCTCCTGGCCGATGTACTCGTTCCAGGCGTCGGGGCGCAGTGTTGATTCACTGGCCTCTTCGGCGTCAAATTGTTCGATCTCGACTATACGTTCCATTCAGCCGCCGCTTTCAATAGGTGTGGATCTCATCGGGGAACCGGCGCGCCTCGACGTCATCTTTGTAGCTCTGCACCGCCTCTTTGACCAGCGCGGCACCGTCAAGGTATTTCTTGACGAACTTGGGGGTGAAGGGTTCGAAAAGCCCCAGCATGTCGGAGAAGACAAGGACCTGCCCGTCAACACTGCTGCCGGCACCGATCCCGATGACCGGTACTTTGACCGCTTTGGCGACGTGCATCGCGACCTCGGCTTTTACCCCTTCGATCACGATACAGAAGGCCCCGGCTTTTTCGATGGCCAGTGCATCGGTGATCAGCGCTTTGGCCTCCTCCTCGCTCTTGCCTTTGACCTTGTAGCCGCCTTCACCGCGGACCGACTGCGGCAGCAGGCCGATGTGGCCGCAGACCGCGATGCCGTTGTCGACAAGATGTTTGACGATCGCCGCCTTCTCTTCGCCCCCTTCGATCTTTACCGCATCGGCAGGGGACTCCTGAAAGACGCGGGTGGCATTCTCCAGCGCTCTGTCGGCGTTGGGGTAGGTGCCGAAGGGCATGTCGGCGATAACAAAGGAGCTCTCCGCACCGTTACAGACCGCCTGGGTGTGGTAGATCATCTGATCCAGCGTGGCACTGAGGGTGTCTTTTTTGCCGCCGAAACTCATGTTGAGGCTGTCACCGACGAGGATGATGTCGGCAATGGGGTCGAAAAGTCTTGCAAAGAGCGCATCGTATGCCGTGATCATCGTCAGCGGACGTTCACCTTTGGCTTTTTGTATCTTCGTGATAGAGAGTTTTGTGTTCATCATATTCTCATCTTAATGGGGTATCTAAATTACGTGATTTTACCCAAAAGTGGTACAATTCCGTCTAAATATGGCAATTATACTTTATATCCCCAGTTTGGAGACAGTTTGAAACATCTTGTAGCGTATATAACGACGGGTTTTCCCGAAAAAGCATTTACCGTCGACCTTGCCCTTGCCTTAGGCGAGAGCGGGGTCGACTCACTGGAACTGGGCGTCCCTTTTTCTGACCCGGTAGCCGACGGTCCCGTGATCGAAAAAGCCAACTTCCTGGCACTGGAAAAAGGGCTTCGCTTCAGCGATGTCCTGGCGATTTCCGAGCAGATCGCACCGAAAGTCGACACGCTGTGGATGGGGTATTTCAACCCGTTTTACCAGTACGGCATGGACGCGCTGCTGAAAAAAGCAGAGGCGATCGGCGTCAGCGGTATGATCATCCCCGACCTGCCGCACGAAGAGGCGCTGCCGTATCAAAACCTGTTTGACGCACATGGTGTCAGCAACATCTGTTTCGTCGCACCGACGGACAGCGACGACCGTGTCAAAGAGGTGGTCTCCGATGCGAAGAAGTTCATCTACCTGGTCGCGTATGCCGGGATCACCGGCAGCGGCCAGAGCGAAGACCTGCAGCCCATCATCACCTCCATCAAAAACTACACGCAAACACCGGTCTATGTCGGTTTCGGCGTGAACGAGAAGACGGCCAAAGAGAAGGTGCTTGGCGCGGACGGTGTCATCGTCGGTTCGGCCTTTGTCAACATCCTGCTTCAGGACGATATTTCCCTGACAGAGAAGATCAAGCGCTGTTCTGCGGTCGCTGACGAGATCAAAGCGAAGATCAACGAATGAGAGCTTTTATAATTACACTGCTGGTCTCACTCTCCCTGATCGCCGGCGAGATCGAGACAAGTACGCTTGAACAGAAACTGGCACAGCCCGCACAAGAGACGCCACTGACGCACGACGAGCTGATGGACAGGGTCCTCTACACCAACCTGATCGGTGCCGGCGTGGTGACGCTGTGGGGTGTCGCCTTCTGGGACTACTTCAGCATCGGCATGCGGACCAACAACGAGGGGTGGTTCGGTGCCGACACCAAGTACGGCGGTTCGGACAAACTGGGCCACATGTACTCGACCTACCTCTGGTCACTGGGCTTCGGCTCGCTCTATGAGTCCTGGGGGATGCACAGCAATGACGCGGCCATCTACGGCTCGTTGACCTCATGGACCTTCCAGGCGATCATGGAAGTCGGGGATTCGTTCAGCAAGACGGAGGGCTTCTCCTACGAAGATATGCTCATGAACACGCTCGGTGCGCTCTTCTACTATGCCAGAGAGAGCTACCCGAGCCTCAAAAACAAGCTGGACATGCGTGTGGAGTATGCGCCGAACTTCGAGTCCGGGACCGACTTCTTTACGCAGTACAACTCCATGAAATACGTTTTTGCACTGAAGTTCAGCGGTTTTGACAGCATGAAACACAACTTTATGAAGTACGGCGAGTTCCATGTCGGTTACTACACGCGCGGCTATCAGAACCAGGACGCCTATTCCCAGAGAGAGCGCATCCTCTACGCGGCGGTCGGTATCAGTATCGCCGAGATCGTAAACGCCACCGGATGGGAGAAGACCTCGAAGATCTTCAACTACTACCAGCTGCCGTACACCTACGTGCCGTTCGGGTACGACTTCGATTCCGACAGCTACGTGCAGCCTTACTCAAGGTCGTATTTCGGTACCAAATAGAGCGCTATGACGGCGCGAAGAGGGCAGAAACGCCGCCTGTGTCTGCATGACGCTGTGTCGTTTTGACTGATAAAATCGTTTTGGGATTGAAGGTGGTGTTTGGTGGAGACGTGGGGGATCGAACCCCAGTCCAAAAATAGCTAGAAAAAGGCGTCTACATGCTTAGAGACGTTGTTTGGTTTAATCAGCTTTCACACAACGTGCAAGGTTAGGGCTGACGAGCCTCAAAGGTTCATCTTGCGCTGAGACAGACGCAAAATATATCTGCATGAGGGTGATACTTCGAACCCTGACTATCCAGAGTCATCAGGTGAAGCAGCCCGCCGACCGTAAGGCCGGGGTTAAAGACTTATGCTACTGCGTAAGCTGGGCGGTAATTTGTGTTGTTTGCGTTTAAGCAAGTTGAGCCGTGTAACCGGATGCTCAGCCGGGCATGCAACCAGATCCCGAACTACTCCTGTCGAAGCCAAGTCGTCCCCAGATCATTGTGGTTTAGATGGTACAAATTACATAGTGGAATTATACCATACAAACCGTTGGCGAATCGAGTGTTTTTGTTTACTTTTTGCCCCTCCCGTCGCGGCGCTGTCCGGAGTGCCCCACGTTCATATTTCCGTATCTTTTGTGTTCTCTCCTGTTTAATTAGAATGTAGTTTTAATCGTCCGGTGGCTATAATCGCGTATTATAACTGCCGATGCAGGATTCGGTAACAGAGAGAGGGTGGTCTTGGTTTTGAGAGTAATCAGTGACAGTAGAACAACAGGGGTCCGCAAGTGACGCGCCGCAAGGTCATGGTCGTCTTCGGTACCCGCCCCGAGGCCATCAAGATGGCACCGCTGGTCAAAGCGTTTCAGCGCCATGCGGACCTTTTTGAGACCAGAGTGTGCGTTACGGCCCAGCACAGAGAGATGCTCGACCAGGTGCTCGGGCTTTTCGAGATCGTGCCGGACTATGACCTTGACATCATGAAGCCGGGGCAGGACCTCTACGACGTCACCGCCAACGTCCTTCTGGGCATGAAGCCGGTGCTGAGCGATTTCAAACCGGATGTCGTCTTTGTTCACGGCGACACCTCGACGACTTTTGCGGCGTCGCTGGCGGCATTCTACCAGCAGATCCGCGTTGCGCACATCGAAGCGGGTCTTAGAACGGGCGACATCTACTCGCCGTGGCCGGAAGAGGCGAACCGCCAGTTGACGACGCAGATCACCGCCTACCACTTTGCGCCGACCGAGACGAGCCGTGCGAACCTTCTGCGCGAGAACGTCAATGCACGAAACATTCACGTGACCGGAAACACGGTTATCGATGCGCTCTTTCTGGCCCTGGAGAAGATCAAGTCCGATAAGCAACTGGAAAGAGAGATCATCGACCACCTCGCTACGCTGAACTACAGCATCCAGGACGATAAAAAGATCATTCTTGTCACGGGCCACCGCAGGGAGAGTCACGGGCAGGGGTTCATCAACATCTGCACGGCGCTTAAAAAGATCGCGCTGAGTAACCCGGAGATTGACATCGTCTACCCGGTGCACCTGAACCCCAACGTCCAGAAACCGGTCAAAGCGCTGCTGAGCGATATTGATAATGTCTATCTCATAGAGCCGCTGCAGTATGAGCAGTTCATCTACATGATGGACAAGTCCTGCTTCATCATCACCGACAGCGGCGGGGTGCAGGAAGAGGCGCCGTCTCTGGGCAAACCGGTACTTGTCATGCGCGACACGACGGAACGTCCGGAGGCGCTCGAAGCGGGTACGGTCAAACTGGTCGGAACCGACACCGGGCTGATCGTCAGAGAGGCGCAGACGCTGCTTGACGATGCAGAGGCCTATGCGAAGATGAGTCAGGCGAGCAACCCGTACGGTGACGGCCAGGCGTGTCAGAAAATCGTGGATTTTTTGGCAGGCGTTGATGGTTTATAGTTGATGGCGGATAGAAGATGAGTGATTATAAAGAGTTAAATGTTTGGCAAGAGTCAGTTAATCTGGTAGAAGATGTTTATGCTCTTGTTAAATCATTTCCAAAAGAAGAAACATATGCATTATCCGACCAGCTTAGAAGAGCAGTTGTGTCAATACCCTCCAATATTGCAGAGGGGTCAAACCGGAACACACAAAAGGAGTTTATACAGTTCTTGTATATTGCTCTTGGTTCTGCTGCTGAAGTAGAAACACAATTGATTATTGCCAATAGACTTATGTATATTGAGAGTTTTGAAAGAGAATCAAACAAAATTATGAAAATCAGAAAAATGTTAAATGCCTTAATCGGATCATTAAAAAGGAAGATAAACTAATGTCACCATCAACCATCAACCATCAACCATCAACCCAAAAACACATTTGTGTCATAGGCCTGGGTTATATCGGCCTTCCGACAGCGGCACTCCTGGCCAACCGCGGCTACGAGGTTCACGGCGTCGATGTCGTCCAGAGTACGGTCGACATCATCAACCGCGGCGAGATCCACATCGTCGAACCGGAGTTAGATACCTTTGTCCAGGCAGCGGTCAACAGCGGCAAACTGAAAGCCGATCTTAAACCGGTTGAAGCCGATGTCTTCATCATCGCCGTCCCGACACCGTTTCACGAGGGGTATGTACCGAACATCGACTATGTCGTCTCTGCAACGAAGGCGATCGCTCCGTATGTCAAAGCAGGCGACATTGTCATTTTAGAGTCGACTTCGCCGGTCGGGACGACGGACAGAGTGGAAGAGGTGCTTAAAGAGGAGGGTGTCGACACCTCCAAACTCTATGTGGCCCACTGTCCTGAGAGAGTGCTGCCTGGTCACATCATGCGAGAACTGGTGGAAAACGACCGTATCGTCGGTGGTACAACGCCGGAAGCGACAAAAGTGACGGCCGAGTTTTACAAGACCTTTGTCAGCGGCGAGGTGCTGGAGACGGAAGCCAAGACGGCGGAGATGGCCAAACTGACGGAAAACTCCTTTAGAGACACCAACATCGCCTTTGCCAATGAGCTCTCCATCCTCTGTGACAAGTTCGGCATCGATGTATGGGAACTTATCAAACTGGCCAACCGTCACCCGCGTGTCAACATCCTGCAGCCGGGTGCCGGTGTCGGCGGGCACTGTATCGCGGTCGACCCCTGGTTCATCGTCCATGCCGGGGGCGAGGATGCGAAGATGATCCGTACGGCGCGCGAGGTCAACACCTACAAAACTGAGTGGGCCATCGAGAAGATCAAGAACGCGGCGCTGGCATTTGAAAACGAAAACGGCCGAAAAGCCAAAGTGGCCTGTATGGGGCTGGCGTTCAAACCGGACATCGACGATCTTCGAGAGTCCCCGGCGCTCTACATTACAAGAAGACTTATTGCTGATGGGTTAGAGGTATTGGCTGTTGAGCCAAACATCTCCGGGCACAGCGAGTTTGACGTGGTCGACTACAACCAGGCCATAGAGCAGGCGGACGTGGTCGCTTTCCTCGTGGCCCATAAAGAGTTTAAAAACCTGGATGTCAAAACAGAGCTCGACTTCTGCGGAGTGATGAGATAATGAAGATCGCGATTGCGGGAACAGGTTACGTCGGTCTCTCCAACGGTGTTTTGCTGGCACAGCACAACGAAGTGGTGGCGCTGGACATCATCCCCGAGAAGATCGAGATGCTCAACGCGAAGAAGTCGCCCATCGAAGATGCGGAGATCGAGGAGTATCTCGCTTCCAAGCCGCTGAACTTCCGGGCGACGCTGGACAAAGAGGAGGCCTACAGGGGTGCCGACTTCGTCATCATCGCGACGCCGACGGACTACGACACGGAGACCAACTACTTTAACACGCGCTCGGTCGAAGCGGTCATCAAGGATGTCATGGCCATCAACCCCGACGCGGTGATGGTGATCAAGTCGACGGTGCCGGTGGGCTACACCAAAAGCATCTCCGAGGAGTTCCACTGCAGCAACATCATCTTCTCGCCGGAGTTCCTGAGAGAGGGGAAGGCACTGCACGACAACCTCTACCCCTCACGTATCATCGTCGGGGAGAAGAGCGAACGCGCCGAGACCTTTGCGTCTCTTCTGGCCCAAGGCGCCATAAAAGAGAACATCGACATCCTCTTTACCGACTCCACCGAAGCGGAGGCGATCAAGCTCTTCTCCAACACCTACCTCGCCATGCGGGTTGCCTACTTTAACGAGCTTGACTCCTACGCGGAGACGCACGGTCTGGACTCCAGACAGATCATCGAAGGGGTCGGCCTCGACCCGCGCATCGGGACGCACTACAACAACCCGTCATTCGGCTACGGCGGCTACTGCCTGCCCAAAGACACCAAGCAGCTTCTGGCCAACTACCGGGATGTGCCGAGCAACCTGATCCAGGCGATCGTCGAGGCCAACAGCACGCGCAAGGATTTCATCGCCGACTCCATCATCCGCAAAAACCCGAAAGTGGTCGGGATCTACCGTCTGGTCATGAAGTCGGGCTCCGACAACTTCAGAGCCTCCGCCATCCAGGGGATCATGAAACGCATCAAAGCGAAGGGGATCGAAGTGGTCATCTACGAGCCGGTCTTCGAAGAGGATGAGTTCTTCCACTCCAGAGTCATCAAAGACCTCGCAGAGTTTAAAAAGGTCTCGGATGTCATCATCGCCAACCGCGTCTCCGAAAACCTTGTGGATGTAGAAGACAAAGTCTACACAAGAGACATCTTCGGAAGCGACAGCTGATGACCAACATCATCCTGTGCGGCGGGAGCGGCACACGTCTTTGGCCCCTCAGCCGTACCCTGATGCCCAAGCAGTTCGTCAAACTGTTTGAGAACGAATCACTTTTCCAAAAGACGGTCGCCAGAAACCAGAAAGCGTGCGATGCCCAGTGCATCGTCTCCAATGCGGAGCAGTATTTTCTTGCCGTCGACCAGATCGAAGAACACAACGGTGACCGTTCAAAGTTCAAAGTGCTGGACTCTACATTTCTGCTGGAGCCGGTCGGGCGCAACACCGCTCCGGCGATCGCTCTGGCCTGTTTTGCTCTGGCACCTGACGAAGTCGTCCTGGTCACCCCCTCCGACCATCTTATCAAAGACGAAACCGCCTACCTTGATGCGGTGTCCAAAGCGAAAGCGCTGGCGGAGGCAGACAACCTTGTGACCTTCGGCATAACACCGCAATACCCGGAAACAGGTTTTGGTTACATCGAAGCCGACGGTTCCGATGTCACTTCGTTCAAGGAGAAGCCTGACGCTGAAACGGCGCAGTCTTATCTTGATGCAGGCAACTACTACTGGAACTCCGGTATGTTCTCTTTTAAAGCAGGGCTCTTTCTCGAGGAGTTGAAGAGATATTCGCCAAAGATCTATGACGCTTCTTTTGCCGCGTTCACCAATGCAAAAAATGATGCGATGATCAGGATCAGCCATGATGAGATGATGGCGATCCCCGAAGACAGCATCGATTATGCCGTGATGGAGAAGAGCGACAGGGTCAAGGTCGTACCGGCCGACATCGGTTGGAGTGATCTGGGCAGTTTCGATGCCCTCTATGAAGAGCTGCCGCAAGACGATGCGGGTAACGCCGTCTCTTCGCTGGACCATTCGGAGACGATCATCAACAACGCCAGCAACAACCTGATCATCTCCGAAAAGCTGGTGGCGACGGTCGATGTGGACGACCTGCTCATCATCGACACGGCTGATGCCCTGCTGGTCACTAAAAAAGGGAGCAGCCAGAAGGTCAAAGAGGTGGTCAATACGCTGAAAGAGCGACGTTCTGAACTGCCGAACATCCATGTCACGGCGCACCGCCCGTGGGGGACCTACACCATCCTCGACGAGTCAGACGGTTACAAGGTGAAGCGCATCGTTGTCAAACCGGGCAAGCGGCTCTCCCTGCAGAAACACCACCACCGCTCCGAACACTGGATCGTCGTCTCGGGCACGGCAACCGTGACGCGCGGCGATGAGACGTACCTTGTCTGCGCCAACGAGTCGACCTACATCCCGATGGGCGAACTGCACCGCCTCGAGAACGTCGGCAAGATCCCGCTCGTTATGATCGAAGCGCAGGTCGGCGAGTATGTGGGCGAAGATGACATCGTCAGAGTCTCTGACGATTTTAAGAGAGTATAATCTGAAAATTCACAAATATAATAACAATTACTAGTTTGATTGTAGAAAAGTAGAAGTAATGGGAAATAATCGAATTATTTTTATGTATCAGAATGCTTTTTCACAAACAGGTGGAATACAAACGTTCAATAAGTACTTCATTTCTGCTCTTGAAGAGATAAGTTCGAAAAATGAAAATATTAGTGCTGAATTTGTAAGTATTTACGATAATGAAAAAGATATTAAATCTGCATTACATTTCAAAACACTTAATAGCAGCAAACTGGCTGCTTTTAAATATGTTATAGGAAACGCAAAAAAATTTGATACTTTTGTTTTTGCACATGTGAATCTTGCTCCGTTAGCGATAGCTGTACATATTTTAAATTCTAAAGCACGAATTATATTTTGTACGCATGGAATTGAGATTTGGAAAAGGTTACCAAAGCATACTGAATGGATTATGAACAAATCCACTGTTTTAACTGTTAGTAACTTTTCAATGAATGAATTAAAAAAATACAATATACAATTAAAAGATATTCGTTTATTCCCTAATTGTATTAAAGTCAAAACTGATGATGTGATTTTATCAAATCCTTTTAATCCAGACAACTATAACATTTTGTCTGTCACACGTCTTTCAAGTTCTGAACGTTTAAAAGGCATCGATACTGTAATTAGAACTCTTCCATTATTGAAAGAGAAATTAACTACTATAAAATATAGTGTAATTGGAAAAGGCGAGGACGTAGAGCGATTACAAAAGCTGGCAAAAGATCTGGGTGTTAGTAAATATGTTGATTTTTTAGGCTTTGTAGATGATGTAGATGCTTACTATCAACATTGTGATATTTTTACTTTGCCTAGTAAAAAAGAAGGGTTTGGAATAGTTTATTTAGAAGCTATGCAGTTTAAAAAACCAGTTATTGCTGTAAATTATGGTGGGCCAACTGACGTAATATTAGATGAAAAAACAGGATTTTTATGTGAATATGATGATACCCAATGTTTAAGAAAAAGAATTGAACAGTTACATGATAATGAATCAGCCGCTCAAAAAATCGGTGAATATGGCTATCAACGGCTCATTGAAAACTTCACTTTTCAAAAATATGTAAAAAATTTACACTCAGTACTGTTCGGACAATAAAGTGAAAAAAACAAATATCTTATTTGTCCATCCGTTAGTCGGAAATGCCTATGAACTCTACAAAGCTTTTAATAGAAATCCGTCAGTACACATCACTTCTTTGCTCGAAAATGTAGGCATTCCTAAACATTCGCTGTGGTATAGAATTCGTTACAAATTAAAACTACATCAGGATGTTTACGATATTAATAACAAGCTGCTAATGTATGACTTTTCAGACATAGATATTGCCTTTGTCGTTAAAGGTAATGAAATACTGCCAAGTACTTTAAAGAAAATCAAAAAAAAATTTCCAAACGTTCACTTAATACACTGGTCACTTGATGATATGTCTGGATGGCACACTAAAAGTATATTTACACATTTTAGTATAAAATTTTTTGATACTGTTTTTACTACAAAAACCTATAATATTGAAAAATTGGTTAAAATGAAGGCAAAAAGAATTAGTTATACAAACCAAGCATATTCAAAAGATATTCATATTAAACCGGTTGATTGTAATACAAAATTTAAGCATGATGTTTTATTTATAGGACGAGCTGAAAAAGAACGCTTTAAGAGTATGGAATATTTAGCCGAAAATGGAATTAAAATCAATATTTATGGAACGAGTTGGAATAAACCAATTTATAAAAACCATCACTCTAATCTAATCATTCATGACGAGCCATTGTATAATGAAAATTATGCTTATGCTATCGCCTGTTCAAAAGTGGTACTCAGCTTTTTGAGTAAAATCAACAATGATTTACATACTAGTCGTAGTGTTGAGATCCCCGCGTGCGGGGGCTTTATGCTTGCTGAGCGGACATCAGAACACATTGCTTTATTTGAGGAAGATCAAGAAGCTGTATATTTCAGCTCAGATGAGGAACTTTTGGAAAAAGTTCAATATTACTTACAACATGAGATTGAACGTAAACAGATTGCGGTTAATGGTTTGAGCCGTTGTGTAAGAAGTGGGTACTCATATGATGATATGGCAAAAAATATATTGATGAAAATAAATGATTGAATTAAAAAATAGAGCTTTTATTGTTACTCTTTTTACTGTGATGATTACGGTAACACTACAGTTTGTTTTTATACGATTTGCATCTTATGAAATATCTAGAATTGATTATGGGAATTTTGTGTTACTTCAAACGTTAATAGCAGCCTTGTCCTCCATTTTTTTACAAATTCCTGGACAATCATTTGATAGGTTTTATAATCAGACAGATAATAAAAATATTTATATAAATGAGTTTAGAACAATCTTAATTGGTATTAACATCGCAAGTCTTTTTATAATAGGCATATATGGACTTATTATGGATAAATTTTCTATCGAAGTGCTTTTTATTTTATTTATTTATTTTATATTACTCAATAATTTTGCTTTAAATCAAAAAGTTTTTTTACTCAATATGGAAAGAGGAAAATATTTTTACTTAAAGATTTTAGAGGCATCCTCCAAATTTTTATTTCCTATTGTTGGTTACTTATACTTTCAAACATTGGAATCATTATTCATTGCGACTTCAGTTGGTTATCTGTTTTCATATATTGTTTTGATTAACTTTTTGAAAGATCACCATTTTACATTTGTGATTAAATGGAACAATATAAAGAAGTATTTTCTATTTGCTTATCCCATAATATTTGTAAGTATTTTTACTTGGGGAATTTCTTTTTCAGACCGTTATTTTATCGAATATTATCTTACAACAGAAGATGTTGGAATTTACTCACTTTTAGCAGTGGTAGCAGGTGTTGGTCAAATTGTTGGACAAGTTTATTTTATGTATGCTGAACCGAAAGTATTGAAAAACTATGAAAAAAACCAAAGACAAACTTTTGAAATGATCAATAGATATTTAAAGAAATTAGTTGTGGTTTTTATAATTATAAGTATCGTAGCTATTATTTTGCCAAGAGACATCTACACTATTTTATTAGAGAAAGAAATAGTCTATAATGAATATTATTTCTTAACTATGATGATTCTTTTAGTGTCCATTTTTGTCAATATATTGCATATCGCTCATCATATGTATTTAAAACTTATCAAACGGTTAGATATACTGGCGTATATTTTATTCATATCGTTGATTATCAATTTAATTGGAAATCTTTTCATTTCTCATTACGGTATTATTGCTGCAGCAATATCAACTTTGTTGGCTTATATGTGCATTCTTTTATTACAAATTTTTTACATAAATAGATATTTTAAAGTTAAACAAAAAAGTGGAAATAATTGATGTCAGCAAGATCACCTAAAATTTTCATTCAAAAAACATCTTGGGTTTTTTTAGCACTTAGTGCTATGTTAATGGTTGTATTAATACTAATAAATGCAGAAGTTCTTGTTACATCACTAATAATCTCTAGTATAAATTTAATGTTAATTTTATATGCTTTAAGAATGAAATTTTTTGAACACATGGTTTTTAAAATTTTCTTTGCTTATCATGTATTGACGATGATTCTTCCACTCTTTATGGTTGTAACTCTATATTCAGCACCAGATGTTTTAGAATATCTAGTAAAAAAATTTTCTGTAATGCCAAATGATATTTTAAAAGGGAATATCATAATTTTAATTTATGACAGCATACTTATTTTTGCGGTTGTTCTTTTTAATAAAATGAATTTTTTTAAAAAAAGAAAAGGAAAATTATTTAAATATTATTTATTTGATAGCAACAAATATGTACTAATTATTATAATAGCTTTTATTTCATATAGCATGAAGCTATACCTTGTTTCTATTGGTGCTTGGTTTATGTATGAAGAATTTGACCTAACGCAATACCCTTTCGCAAATACCGCAGAATTATTACAAAAATTAGATGTCTTATTGTTATTGTTTATCGCATATAATTATAAATATGATAAAAGTAAATTTATGTTTATTTTAATGATTTCTATTATTATTATTTCTCTGGCATTTGCAATTATTTCTACTTCTAAAGCAAAACTTTTTATGATTTTAATACCCGTTGTCTTATTATTGATTAACTTCAAATATAAAAAAATGTATTTATTTGGTGTAATGATTTTGTTTTTTTCTAGCGGCCCTATTTTTGACTATTTTATGTATCTAAGAATTCATAATTCTCAATCTATTGAAACCAATACTATAGAATTTTTAAACTCAAAAAAAATAGCAAATGAAAAGAATATTTTTGATGATAAAATTATACTACGCTTAGGTTATCAAATGGTTGTTGCAAGAGCTATTAGAGTTTATGATAATGAAAACTTTGAATATAAAATGGATTATTTAAATAATATAATAGGACTTGTTCCACGGTTACTTTGGCCCGAGAAACCTGTTATAGGTATTGATGGAAATAAAATTGGGCATGAACTTGGTCTTTTGCATCGCAAAGATTATCAAACTTCAATTGGAATGTCTAACATTGGCGAAGCTTTTTACGAATTAGGATACTTAGGTGTTTTTCTTGTTCCTATAATTGTGGCATTTTTACTCGTTTATTTTAGTCAGATTCTTGAAGAAAAATTTTGGTTAGGTTTCTTACTAAGTATCATGTTTGGTTTACAAATTGGTGTTACCGATTGGTATAACACCCTTTTACCAGGGTTAATTAAATCTTTTATTATTTTTTATTTTTTTGGGCTTCTTCTTAATAAAAAATATACGAATGAAATAAAATTAAAACTGAAATGGTAGTCAGATGAAGAAATGCATTTTAATAAAAATAACGTTTATATTAGTAAATTTAATTACAGAAGTTCAATTTAAAAAGTTGAGTGTATGAGTAGGTTGATACTGCAAAAAAGTTATTTGCTTCTGATGCTATTAATATTGATAACATTGGTTCTTGACGTGGTATTTTTTTCAAGCACATTAGAAGATGCTCAAATAACTTATAGATATTCCTTACGATTTTCAGAAGGCTATGATTTTGGGATGTGGAATAGAACAGGTTTTCCAGTAGAAGGATTTACAACTTTTTTATGGATGCTATATTTGAGCTTTTTCGGACCAAATTTGGATTCAATTGTATATGCTTCTAAAATAACAACTGTTTTTTTTCATCTATCGGTTATCGTATTGTTTTTTTCGTTACATGTCAAATTTTATAACGGTGAAAATCATAATATATTTAAAGGTAGTGAGAAAATAGCGTCGAAAGCTTTTCTTTTTACTAGTATTGTTGTAGCAATTTTTTTACCTTTATCGTGGTATGCGACAACAGGAATGGAAACAGTATTGTTTATGACATTAATAGCCTATATGATTTTTTTCCCTATGCTAACTTCAAACATCATCATTCTATCGAGCTTGTCTATTCTCTTGGTTATGACTAGACCTGATGGAATTATGTTCGCTTTAGCATCACCTTTATATTATTTTTGGATCACAAAAAATAGACAGTTTATTACAATAGCAACAGTAGCATTGATTACCTTTATTGCATTAGCCATATTCAGATATAACCATTTTGGATATTTTATGCCAAATACATATTACGCAAAATCTGCTAATACTATTGGACTAATGCACTTGAAAGCTGGAATATTCTATTTTGGTGCATTTTTTATTACTTATATCTATATTTTTATACCTATAATACTAATGCTCATAAGTACTGTATTGTCGAAAAAAATAAAAGAAAGAGAATTCTTTTTATTATTATTGTTAGGAATAGCAATATATTTTATAATATTAGCGAAAGCAGGAGCTGATAATTTTTCAGCTTTTCCTATGTGGAGACATGCCTTAAATGTCTTTCCATTAATAATATTTTGTATGTTTTATAGTATTTACTCTTTGTATCCAAAATATTCATATGTACTTTCATCTATTATAGTTTTATTGTTGTTTTTTTCTCCAATAATCTTTAGTATTCCTACTTCGCAATCTAGCTTTTTAAAAGAACAATTGTCAAATAGTATAAAAAAGTTTCCCGATTTTTCTAATGATTATAAAAATAATTCATTATTGCTTTGGTTGAAAAATATTACCGATGAAAATACAACAATAGCAACATCATTAGCAGGAGAATTACCATTAACCGTGGATGCATATCATCTTGATATTTTAGGCTTAAATGATGAATATATTGCTCATAATGGAAAGTTTGATCCAAATGGGCCAACTGACTCTAAAACAGATATGGCATATGTGTTAAGTAAGAGACCTAATATTATTGAAGGTTATATGAATGCAAAGAAAATATTGAAAAACGAAGAGCTAAAGATAATTATTAATTCAAGAAAAAAGATGAATCAAGATTTAATAGAAAACTCAATATTTCAAAATGAGTACTTTATCATTACGAATGCACCATATGAAACTTTTAACAGGATCTTATTCATACACAAAGATTACTATGAGAAACTCAATGAAAAAGTAATTATCAAAGTACATCCTGTCAATAAATTAATTAATGCGATAAAAAATGTTAAAGAAATAAATTGACTAGTTTAAACTATTGGATAGTTGATGTGTAATGTTTCTAGTTACATGAAATATTGTGTGCTTATTATTTATAGAATTTGATTAAAAAAGGAAACAAATATAGTGAAAAAAATTTTAATATGTATAGATAGTTTTTTGCCTGGCTATCAAGGTGGTGGCCCTGTCACCTCGATTGCAAATTTAGTTCGACTTATAGATGATAACTTTTCTATTACTATAGTTACAAGTAATTGTGATTTTGGGAATACTAAACCGTATGATAATGTAGAGATAGACAAAATAACTAAATATGATGAGTTTAACGTTATTTATTTGTCTAAAATCAATAATAAAAGTATTATGAAAGTTATTAGGGAAATCGATCCCGATATTATATATTTAAATAGTTTCTTTTCTAAAACAACACAACTAGTGATGTTTTTAAACAAAAAATATTTTAATAAAAAAATAATAGTTGCTCCACGAGGTGAATTACAGGATAATGCGCTAAAAATAAAAAAGTTTAAGAAAAGAATTTATCTATTTTTATACAAGTTATTTAGTTTGTTTAAAAATATTCATTTTCATTCAACAGATCAAATTGAGACAATCCAACTAAAGAAATTGTTTTCAGTTGCGAATATTATAGAAGTACAAAATGCAGTAGCTCTAAAACGGTGTCAACCTTTACAAAAAAAAGAAAATGAATTGAAACTTATATTTGTATCTAGAATTGCTGTCAAGAAAAATCTTGACTTCGCTCTAAATATGCTCTCTAAGGTAAAAGTAAATGTCCTATTTGATATCTATGGTCCAAAAGAGGATCAAAGTTATTGGAAAAAATGTGAAAATATAATAAAAAGTTTACCACAAAATCTAAAAGTGCGTTATAAAGGTAGCCTAAAACAAAATGAGACAGTTGATACTATGAGACAATATAATGCTTTTCTTTTTCCAACAAAATCAGAGAATTTTGGTCATGTTATAGTTGAAGCTATGCAAGCAGGTGTGCTACCAGTAATCAGTAATCAAACTCCATGGACAGGACTTGATAAAAAGAATGCTGGTTGGGATATTGACTTGGAAAATGAATCAAAATATATAGAAATTATCGAATCATTATATTATATGGATAACATTAAATACTCTAAATTATCAAAAGATACTATAGAGTATATTAATGAAAAACTAAATACGGATAAATTGAAACAACAATATGTTAATTTTTTTAATTCAGTTATGGATGATAAATGAATAATACACAAATAGTAAAAGTTATTCGTTTTATACAAATATATGGATTATCCAGAACATTGACAAAAGTAGCAGGTAGGTTGCGTATTGGAAGTTTTTTGGGACGAATTACACCTAAAAAAGAAAAAGAAATTAGCATTATAGGATGTGGACAATTTGCATTCTCAACAATAAGCTATTTCTTGAAAAAACAAAAAGGTAATCAGTTTTTATCTTGTTATGACATTGATTCAAAAAATGCAAAAAGTTTGGGGAAATTTTATCATTTCAATAATGTTGAAAATAGCTTTAAAGATCTATTAAATAAAAAACCTCAATATTTATATATCGCTTCCAACCATTATACCCACAGTGACTATGCTATAGAGGCACTGAAAAGGAATATAAATGTTTATGTAGAAAAACCTATAAGTGTTGATTGGAATCAGTTCGTAAATTTGTTAAATGCAATAAAATCTTCAGAAGGACGAATTTATGCTGGTTATAATCGTCCTTTTTCTAAAGCAATTATCGATCTGTCTAAATATATTAAAGATAAAAAACGGCCAATGAGTGTTAATTATTTTATTTCAGGGCATAAAATAGAAGAGGATCACTGGTATAGAAAACCAGAAGAAGGAACAAGAATATGTGGGAACGTAGGACACTGGCTTGATCTCACTATTCATTTGTTCAATTTACGAGGAAAAGTACCAAAGCTTATAAATATTACAATTAATTACAGTAATGAAAATGAACCTGATGACAATATTGCAATTACCTTGACGACTGAGTTTCATGATATTGTGACTATTATGCTCACTTCCCGCTCAGAACCATTTGAAGGTATTAACGAAAGTATTAACCTTCAATGTGACAATGTTATTTCAAAAATTGATGACTTTAGGACACAAACTATTTGGATTGATGAAAAACTGGTGAAAAAAAGGTATTGGCCCAAAGATGTTGGACATAAACGTGCGATTATGCAGCCATTTGAAACTGATAATAAAAAAAAGAGAGATTGGTACGAAGTTGAATTGTCAACAGTTCTGATGTTGCATATTACTGATATGGTGTTAAATAGAGAAACAACAAGCTTGATTAAATTAGAAGAAAAATTAAATGAAATTAAGGGAAATAATAAATGAAACAACTCATACAAAGCTTTAAAACCGGAGAACTCGGACTTTTTGATGTCCCCGCTCCGATCTGTCAGGAAAACGGTGCCTTGGTGCAGACAACAGTCAGTCTAGTGAGTGCAGGTACCGAGAAGATGTTGGTGGATTTTGCCAAAAAGTCGATGTTGGCCAAAGCCAAAGACAGACCTGACCTTGTAAAGCAAGTTGTTGACAAGATGAAAAAAGAGGGTGTCAAAAACACCCTTGAAAAAGTGTTTACCAAACTGGACACACCGATTCCTCTCGGGTACAGTGCGGCCGGTCGTGTCCTTGAGGTCGGCTCAAACATGAGCGGACTTAACGTGGGCGACAGAGTCGCCTGCGGCGGTGCCGGGTATGCCAACCATAGTGAGATCAACTACGTGCCAAAGAACCTTATGGTCAAGATCCCTGACGGGGTCGATGACATCGACGCCTCGTTTGTGACGGTGGGTGCTATTGCCTTGCAAGGTGTTCGCCAGACAGAGCCGAAACTGGGTGAGAGAGTGGCAGTCATGGGGCTCGGACTTTTGGGTCAGTTGACGGTTCAACTGCTTAAAGCCAACGGCTGTAAGGTCATCGGTTCCGATGTCGACCCGGACAAGATCGCCCTGGCAAAGAAGCTCGGTGCGGACGAAGCGTGCCATGCCGGTGATCTTATCGGCAAAGCGGCGGAGTTCAGTAATGGGCACGGTGTTGACGCAGTTATCATCGCCGCTTCGACTGCCAGCAACCAACCCGTCATCGATGCTGCAGAGATCTCCCGTATGCGCGGCCGTGTTGTCTTTGTCGGTATGGTCGGCATGGACATCCCACGTAATGACTACTACAAAAAAGAGATCGACCTTCGCCTCTCTATGGCCTATGGACCGGGACGTTACGATCCGGAGTACGAAGAGAAAGGCAACGACTACCCTTACGACCTTGTGCGTTGGACAGAACAGCGCAACTTCGAGGCGTTTTTAGGCCTTATCCAAGAGGGGAAGATCACGCCTAAAGAGCTGATCACCCATACTTATGATTTTGATGATGCCATGACCGCTTACGACCTGCTCGAAGGTAAGATTCAGGAAAAATACCTTGGTATCGTCCTCAAGTACAAAGAAGAGATCAGCCTCGATGAGCACAAGACCGTGCAGCGCAGCGATAAAGCTGTCAGCAGTGACAAGGTCAATGTCGGACTGATCGGTGCGGGGAACTTCACTAAGTCGGTCATCTTGCCGAACATGCAAAAAGTCGGCGGCTATGAACTCGTAGGGCTTTGTACGGCAACGGGTGTGAGTGCAGAAGGAACGGGCAAGAAATATGACTTTAAGTACATCACGACAGACAGTGATGAGATCTTCACAAATAGCGAGGTCAACGCCGTCTTTGTCACGACACAGCACAACGACCATGCTGCCAAAGTCATTAAAGCCATGGAAAACCAAAAGCACTGTTTTGTCGAGAAACCGCTCTGTATCTACGAAGAGGAGCTCGAGGTCATCCGCGAAGCATATGACGGCAAGGCTATCCTGCAGGTCGGTTTCAATCGACGTTTTTCACCGATGATCGAAAAAATGAAAGCTACACTGAACGGACAGGTCGCCGTAAACTACCGTGTTAATGCCGGTGTCATCCCTAAAGATGTCTGGATCCAGGACCGTACGATCGGCGGCGGACGCATCATCGGTGAGGTGTGCCACTTTATCGATACCTGCAGCTACCTCATAGAGAGTGATGTGGTCAGTGTCTACGCAACGACCATCCAAAAAGCGGACCAATCCGTACCCGATGAAGACAATGTCAACATCACGCTCAACTACGCCAACGGTTCGACGGCTACCATCGGCTACTACGCCTATGGCGGCAGTGCCATGCCAAAAGAGTCCATCGAAGCCTTCGGTAACGGTGTGAGTATGCAGATGACGGACTTTAGAGAACTGGTCGTCTTTAACGGTTCAAAAGCAAGCAAAAGCAAAAGTGCCAACCAGGACAAAGGTTTCGTCAACGAGTTCAAAGCCTTTAAAAAAGCGGTAAAAAGCGGTGAAGCGGCGATCCCTTTCGCATCGATCTACAACACGACCAAGACAACGTTTAAAATCCTTGAGTCTATTCGCAGCGGAAATGTAGAAAAGCTCTAAATGCAAAAGTTTATTCGTCTGTTTAACACTGTTAAGTACCTCAAACCCATACAGGTGTACTACAGACTTTACTACTTTGCACGCCGTCGGTTACGCCGACTTTGGGGGTTTCAATACCCGCTAACGCTGCCGTCTGAAACAGCCGTTTTAACACTTGCGCCGTCAATAGCCGCGCCCGCCTCACTGCACCGTAAAGCATTTACGTTCTTAAATCTCTCGCACACCTTTTCAAACGGTATGGAGTGGAATTTTGCCGGGTATGGCAAACTCTGGACCTACAACCTGACCTATTTTGACTTTCTGCAACAAGAAAGCATGACAAAAGAAGAGGGGCTGCTGCTCATCCATGACTTCATCGACCAGGCAAAGAATGTTAAAGACGGGCTTGAGCCGTTCCCTGTCTCACTGCGGGGGATCAACTGGGTGAAGTTCTTAACACTACACCGCATAGAGGATCAGAAGATCGACGACAGCCTATATGCCCAATACCATATCCTCATGGACAACCTTGAGTATCACCTTTTAGGCAACCATCTGCTGGAAAACGGTTTTTCGCTTCTCTTCGGTGCTTACTACTTTCAAGACGAGCGACTCTACGCCAAAGCCAAAGCGATCTTGACGGCAGAACTGGACGAACAGATCCTGAAAGACGGTGCCCATTTTGAGCTCAGCCCGATGTACCATCAGATCATGCTTTTCAGGGTGTTGGATTGTATCAACCTGGTGCGAAACAACGACTACAAAAACAGGGAGCTGTTACTGTTTTTAACGGAGAAGGCTGAAAAGATGTTGACCTGGCTGAACAAGATGACGTTTGAAAATGGTAATATCCCACTTTTTAATGACAGCGCTCAAGGTATTGCACCAACGACCGAGCAACTCAATGACTATGCTAATGCATTAGGTATCAATCACCAATCATTACGGATCGACCATCAACTAAGGCAGTGCGGTTATCGCAAAATACTAAAACCGCGTTACGAGCTAATTGTTGACGTGGGCGAGATCGGCCCTGATTACATCCCTGGGCATGCCCATGCCGATACCTTCAGTTTTGAGTTATATCTTGACGGCAAGCCCTTTATCGTCGATACCGGGCTCTCAACCTACGAAACGAATGAACGACGCACAGAAGAGCGTTCTACTGCCGCGCATAACAGTGTTGAGGTCATGGGTACAAGCAGCAGTGAGGTCTGGGGCGGGTTCCGTGTGGCGGAACGCGCCTATGTGACGGCATTAGAAGAGAGTGAAGGCAAGCTGGTCGCCACACATGACGGCTACCGTAAAAAGTTCGCTCTTCTTCATACAAGAGAGTGGCAGTTTGAAGATGATAAGATAACCATCAAAGATAGTCTGAACAAAAGGGCAGAAGCCACAGCGAGACTGCATTTTCACCCCGATGTGACGGAAGAGATGATAAACGAACATGTTCAGATCAATAATGCAGAATTCACGATTCAAAATTATAAATACGCACCCGAGTTCAACCGACTGGTCGATGCGAAGGTACTGGAGATAAAACTTGAAAAAGAGCTGGAAGTGGAGATAAAAGTGTGAAGATATTGTTTATAACCGATAATTTCCCACCGGAGACCAATGCCCCCGCAACACGTACTTTTGAGCACTGTAAAGAGTGGGTAGAGAAGGGCGCTGAGGTGACGGTCATCACCTGTGCCCCAAATTTTCCGCACGGCAATGTTTTTGGCGGCTACAAGAACAGGCTCTTTCAGAAAGAGAAGATCGAAGGGATCCAAGTGATCCGTGTGTGGAGCTATATGAGTGCCAACAGCGGTTTTGTAAAACGAATTCTTGATTATATGAGTTTCGCTTTTTCCGCGTTTGTCGCCGGACTGTTTCAAAAGACTGACGTCATTGTCGCTACCTCACCGCAGTTTTTCACAACCTGGTGTGCCTGTGCGCTCTCTGTGTTAAAAAGACGGCCCTGGATCTTTGAACTGCGCGACATCTGGCCGGAGTCTATCCGCACCGTAGGGGCGATGGAGCATGAGAAGATCCTCAATGCGCTTGAAAAAGTGGAGCTTTTCTTGTACCGTAACAGCAACAAGGTCATTGCCGTTACGGAGGCGTTTAAAACAAATCTCGTTGGCCGAGGCATTGAAGCCGAGAAGGTAGAAGTGGTCACCAACGGCTCAAACATGGAACTGTTCGTTCCTCGTCCTAAAGACATGGTACTTCTCCGTTCTCTGGGGATCGAGGATAAGTTCGTCGTTGGATACATCGGCACGCACGGTCTGGCACACAGCCTGGACTTTATCATCAAATCCATTGCGATGGTGGATGATCCGGCGATCCATTTCTTGTTCATAGGCGACGGGGCTATGAAAAAAACGATCAAAAAACAGGCAGAAGAGTTACGACTGACCAATGTCACTTTTTTGAAACCTATCGCCAAAGAAGAGGTCCCGCGCTATCTCTCTTGCGTGGATGTCTCATTGGCACCGCTGAAAAAAGAGGAGAACTTCAAGACGGTCATCCCTTCCAAGATATTTGAAGCATCGGCCATGCGAAAACCGACGCTTCTGGGTGTCCAGGGCCAGGCGCAGGAGATCATAGAAACGTACGGGGCAGGGGTCTGTTTTGAACCGGAAAATGAATCCGACTTCATTGTGAAACTAAAACAGCTTAAAGAAGACACTGGACTTTATGAGCAGTGCCAGACGGGCTGTGAAAAGCTGGCAAGTGATTTTGACCGAAAAAAACTGGCGGAGAAGATGCTGGCGATACTTGAAGACGTGGTGGCGGTCTAACAACCCGGACGGCTATAGCCGTTAAGCGCGGCGCTGCTGACCTTCCACTCTTCGTTCTTAAAAGTTGTACGAGAAAGTAACGCCATTTAAGGTGGGAATGATGGTAATGCCCTCCTTTGGCTTCCCGCTCTCCTCTTTGTAAGACCTTACTACCTGATGACCGATAAAGGTACCTACGATACCGCCTGCTACCAGGTCGCTGACCCAGTGATGGTGGCCTTTGATATCTGAGGCATAGAGCACCCCCGCTACAATGTAGGGAAGCCAGTAATTATCATACATCTCTGCATAAACTGTCGCTACGCTAACGAACATCGTGACGTGATATGAGGGCATGGAAGTACCGTAAGAGTCCGGTGAAAGTGACGGGGTGTGCCAGTTTCCAAAGTCATAGGGGTTACACGTCCGGTCCGGGTCCGTATCGGTGCACTCTTTCAGATCGCTTTTTGGCCTTTGACGTCCTGTGATTGACTTCAGAAGCAGTTGTGAAATACCAATCGAGTATACGATGGACTTTACGGAGAGGAGGGAAGCGACTTGTGACTTTTCATCACCGAATGCAAAGCCGCTTAGATAGTGAAACGCTAAACCGTAGGTCAGCCAACTGTCCGCACCGTTTCCCATTAGCCAGGCTATATTACTGTCCGGGTTGATCGTTTTAAGAGTGTAGAGATCCAGGTTGGACTCTACATGCTCCTGGTAGAAGGTTGTCGTCGGTTTATCGACCACGACAAGCGCTGTAACAAGACCAAGTGCGGCTAAAGAGTGGGAGGGGTTCTGAAAAGGGGATGCGGCCATGTTGTAAACATCGGTAGGCACAGTTAAGACCGTTTTTGTAAGAACTTTGTATGCCAAGTATGCGTCAAAGTAGTGATGGTCACGGTCCGCATGCGTTTCGGATTCGCCGGCGAAGATGCTGATAGAAAACAGTAGGGAGAGTAAAAGCTTCATATTTTCCTTGCGAATCCGCGTCCATACAGTAAAAAGTTCTGTTATTATAGTGTAAAGTTGTATTTCATCAAGAAACGCTGTGTGCCGGAGAACAGTTATGGCTGGTGTCTCACTGCGGCATCCGGGCAGAAGGGTGACCTGGCTGACAGATCACAGTCAGGAGATCATCGCGGCCGTTGATTTTTTGATGACGGGGTTCTAGTGGAAAAAAGGGCAAGACTTTCTGTCGGCAGTCGAATAATCCGGATGGGTATAAATAGCATTTTTACATCTAAGAGCCAGAGCATGATGGTCCACAAATTACACTAATTTCCACGAATTAAAGATCAAGAGCTTTTGTTCTGAACGTGATGCAGACAAATTTATTATTCGTGGATAAAAAAGAGAAGAGCGATGGTCCACTAATTACGCGAATTTTCACAAATTAAGAGCGGAAATTTCATATAAAAACCAACAGACATATTAGGTATTCGTGTAATTGGTGTAATTCGTGGAGAGAAAAGAAAAAAGCGATGGTCCACTAATTACACTAATTTCCACAAATTAAAGAGTATGTGCTTTGTTGTAAACATCATATAGATAAATGAATCATTCGTGGATTGTGCTCTTGAATCTTTAAAGTACGATACGTTTTGATTCCAATGAGTTAGCACCAAAGTTGACAAGAAGCCCTAAGTTTAGATCTGTTGCCTTTAAGTAGTTGAGAACTTGTGCAATATGTAAACTTTCTAAATTCTTGAGTGCTTTTAATTCTATAATGATGCTGTTGTAGCAGATGAAATCAGCCAGATAATACTGTTTAAGAGTATGCTCTTTATAGTAGATCTCTAACTTTTCTTCCCGTGCGTAGGGGATGCTTCGATCGATGAATTCGAGTTCTAACGCCTCTTGGTACACAGCTTCCAAAAAACCGGAACCCAGTTGACGATGTACGACCATGCATGCCCCGATGATGTTGTAAGCCTCTTCTTTTTGTAGTATCTTCATGTGGAAATAATACACTAAAACAAATAATTTATAACTTTTAACGTTTTGACACAAGGCATTCGTGTAATTGGTGGATAGAAAGAAAAGAGCGGTGGTCCACTAATTACGCGAATTTTCACAAATTAAGAGTGGAAAGTTCATATAAAAAATCTAACAGACAGATTAGGTGTTCGTATAACCTGTGTAATTCGTGGATAGAAAAGAAAAGAGCGATGGTCCACTAATTACGCGAATTTTCACAAATTAAGAGCGAAAATTTCATATAAAAACCAACAGACATATTAGGTGTTCGTGTAATTGGTGTAATTCGTGGATAGAAAAGAAAAGAGCGGTGGTCCACCAATTACACTAATTTCCACGAATTAAAGAGTGTGAGCTTTGTTTTAAACGCGAAGTAGACAAATTAACCATTCGTGTAATTGGTGAAATTCGTGGATAAATTAGAAAAGTTGTGCTCGGATCGATTATACCTGCTCTAAACATCCTTCTCAGATGAGATAAGGTATTATTCTGTTATTAAAATCATTCGTACTGGATACTTTATCGCATGAACAACACCTACAAGATGAGCATCATCGTTCCTGTCTACAACGAGATCGACAACCTCGACCGCATTGAAAAGACCTTTGTCGAGTATTTTGCCCAGAGCAGTACCAAGAGCAAGGTCCTCTTCGTCGATGACGGTTCGACCGACGGCAGTTTCGAGCGCATCGTCGAGATCTGCAAGAACGACGATTTCGACTACATCAAATTCGACAGGAACTACGGTCTGAGCACGGCGATCAAAGCCGGTATCGACACCTGCACCACCGAGCTTTCGGGCTACATCGACGCCGACCTGCAGACCACGCCGTTCGACTTCGACCTGCTGCTCGAAGAGATCGACCAGTACGAAGCGGTCATCGGTTACCGCGGCAAGCGCAAGGACACGCTGAGCAAGAAGCTCCAGTCCAAGTTCGCCAACGCCATTAGACGCGCGCTCATTGACGACGGGGTCATCGACACGGGCTGTCCGCTCAAGATCATCCGCACCGACGCCGCGAAAAAGATCCCCTTCTTTGACGGCATGCACCGCTTCATCCCCGCGCTGATCAAGCTTCAGGGCGGCAAGATCCAGCAAAAAGAGGTCCAGCACTTCGAACGCACGGCCGGCGTCTCGAAGTTCAACATCTTCAACCGCTCTATCAAGCCGCTTCAGGACGCCTTCGCCTACCGCTGGATGCGAAGCCGCTACATCAACTACACCGTTGAAACGAGCAGTCTGAGCGCATGAGTGAGTGGCTCTCTTACGGACTCTTCGTCTATGTCATAGGCTTCAGCGCCCAGATCCTCTTCTCCGCACGCCTGCTGGTGCAGTGGATCACCTCCGAACGCGTCAAGAAGGTCCTGACCCCCGAGCTCTTCTGGGAGCTGAGCCTGATGGCCTCGTTCCTGCTCTTTGTCTACGGCTGGCTGCGCGACGACTTCGCCATCATGCTGGGGCAGTCCATCACCTACTTTATCTACATCCGCAACATGCAGCTGCAGGGGACATGGCGTAAGATCCCAAGAGTCCTGCAGCTTTTTTTGTGGACGTTTCCCGCGATGATCGTCCTCTACTCGTACAACAACAACCAGATCGACATGCAGCGCCTTTTTCAGAACGAGAACATCCCGCTGATGCTGCTGGTCTGGGGAAGCGTCGGGCAGGTGCTCTTTACCTTTAGGTTCGTCTACCAGTGGATCTACTCGGAGCGGATGAAAGAGTCGAGCCTGCCGTTCGGCTTCTGGTTTTTGAGCCTGGTCGGCTCGCTGATGATTCTGAGCTACGCCGTCTTCAGAAAAGACCCGGTCCTGCTGCTGGGACAGCTCTTCGGCTTTATCATCTACACCCGAAACATCATTATAGGATTGCGAAAATGACGATGATCAAAGCGCACAAAGCCTTTTTTATCCTGCTGCTTGTCAGTGCCGTAGCGCTCTTCATCAATGTCGGCTCCTACGGCCTGCTGGAGAGCAGCGACGCCCGTTACGCCGAGATCGCGCGGATGATGCACGTCAGCGGCGACTACCTGAACCCCAACCTGCTTGAGGTCCACCACTTTCACAAGCCCCCGGTGACCTACCAGCTCACCTCGCTGGGCTACGACCTCTTCGGGGTGAACGCCTTCGGCGCCCGTTTTTTTCTGCAGCTCGCCATACTGGTGCAGCTCGTACTGGTCTATGCTTTGACACTGGCCCTCTTTGCCAAAAAAGAGACCGCGCTTTGGGCGACGATGATCTACTTCAGCTTCCCGCTGGTGCTGCTTGCCTCACGCAACCTGACCACCGACGGCTTCCTGGCGATGTTCGCGCTGCTGAGCATCTACGCCTGGGTGAGCTACCGAAAAAGCGGCCGCTACGGCTACCTCTACCTCTTTACGCTCAGCCTGGCGCTGGGGTTCCTGACGAAAGGGCCGGTGGTCTTTCTGGTGCCGCTCATCTTCGTCTTCGCCTACAACAGCGTCGAGAAGGCGAAAAACGGCTTCAGCTACCACCATCTTCTGGCATGGTCGCTCTTTCTGGGCGTGGGGGCCTCATGGTACATCTACCTGATCGTGCAGAACCCGACCTTCCTCGACTACCTCGTCGGCAAGCAGACGGTTGACCGTTTTGCCAAAAACGCCTTCGATCGGACCGAGCCGTTCTGGTACTTTGTCGCGCTGGCGCCGCTGGCCGGTCTGCCGTGGCTGTTCGCCCTGCCGTACCTGCTCAAGAAGCAGTGGAGCCTTGTTTCGCGCAGGAGTATTACGCTGGCACTGCTGCTGGCCGTGGCGATCCCGCTCTTCTTCTTCTCGCTCTCGTCCTCCAAGCGGATCCTCTACATCCTGCCGCTCTACAGCATGTTCGCCGTCCTGACGGCCTACCTGATAAGCAGGGCGCAGGCCGCCGAGAGCAGGGTGGTCGGCCGGATCGTTCTGGGCTACGCGCTCCTCTTCTTCGCGATCTTCGGCGCGAGCCTCTTCATCGATCTCGGTCTTGTCATCCCGACGGCCGTAGCGGTTAGCGCATTGGCGCTGATGGGCGTCGTTATCTGGCTCTACAGAAGCGCGGCATTAGATGCAAACAGGGCCCCTTTCTATATCGCCTACCTGGTCGGTCTTTTCCTGGTGATCGGCAGCGGTTTTGTCCTCAGCGCCAACCCGCTCAAGTCGCAGATGACGGACCCGCTGACCGATTTCATCAAAGCACAGAAGGTCGAGGATAGGACGGTACTGGTCTACAACATCCGCAAGCCCTCCATCGCCTTCAACCTGAACAAGATGATCGTCTCGCTCTACGACGGCAGCCCGACACTGGCCAGAGAGGTGCAGTTTGAAAAAGATCTGGAGTGGAAGAGATATCTAATCGACATGAAGAGCGACGAGGAGGTGGCCTATCTTAAAACGCTGATGGAGGCGCCGACGGTCCTGCTGGTCTACGACAACCCGGTGCAGCGCCACAGCAAATGGCTGTTTGACTACTACAGCCACCAAAAAGCGATGGGGAAATGGACGATCTACTGGTAGGTCACCCTATCTTGTAGAACGCTCTGTACCACTTTACAAATTCACTGACCCCTTCGGGCAGCTGCGTATGCGGCGTGTACCCCAGTCTCTCCTGCAGCGGCGTCGTGTCGGCAAAGGTCGAGACCACATCGCCGTCCTGCATCGGCAGCATCTGCTTCTCCGCCACCTTGCCCAGCGCCGTTTCGATGTTTTCGATGAAGTCCATCAGGGCGACCGGCGTCGAGTTGCCGATGGTGTAGATGCGGTAGGCGGCGGAGGAGCTCTCCGGCGTCGGCGCTTTCGGATCCCACTCGGGATCGGCGTGCGCAGGGTTGTCGATCACCTTGACGACCCCTTCGACAATGTCGTCGACATAGGTGAAGTCGCGGCTCATCTTGCCGTGGTTGAAGACCTTGATGGGGCGGTCGTTCAAGATGGCGTCGGTAAAGAGCATCGGCGCCATGTCCGGCCGGCCCCAGGGACCGTAGACGGTGAAGAAACGGAGCCCCGTCGCCTGGATGCCGTAGAGGTGGGCATAGGTGTGGGCCATCATCTCGTTGGACTTCTTCGTTGCGGCGTAGAGGCTGACCGGATGGTCGGTGTGGTCCGAGGTCTTGAATGGCTGCGACTGGTTCAGGCCGTAGACCGACGAGCTTGAGGCAAAGGCGAGGTTTTTGACACCGCCGTGACGGCACCCCTCGAGGATGTTCATAAAGCCGCTGACATTGCTGTCGATGTAGGCGTGCGGGTTTTCGAGCGAGTAGCGCACACCGGCCTGCGCCGCCAGATTGCAGACGGCGTCAAACTGCTCCTCTTTGAAGAGCTTCTCCATCCCTTCGCGGTCGGCGAGGTCGAGGCGGATGAACTTGTGTTTGGGGTAGCGTGTCGATGTGGCAAAGGCGCCCTCTTTGACGGCGTCGCGTTCGATGCCGAGCTCTTTGAGGCGGCCGTATTTGAGATTGACGTCGTAGTAGTCGTTGATGTTGTCCAGACCGACCACTTCATCGCCGCGCTCTAGAAGCCGCTTGGCGAGATGGTACCCGATAAAACCGGCCGTTCCCGTGACTAAAATTTTACGACTCGGCATGTAGTGCCTCCCTGCATTGTAGTGTTGGTCTCATCATGTTTACTCCTTGTGTGCCAATAGTGTTCTGGCCTTCTCGGCGACCGCCTCAACCGCAATGGTGGCGATGGAGAAGTCTTGTTTATCGATCTTGTTGATGTCGACCTCGGAGTCCGATTCGAAGGCGAGGTTGATCGGGGTTGCGTAGATCATCCGGGTGTTGGTCGGCCCGAAGAGGGTGATGGAGGGGCGGTTCATCGCCCACGCCAGATGGGTCGGACCGGTGTCGTTGCCGATGGTGAGGTCACAGTGCTCGATGAGGGCTCTCAGCTCGCCCAGCGAGAGCTTCGGCGCGACCGTGGCGTTGGCGGCGTGTTCTGCGATGAAGTCGGCGTACGCTTTTTCGCGTTCGCTCCCCCAGATCAAAATACAGTTACAGTGCTCCAGTGCCGAGCAGAGCTCGGCGAACTTCTCTTTGGGGTACTCTTTTGAGGGCCACGAGGCACCGATGACCATGGCGACGTTCCGGCCTTCGGCAAGCCAGGCGGGACGCTGCTGCGATGCGAAGCAGGGCGCTTTGGCGAGGATCTCCCCGTCGGAGACCGTAAAGCCAAGCGCGTCTGCCACCACGTCGATATTGCGCCGGATGACGTTCTCTTCGTAAGCGATGGCGGAGCTGCTTTTGTAGAGCCATGCGGCGAGGGACTCGCGCGCGGAGTTTTTGTCAAAGCCGTGGATGTTCCTGCCGATCAGGCGGGCGACGACCGCGGACTTGAGCAGTCCCTGCATGTCGATGATCTGATCGAACGGGCCGCTGCTCTTGAGGGCCTTGACGGCCGTTTTCAACAGGGCAAGGTCTTTTGTCTTTTTGATCCGTTTAATGGGCACGGCATGGACCTTGGCCAGGTCGGGGTGGCTTTCCAGGATCGGGGCGAAAGCCTCTTCGCAGAACCACTCTATGGCGGCATCGGGGTAGTGCTTTTTGATAAGCTGCAGGACGATGCTGCCGTTGATGATGTCACCGAGGGCCGTCAGTCTGACAATGGCGATGCGTTGGGGCGTTTTATTCATAACGACACTATAGCAAAAGGATGATTAGAAGCGCCCCCTTGAGCGCCTGCCCACGGATTTGCGGGGTTGGACAGATTAATGAGCAAGCACCGTTCATTATAGATAATCTCAACGGGTAAACGAATCCTGTAAATCTAACGTTAACGGACTCTTGGCTATAATCGCGACTACTAAACGAACAACAGGGTACCAACACAAGGGAGTGACAATGTTATCACGCGATATGCAGCATTACGCAGAGAGCCGCACGCAGGCGCGTGCCTATTTCTGCTACCTCTTCTCAAAAAACCTGCCGAACAACCTCCCTTCGATCTCCGAAAAAGCGGTCACGGACCGTCTGCGCAAGATCATGGGGGACCTGCAGGACTGCGAAGGGGTCTACCTGCTCGACGAGAAGGGTGACCAGATCACGCCGACCTACCTTCCGGACGGTTCGAGAACGGACACCTGCATCGGTCAGCACCGATCGAACCGTGCCTACTACTACCGCGCGATGAAAGAGAAACGCTGTACGATCACGGACCCGTACCCCTCACTGATCACGCAGGATTTGACCATCACGGCGTCAAAACCGATCTTCGATGCCGAAGGCAACATCAAGTATGTCGCCTGTCTGGACATGCCGCTCAACGCGGTCTTGAAGATAGCGCACCCGATGCCGATGAAGTCGATCTCGGGCCGTTTTTTCCGCCTGGGCTACGCCGCATTCACCTTTGTGCTGACGATGGTGGCGCTGCTGCTCTTTTTGAAAGGGGTGGGCTACTTCTTTTCACAGGGCTTTGACTTTCATACGGTGGAGATCAACGAGATCTTCAGCGCGACCATCCTGCTGACGCTGGCGCTCGCCATCTTCGATCTGGTGAAGACCCTCTTCGAAGAGGAGGTCTTGGGGCGCCACAGCGAGAGCCAAAGCACCGCCGATCCGCACAAGACGATGGTACGCTTTCTGGGCTCCATCATCATCGCCCTCTCTATCGAGGCCTTGATGCTGGTCTTCAAGTTTGCGATGACGGAACCCGAAAAACTGCTGAACTCGGTCTCGATCATCGGCAGTGTATCGCTGCTGATGATCTCGCTGGCGGTCTACATCAAACTGACGGGAAGGAGAGAAGAAGCATGATAGGTATCGTCGACTACAACATGGGCAACCTCGCCTCGGTTAAAAATGCTTTCAAAGTGCTGGGCCATGACGCGGCTGTCGAATCCGATCCGGACAAGTTCCACACCTATGACAAACTGATCCTGCCGGGCGTCGGCGCCTACGCCGACGCGATGGAACATCTGCGCACGCGCAGTATGGATGAGGCCCTCAGAGCGTACGCCGCATCGGGCGCACCGATGCTGGGGATCTGCCTCGGCATGCAGCTGCTCTTCGACTCGAGCGAGGAGTTCGGCCACAGCAAAGGGCTCGGGCTCATCAAGGGGCACGTGCAGGCCTTCGACACTGCCCGTTTCGAGCATCCTTTGAAGGTGCCGCACATGGGGTGGAACCGGATGTTCACGAAAGAACACCCGCTCTTTGCAAAGCTTGACGACGAGCACTACCTCTACTTTGTCCACTCCTACCACGCGGTCTGCGAGAACCCGTCCGACACGATCGGCCGGACAGAGTACGGCTATAGCTTCACCAGCGCCGTAGCGAACGACAATGTGATGGGGATCCAGCCCCACCCTGAAAAGAGCCACAAAAACGGCCTTCAGATCCTGGAAAATTTTAGTAACTTATAAGGACGGCATATGACATTATTCCCGGCAATCGACCTCAAAGACGGTAAGGCGGTACGCCTTTCAAAAGGGTTGATGGAGAGCGCAAAGATCTACAACGAAAGCCCTGTCGCACAGGTAAAGATCTTTGAAGAGATGGGGGCGGAGTGGGTCCACCTGGTCGACCTGAACGGCGCCTTTGCCGGTGAACCGGTCAACCACGAAGAGATCAAAAAGATCCGTGCCAACTGCAAGGTCAAACTCGAGCTCGGCGGCGGCATCCGTGACGAAGAGACGATCAAACGCTATCTTGAACTGGGGATCGACCGGGTCATTCTGGGCTCGATCGCGGTGAAAGAGCCGCAGTTCGTCAGGGATATGGCGGCCAAATACCCGGTTGTCGTCGGCATAGACGCGATCGACGGGTATGTTGCCGTCGAAGGCTGGGGCGAGGTGAGCGAGATGAAGGCGACCGAACTGGCAAAAGAGTTTGCCAAAGCGGGCGTCCAAGCGATCATCTGTACCGACGTCGGCCGCGACGGGATGTTGAGCGGTGTCAACGTCGACTTCACCCTTGAGATCGCACGCGCGTCGGGTGTGCCGACGATCGCCAGCGGCGGGCTCAAAGAGAGAGCGGAGATCGATGCCCTTGCGGCGACGGGCGAGATCGAAGGGGTCATTGTGGGCAAAGCCTATTATGAGGGGACCCTTGACCTCGAAAAAGCCCTGAAAGAGGTCAAATAGATGCAAGAGTACTATTATGAACTGCGGATCACCCCCTCGGCCTACCCGGAACTTTTTGCCGACTTTCTAGCGGACACCCTGCCGATCGGTTTTGAAGAGCGCGAGGGGACCTTCATTGTGCGCAGCGAAGAGGAGCTGGAGACCATATCATGGGGCGTTGAACAGTTCAAAGAGGCACTTGAACAGGCGCTCCAAAATCCGATCGACGTCGAGATCGAGCTCAAAAAAGAGAAGAACAGCGACTGGGTCAAGAGCTACCAGGAGAGCATCACGCCGATCGAGATCGGACCGTTCTACATCCACCCGACCTGGGACGAGGCGAAAGAGGGGATGCTCAACATCGAACTCGACCCCGCTCTGGCCTTCGGCACGGGCCACCACCCGACAACGGCGGCCTGCCTGGAAGCGGTCGCCTCCGAGGTCAAAGCCGGCGATGAAGTCGCTGACATCGGCTGCGGAAGCGGTATCCTGGGCATAGCGGCAGCCAAGCTGGGCGCCGTCGTCGACGCCTGCGACACCGACCCTGTCTCCGTCGCCAACAGCCTTGAGAATGCCGAGGTCAACGGCGTCGCGTTCAGAGAGATCTGGGAGGGGTCGGCCCCCGGCACGCAGAAAAAATATGACGTGGTCATCGCCAACATCGTGGCCGACGTCCTTGTCTTTATTGCCAGCGACCTGAAACGTCTGCTTAAAGATGAAGGTACCTTGGTACTTTCAGGGATATTAGACAAATATGAGGATAAAGTACTCAAAGCGTATGCTGACTGTACCATTGTAAAACGTATTCAGCGCGAAGAGTGGGTCACACTCGTCGTAGCAAAAAAAGGAAAATAACAAAATATGAGTCAAAATAGTAACAAAGAGCCGAAAAACGATAATTTTTTTAACAAAAACCCGCTGATCACTTTTGCCATCTTCTCGGTCGTGGTCATTCTGATCTTTAAGTCGCTGATCGGCGAGAACGGCGGCGGCATCGGCGGGCAGTTCGGCGGTGAAGGCGCGACCAAACACAAAGAGGTGAGTTACGCCGAGCTGAAAGAGCTTATCAAGAACAAAGGCGTCTCAAAGGTCGACATCGGCCAGAGCTATATCCGTGCCAAGGGCGAAGGGATGCTCTATACGACACGCATCGTGGCAAACGACGCGACGCTCGTACCGCTGTTGGACGAAGCGGGCATCGATTACAGCGGTTTTTCGGAGAGCAACTGGTTCACCGACATGTTCGGCTGGCTCTTTCCGTTTCTGATCATCATCGCGATCTGGATGTTTTTTGCAGGCCGCATGCAGAAGGGCATGGGCGGCGGTGTCCTCGGTATGGGCAGTTCCAAAAAACTGGTCAACTCCGAGAAACCGACGACCAAGTTTGACGATGTTGCCGGCGGCGAAGAGGCCAAAGAGGAAGTCCAGGAGATCGTTGATTTCCTGAAATACCCGGCACGCTACGTCGAACTGGGTGCCAAGATCCCCAAAGGGGTGATGCTGGTCGGTAGCCCGGGTACGGGTAAGACGCTTCTGGCGAAGGCCGTGGCGGGTGAGGCGGATGTCCCGTTCTTCTCGGTCTCGGGTTCAAGCTTTATCGAGATGTTCGTCGGTGTCGGTGCCGCGCGTGTGCGCGACCTTTTCGAACAGGCGAAAAAAGATGCCCCTTCGATCATCTTCATCGATGAGATCGATGCGATCGGTAAGAGCCGTGCCGCCGGCGGTATGATGGGCGGAAACGACGAGCGTGAACAGACGCTCAACCAGCTCCTGGCAGAGATGGACGGTTTCGGTACGGATACACCGATCATCATCCTGGCCGCGACGAACCGCCCTGAGGTCCTCGACCCGGCGCTGATGCGTCCGGGCCGTTTTGACCGACAGGTCCTGGTCGACAAACCGGACTTTGAAGGGCGGGTCGCGATCTTGAAAGTCCATGTCAGAGGGGTGAAGATGGATGATGATGTCAACCTGGAAGAGATCGCACGCCTGACTGCGGGTCTTGCAGGTGCCGATCTTGCCAACATCATCAACGAAGCGGCACTGCTCGCGGGACGTAAAAGTCAAAAGACGGTACGCCAGGTCGATCTTCAAGAGTCGGTCGAGCGTGCTATAGCCGGTCTCAGCAAGAAGAACCGCCGTATCAACAAAAAAGAGCAGCGCATCGTCGCCTACCATGAATGCGGGCACGCACTGCTTGCCGAGACGACCAAAGGGGCAAAGAAAGTATCGAAGGTCTCGATCGTTCCGCGCGGTCTTGCGGCACTCGGTTATACTTTGAACACACCGGAAGAGGACAAGTACCTGGCACAGAAACATGAACTGCTGGCAGAGGTGGATGTCCTGCTCGGCGGCCGCGCCGCGGAACAGGTCTTTATCGGCGAGATCTCGACCGGTGCGAGCAACGACCTCGAACGGGCTACCGACATTATAAAATCGATGGTCCAGGTCTACGGTATGAGCGATATCGCCGGTCTGATGGTGCTTGAAAAACAGCGTCACTCATTCCTTGGCGGCGGTATGGGCGGACAGCCGCGCGAATATTCGGAGAGAATGGCGGAAGAGATGGACCAGCACATCAAGGCGACACTGGAAGCACGCTATGCGGCGGTCGTCGAGCGTCTTGAAGAGTACCGCGGTGCGATCGAGAAGATGGTCGAAGAGCTCTATAAAACGGAGAACATCTCCGGTGAGATGGTACGTGAGGTTATCACGACGTTCGAAAAAGAGAACGGCATGGAGAGCAAGGTCGAGCCGGAAGTCGTAGCCGAAGAGGAGCGCGAGTTCGCAGAAGATATGTCGCAGGACACAAAAAACATCGATGACAGGGACGAGCCTTTATCATGAGATACAATGATACGTTCATTATTGCCAAAGACGGAATGAAATGTATTGCAGCATCGGCTGCGCTGACGCTTTTTTTTATGGCTGTTGATGCCGAGTTTTTGACATTTCTGGGTGTCGTCCTGACTGTATTAACGGTCTGGGCGTTCCGCAATCCCGAACGTACCATCCCCTATCTGGAAGAGGAGAGCATCGTCAGTGTTGCCGACGGTGTCATCAAACATATCGAGACACTCGAAGATGATGCGGGCAACAACAGCTTCAAGATCGTGATCAAAAGCGGTATTCTCGACACCCCGATCCTGCGTGTGCCGTTTTCGTCCGAGGTCAAGAAGGTGGCAAAGCGCTCCGGTGCCCGTCTTCTGCTCTCTTCACCCCTCTCAGGCAAGCTGAACGAACAGAACGAGATCCTCTTCGGCGAAGATGGAAAACAGGTCCGTGTCACACACACCCTGCAGCTGGCGCCGGTCGGTATCCAGAACCGTCTGGAAACGGGGAATGCAGCCATACAAGGTATGCGTTACGGGCTTATGGTCAGCGGCGAGACGGTGATCATCCTCCCGGGGCATTCGCGCGTGGCCGTTAAAGTGGGTCAGCGGGTCCGTGCCGGCGAGACGCTTTTAGGGTTCTTTACCGAATGATGAAACAGCCAAACCAGCTCGCATACCTGCTGCCGAACTTCTTTACAGCATCGAGTATATTTGCCGGTATCTTCAGTATCATCTCTGCGGTAGAAGGCAATTTTGTCCTGGCGGCATGGATGGTGCTGCTCTCCTTGATCTTCGACGGCCTGGACGGGCGGGTCGCCCGTCTGACCAACACCTGCAGCCAGTTCGGTGTCGAGTTTGACTCTCTGGCGGACATCATCGCTTTCGGTGCGGCGCCCGCGATGCTGATGTACCTCTATGCCGGGGTCGATTTCGGCCGTTTCGGAATTATGACGAGTGCCCTTTTTGTCATCTTCGGCGGTATCCGTCTGGCGCGCTTTAACGTCATGACGGGCGAGAGCGAACCTTCGGTCTTTATCGGGGTTCCCATACCGACGGCTGCCGTCTTTATCGCTATTTTGGTGCTGTTGTTTGAGAAGTATCATGTTCTTGCCGAGTATAAACTGATCATCTTGATCACGGCACTGCTGGTCGCCGTACTGATGGTCAGCAACATCCGCTACCCGAGTTTCAAGAAAGTGGATATGGACAAAAAACATATGCGCCGTGTCTTCGTGCTCATCGTGGCAACGGCAATGGTCGTCTTTATCTACCCGGTCGAGGGATTCGCACTCTTCTTTACGCTCTATATCGTCTATGGCCCCATACGTTCACTGTGGGCACTCTACACCCATTCAAAACTTCTGAAATAGGGTTTTTGGGAGGCTCTTTACGGGTCTCTTTGCCGGATAAGGGCGATCCGGGCGGTAGGGTATCTCAAGTGATCTGCACCGTCAATCGCCTGTATGAATGCAGATGCATATATTTTAATCACCGAAAAACGATACTTTTTACCCCATCTGCTGTATTATGGAGATATAAAATGTACATACCCAAAAGGAGACTTGATGAAAACGCTCATAAAATACGTGAACATAGAACAAGAGCTTCCTAACCTGACTCCCGTTTTAAAAGAGGCACTGCAGACGGACACGCTCTATATCAAAAAAGTCAATAAGGCGTGTGAATATTATCTTCAGGAGTGTCAGCACGTCTCTATCCTGAGCGATACCCACTATATCATCTACTCGCCCTATGTCAAAGAGGCCGATCATGCAAGAGAGCACTTTGTCTTTTTGGATGACACGGGAAAGACGATCTGTCACATCGGCGGCAGCAGCGTTGAGATCGGCGGTCTCATCGAGCCTTGCAAGAATCTTAAATTGAGCGATACGTATAAATACAGCATACGAAATGCTTCACATCCCCAGGAAAAAACAACGTATTTAGAGTAAAAGTAAAAGGCGATTTGATGCCGATGGCATCGATAAGGGCCGTGTTTAAACGCGTTTAAACAGAGCTGTACCTACAGATATTTCTGTAGAGCAGAAGGGATGCTGACAGTGCCATCTTCGTTTTCAAGGAAATGAGGAATAGAACAGGTTCTATTACACGTTTCTAGAGATACTTTTCAAGTACCTTCGGTATAGAAACGCTGCCATCCTCATTTTGAAAGTTCTCCATGATCGCAACGATGGTGCGGCCGACGGCCAGTGAGGAGCCGTTCAGCGTGTGGAGCAGGGTGTTCTTCTTGTCGATCTTTGAGCGGATCTTGGCTCGGCGTGCCTGGAACTCTCTTGTGTTGGAGACCGAAGAGATCTCGCGGTAGGTGTTCTGGCCCGGCAGCCACACTTCAAGGTCGATGGTCTTGGCCGCGCTGAAACCAAGGTCACCGGTACAGAGTGTGACAAGACGGTGCGGCAGTTCAAGGGCCGTTAGAAGGTCGGAAGCACAGCTTACCATCTCCTCAAAGATCGCATCGCTCTCGTCCGGTTTGGCGATGGCGACGAGCTCGACTTTATGGAACTGGTGCTGGCGGATGATACCGCGGGTATCGCGTCCGGCTGCGCCGGCCTCTTTACGGAAACAAGAGGTGTAGCCTGTCATCTTGATGGGGAGCGCCTCTTCCGGGATGATCTCGTCCTGGTAGAGGTTGGTCAACGGGACCTCGGCCGTCGGGATAAGGTACATACCGTCGGTTGTGACGTAGAGGTCATCTTCGAATTTCGGCAGTTGGCCCGTTCCCTCCAGTGCCTGACGGTTGACGAGCTGGGGTACGGAGACCTCCATAAAA
>JBFFKK010000011.1:0-54918 GCA_041555445.1 Sulfurimonadaceae bacterium
AGCTGTTAGTGCTACGGCACCTAGCCCGACTAGGCTTAAAAATTTTCTTCTTTGCATGTTATTTCCTTTGTTTTATTTACTTGCGTTGATCATATAATCAACAACTTCTTTCATCTTGGCATCACTGAAGTCAGTTCCACCTTTTGGAGGCATACCGTTGATACCATTGATAGCGTTCGCTAATACTGCTGCCGAACCTTTTGCAATAACTTTCGCCCAATCAGCTTTGTTACCGACAACCGGTGCACCCATTCCCGCGGCACCGTGACATACAGCACATGATGCTTCATAATCTGCTTTGCCTGTTTCTACCGCACCTTCTTCTTTCGGAAGATCGCGTACCGTTGAGATCGGCGGTAAGAAGTCAGAGATACCTGTACCTGCAATATATGTTACTTTTGCAGTCGGCTCAAGACAGTCTTTCATACAGCGCTCGCTTGGGTTGACTTTCATCGCACCGAAGTTTGTTGGGTTCTGGTAGTAAGCACGTACATTCTCAACACCTTCAGGACCGTCGATCTTTGGCTCGAAACCGTCGACATTCGGCATTGTGACTTTTGAGAAGTTGTCTTGGTCAAGAACAAACTCGTCATCAACCGCTTCGCCATCAACTTCAAGTTCATTGATGCTGATCATATAAGCTGTAAGCGCATACACTTCGTCAACTGAAAGTGACTTTGATTTTGGATGCGGCATACCGTCATGAATGTACCACCACATTGTACTCAGGTGTGGCCAGTATGAACCGAATACACGCGTCGGACCATCAGCATCTGGGTCAAAACGCTGGTTTTTCAATGTTTTTTGAAGGTTGGCACCATTACCTTTAGAAAGTGCAGGGTAGCCGCCGCCGCCTGATCCGAAGTCACCGTGACACATAACACACTGTGCTTCATAAAGCTCTTCACCCTCTTCTACCGAACCTGAACCGGCTGGTGGAAGTTTGTGCGGAGTGACGTCTGTGTCCCAAGCTGCCAGTTCGTTAGCAGTCGGCGTACGTCCATAGTTGAACGTCGTCTCTTCTGCCTGCATATCGACAACATAGTCAGCAGTCTTACCGTTTACAACAGGGTAAGTAACACCACCGTCAATAACCGCTTTGCCGTTTGCGTAAGCAGTTGCTGCCGTTGTGGCTCCTGAATGCGATGCACCAGAAGCAGTAGCTCCGCTATTACATGCAGTCATGAAAAGAGCTGCTGTAGCTGCGATCGATGCAGAGATGATAAATTTATTAATAGTCAACATTATTTCGCCTCCTTGTCGATTACGACATTACCGTTTTCGTCTCTCTTAAGAGTCGAACGCATTTGCATGTGGTTAACCGTACCGTCTTCAAGTACTTCCCATGTCTCAATACCATTTCTGTGGTATACCGCTTCAATACCTGTGACCAAAGTCTCCTGGTCAACAGTAGGCTGGATATAACCGGCATCATCCATCGCGCGAGAAGCAAGGATAATACGCTTGCCTTCATATTTGTACGTGTAGCTCCAGCGTGTCCAACACTTAGGAAGAACAAGACCTTTAAGGTTGGCAGGAACGTATGTGTTACCGCCGTCAAATGAGATATCGACACCTGTAATAGTTCCCATACCTGACCATGCAAGACCTTCGATCTCAACCAGGTCACCTTTTTTAAGGTCTTTCCATGGGATCTCAGGTGATGGAGAGGTTACAGTCGAGTTGACCTCATTTGCATAGAAGTGCTGGATCGCTTTACCGCTTGGTTTAAGCGCCGTGTACTTCGATGTCTCTTCTTTCGCGTAGAAAGGCTCATCAGAGAGCTTGATACGCTTCAGCCATTTAACACAAAGGTTACCTTCCCAGCCTGGAAGAAGGATACGAACAGGGTAACCTTGTTCCGGACGAAGTGCTTCACCGTTTTGGCCGTATACGATCATAGCGTCGTCCATGACTTTGTCCATAGGAATCGTACGTCCCATTTCAGAGTTGTCAGAACCTTCTGCAAGAATCCATTTTGCTTCCGGCTTAACACCAAGATCTTTAAGGATGTCTTTCAAGTAAACACCGGTCCACTCAGCACAACTCATGAAACCTTTGGCAAACTGAAGTGAGTTGAACTGTGGTCCACGCCACTCTTGTCCACCATTGGCAGGACATTCGATGAAGTGCGTACGTGTAACACTTGGGTACTTCTTAAGTTGGTCAAGTGTCAGAACGATAGGCTTCTCAACAAGACCGTGGATCATCAGACGGTATTCGTTTGGATCGACATGCGCAACACCACCGTGTGAACGGCTGAAGAACAGACCGTTCGGCGTGATGATACCCATTGATTCATGGATCGGTGTAACAGCAATCGATGCCTGGAAGTTACCCGATGCAAGAAGTCTTGTGTTTCTTCTTAGTACGTTGTGCTCATAAGCAGAAGGGACGCCGTAACGATTTTTAGTTACAGGATCTCCAAGTTTCTGCCCCCATTTTACGTGGTGCATGATAAATGGATCATCTTCTTTATTCGCTTCAACTCCGTGGCCGGCAAATACACTCGTACCTGCTAAGGCACCTACAGATAGAGCGGCTTTTTTGAAAAAGGCTCTTCTGTCAGAAAGCTCGTCGCTAGATACAGCTTCGATCTCTGTTTGAGAGTTTTTAATTTCTTTATTACTCATCGTTGTCTCCCCATATATTGATATATCTCATTTGTTAGTGCGTAAACACAGATAACCGTTTGGTTTTTAAATATCACCAGAATTGCCAATATTTTACAGCATGCAGAAAATACTGGCAATTCATGCATTAACAATCGCGATAATTCGTAACGTGAATTGTATCACATTCTTATCAAATAAAAAGATTGTTGGCCCTATCTCTTGCCTCTGCGGTATTACCAAACGAAACACTAACAAAATTGCAATTGCAATTAACAAAATTAATCATAACGATAATATTTGAAAATAGAAACAGAATGAAGCCGGATAATAAAAAGCATTTTCTAGCGTATGGCGTGACCGCCTATACTATATATAGAGACGCAAACGTGCTCAGGAAAGAGCACTCTTTTCAAACCAGTGCTCAACCGTTCGTTTTATGGTCGCCTCTTTACGTCGATCAAAATGGTCAGTGAGGTCAAAGTCGGGTTTGTCCGAGTTCTCTTTATACTCTTTGATAAACGCAGCGTAGAGATTTTCTTTCATCCCTGTGACTTCATAGGTGACTTTGTCGTAGGTTGCCCCCGCATCCACGACCTGCTCCCTATGGATCTCCTTGGGATTGATACTGCCGTAGCGATCCTCTTTCGGCAGGGTCATGTTCATCTCGATATAAGCACGCATCATGGTAAGTGTATGTTCGAACTGCTCGATCGGCAACTCGTTGGTGTCATGAATGACGGTGGCGTCCTCTTTGCTATAGCCCCAGCCGCCGCTGAGGGAGAACTCGACGTCAAAAGCGGCTTTGATGATCGCTTTGACCGGGTCGCTGCTTTTGATGGGTTGAAAATCTGACATTACAATACCTTGTTTACATCTCTGTTTAATGGCAGGACAGGAACGTTATTTCTTTTCAATCTTGTCTTTGGCTGTTTTGATGGCACTGTCCAGCGCGGTTTTGGCCGCACTGAAAGCTTGAATGCCCATCCGTTTTGCCTCTTTTGCCTTATCCGACTGCAGCGCGCGGGAACTTCGCACCAGTGCGTCTTTGGTAGCGGAGTTGAACCGTTCTTTCAGTACATCGACCGTCTCTTTGGAGATCAGGATCAGCTCATCCATATCGAGGTGGATGTCTTTGCTTACTTTTTTCAACAGCGCTTCCGTGCTTTTGTCTGTTGTGCTGGAGAGCGACTGAATGGTCTGCGTAAAGACAAGGTTTGTCTGTTTCAGCTCGTTGAGGTCGCCATAGTCCGCAAGTACACCTGCCTTGAGCTCTTCGGGTACATATTGCAGCTGCTGCTTGAATTCACGGATGGAGTGGATCAGTCCGGCGCGAATCCCTTTCAGAGAGCCGCGCAGGATCTCTTCAGCAGAATTTGGCGTCGCTTCGGCAACACCGATTGCACTTTTCAAGATCGTATAGATGATCTTACGGATGCGGACTGTTCCCATTACCCCTTCGTTGAGTGTTTCGTGGGTGATGTCTTTGGTGATCTCTTTAAGGGTCTCTTCGATGTCGTGCCCTTTTTCAAGTGTGGTCAGGATCGCAGATTCGACCATCTCTTCGAGCATGTCAAAGAGGTCAATGGATTGGAGTTTGATCTGATGAAGGTCGCGCTGTATGGAAGGGAGATCCGCACCGATATCTTCTTCAATGGTATTGAAAACGGCGTATTTGGCATTCTGGAGCGCTAGAGACTTGCGTTCCAGTTGGCGTTCGATCTGCTCTTTCTGGGCCAACAGATCCTGCACTTCATCATGCAGTGTTTGTGTTTCGATCTCCAAGACCGCCTCGGCTATCGCCTTCAGCTCCTGGAACTTGAGCTCTTCTTTGGGAATATGCCACTCCTGCTCAATATGCTCGGCTAGTGAACCGACCTTTTTGTCCAGAGACTTTGCCTTGCGTCTTTTGTAAAAGCTGCGTATGTCACGTTCGAATTTTTCAATATCCATCATCTTTCCTTTGCTTTATAGTACCATTTTGATATCTTGATGTGCTTTAAGCGCTTCGTAGATAAAGGTGCGTTCATCTTCATTCTGGACGATCAGGTCCAGGTTCAGGCTGACATATTTGCCGGTCTTGCTTGCGTTGGAGTGTTCAAGGGAGTGGGCCCGTTCCAGTATAACGGAGTGTATGGCTTCTTCCAGCACTCTGCGCTCTCTGCCGATGACCTTGTATTTCCAGCTGCAAGGGTAGTCAAGCTCAAGCTTCTGATTTTCGTCCTGTCCGATTATTCTGAGTTTTGGTTTGTCATTAGCCACAATCTATCCTTTACGTGTAAAATCACCGCTTTTGCCGCCCGATTTCTCTTCGAGCTGTACCTGTCGTATGATCATCCCTTTGTCGATCGCCTTGACCATGTCGTAGATCGTCAGAAGGCCTATGCTCGTTCCGGTCAGTGCTTCCATCTCGACACCGGTCTGGCCTGTCAGTTTGGCCGTGACGGTCAGTTTGAACCCCGGCAGTTCAGGCAACTCATCGACATCACAGTTGATACCGCTGAGGTTCAGCGGATGACACATCGGGATCAGGTCGGATGTCTTTTTTGTTCCCATGATGGCTGCGATAACGGCCGTTTGAAGCACGGGCCCTTTTTTTGTCTTTTCGGTCACGATAGCATCATAGGCATCTTGGCTCATCTCAATAATACCGCTGGCAACAGCGACGCGTGTTGTCTGATCTTTGTCAGAGACATCGACCATTTTCGGTCGGTCTTTTTCATCTAAATGGGTTAAATTCATAGGGTCACTTTTATACTTTTTTATCACTAAATTATAGCCAAGTGTTGGTGAACAGTAAAAACGGCGTTAAAGGCGCTTGAGTGCCGCCTCATATTCGTACGGATGGTTGAGGTTGGCAAAGAGCGTTTCGTCATCGAAGATGACAGAGCGGGTCTTGGACTGTTTGAGCAGCTGGCCCAGCCGATGGTCGTCCTCCTGCAGCATACGTTGGAAGGAGGTAAGAAGTGACCGATGGTAGATGCCGCACATCGGATGGCTGCCGGAAGCGGTTTTCGCGACTACGGCGTCAAGATCACTGCTGTCGTTCATCAATAAGGCCTCGATCTGTTCGGCGGCAACGAAAGGGGTGTCGACGCTGATGACGAAAAAACGTTCATCGTCCAGGTGCTCAAAAGCGGAGACAAAACCGGCTGTCGGAGCAAAGATGCCCGTTTCGACGATATCGGGGATTACATCGGCATCAAAATCAAATTTATCGCACTCTTTGGCACTGATAAACGTCCGTTCGAAGAGAGGGGACAATCGTGCATGCTGATACTCTGCCAAGGTAAGATAGCCTCCAAAGGGCATTAAGGACTTGTCCTGTCCCATCCGGGAACTTTTACCACCGGCAAAAATGACACAGCTTATATTAAAAGGGTGTTTGTGCTTAGACATAAAATCTCCTTTACTGCAAAAGTATAGTACGAATGATGTAAAGATCAGCTCCGTACAAAATCGGCCTTCACAAGCTTTAAAAAAAGCAGTACGGATAGTCCGGATGCACCGAAGATCATCGCCATCACCATGATCTGGTACCGTGCGGCGATCAGGGGCGAGACACCGGAGAGGATCTGCCCGGTCATCATACCCGGAAGGGAGACCAGTCCGACAGCAAAAAGGGCATTGACAACCGGGATCAGCGCCGCCTGATAGGCATGTGAAGAGGCTTTGGGGTAGGCCGCATCATTGGCAAGTTCGAAAGAGAGCCGTTCTGCCGCGATGGAGATGGCCGTCATGGCATTGGCGAAGATCATGCCGGCGAGCGGGATCATATAGCTCGGCTGGTACCAGGGTTCAAGACCGATGACCGCCTGAGTGACCAGCAGCAGGGTGATACCCCCGCCGAAGCAGAGACTGACAAGGGCTTTTATATAGAGCGCTTTGCGTTGCGCTGCAACCGTGCGAAGCGATATCCAGCTCGCGGCAAGCAGCATGACAGAGAGCGTCAACAAAACGACGGCACTGGAATCGGTTTTGAAGATGTAGATAAGAAAGTAGCCGATAAGCAGCAGCTGCATAACCATGCGCACGATCGCATAGAGGGCTGTCTTGTACTGCAGCGATTGATAGACCATCACGCCGATCACGATGGCGGCAGGTATAAATGAAAAGAGCAGGTCAAAGAGTGTAAGTGTGTACATAGTGAAGATTGTAGCACAGGGTGTAAAAAAGATAAGCGTCCGGAGTCTAAAAAAGGACTCCGGAGAAGAATAGTGCGGTTATTTTATGGTTGCCGGATCCGCAATGTAACCCGCGATAGCCGATGCAGCGGCAACGGCTGAGTTGGCAAGGTAGATGCCTGAACTGCGCGCCCCCATGCGGCCGACGAAGTTACGGTTCGTCGTGGCAATAGCGGTTTCGCCGTCACCTAAGATACCCATATAACCGCCGAGACAGGCACCGCATGTCGGGTTGGAGACGACACCGCCGGCATCGATGATGATGTCGATGTAGCCCAGTTTCTCCGCCTGTTTGAAGATCTTCTGCGTTGCCGGTGTGACGATCAGGCGGGTCTGGCGTGCGACACGCTTGCCGTCAAGGATCTCTGCCGCCATCTTAAGGTCGGAGAGGCGGCCGTTGGTACATGAACCGATGAAGACCTGGTCGACTTTGATATGGTCGGAAACCGCCTGGCTCAACGGCTTGCCGTTCGACGGAAGCGACGGGTAGGCGATGACCGGCTCAAGCTTGGAGACGTCGATCTCCAAAACCTGCGCGTATTTTGCATCAGGATCAGAGTAGTGGAACTTCGGCTCGCGGGCAAGCTCTTTGTCGGCCAAGAACTCTTTGGTGATGTCATCGACGGCAATGATACCGTTCTTGGCACCCGCTTCGATGGCCATGTTACAGAGGCTGAAACGGTCATCCATGCTCAAGGTCTCGATGGTGCTGCCTGTAAATTCAAGGGCCTGGTAAAGGGCACCGTCAACACCGATACGGCGGATAACTTCCAAGATGAGGTCTTTACCGTAGACATTCGGCTGAAGTTCACCGGTAAAGATGACTTTGATGCTCTCCGGTACTTTGAACCAGTTGCCGCCGGTGATCATACCGAAGGCAAGATCGGTCGAGCCCATACCTGTCGAAAAGGCACCAAGCGCGCCGTGTGTACAGGTGTGCGAGTCGGCACCGATGATGACGTCGCCCGGAACCACAAGCCCTTTCTCCGGAAGAAGCGCGTGCTCGATACCCATGTCTTTTTCGTCAAAATAGTTTTTAAGATCATGTTTGTACGCAAAGTCACGGGAGATCTTGGCCTGGTTTGCCGAAGCGATATCTTTGGCCGGGATGAAGTGGTCAAGTACCAAAGCGAACCCGTCCGGATTGGCCAGTTTTTCGGCACCGCTCTCTTCGAACGCTTTGATAGAGATAGGGGTCGTAATATCGTTACCGATGATCATGTCGATGTTTGAACGAACGATCTCGCCCGCATAGACTTTTCGGCCTACGTGTTCAGAGAAGATCTTTTCAGTTATGGTCTGTCCCATAATTAGCCTTTACATGTATAAATTGTGAATGATGTATTGATTTCACCTAAATAGTGCCGCGATTATACCATTTTGGTGCTGTAGAGTTTTTTAGTCGAAAACGGAGCGGCCTTAGGGCTCTTTCGGCGGCTCCAATATTAAAGAGGGCTCTTGCTGCTTATGCCGGAGCCAGTTGATAAATTTCAGAAGCTTCGGCCGACTGACGATCTTGCGCTCAATCCGGAACTTGCCGGGATAATCCATCAGGATCAGCCCCATCAAAATACCGAGCAGCCCCTGGCCGGGAAGTACAAGCATGGCAATGCCCGCCAGCAGAAGTGCCAAACCGATGCCGTTTTTCACGATGAGGACCATCAGGCGGAGTACCGGATGGAGCTCTTTCCACCGAGGCGGCTCCCGTTTGTCGTGGGCGAAGTAGTCATAGGGTATCTGGGCGACAAGCCAGGGCAGCAGCAGCAGACTGGCGACCGATATCAGCAGTGAACCGGCACCTATTAATGTCAACAGTGCCTGATTGGTATCGATCCATTGGATCAGGGTGTTCAGCATGAGTGCAATCCCGCCTCTTTAGTCTCTGGTTCTCGATATGTCACAGCACGATAGTGGTGCATAGAGTCCAGTTGAATATTATAGTGAAGTAGATGTTAATGAATTCAATTCATAAAATGAATTAAGTTCATTTTTATATTTAAAGGACTACAATTCCTCACTCTTACAATAGGGAGAAGAATGTCACGTTTAAACAGTGAAATAAAAAACATGAAACGCACGCTGATCCTTGAGAAAGCTACGGAGATGTTCGAAGAGCATGGTTTCGAAGAGCTGAAGGTCTCCGATCTTGCCCATGAGGCTGGTGTGAGCGTCGGTACGATCTATGCCTATTTCGGTTCAAAAGAGGGGCTCTACAGCGCCTGTGTCGGTTCCCATATCGAGGCCGTCTATGAGGTGTTTGTCAATCTTTTCGCCGAGGAGCTCCCGTTTGAGGAGCTGATCGAAAAGTCCCAGAAAATCAAATTTGAGACGATCTCCAAAAAACGTAAAACGCTTGAGACCGGGGCCATCAACAACCCCTTTTTCTTTGAGTCGCACCAGATCAACCATAAAGAGGAGATGGACAGAATACACCGTCTCTTTGTCGATGTCATCGACCGGCACAAAAAGGTCGATGTCGACAGCCTGCAGCTGGTCTACATCCTCAATGCCATCGGCAATGCCTATGTCCTGAGATGGATCGAAGGCGAATTTGATGATCTGAACGCCAAAACAAAAGAGGTCAGTTCTCTTTTCATATCGATGATAAAAGGATCATGATGCAACGCTTATTTATACTACCCTTGATCACGGTCTCGCTTTTCGGCTCCGATCTTGCACACCTGATCGAAAAGGCTCAGCAGAACGAACTGGTCGAGGTCTACCAACAGAAGCTTAACGCTTCGCAGCAGAGCTATAAGTCGGCAAAGTCGTCGTACTATCCGAAGCTCGATCTGGGAGCGTCGGCACAGTTGACCTCCCCTAAGGGACCGATGGACGCCGGGCAGATCTACAATGTACATGCTGAAGCTTCGGTGGTGCTTTTAGACGGGTTTAAACGTGAAAACCTGCTCGATGAGCAGAGCAGCCTGGAGCGTTCGAGCGGTTTTGACCTGGCTCAGATCAAAAAACAGGTCTCTATGGAGGTTGCGACCCACTATTTCAACCTCAAGACGGTCCAGGCCGATATTGCCGCGCTCTATCAGAAAAAAGAGCAGCTGCAGGAGCAGCTCAATCGTCAGGAGAAGTTCTTCAGAGCGAAACTGACGACGGAAGACAACGTCGAGCGGATCAGGGCGGCGGTCGCCAATACGGATTATGAGATCGAGTCAAAGCTCTACAGCCGTGACGAGCTGATTGCAAAACTCTATACCCTGACCAACGAAGTCGTTGAGAAGGTCGAAGAGGGCGGGATCATTGCACCGGTTTTGGGACAGCGTGAAGAGCTCGACTCCCTGCGTTCATTGGCGTCGAAGGCCGAAGCACTGCGCTACAAGGCGGAGCAGAGCGACAGCTCGAACTATCCGACGCTGGTGTTGTCCGACCGCTACGGTTACACGCAGTATGAGGATGACAATCTCGAGGCGTTGGGGCTTTTTGAGCGGGTCAACAGCCAGAATGTCGCGATGCTGAACCTTTCGATGAACCTCTGGGATTTCTCCGCTGCGTCCGAACGGCGTCAGGCTGTGATGGCGGAGCATAACGCGTTGAAAGCGGAGCTGACCTATAAGCAGAAAGAGGCCAATGCCGACCTCAAACTGGCGGAGCGTGCAATAGAGCGCTCCAAGAAACTGCTCGAAGCGGCACTGTTGTCGCAGAACGCTTCCGACCGGACCTTTGCGATCATTGACAAGAAGTATCAGGTCCGTGTCGTGGACTATGTGAAATACCTTGATGCGTTGACGCAGAAGATCGAAGCGCAGGCGCAGTACAACCGGGCTTTGGGTGCATTGGAGATCTCTTATGCACGCTATTACTATTATGCAGGATTTGATGTGAAGGAGTACCTGAAATGATGAAACAACTACTATTAGTGGGAATGCTGGCGACAGCAGGATTGGCCGAAGAGGTCTACGCGACATTTAATGTGAAGGCGGATAAAGAGGCCGAACTGGTACTCTCATCGACGGGATTGGTGAAGAAGATCCATGTGGATGTGGGCGACAGGGTCAAAAAAGGGGCCGTGCTGCTTGAGCTCGACAACAACGATCTGCGAACATCGCTGCTGCTCGCGCAGAAGCAGATCGATCTGGCTGAGGTCAACCTCCGCTTTGCCGAAAAAGCGTATGCGCGTTTTGAAAAGGTGCAGGATGTCGTTGATGAAGAGCTGTTTGACCAATACGCATCAAGCTACGAACGCGCCAAGATCGAAGTGGCCAATGCCAAAGCCAACCTGGCCTACAAACAGGCGCTTTATGAGAAGTCACGTCTGAAGGCACCCTTCAGCGGCGTGATCGCATCTAAAGATGTTGAGCTGGGTGATGGCGTGAGTTCGGCGAAGATGGAGCGGCTCTTTACTTTGATCACCCCGCAAAAGCTGAAACTGGTCGTGCAGGTGGATGAAAAATACTGGAAGAAGCTCAAGGTCGGGCAGACCTTCAGCTACAGTGTCGACGGAAGCAGTGCGAAGCTTGAGAGCAAGATCGCCAAGATCTATCCTGCGATCGATCCAAAAAAACGTTCTATCACGGTCGAACTGCCGGCAAAAGGGCTTAAAGTCGGTATGTTCGGACACGGCACGCTCAAGGTTGACTGATGTATAAGTTCGCTATAACAAGGCCGATCACCACGCTGATGATCTTCCTCTCGCTGGTCATCTTCGGTTTGATGAGTTTCAGCAAGATGAACACGGTTCTTTTTCCGAAGGTCGATTTTCCGATCGTCACGGTCCAGACCTACTATTACGGTGCGGACCCGGAGACCATCGAGTCCAAGGTCACGGAGAAGATAGAAGAGGCGGTCTCATCGATCGCCGGGCTGGACAAACTGACGTCGGTCAGCAGTGAGAACGTCTCGGTCGTGACACTGATCTTCGATATCGAAGTCGACATTACCGAAGCGGCCAATGACGCCCGTGACAAGATCTCGGCACTGCGCCTGGACGAAGGGGTTGAAAAACCTGTCGTCAGCAAGCTTGATATCGGTTCGGCACCGGTACTTTCGCTGTTTGTCGCGTCATCAAAGGTGGAACCGAGTAAGTTGATGTTGACGGTGGACGAGCAGATCAAGCCGATGATCGAGCGACTCAGAGGGGTCGGTAACATCAACGTTATCGGCTACCAGGACCGTCAGATCCGTATCTATCCGGACCCGTTTGCCCTGCGCAAGTACGGCATCTCCGCAATGGATCTGAAACAGCTCATTCAAGCCTCGAACATCAAAATGAGCGGCGGTAAGCTGGTCACCGAAAAAGATCAGGTCATGGTTACGGTGAAGGCCAATGCGACGACTGTTGAAGAGCTTGAAAATTTCGAGATCCTGCAGGGCGTGAAGCTCAGAGAGATTGCCAGGGTCGAAGACGGTATCAAAGATGCCGAAAGTCTTTCGACGCTCAACGGCGAACCGGGTATCATCCTGCAGATACAGAAGATCTCGGATGCCAACACCCTCAATGTCATCGCCGGTATCAAAAAGGTGATCCCGCAGATCGAAGAGCGTATCGGCAGCGACTATAAGCTGCAGTATTTCAATGATACCTCCAACTTTATCAACGCGTCGCTCGACCATGTCCTGTTCGACCTGATCTACGGAGCGATCCTGGCGATTCTGATCGTCTTTTTCTTTTTGCGCAATGCAACCGCGACCATTGTCTCGGCGATCGCGATCCCGACCTCCATTATCGGGACCTTCTTCCTGATGGACGTCTTCGGCTACGAGCTTAACAAGGTGAGTATGCTGGGTCTGACGCTGGCGATCGGTATTTTTATCGATGATGCTATCGTCGTCATCGAGAACATCTACAAAAAGATGGAGGCCGGTCTGAACAAGGTCGAGGCCGCGACAGAGGGGACACGCGAGATCGCATTTTCGATCCTGGCGATCTCGGCCATGTTGCTGGCGGTCTTTATACCGGTCAGTATGATGGGCGGTATCGTCGGTAAGTTCTTTAACGCCTTTGCCTTTACGGTGGCGATCGGTATCTTTATCTCCTATTTTGTTGCGATCATGCTGATCCCGGCTCTGAGCGCCCGTGTTCTTCAGAAAGGCGAATCGCGGTTCTATCACTTTACGGAACCGCTCTTTGTCTGGATCGACAAGAGCTACGTCAAGATTGTCGGTGCCACGGTAAAGTACGCCAAGACAACGATCCTGGCGGCATTTCTGATACTGATCGGCAGCTTTTCAATGGCGTCGCTGATCGGAATGGACTTTGCCCCAAAAGAGGACAAAAGCGAGATCGAGGTAACCCTCAAAGCACCGGTCGGTGTCAGTCTGCAGGAGATGTACAAGCGTTCCGAAGCGCTGGCTGAGGAGGTGCGCAAGAACCCGTTCGTCGAGTATACGGCATTGACCGTAGCCTACAATACGACACGTGATGCCAACCGTGCACAGATCTATGTCAAGCTCCAGGATGTCGCCAAACGGACCACGACGCAAGAAGAGATCATTGTCGCGCTGAGAGCGGCGCTCAAAGGTTTCGAAGGCTTTGACAGGATCGCCGTTGCGGACATTCCGAACATCAAAGGGGCGGGGGCCAGTTCACCGTTTGTGATGGTCGTTCAGGGGCCTGATCTGGACGATTTGCAGACCGCTGCCGACAAGATCATCACCCGTATGGCTGCCAACAAAGGGATCGTGGACATCTCGACGAACTACGAGACAGGCAAGCCGGAGCTCGCCATCGAGATCCAGCGCGAGAGCAGTACCAACCTGGGCGTCTCGGCGCAGGAGATCAGCGGTATTATCGCGACGGTGCTCTCGAGCGACCGTGCCATCTCGCAGTTTGAAGAGAACGGCAAGCAGTATGACATCACGATGCGTTTTTCAGACACCTACCGCAAAACGGTGGATGATCTGAAACGTCTTGAGGTCAAAACGATCAACGGCGATTATATTGCCCTGGAGGGGCTGGTGAACTTTGTCGAGTCCAAAGGGCCGGTCTCTATCAACCACTACAACCGACAGCGTCAGATCAGCATCGAAGCGAACCTTGCAGGCGCCCCGTTGGGCGAAGCGGTGAAGACGGCGCTCAACGGTATTGAAGAGGATCTCGGTAAAACGATGAAATACAGCTTCCTCGGGATGGCCGAAGAGATGGGCAAGATGGGTAAAGAGTTCGGTATGGCCTTCGGCCTTGCCTTCTTGATGATGTACATCATCTTGGCGGCGCTGTATGAGTCACTGCTGCAGCCGCTGATCATCATGGTCGCTCTGCCGCTATCGTTTATCGGGGTGCTTTTGGCACTGATCATTGCCGGTAAGAACTTCAACCTCTTTACGATGATGGGGATCATCCTGCTGATGGGGATGGTCGGTAAAAACGCGGTCCTGCTGGTCGACTTTGCCAACCAGCAGCTGCGCAAAGGGGCGACGGTTACAGAAGCCCTGATCATGGCGGGCGAAAAACGTCTCCGCCCGATCCTGATGACCACCTTCGCGATGGTCTTCGCGATGCTGCCGCTGGTCTTTATGAAAGGGGCGGGTTATGAGAGTAACTCGCCGATGGCGACGGCGGTTGTGGGCGGTCTGATCTCGTCCATGCTCCTGACATTGATCGTCGTACCGGCGATCTACAAATTTCTGAGTCCGCTCGATCTCTGGATGCGTAAGTTCTATGATCTTGACTTTATGAAACTAAAAAAGAGCAGCGATAAACCGGCCAAGGACTCTGAGACACACTAAATTCGGTCTGACGAGACCCTATGATTACGAACAGTGCAATGGATTTGACCATTGTACTCTTACAACATCTCTTTCGAATCACCCCAACAGATATGCTACAATCTACCTTACGTGTAAACAACGGAGAGGTGATGATTAGAGCGCAGGGTCTGACAAAATACTTTCAGCAAAATGCAGCCGTCTCGAATATTGATATTGAGGTCAAAAAAGGGGAGATCTTCGGTCTTCTCGGCCCCAATGCGGCGGGAAAAACCACGACGATCCGTATGCTCTGCGGTATTATCCCGCCCGACAGCGGTGAGATAGAGATCAACGCGATGCCGATCAAAAAAGCAAAACGCACCTTCGGTTATGTCGCCCAGCATTTCGGTCAGTACGAAGAGCTGACGGTCTGGGAAAACCTGCGGTTTTATGCGCAGATGTATGATGTGCGTGACAAAGCCAGGTTGAACAGGCTGCTTGAGCGCTACTGTCTTGCGGCGTTTAAAAACAGGGCGGCCGGTCTCCTTTCGGGCGGATACAAACGCCGATTGGCACTGGTCTGTGCCCTGGCCCATGATCCGGACGTCCTCTTTTTGGACGAACCGACCGCCGGCATCGATCCGGTCACCCGCAAGATGCTTTGGGACGACTTTTATGCGCTGAGCGCTGAAGGCAAGACACTCTTTGTTACGACCCACTATATGGAAGAGGCGCAGCGCTGCCACCAGCTGGCTTTCTTGGCAGAAGGCAGGATGATCGCACAGGGGACACCCGAGAGCATCAAGTCGGCGCTGGGCAATGTCCATGTCTTCACCATTCGTCAGAACTACTCGCCGCAGGTAACGAAAGCGATTCAGGCGGTAGAGGGGGTTGTGCTGACCAATCAGCTGGGCGACAATCTCCATATCGTTGCGGATGACACCGTTGCCAAAGCGTCTCTGGAAGCGGTGCTGAACGAGGTGACCGGCAGGGCAATGAACCTGGCGGTCACCGAACCCGACCTGGAAGATGTCTTTATCGCACTGACGCAGGGAGACCGCCGATGATCATGGCCATTGTCAAAAAAGAGCTGCTGCAGCTGCGCCGCGACCCGAGACTGATCGCCCTGATCGTCGTCATGCCGCTGCTGCTGCTGGTCCTTTTCGCCGTAGCGCTCAAACTCGAGCCCAAAAATGTCAAGATGGCCTACCTTGACGAAGACCGTTCCTTCTTCTCCAACCTCATTAAGACGGGTCTCTGGAGCGACGGCTATTTCGAGATGTACGAGGTGGACTCCAACACCGCTATCATCGAAGAGATCCGTTCCGGCCGGGCAAAGGCGGGGATGCATATCGACAAGGACTTTTCGGCGCTCTTGACCGAGAACAAACAGCCGCATATTACGCTCTATGTGGACGGTACGATGCCCTCCTTGACCACCGCCATGAAATACAACTCCAGTGCCGCGACGGACGAAGGGGTCACCAACGACATGTACTTCCTCGACGAGGACGCACCCAACACCGTCATCCCGGATGATCCGTTTATTATGGACACCGAGGTGCTGTTCAATCCGGATGAAAAAGAGACCTGGTTCTTTCTGCCGGGTGTCATCGGGGTGCTGATTATGCAGATCGCGCTCATTCTGACGGGGATCTCTATTGTCCGTGAACGGGAGAAACATACCCTCGAACAGCTGCTGGTCACCCCGATCTCCAAGAGCAGTTTTATTATCGGAAAACTGCTGCCGTACGTCTTTATCGCTTTGACCGACTTCTATTTTATTCTGGGTGTAGGATGGTCGTTTCTGGACCTGCCGCAGCCCTCATCGCATCTGCTGCTTTTTTTGCTGGCCTTTGTCTTTGTGGCGGTGATGATCTCGCTGGGCCTTCTGATCTCCCTATTCTCGCAGACACAGCAGCAGGCGATGTTTATCGCCATTTTCATCATCGTTCCCTCCATGCTGCTCTCGGGCTTCATCTTTCCGATCGAAGCGATCCCCGAGGTGGTGCAGCCGATCAGCTACGCGATCCCTTTTACCTATTTCGTCGAGATTGTCAGGGGACTGCTTATCAAGCAGACACATTTTGGTGATCTGTTAAATGCTTATCTGGCCCTTGTCGGTTTTGCCGTTTTTTTTGTGGCGGCAAGCATCGTGAAGTTTAAACGAACGCTTTAGGCTTTGACTAAACCTTCGAGCAGTATTTTGTAGTTGACTTCGTAGATTTCCCGGATGTTGTTGCAGACGCTGAGATGGCCGTCGATGGCGAGGCTGGAGAGCCCGTGCAGAAGCGACCAGATGGCGGTTGCCACCAGAACGGGATCTTCTCTTTTGAAGAGCTGCTGCTCCTGCGCTTCGATAATGATCGCTACCAGTTTTCTAAAACTGTCGCCTGGCTCATCCTCCGTCTCCACCGTCAAGGCTTCTCTGTGCATCATCTTATGCAGTTCGGGCCGCTCTTCTACACAGACCTCTTCGCGCTCTTGGGACATGTCGGCCCCGAAAAGAAGGCGGTAGAGGTTGGGGTTTTCCGTGGCAAAAGTGATGTATGAGATACCCATGGCGTGAAAACGCTCGAGTAGAGGTCTCTCTTTGTTGTTGAAGTGCGGCTCGACCACCTCGTTCAACAGATCAAAACCGGCCAGTATAACCGCCTTTAGCAGCTCCTCTTTCCCATTGAAATGGCGATAGATCGCCGATCGTGACGTCCCCAGACGCGTCGCAAGTTCACGCAGAGTGATGGCATCCAATCCCTCCTGCTTTAACATGTCAAGCGCTGTTTGGACAAGACTTTCTTTAAGGTTTCCGTGGTGGTAGCTGTCGCTTTTCTTCTTTATCATAAAGCTATTTTAACAAGTTTTTACTGAAAATGTTGACATTGTTTACATCTCTATGTTAACATTGTCAACATCAAATGTGAACAGTGTTTACATCAAGGAGTTAATTATGTGTAGATTTAAACTAGATCCGATCAACCGGCAGTGGTTTTTGGGCCCGGCCGTTATGCTGTGGCTGGGGATTTACTTCACCGGTTTCGATGTGGTACACTGGTTGATCTATGTTCCGGCGACGATGGCGGTGTTCGCGTTTCTGACGGGTGTCTGCCCCGGACAGATCATGATCTGCAAACGCCGTGAATGGTTTAAAAAACTGAAGGAGAGAAGATGAAAAAATTACTGTTGAGTACGGTGATGATCGTCAATGTGTGGGCGATCAGCAATTTTGAGGTGGCGCAGAAGAGTGATGCGGCGATGAGCGGCTACGAAGATGCAGAGGCGGAGATGGTGATGACGCTGGTCAACGCCAACGGCCAGGAACGTCAACGTACCATGCGTTCGCAGGTGCTGGAAAAAGAGGGCGGCGACAAGTCGCTGATGGAGTTTCTGACGCCCGCCGATGTGAAGGGGACGAAGTTTCTGAGTTACGAACACGCCGACAAGGACGATGATCAGTGGCTCTACCTGCCGGCGCTTAAGCGGGTCAAGCGGATCGCCTCGAAAAACAAGTCGGGCTCGTTTATGGGCAGCGAGTTCGCCTATGAGGATCTGACGGCGTTCAATATCGAAAAATACAACTACAGCGGCGACGCCGAAGAGGTGACGGTTGACGGTGTGAAGATGTATAAAGGGGCGCGTATTCCCAAGTCAAAAGATTCGGGTTATACCAAGCAGGTCTCCTGGACGACAGCGGACACCTTTTTGACGATGAAAGTGGAGTACTACGACCGCAAAAAAGAGCTCCTTAAAACCGCGACGTTTGCGGACTATCAGAAGATCGACGGGGTGTGGCGTATCGGCAAGATCACGATGGTCAACCACCAAAACGACAAAAAAACGGTGCTGGTCTGGAAAAAGCAGACCATCAAAAACGGTCTGAGCGACAAGGACTTTAACAAGCGGGTCCTCAAGCAATGAGACCGTTTCTGGGGCTGCTGCTGCTCGCGACATTTCTTTACGGCGAGTTTGAATACAAAGGGTATGTCGGTGCCGATATGCAGTACTATCTGACCCACCCTGATGGCAAACATCCCGGCAACTTCACGCTGCAGCAGCAGTTGGAACTCAAGTATACCCGTGAGGATTTTGAAGCGGCAGCGACCCTCTATGCCCAGGAGGACAGCTACGACCTGACCGACGAGAAGAACGAGAGGAGTTTTGTCCGTCTGGATGAGTTTTACGGCAAATACAACTTCGAAAATGACATGCTTTTCGGCGGGCGGAATATCCGCTTTTGGGGCGCCCTCGAGGCCAACAATATCGTCGATACCTTCAACACGAAAGATATGCGGACCGACGGACTGGACCCTCAGAAGCAGGGGGCGTGGAATGTAGCCTACACCCATTATTTTGAGAACAGCGAGGTCGCGCTGATCGCCAAACTCTATGAAGAGCAGCAGAAGATGGCGGCCTACCCGTACGTCTACTATTTTTTCCCTAAACAGATGACGATCCCGCCTTATGGAACCGTCAATATGGAATATGATGCGGATAGACAGAGCCAAGAGAGCCTCTACCGACCGACGCTTTATCTCAGATGGGCAGGTTCGACGGAGAGCGACTATCCGATTGACTATACGTTTATATTGCAGCACGGTTTTGATTCGCAACGCGCCTTTTCATCCGAACTGGATCCCGCGGCAATGACCAATACCCTGTATCAAGAGGTCTACCTTGTCAACAAGTTCATGACCTGTAACACGCTGGTCGTCGGGGGAACCCTCTTGAAGTTAGAGGCACTGGCGACAGATGTGATCGACAAGAGTGTGACCAGCGTCGGCAAGAGGGTCGGCGACTACTATCAGTTCGGTGTCGGTGTGGAACATACCCTCAGCGGTGTTGTCAATGATGCGGATCTGGGTCTGATCGCAGAGTATTACTATTACGACACGTTTGCACAAGGGGCTGATATCGCCGATGACCTGTCCCTCTTCCAGGTCTTTGAAAACGACCTCTTCCTGGGCTTGCGGTACACCTTTAATGATGCGTCGGACTCCTCGGTCATTGCCGGTGCGATCATTGACCTGCAGTACCGGGAACAGAGCTATTCGCTGAAGTATGAGACCCGTTTTTTTGATGTGTTGAGTGCGAAGCTCGATTACGCCTATATCAACCCCTCAACCACCGATCAAACGCCGTATGCCCTGATGGGTTTCGACCCCAATAATCCGGGCAAGCCTATTGCCCATCAACGTGTCGGCATGAACCTTGCCTACCACTTTTAGGACTAAAAATGACAAAATTCATCGATACCATTATCCGTTTTAGATGGCTCATTGCCGTCATGATCCCGCTGCTGACGGTGCTGATGGCTTCGCAGCTGAAATATCTCGCCTTTGAAGGCTCCTACCGCATCTGGTTTGACAAAGATTCCGCGATCTTGAAAGCGTATGACGACTTCCGTGCCATTTTCGGCAATGACGATGCCGTGACGATCATCTTCCGGGATGAGAACGGGGTGATGAACCCCAAAGCACTGCACGTTATCGACAATATCACGCAGAAGTTATGGACGACAAAGTACATTGCACGCGCCGATTCGCTGACCAACTACCAGTATGTCCATGCGGATCCGGAGTACCCGGACGATGTCCTCGTTGAAGATTTCATCGATGATATCGATGCCATGACGCCAGCGGATTTCGCGGAAAAAGCGCGGATCATCCAGCGTGAAGATACCGCCGTGCACCGTCTCATCAGCGAAGACGGCAAGACCACCATGATCGTCGGGCGCATGACCCCGAAGGCGGGGGATGACCCGGAGGTCGCGGCCAACCTGAAAGCCGCTGTCGAAGCGATCGTGGCAGACGAAGCCGCGAGCGGATACCGTTTTTATCTCGGCGGCGGTCCGATCCTCAACATGGCCTTTATCGACCTTGGGCAGCATGATGCGGGCACCTTCACCCCGCTCGTCCTGTTGATCGCGATGGCGCTGCTGTGGACCATTTTCCGGCGCCCGTCGGGGATGCTGCTCAGCATCTCGGTGGTGGTTTTCACCTTTTTGATCGTCCTCTCTACGCAGGTGCTGCTGGGCTACAAGATGAACAACTTCACCGCCAACATACCGGTCTTCGTCGTGGCCATCGGGATCGCCGATGCGATGCACCTCTTCTGGATCTACCTGCTCGGCCGAAGAAAAGGGATGGACAACCACACGGCCATCCACTACAGCGTCGAGAAGAACTTTCTGCCGATCCTGCTCACCTCGCTGACGACGGCAGTCGGTTTCGCGTCGCTTGGCATCTCGGCGGTCATTCCCATCAAGACGCTGGGGATCGCCACGGCCAATGCGGCACTGCTCGCCTTTGTGCTGACCATCCTGTTCGTACCTGCCGTGCTCGCCATTGTCAACCCGAAGGTCAAAGCCAAAGAGATGGAAGAGGCGAAAAAAGCTGCTCCGGCAGCACACCGCTATGCGGCTTTCATCATTCGCAACGACCGGAAGATCCTGCTCTTTTCATCACTGCTCTTTTTGGCAATCGGTCTGGGTATCGCCAGGGTCGAGGTGGACTCGAATACGGCACGCTATTTCCGCGACGACGTGGATTTCAGAAAGACCATCGAGTTTATGCAGCAGAACCTGAGCGGTCCGATGGCCTATGAGATCGTGGTGGACTCCGGGGCAAAAGACGGTATCAAGTCGCCGGCGTTTATGCAGGCGGTGGAGCGTTTCGGCAACGAGTTCAAAGCGAAGTACCCCGATGTCCGCCATGTCGCTTCGCTGGTGGATGTGGTCAAGACCTTCAATGAGGTGATGAACGACGCCAAAAGTGTGCCGAATGACAAGGGGCTGATCGCCCAGTATCTGCTGCTTTATTCGCTCTCGTTGCCGCAGGGGATGGAGATCAACGACCGGATGGATGTGGATGAGCAGTTATTGCGGGTGACGGCCCTGGTCAACATCGTCGACACCTCACTCGACCTGGAGATGATCGCGTGGGCCGAGAAGTGGTGGGAGAAGACCCCCTACAAAGCGTCGATGAACGGCCAGACGGCCATGTTCGCCCACATGCAGCATGATGTCACCGACACCCTGATCCAGTCGATCCTGCTGGCGATCGGCAGTGTCTCGCTCATGATGATGCTGATCTTTCGAAACCTGCGGATGATCCCGCTCTTTATCGTGCCCAATGTGCTGCCGATCGTGCTGGTCGTCGGGGCGATGGGGTGGCTGGGGATGACCATCGACATGGGCGTCGCGATCTCCGGCGCCATTATCATCGGCGTGGCGGTGGATGACACCATCCATTTTCTGGTCAAGTACCGCGAAGCAAGACGGCGGGGGGATGACATCGAAGCGGCATTGGCCTATGTCATGCAGTATGCAGGCAGTGCGATCATCTTCACGACGCTGATCCTGAGCGCTGCGTTCCTGATCTTCGTCTTTTCGCAGTTCCTTCCGAACGTCCATTTCGGTATCGTCACGGCGATCGCGCTTATAATCGCAGTACTGGTGGATCTTCTGATGCTGCCGGCAGTGTTGAGCCGGTTCGATGCAGGAAAAAAGAGCCTTCTGATCAACGGTTAGGATCGTCGCAAAGAACTACGGTTCGTCCTGATGCTCATGTTCAAGACGAGCAGCAGTGGGGCCGAGAGACTGAGGGCACGTTCTCTTCACTTTTGTAGCTATTTTCATTAATAAATAACAAAAAACAGTCGAAATCACCTGTTTGGGTGATGCGTAAAGATGAATATGTTGTTATAATGATTTCTTATTCAGGAGGTATTTATGATGAAGAGAAAATACACCAAAAAAAGTGTCACGATATCGACGGCGATCGCCCTTTCGGTTGCAGCAGCGATCTACTCCATAGGGTGTAGCGGCAGTGGAGGTCGGCTTGATATGTGTCATGAGCCGATCGAAGCCTCTTTGGGCACGATGGACCGTATCGGCGGCGCCACGACCTCGGTTGAGCTCTACAGCCCTGACGGACAAGAATGGGCACTCTACAACATCGCTAACGAACTGCGTGCAACCCCGGTTGAGGCAGCCGCGAGTTCGGTCGGTCTGGAAGTCGAGGGGTACATCCATGATATCGAGATCGTCAATCATACGGACGGTAACCGTTACGCGCTCCTGGCCATGGGCGAAGAGGGGATTGCTGCGGTCAATGTCAATGACCCTTCGGCGATGGCGTTTGTTACCAGTGTAAGGGTCAACTACGACCATGAGGGCATCACCTGGACAGAGGGCGGCGGTGATATCATACCGGACAACAACATCTCCGGTACCCGCGGTCCGGTCAGTTCATTAACGGTCTATGATGAGGGTAATGCCACTAATCCGTCGCTACAGCTGCTGATCGGTGATACGAAATACGGTCTGCATAAAACGGCCCTAAGCAACTTTTTCGATACGGTCAACGGCCGTGAAGCGGACGGCACACTGAAGATCGAGCAAGAGACCTACACTCTGCAATATGCAGGTGAAAACCCGTGGGGCGGTCCGCAAAGTCTGACGTTAAACGGCGAAGGCAATAGTACACGTCTCTTTGTCGCACAGGGCTTTCTTGGAATGGGGATCTACGATCCGAGAACGCTGGAGCAGGTGGGACGCTACAACCTTTACACCGATGCAAGCGAGCGCAACCGCGGTGAGGACTGGTTTATCGATATGAATGTGGCGGACGCGGTTCAGCCCGGCTTTATCGATGCATGTACGGGAATGCCCGACTACAATCAGGCCAATTTTGAGATCCAGCAGGTGTGGCACGGTGATGTGAACGCGTCGACGCCGTGGGCGGATTTTGACCGCTACGGAAAGTTCTATTACGGTGCGCGCAAGGTCGATGTCGAAACGTTCAATAACCAGACGATCGCCTATATCGCCTATGGGCTGGGCGGTATGGTCGCCGTGGATGTCACCGGTTACGATACAGCTGTTTCGCGTGATGAAAACTGTACAGCGAACCCGGGTTTCCTTGAGGGGAAATTCCTGGGGTATTTTCCTGCAGTACCGGCCCATGGGCCGGATGAGATGACCGGCGAAGATGCCCAGAGTCTCTTCCCGTATTTCGGAGCAGGTATGCTTAAAGAGTCCGGGGTGGTCGATGTCAAGGTCGATGCGGCGAACAACAAGGTCTATTATTCGGATCACTTTGCAGGGCTGATGGTCGTTGATTATGCGAACGATCCGGCAAACATGTGGCATGGCGGCAATGGCTATGGCGGCTATAACAACGACACGCATCCGCCATTGGGCGATCACTGGCCGGATTATGAGTTTGTCACCTCGTACGATATGACACCGGTCCCGCTGGGAGAAGAGACCGTACCGCAATTTATCTTTGACCTGCCGGTCGTGTTGACAACGGGCGAGGTGAGCGGTCACGGAAACGTTCTGGCCCATACCAACAGCTTTAATCCTGGTGACAGTGGCCACATCGATGTGGTCCTGGCTGCCGGCGGCGGGGGGCTCAACTTTATCGACATTCACGGTGCACCGTCGTATGACTTTAATGTATCGGTACACCTGCCGACGACCGATGAGATCGGTGCATATCCGGACGGTACTCCGGGACAGGAGATCAATATCGGTCATGGCGAAGGTGTTGCCGCTTACGGCAACCTGATCTTCCTGGCTGACGGACCGCACGGTGTGTCGACCTGGAGAGTGGCGGATGAGCTCTGTTACCCGAGCGACAATGTTCACCTGGTAGCCAATACGCTTCAAAGCGAATACCCGGTAACCGTTGACGGTGTGACGATCAACCCGGCGCCGCATGCACATGAGGTGGTCCTGGATCTTGCCCACAATTCAGCATTGGTGATGTCCCAGAGCCGCGGTTTGCGCCGTGTCGCCATTGCAACAGGCCGTGTCGGCGGTCCGCGTCTGGCCTATCCGGCGGACACGGATATCTATGAACACAACAAGGATGAAGGAAATGTTGCCGATTTCCTTCATATGCAGGACCATGCCTACAGTGTCGCATTGAAAGGCAACCTGGCCTTTACGGCCGACGGCAGCAACGGCTTGACGGTCTATGACCTGAGCAAGAACCCGACCGATGTCAACAACAGCAACGGTTACGTGGTCGCCAATATCGGCGGCAACACCGATTCGCAGCCGGATCTCGGTCGCGCGTCCGGTGTCGCACTTTGGAATGATGCAAATACCGGTATAGAGTACGCCTTTGTCGCGGCTGGAAGCAGAGGGATCGCAGTCGTCGATGTTACCAATGTTCGGGAGAACAACATGACACTGGTAAAGATTTTTGAACCGATCAAAATGGAAGATGAACATGCCGGCAAGGCCGACGGAAAAAGTGTGGCAGTCGAGATTGTCGGTGACCACGCGTTCTTTACCTACGACAGTTTCGGTGTTGTGGCCTACAGCATCGCTGATCTGATCAAACCGCTGCCGGAAGGGATGGATCCGCAGCATATCTGGGAACCGGGCGAAATCGGTGAGCGTCCGATCGCTGCGGCACGCTTCAAGCTTCAGGACCCTGCGTTTTTCGGCAGTGCCGAACTGTCAGAATGGAGCGGCGGGTCTGTCGGTATGGATGTTGTCACTGTTAACGACAGGAACCTCTTCTATGTGGCCTACGGGGATGCCGGTGTCGTCAAAATCGACTGGACCGATCCGACTGCGCCGCAGTTGCTAGAACATGCCAACACAGTGGGATTTGCAAGTGATGTTGCCGTCGTAAACGGCCGTGTTTACGTAGCAGATGGCAGCGGCGGACTGGCACTGTTCAAGTAATAACGACGCACTTTCCGTTTCCGGGAAGTGCGCCACGCTTTCAAACAAGAGCCGATGGCTCTTTACATCTTTTACGACAGCACTCTCTTTTTTCGTCAATCATGACACGAACCACATCTCTTATGCTACAATTTATGGATATTGAACAAAAAGAGGATCAGCCATGGAATTTTTTAAAAAGATATTCAAAGCCTTAAATTCGGCACAGCACCCCTGGCAGGTCACCTTGTCGATCGCCCTGGGTATGGTTGCGGGTTTGACGCCGCTTAACGGGATGCAGACACTGCTTATTTTGTTTATCGTCTTCCTGCTCAACATCCATATCGGCCTCTTCTTTGCGGCTTCGGGGCTCTTTGCCGGGATCGCCTACCTTTTAGATCCGCAGATGGAGCAGCTGGGCTACATGCTGCTCAACAGCGAGGGGCTAAATGCGCTCTACACGCTCTGGTACAACAGCGGCCTGATGCGCTTGAGCCACTTCAACAACACCCTGGTGATGGGCGCGACCGTGATCAGTCTGCTCCTGGCCATCCCGCTCTTTTTTATACTGAACGTCGTCATCGCACTCTACCGGGATAAAATCGCGCTCTATCTCAATAGCAACAAATGGTTCGCACGACTGGGCATTTTCAAGGTCCAGTCGAAAAAAGAGCCGATCTTCCGCTGGTGGGGTGCGGGGCTCTACGCGGCAGTGGTCGGCGCGTTTGCCGTATTGCTTTTGCTGGTGATCGATCCCTTTTTGAAATGGGGGATCGAAAAAGGGGCCTCCAAGCTCCTGCAGAAAGATGTCCGTGTCGCCTCGGTGACAACCCGTCTCTTTGAAGGGTACATCGGCATCGGCAGGGTGGAGGTGGCGAGCGAGCAGGAGGGCGTTGACGCCTTCTCCATAGAGCATATCGGATTCGACATCGACACGAATGCGCTGCTGCTCTCCAAGACCCACATCGAAAACATGCAGCTTAAAGGGGTGGGATTCGATACCCCTGCCACGATGAAGAAGGCTTACGGAAAAGCGGCCTACAAGGCGCAGAGCGAGGCAGAGGAGAGATCACAGGAAGCAGAAAAAGAGGGCGGCATGACGATGCCTTCCATCGCACTGCCGACACCGGGCGAGCTGCTGGCCAGGTCGGACCTGAAGTCCACAAAGCGCTACGAAGAGGCCAGGAGGGAGCTGGAGGCTATGGAAGCGAAGTGGCGCAAGATACAAGAAGAGCAGCTCTCCGAGGCGGCGCTGGCGCAGTATGAAAAAGAGCTTGCGCAGCTGCAGGCAGACGCCAGGTCCAAAGATCCCGCGAAACTGCTCGCTTTGGCCGGACAGGTCCAGTCCTATACCCAAAAACTCGAAGCGCAGAAAAAAGCACTCGAGAGACTCCAAAAGGAGTACAGTGCAGACCAGAAACGTCTGAAAACGCTTTTGGCGGCGGTCAAAAATGCACCGCAGGAGGACTATGCCAAACTGCGATCGACCTACAGTCTCGACAGCAGCGGCGGCATCAACCTCTTCGGTCTGCTCTTCAGCCAGAAGATCGCGGGCTACCTCCATCAGGCACGCCGTTACTACGCCCAGGTCGAGCCCTATCTCAAGAGTGACGAAGCCGCGCCCGAAGCGATCCCGCCGCGCGGAGAGGGGCGCTGGATCCGGTTTGCGGAGTCGGTACCAAGCCCCGATCTCTGGATCGCCCGAACGGCTCTGAGCGGTGCCAAGGGGGATTACCGATTAGAGGGCGTCATCAGGAACATTTCGGACAACCAGAAAGCGCTTGGCAAGATGCTGACATTTGTGATCGACGGCGAAAGCGCGAACGTGAAGGGACTGCATATCGAGGGGAGCGACGACCGTCTGGGCGAAAAGGTGGTCGACACCGTGGCATTTGATGCCGACACGCTCGAGATAGAACAGATGGGGCTGGAGAAGATGCAGATCACCGATGCGAAGATCGCTTTTGACGGTCGGCTGAGGGTGGTGGAGAGCAGTACGGTTTCAGGCAGGACCGACCTGACCTTCAGAGAGGCGAGGATCCGTCTGGATGAGGTCGGCGGCAAAGGGGCGGAGATCATAAACGGCATCCTGGAAGAGATCCGCTTTTTCAGCGCTGCGGTTAGCGTTGAGGGGCAGTGGCAGGATCCATCCGTCAAGGTCAGTTCTGACATCGACAAGCAGCTCTCCGCCGGTTTTAAAAAGGCGATGGCCAAGGAGATCGCCGGTTACCAAAAAGAGTTGAAAGGGCTGCTGGATAGACAGGTACAAGAGCAGCTGGGCGAACTGGGTGCAGTGACCGGCGGTTTTGCCGGGGTCGGAAAGCTGATCGATCAGGAGAACCTCTCGCTGGATGCCCTGGGGACAAAAGCACAGGGACTTGGCAGCGGCAGCAGCAAAGGGGCTTTGAAAGATGAGAAGACGCTGGAGGGGTTTAAAAAACTTTTCTAGTTTTGATATAAAACTCTATCAACCTCTCTTTCCTTTTTTTCTCCGCAAAAAAACGAAACCACACAGGGCTAAAGCCCCGTACAGGGAGGCACTAAATGCCGAGTCGTGAAAGAGCCAAGAGGTGACGCATCGATTTTTACTTTAAAGCTAGCGCTTTAATCCCTGTTTGTATTGCTTGGCAGTAGCAAGTGCATTGTGTCGCAATGAGACAATAGAAATTATATTCAGACAGTTGAGAAGTCTTAAAAGTGATACCATCGCTACGTGAGGACATTAATTTTCGCAGTAGTGCGAAAATGCACGGAGGTTCTGAGTGAATGCTTACAAAAAATGCATAGTGGCCGGAGGGTATTGCACTTTCTTTTTTCCGCTAGGTTTTTCTTTGTGCACGCAAAGAAAAAAGTAGCATCCCTAACGATATGAAGTAATTAAAAATGTACTTGTTGTTTTTCAATTTGAAAACGAGAAAGGTGAAATGTGCTTTGAGCAGTTTGGCTGTAAGACAAAAGCTAACGATTTTTCAATACATGCCACAGCGAGTGCAGGTTGGTACCGGGCACCTTCAGCAGCGCGGTGATGGCAAGGTTCTCAAGCGCTTCAAGCACGAGAAAACCGATACTGATATGGAAGAGCAGATTGCTTTCGGCAACGAGGAGCATAAGAAGTCCCACGCTAAAGAAGACGGCGGTGATCTTGGTGAGCCAGGTGTGGTAGGCGATCATCTGACCGAACTTGATGCGGGCGATGATGCCGGGCACCAGAAAGAGCAGGATCGCAGCGGTGATGTAGGGCCACTCCGCTTTGATGATCTCCGGCCAGAGCCACCAGGTCGCAAGGGGAACACTCATGTAGGTCACATAGTCACCGATGCTGTCAAGTTTGGAACCGATATCGCTGCACTCATGCCATTTTCTTGCGAGGTAACCGTCAAGCGCATCGGTCAGCAGCATCAGGCCAAAGAGGGTGAAAAAGAGCAGCTCGCTGCCATAGTAAGCGGCCAGAAGCAGCAAAGGGGCCATCGCCATCCGCGAGAGGCTGAGCATATTGGGGATCGTCATCGGTATCTTCATCCCTTATAGTACTGTAATCTTTCTCGCTATTGACTAAAGGGTGTTTTATGCTGCTCTTGACTGTTTGGAATGAGAGTTATATAATAGAGCATGAGGTGCGCTATGAAACAGATATATTTGGACATTGCAAGAGAAGCCATCGAAGAGGGGCTCTACAACAGAGCGACGATTGACAGAGAGAAGTTGGTACTCGCGTATCCGGAGCTGGGTGAAGCGGGGGCGACGTTTGTCACCTTGAACCTCTACGGCGGGCTGCGGGGCTGTATCGGCACGCTGGTGGCGCATCGTCCTCTTATCGACGACCTTATTGACAATGCCCGTGCAGCGGCGTTCAGGGATCCGAGGTTTATGCCCTTGACCCTCACCGAGTTGGAGCAGGTGGAGATCGAGGTCTCGCTGCTGAGTGCACCGAGACGTCTTGAGTACAGCTCGACGGCCGACCTTAAAACAAAAATCGAGCCGGGTATCGATGGCGTGGTCTTGAACCTGAATGGGTACAGAGCGACCTTCTTGCCGCAGGTATGGGAGGAGCTTCCCACGTTCGAGCTTTTTTTCAACCATCTCTGTCAAAAAGCGGGACTCGACGGCAACTGTCTCGAAATGCACCCCAAGATAGAGATCTACCAGGTCGAAAAGATCAAGGAGGCGTAAGATGAGTATCAGAGAGACCTCTGTTGCCGGTACGTTCTATCCGGCATCATGCAGTGATATAGAGCAGTACCTGAAACGTTTTAACGCTGTGTTAGATGATAACAACTATAACAGCAGCGCTATCGGCATATCGCCGCGTGCGATCATTGTTCCGCATGCAGGTTACGTATACAGCGGCTTTACAGCCAATGTCGCGTTTAAAACAGCCGCGGCAAAAAGAGCTAACATTAGACGGATTGTTGTGATCGGTCCGAGCCACCGTGTCTATATAAAGGGGGCGTCGATCGCACTCTATTCGCGTTACGCCTCACCCTGCGGCGAGATGAAAATCGACCTCGGTTTCAGCAACGAACTCAACGACACATTTGACTTTCTGCACTTTGCGCCCGAGGCGCACAACGAACACTCGACAGAGGTGCAGATCCCTTTTGTGCAACACTACTTTCCCGAGGCCGAAGTGGTCGAGATCGTTTACGGCGACCTGGATTACAGGGAGCTGTCCAAACTGATCGACAAGGTGCTCACCGACAGCGAGACACTGGTCGTCATCAGTACCGACCTGAGCCATTTCTACACCCGTCTGCAGGCGGAGAGTCTGGATTCGCTCTGTATCGAGGGGATGGCGGAACTCAACCTTTCACCGCTGGAGAGCGGCTGTGAGGCCTGCGGTATGATCGGTGTCAAAGCGGTTATCGACACCGCGCGCAGGGCCGGACTCAGCAGCAAGGTGCTCGACTACCGCACCAGTGCCGACGCCAGCGGGGATGAACAGAGCGTGGTCGGGTATGTCTCGGCACTGATCGGCTGACGGCAGCGATTCCTGCGCCGTCATAAACAGCGCACCAGCGGCGTATAGGTCAGATTGAGCGCCTGGGCAACGGCAGGGTTGGTCACTGCACCCTTATAGAGGTTGACGCCGGAGGCGAGAGAAGGATCGTTTGCAATGGCATCCGCCGTGCCTGCTCCGGCCAGTTTTAGGACGTAGGGGAGGGTGGCGTTGGTCAGAGCCAGGGTCGATGTTCTCGGGTAGGCGCCGGGCATGTTGGCGACGCAGTAATGCAGCACCCCCTCTTCGACAAAGATCGGATCGGTGTGGGTCGTCGGCCGGGAGCTCTCCGCAATGCCGCCCTGATCGATCGGAATGTCGGTCAGCACACTCCCTTTTTTCATCGTTTTGAGCATCTCTCGCGTGATCAGTTTCGGTGTTGTGGCGCCGCCGTGGATCAGAACCGTGCCGATCACGATGTCCGCCTCTTTGATCAGTTCGCGCAGTATTGCCGGCGAGTAGACCGCCGTCTTGACCGAAGGCAGGAGCTTCTGGAGCTGTTCGAGCTTCGGTGTGGAGCGGTTGATCACCGTCACCTCGGCGCCCATCCCGACGGCGACCCTGGCGGCGCTGAAACCGGCATTGCCGGCCCCGATGATCAGGACCTCTGCCGGTGCGACCCCGACAGCACCGCCGATCAGAACACCCTCGCCGCCCTGGTAACGGCTGAGGTGGTGGGCAGCGACCGCGGGGGCCATCTTGCCGGCGATCTCACTCATCGGTTTGAGCAGCGGCAGTTCGCCGTCGGCGGCTACCGTCTCATAGGCGATCGCGCAGACCCTTTTTTCGCGCAGCAGATCCACCAGTTCCGCCAGAGGGGCGAGGTGGAGGTAGCAAAAGAGGGTGTGGCTCGCATTCAAAAGCGGATACTCGGAGGGCTGCGGTTCTTTGACCTTGACGATCAGTTCTGCATTGCCGTAGAGCGCTTCGGCATCTGCCACCACCTCGGCGCCTGCGTCACGGTAGAGCGCGTCGCTGAAGCCGCTGCCCTCTCCGGCACCGCTCTGGACCACGACACGGTGCCCCTCGTCAACGAGCGCGGCCACATTAAAGGGTGTCGCTCCAACGCGGTACTCATCGGTTTTGACCTCTTTGGGGATACCTATCGTCATCTTCTCTCCTTTTTGGCGGACTCGTCTCTGTTAATGATACTTGGAAAATCCTGCATCTCTACTGCTTCTTGACTTCGCCCTCTTTGGTGAGGGCGTAGACGTCAAAATCGTCGGCGATGAAGAGTTCTCCTCGGTAGTGGCGCTTTATCTCGTCGTAGATCATCGCCGTCTTCAAGGGGGCGTTGATGTTGTAACGCGGGTCGATGTGGTTGGCGATGAGGTTTTTGACCCCTTTCGCCTCAGCGGCCAGCCCCAGCGCTTCGGCGGTGGTGTGGAGCACCTTCTTGACGAGGTTGTCGTAGACCGCCTGCGTGTAGGTGCATTCGTGCACCAGCAGGTCGAGCCCTTCGAGGTAGCTGCCCAGCACAGCGGGGTCGCTGTTGTCGCCGGCGATGATGAGGGTGCGCCCGATGACCGGCTCGAGCATAAAGCCCTTCGGGTCAAGCTCTTTGCCGTTGACGCTGAGATGCTTGCCCCGCTTGATCCTGCCGTAGAGGGGCGAGGGTTCGAGACCGATGGCTCTGAGCTTCGGCTCATCCAGCCTGTCGGTCGTGTCGTTTTCTTTGATGTAGAACGCGACGCTCTCTCTGGAGTGGACGAGGGGGAGGACCTTCAGTGTGAAGTGTTCAAAGACGAAGCGCTCCTCCTTCCGGTACTCGACGACGGTGAGCGGGTAGCCGAGATGCGCTTCGGAGAGATCCATCGCGGCCGCCAGAAAGCTCCGCAGCCCTTCGGGACCGTAGATGGTCAGCGGCTTCAGAACACCGTCGAGCTTCCTCGTGGAGAGCAGGCCCGGCAGCCCGTAGTAGTGGTCGCCGTGCAGATGGGTGATGAAGACGGTCTCCAGTTTGCCCAGTGAGAGGCCGCTCTTCATGATCTGGCGCTGCGTCCCCTCGCCGCAGTCGAAAAGATACCAGTGGTTCTCCTGCTCGAGCGAGAGCGCCAGTGCCGAGACATTGCGTTCGGTGGTCGGTTTCCCCGCGCTTGTTCCCAGAAATGTCAGTGTCAAGGCAGCCTCCTTTTTGGACGATCCACTATTTTAGCACAGTTGGGCAATCCCTGGATGCGGCCTATCTTTATAGCACTCTGTAGGGAGATGTGCTAGTATAGAGTATCCCAGTATTGGAGCAAGAGAGATGCCTGAACGTCACCGCGGCGCCCATCCCCAGGATGCCAAATGTTTTGCCGACGACCAGCTTGAGAGGCTCAGAAGAGCCGCAGGCGAACTCACCTGGCTTTTAAGCCGCGGCTATGCCATGGGCGCCTCGAGCGACCTTGTCGGCGACCATCATCAGCTCACCTCAAGGCAGCGGCTCGCCGTCGCCCGTGTCATATGTGCCGACGAGGAGGTGCAAAAGCGCCGCCAAAAAGCATTGCCGCTTTCGGCCCTCAGGGGCAAGCATCTTCTCATCGACGGCTTCAACCTGCTGATCACCATCGAGACCGCGCTTGGCGGCGGGGTGCTCTTCGCGAGCCGTGACGGCTGCTGCCGGGACCTCTCTTCGGTCTACGGCAGCTACAAGATCGTGGCGGAGACCGCACGTGCCATCGAGCTTATCGGTTCAACACTGGCGCAGGCATCGCCTGCAAAGGTGCGCTGGCTCTTTGACCGGCCCGTCTCCAACAGCGCCAGGGTGGCGGCCCTGGTGCGCGAGATCGCCGCAGAGCGGCAGTGGCCCTTTGAAGCGGAGCTGACCGACCGTACCGACGCGCTTTTGAGCCGAAGTCCCGATGTCGTCATCTCCTGCGATTCGGCTATTTTGGAACGCGCAGCGCAGTGGTGCAGCCTCGCCTGCATAATCGTCTCGGAGCAGATCCCCGACGCCTGGATCGTGGATCTGGTTCAGACGCAAAACTAGCTCGATTTCTTTTTATAACTATAAGATTGGATGGAGTATTATTAATGAATACGCGAACCCATAGAAGGAGGATGCAATGTCCGAAGCAGCATGGTTAAGCAAGGCGCTGAGCAGCGGGAAGGTCTTGTGTCAGGCCTGTGCACAGTCGTGCAAACTTGCCGAAGGGGAGTACGGTATCTGCGGTGTCCGAAAGGTCGAGAACGGCGAATTGAGACTGCTGGTCTACGGGCTTGCCGCCGCGGTCAACGTCGACCCGGTGGAGAAGAAGCCGATGTTCCATTTTATGCCCGAGAGCAGGGCCTTTTCCGTCGGAACCGTCGGGTGCAACTTCTCCTGCACCTTCTGCCAGAACGCCGACATCTCCCAGTACCCCAAAGAGCATGACCACAGGATCGTCGGGCAGGAGCTGCCGCCGGAGCGGATCGTCGAGCTGGCGCTCGAGTACGGCTGCGACTCCATCGCCTACACCTACAACGAACCGATCGTCTTTTTCGAGTACACCTACGACACGGCCAAGCTGGCCCATGAGAAAGGGCTCAAGAACATCTATGTCACCAGCGGTTTCGAGACCAAAAAAGCGATCGATCTGCTGGCGCCCTACATCGACGGTATGAACATCGACATCAAGGGTTTTACCGAAGAGTTCTACCACGAGATCTGCGGCGGCAAGCTCAAACCAGTGCTCGAAGCGGTCAAGCATGCCCATGAAAAAGGGATCTGGGTCGAGATCACGACCCTGCTCATCCCCGGCAAGAACGACGCTGAGGAAGATGTCCGCGGCATCGCCAGGTTCATCGCCGACCTTGATCCGGCCATTCCGTGGCACCTCTCCGCCTTCCATCCGACCTACAAGATGACAGACGTGCCGCACACGCCGGCCTCGACCCTGCTTAAAGCCTACAAGATCGGCCAGGAGGAGGGGCTCAAATATATCTACGTCGGCAACATCGACGACGAAGACCACGAGTCCACCTACTGTCCGAACTGTAAAAATCGGGTGATCGACCGCCGCGGCCACATCGGCCAGTTCGTCACCAACAGCCTCGACGAGAACGGTGTCTGCCCGCACTGCGGCTATCAGCTTGAGGGTGTCTGGCACTAGAGATTCAGCCCCCTTTTGACTGCCAAAAAGAGGGCCGCGCTTTCGGCGGGGTGCTTTTGCTATAATGGTGTACTCCAACAGCAAGGCCTTTTCGTGTTTAAATATGCTTTTATCGCCCTCTTTTTGACCATCCCGCTTCTGAGCAGCACCCCGATTTTCGGCATTCCGCTCTGGGTCTACGGTTCGCTCGGGGCGACGGTGGCTCTGGCCCTTCTCATCATCGTGACCATTGAAAAAGAGTGGGATACGTTGAAGTGAGCAGCAGCTTTTTAAACACGGGCGGCATGCTCTTTATCGGGCTCTACCTCCTTTCGCTCATCTTCGTCGGCGTGGCGGGCAAGATCGCCTCCAAAGAGTCAAGCATGAAGGACTTCTACCTCGGCGGCAGCGGCTTCGGGGTGGGGATCCTCTTTCTGACCATGTACGCGACCCAGTACAGCGGCAACTCCCTCATCGGTTTTGCCGGCAGCGCCTACCGGCAGGGGTGGTTTTTCCTCGTGGCCGTCACCTTCATGATCGCCATCGTCGCGGGCTACCTGCTCTATGCACCCAAGCTCTACCCGCTGGCCAAACGCGAGGGGTTCATCACCATCGGCGACTACATCCATTTTCGCTACAACTCCAACACGCTGACCTACCTGATCGTCGGCATCGGCATCTTTGCCCTTTCCAATTACATGCTCACCAACCTCAAAGCGATCGGCTACATCATCAGCGTGGTCACGGACGGCAGCGTCGGCTTTGCCGAGGGGATCATCGCCATGGCCTTCATCATGGTCATCTACGAGACGCTGGGCGGGATGCGCTCGGTGGCCTGGACCGACGCCATCCAGGGGGTGCTGCTCTTTGTCGGTGTCATCATCATCTTTGCGGTCATCTGGGTGCAGTACGGTTCGCTGGTGGAGAACGAGGCGCTGCTCATGCAGGCCGGCAGCGACCTCTTTCGCGCCATCACCGTCGACGAACAGGTGCGCTGGCTCTCGGTACTGGTGCTGATCTTCTTCGGCATCTCGCTCTACCCGCAGGCGATCCAGCGGATCTTCAGCGCCAAAAACGAAGCGACCCTCAAACGCTCGTTCCAGCTGATGGTTGTGATGCCCTTTTTGACGACCCTGCCGCTGCTGGTCATCGCCATTATCGGTTCGGCCCACTTCGGCGGCCTCGACAAGTCAGGGAGTGAGCAGATCGTTCTGCTGATGCTCTCCAAGTTGAGCGACATCAACGGGATGAGCTATGTGCTGACCCTCTTCATCGCCGCGGCCATCGCGGCCATCATGAGTACGGTCGACTCGGCGATGCTCGCCATCGCCTCGCTCTTTACCCAGGACATCTACCACCGCCGCCGAAAAGAGGCGAGCGAAAAGGAGCTCACCTATGTCGGCAAGCTCTTCTCGTGGGCGATGATGGCCCTGATGGTCTACCTGGCCATCGACCTCCCCTCGACGATCTGGTGGCTGATCCAGATCAAGCTGGAGATCCTCGCGCAGACCGCGCCGGCCGTGATGCTGGGGCTGCATGTCAAAACGCTGCGCACCGGCGATGTGCTGGCGGGGCTGCTGGCCGGTGTCGGCATCACGCTGCTCTTTCTGCTGACCCCGCTCCCCTCCAAGCCCTTCGGCTTCCATGCCGGCGTGCTCGCCCTTGCGGTCAACTTCGCCGTGGTGTGGGGACTGCATCTCTACCGGGCCAGAGCGGCGAAGCTGCTATAATGAACACTGCGAAAGGATTGCCATGCTGAAGATCTCCAACAGTGTCACGCTCGACGAAAACGAGGTGGAGTTCAGCGCGGTGCGTGCGCAGGGTTCCGGCGGCCAGAAGGTCAACAAGACCTCGGTCGCGATGCACCTGCGTTTCGACATCGAAGCGTCCTCCCTGCCGGACTTCTACAAAGAGCGGCTCCTGGCGCTCAAGGAGAAGCGCATCACCAAAGAGGGGGTCATCGTCATCAAGGCCCAGCAGCACCGTTCGCAGGAACAAAACCGCGAGGAGGCGCTCGAGCGGCTCGTCGAGCTCATCAAAAGCGTCAACAAGGTGGAGAAAAAACGGGTCGCGACCAAGCCCACCAAGGGGTCGCAGAAGCGGCGGCTGAAGTCCAAAAAAGAGCACAGCGACAAGAAGAAGCTGCGCAAAAAGGTGGAGGCGGAGTAGCCGTTCGAAGTCCGCCGCCTTTTTTCAGATAGAGCCTCACCGCACACTAAAAACTATAATTTTTTTGTATATATACTTTAAAGTAGTTGGGTGTATCATAATCGTATCTTGCAACAACAGGAGATTATTATGAAGTATGACGGACATATTATCGTGGTCGGCGACCTCGGGCAGCTCAAAGCGTATCGCGTCTCAAATATAACCGGCGTCGACAGACACGAGACCATGCAGGTCAGCCACGCCCAGAAACGGGGGACCGAGAAAGAGTCGACGAACCTCGAGCTTATCTTCGACACCGACTATCTGGAAGCCCACAGCCGCATCTCGGAGCAGATGAGCGACAAGACCGGCAACCAGAAGAACGCCTCGGGCGAACCGCACAATACGGCACTTCAGCAGGAGAGCTCCCTGCTGAAACAGATCAGTGCGGACATCGCATCCCTCATCAAAGAGGAGTCACCCTCCATGTGGCACCTCGCCTTCCCGAAAGCGACCAGCAAAAAGCTCAATGAGAAGCTGGACGCGCAGGTCAGGCAGACGCTTAAAAAGTGTGTCGCTGCCGACCTGACGAAGATCGACAAGAACAAACTTCTTTCCCACTTCGAATAAAACCAAACGCCACCGGCATATCTACGAGAGGGTTCCCGCCCTCGCTATAAAGGTGCTGATCTCTGCCGTAAACGCGGCGATCGTGGCTACATCCTTTTTCGTAAAGCCGCCCTCTTTGTTCAGCAGCTGCAGCGCGCCGATGACCTCTCTCTGCGCATCGAAGACGGGAACGGTCAGGATGTTCTGGGTGTAGTAGCCGGTCTGCATGTCGACATCCGCCAGGAAGTTCGCACTGTCGTAGGGCTCATTCTCGATGATGGGCTTTTTGACCCGGATCGCCTGGCCCACGATACCGATGTCGTAGGGGATGACGATCTTCTCCGTCCCGTCGGCCATGGTCGTCGAGAGCTCGTCCGCATCGCGGTTGTAGAGAAAGATGGAGCAGCGCTCCGCCCCTGCCACGCTTTTGGCGTGGAGGGCGATGTAGGCCAAAGCGTCATGCTGCGATGCGCTCTGCAGCAGCTCTGCGTCAAAACCGGTCTGTTGTGTGGATCTTTTTGGCACGGTTCACCCCTTTGGCAAAAATTATATAAAAAGATTTGTTAAAGCATAGATTGCCGCCACGGGAGGAGAGAGCAGACTGTTGCTGCAGGGTCGCATGTAAATTGGCTAAAATAGCAGTATTAGAGTTTTACGGTGATACCACCGCAAAGGAGAAGCTATGCCGATCTTCGTTGTCCAGAAACATGCCGCAGCCACGACGCACTACGACTTCAGACTGGAGATCGGCGGGGTGCTGAAGTCCTGGGTCATCCCCAAAGGCCCCTCCATGGAGTCGCAGGACAAACGCCTCGCCATCCCGACCGAGGACCACGCCCTGGCCTACGCCGATTTCGAGGGGGAGATCCCGGAGGGGGAGTACGGTGCCGGCAAGGTGCTCATCTGGGACAGAGGGAGCTTCGAGAACCTTTCGCACGACGGCGACAAACCGCTCTCTCTGGAAGAGGCCTACGAGGCGGGGCACATCAGTTTTCTGCTCTACGGCCAGAAGCTTCACGGCAGATTCACGCTCGTCAAGACCCACTACGACCACGACAAAGACTGGCTGCTGCTCAAACAGCACGAGGAGATCACGCAAGAGATGCCCTTCTCGGTCGAGTCGGGCAAGCGTATCGAAGAGCTGTAGCCAGAGGTAAAAGGCAGTGCCAGAGTATAAGTTTGTAACTGTAATGCGTAAAAATGGTGTGGTTATGGATGCGGTGGAAGAAAAAAAAAGGATGCCGCTTTCACGCAGCATCCCGGAAGCGCTCTGCTCCCTGCGGCGGTTTACGGTCCCAGGCGGGTGCGAAAGCACCTTGTAAGAGGGTGTAACCCGAAGGGGCACAGGCCGCACTGTTGTCGCAAGCCGTCAAGCGGTGCGACGTTTCAGGATAAGAAACGGGCCTGCCAGCCCTCTTGTCTGTGAATGCTGAAGCGCATAGAGCCTCGTAACAGATGGCGCATTGTCGTGCTCCACCCTGCAGTAAACCTGCATCGGCCTGCCTACCGCTCTTCACAGAGGCCGTCTTACCTGTTCACCCGATCTTTCGTCGCTCTTTCATGCAATCCCAACTCTCTATTAGGGGTTGTCTCCATCAGCGACTCCAGACCCAAAACCGCCAAAAAAGCGTTTTTGTATCATGGGCTTCCTTTTCAGGTACCTTGTCTATAGTAGTACGTACTTAAAAACCAGTATAGATCGCTCTTCATAAAAAAAGTATTAAAAAAAACAGTCAGTGTCAAAGTGCCTGTTTTTGAAAAAGGAAAATGTCGTTCTGGTTTTTGGTGCACAAAAGCAGACACTTCGCATGGGATTTGCCGCAGTTTTGATGCCGATAGAAGCGCTTTTAGGCGTTCTGTCTCTGTTGATACGGTAAAATTCCGCAGAAGGAATTCCATGTTCAATTTTGAAGAAATTTTTAGTCTGATGGATGTCGGGATCACTGTCTATGAACCGCTCGAAGAGGGAAATGATTTCAAAGTCGTCTACCTCAATGAAAAAGCAAAGGGGCTTTGCAACTTTGCCGAGGGCGAGTCGATAGCCGGAGCGTTGTCCACGCTCTTCCCGGTCGATACAAGCCGATCCCTGCTGGAGCTGTTCAAAGAGGTCTACCGTACGGGAGAACCGCAGGAGATCACCCTGGTCCCCTGTTTTACGCTTGCGCGGCAGTGGCAGGAGGGCTACCTCTACAGACTCTCCAGCGGCCACATCGTTTCACGCTGTACGGAGGTGCAGGAAGCGCGTGCAAGGGAGATCATGGTCCCGAGCGAACGCCTCACTTTCCGGACGCTTCTCGATACGGCACCCATCGGTATCTGGTCCCAGGATGCGTCCGGGCGACTGCAGTTTGTCAACAAGGCCTTCTGCGAGGCCATCGGTATCAGCGAGGAGACCTTCCTCTCCGTCCCGCATTACGAACCGCTCTATCCGCCGGAAGTCGCGCAAAGCTGCATGCGATCGGATGAAGTGGCCCTGCAGCAGAGTGAACCCCATCTTGCCTATGAGAAGATTCCTTTTGCCGACGGCAAAGTGCACGAAGTGCTGACGGTAAAGACCCGGATCGTAGACGAAGAGCACGGCACCAGCGGTCTGGTCGGCCTCAGTCTCGATATGACGGAACAGCTCGAAGCGGAGAGGAAGCTCGAAGCGGTCAACAGGGAGCTCGAAGAGCGGATCGCAAAGGAGCTCGAAGCGAGCCGCCAAAAGGACAACATGCTCTACCAGCAGAACAAGTTCGCCGCAATGGGAGAGATGATCAGCAACATCGCACACCAGTGGCGCCAGCCGCTTAACACCCTGGGGCTGCTGCTGACCGATATGTCGCTCAAGAGAATGATGGAAAAAAACGAAGAGAGTTCGCCCGATTTTGAGACTTTTCAGGCCCACTGCAGCGAGATCATCCAGTACCTCTCCGACACCATCGACGATTTCCGCTTTTACTACCAGGAGGATGACGAACAGAACTCTTTCTGCATGCACGACGTGGAAAAATCACTGCAGATCCTTGTCAAAAGCACGATCATGGGCAAGAACATCCGTTACGAGACGGACCTGAAAGATGTACTGGTCAGCGGTTATCTGAACAACCTCAAGCAGGCGCTGATCAACATCTACTCAAACGCGGCCAATGCCATTAAAACGAACAGGCTAGAAGGGGGTGTCATCAAAAGCCGCGGCTTTATCGACGGTCCGGACTATGTCATCGAAATAAGCGACAACGGCGGCGGCATTGACAAAACCATCATCGACAAGATCTTTGACCCCTACTTTACGACCAGGCACAAAAGCCAGGGTACCGGGCTGGGGCTCTACATGACGAAGCAGATCATCGAGCAGAAGTTCAACGGATCTATTTCGGTCAAAAACGACAAAAATGGGGCCCTCTTCACGATCCGCATCCCCTGCAGCGGCAAGAGCTGCTGAGCACCTTGCGTTTTACCGTAGCAATCGGGAAAAGATCCGGACGGAGTACTTCATTTCAAGTCAAAAGATAGATACAGGGGAGAAAGAGCGCTGCCGCTGCCGAATGACGGGCAACGGCAGGGGGTTTAGCAAAGGCGCAGCTCCGCGCCTGGGCTGAATTACCGGGCGACTTTGGGAAGTTCGCTTGAAAGGATGTCGAGGTTCGGCAGCATGACGATCTCGATGCGGCGGTTAAGCGCACGCCCCTCTCTGGTGTCGTTGCCGGCGCGCGGGTGGAACTCCCCGTAACCGGCGGCAGAGACGTTCTGTGTCGCCACGCCCTCATCGGTCATCAGGTGTACGACGCTGAGCGCGCGTGCCGTGGAGAGTTCCCAGTTGCTCGGGAAACGCTCGCTCTTGATCGGCATGTCGTCCGTGTGCCCTTCGATCTGGAAGCGGCGGTCGGAGAACTCTTTAAGCACGGCGGCGACATTGCGCACCGCCTCCTGCCCCTGCTTGTTAAGGGTGGAGCTGCCGCTGGCGAAAAGCACTTCGTTCGGAAGGTTGATCACGATGCGTCCCTGCTCGATGGTCACCGTCAGTTGACCGCCGTCGATCATCTTCTGCAGCGCTTCGACGAAGCGGGCGTAGATCGCGTTGCGTTTTTGTGTCTCCGCTTCGATCTGGCGCATCGTCTCCAGTTTGGCCTGCGATGCCTGCAGTCCGGCCTGGGCTTCAGCAAGCTGTTTTTGCAGCGCTTCTTTTTTGATGTCGAGCTCACTCAGCTCTTTCTGTGAAAGTTCGATCAGGGCCTTGTTCTTCTCGAGCTCTTCGCGGTTTTGCGCGATCAGCTGCTTCTGTTCATCGATGAGTTTCTGCTGCTCTTCGATGGAGAGTTTCTGCTGGTCGAGAACCTGCTGCTGTTCGCCGATGGTCTGTTTCTGCTCACCGATGGTCTGCTGGGCGCTGCTCAATGCGCTGCGCGTCGTGTTCAGCTCCTGCAGGGTCTGGTCGTGCGTACTTTTCATGACACAGCCCGTGCTGAGCAGTGCCACCGCCGCAAGTGCCGCGATAGATAATAATTTCATGGATACCTCCTGGTTTTTGTCCGGCCCATTATACTGTTCGAAAGAGAAACAGAAAACAAATCACCGCATGATCGGCCTTGCGCTCAAAGGTCCGGGCGCAAAAAGAGATTCTGGTAGATATTTATTAGTGTTGAATAATATTAATATATAATGTAGGCATGAAAAAGATCAATGAACTTTACCGACATGACAAACCCAGGGAAAAACTGCTGGCCAAAGGCGCCGGGGCGCTGAAAAACTACGAGCTTATGGCGGTCCTGATAGGCAGCGGTACGCAGGGAAAAGATGTGATCAGGCTCTCCAGGGAGATCGTTACGCTGATCGACGACGGTTTCGATACGCTGGAGCTGAACCGGCTGCTCGGGGTTCACGGTCTCGGCAAGGCGAAGGCGATGCAGATCCTCGCCGCCATCGAACTGAGCCGCCGTTATCTCATCCGACACAACGTCAAGATCAGCTCGGCCGAAGCGGTCTACCGCGAACTGCAGGCGTACGCGCATAAAAAGCAGGAGTACTTTCTTGCCGTCACCCTAGACGGGGCTTCGCATCTCATCGAGAAGCGGGTGGTCTCCATCGGCACACTCAACCAATCCCTGGTGCACCCCCGCGAGGTCTTTGCCGACGCCGTCACCGACCGCGCCGCCGGGATCATCATCGCCCACAACCACCCCAGCGGTCAGCTCGAACCAAGCCAGGAAGATCTGCGGGTCACCCGGCGCCTCAAAGAGGTGGGCGAGATCATGGGGATCGAGCTGCTCGACCATGTTATCCTGACGAAAGAGGGTTTTTTGAGCCTTCGCGAAGAGGGGATGCTGTGATGTTGGAAGTAACGACCATAGCGATTGAAAGCAAGATATTTACTGTTCGCGGTCTTCAGGTGATGATCGATAGGGATTTGGCCGAACTTTACGGCATCGAAACAAAAGTCTTTAATCAAGCAGTGAAAAGAAATAATGATAGATTTCCCAGTAACTTCAGATTTCAGCTTTCAGATGAAGAAAAAATAGAACTGGTCACAAACTGTGACCGGTTCGAAAAGTTGAAGCACTCTTCGGTCAATCCTTATGCATTTACCGAGCAGGGAGTATCGATGCTATCGGCGGTTCTTAAGAGTAAAACTGCTGTTGAAGTAAGTATCAGGATCATAAACAGCTTTGTACAGATGCGCCGGTTTTTAGCACAAAATGCGGGGTTGTTTCAACGGCTCGATACGCTGGAACGAAAACAGGTCGAGACCGATACGAAGCTGGAAAAGGTACTGGGTGCAATCGAAGAGAGGTCCGTCAAACCGAAGCAGGGCATCTTCTATGACGGTCAGATATTTGACGCCTATGTCTTCGTTTCCGATCTCATCAAAAGTGCCAAGCGCTCCATCGTGCTTATCGACAACTACGTCGACGAATCGGTACTGACCATGCTGGACAAACGTGTTAAAGGCTGCATGGCGGTCATCCACACCAAAAGCATCTCGAAAGTGTAATGAATGTACCAGATAAACACTCTTTTAGCTTCCACTTGGCCCCATCGTTGTAATATACCAACAACTAACAATATATGATTTATGGAGAATTATGAGCTTTACAAATACCGCCGCATTTATCTGGTCAGTTGCCGACCTTCTTAGAGGTGACTACAAACAATCTGACTACGGTAAGGTGATTTTGCCTTTTACACTTTTACGCCGCCTTGAGTGTGTTTTGGAACCGACTCGTGATGCTGTACTGGCTGAGTATGAGGCTCGTAAAAACCTTGGCATTCCATTGGACGTATTTCTAACCAAGAAGTCTGCACAGAGCTTTTACAACACTTCGAAGTTCTCCCTCATAACACTACTGGCAGACCCGAGCAATCTTAGAGATAATCTTGAAGCGTATATCGCTGATTTTAGCGAAAACGCCCGTGAGATCTTTGAGCGATATAAGTTCAATGAGCAGTTATCTTATCTTGATGAGTCGGACCTGCTCTACAAGATCGTCGAGAAGTTCGGCAATGTCGATTTGCACCCTGACAAAATTAGCAACCATCAGATGGGACTGGTCTTCGAAGAGCTGATCCGACGTTTTGCAGAGGCATCGAATGAGACGGCAGGAGAGCACTTTACCCCGCGAGACATTGTTCGTTTGACAACGTCACTGCTCTTTATGGGTGATGATAGTGTGTTGACCAAAGCGGGTGTTGTAAGAAGTCTTTACGACCCAACAGCGGGTACCGGTGGTTTCCTTTCTTCTGGAAGCGAATATGTCCATGAGATGAACAAAGATGCCAAGCTGGTTACATTCGGGCAGGAGCTCAACCCTGAGTCCTACGCCATCTGTAAAGCCGACATGCTCATTAAAGGGCAACCGGTAGAGAATATTAAATACGGCAACACCCTCAGCGATGACCAGCTTTATGACAAAAAGTTTGACTACATGCTCTCCAACCCTCCTTTTGGGGTGGAGTGGAAGAAGGTCGAGAAGCAGGTTAAGGACGAACACAAGTTCAAGGGCTTCAATGGACGATTTGGTCCCGGGCTTCCTCGTGTAAGCGACGGTTCTCTTCTCTTCTTGATGCACCTTATCTCAAAAATGCGTCCTGTGAAAGAAGGTGGTAGCCGTATCGGTATTATCCTTAACGGGTCACCACTCTTTACAGGTGGGGCGGGTTCAGGCGAGAGCGAAATCCGACGTTATGTCCTTGAAAACGATCTGCTTGAGGGCATTGTCGCGATGCCGACCGACATGTTCTTCAATACGGGTATTGCTACCTACATCTGGGTACTCTCCAACCACAAGTCGCCAGAGCGTAAAGGTAAAGTACAGCTCATCAACACAGTGGGCTTCGGTGAGAGCATGCGCAAGTCACTTGGCAGTAAACGTAAACAGCTCTCGGAATCGAGCATCAATGAGATCACCCGCATCTACGGAGCCTTTGAAGAGAGTAAGATCAGCAAGATCTTTGACACCACTGACTTCGGATACCGCCGTATCACGGTTGAACGACCGCTACAACTGAGCTTTTTCCCGCACGATGCTGACAGACTTAAAGCCCTCAAAGAGGACAATGCTTTTGGCAAGTGGGATGAAACGCTTCGACAACAGCTCCTCGATGCCCTTGCTGCCATGATTGATGAGAAGATCAGCGATCGCAAGCTGTTCGTCAAAAAGCTCGGCGTCAAACTCACCGCTGCACAACTTAAATTGCTGCAGAAGCATCTGGCTGAACACGACGACGAGGCGGAGATCATCAAAGATGCCAAGGGCCATCCAGAGCCTAACCCTGATCTTCGTGACAATGAAAATGTGCCATTGCACGAAAAAATCAACGATTACTTCGAACGAGAAGTCAAACCCCATGTGCCGTTAGCATGGATCGATATGAAAAAGACAGATGATAAAGACGGCAAAACGGGTGTTGTCGGTTACGAGATCCCTTTCAATCGTCACTTTTATGAGTATGTACCGCCACGTAGTCTCGAGGAGATTGATACAGAGCTTGACGCAGTGACGAAGGAAATTTTGGAATTGTTGCAGGAAGTGCATTCATGAGTCGGTATCAGCCATATCCTACATATAAAGATAGTGGGGTCGAATGGCTTCGAGAAGTGCCTGAACATTGGAGCACTTATAAGGGAAAAAGAGTTTTTTCGAATAGACGAGAACAAGCTAAATCTGTCGATGAACAGTTGGCAGTTACACAAAAATTTGGTGCTATCCCTCAAAGTCTTTACATGGAACTGGAAGGGCAAAAAGTTGTGTTGGCGTTAAAAGGTACTGAAAACTTCAGACATGTTTCAAAAAAAGATTTTGTAATTAGTTTGAGAAGTTTTCAAGGTGGTATCGAATATTCAGAGTATGAAGGTTGCGTAAGCCCTGCCTACACTGTACTAAATAATACTAAGCAGATAACACATGCATTTTATGCCTATTTATTCAAAAGCTACCCTTATATTAAGGCCCTGCAGTCTTCTACAGATAGTTTACGTGAAGGTAAATCGATCACTTATGAGCAATTCGGATTAATTAACATTCCGTTGCCTGAAATAAATGAACAAACAGCCATCGCCAACTTCCTTGACCATGAAATTGCCAAAATAGATACCCTCATCGAAAAACAGCAGCGACTGAGCGAACTACTCAAAGAGAAGCGTCAGGCGGTCATCTCCCACGCCGTCACAAAAGGGCTTGACCCGGATGCGAAGATGAAGCAGAGCGGCGTCGAATGGCTCGGAGAGGTGCCGGAGCATTGGAAACTTCCTAAAATAAAATGGTTTGCAAAAACTGATAGTGGAGGAACACCAACAACTACGAAATATAAGGAATACTATGAAAATGGTATTTACCCTTGGATTAGAACTACTGATCTTAATAACGCAGAGCTTTTTGAGACGCCAATTTCGATTACTGAGAAGGCATTGAAAGATACAGCTTGTAATCTCATTCAACCCGGAAGTATTCTTGTAGGAATGTATGGGGGAGCAGGCACAATTGGAAAACATGCACTTTTGAAATTTGTTTCTACAATCAATCAAGCAGTTTGTGCAATTACTCCCGACAATAGAGCTCTTTCGGAATATTTGCATTTTTTCATACAGTTTTACCGTCCATTCTGGATGGTAGGAGCTGAAGGCACTCGAAAAGACCCTAATATTGGACAAGAAACTATTCGTGAAGCTGTTGTGATTATTCCAGCATTACAAGAACAGGGGGAAATTGTAGATTATCTCGATGTCCAAACCACCAAAATCGAGACCCTGATCGAAAAGGCGGAAAAAGCGATCACCCTGCTAAAAGAGCGCCGCACGGCACTCATCAGCGCAGCGGTAACGGGGAAGATTGATGTGAGGGAGGAATCATAATGCCAAGCTTTGAAGAAACAGAACCTATACTAAGTGCTAACACAAGGAGTTATGTAGGTGAATCTGCATTTGCTGATGATAGACTAGATAGAAGACAATTAGCTGAGAAACTAACTGGATATCTTGAAAGGTTAAACGATGGAGCGGTCATAGCTATTGATGCACCATGGGGTGAGGGTAAGACTTGGTTTGGTCAAAACTGGAATCTTCATTTAAAAGGTGAAGGTTACAAAACCATCTATATTGATGCCTTCGAACAAGACTATATTGAAGATCCATTTGTGCTATTAGCCTCTGAAATAGTAAACATGACCGAAGATAGATCTCAAGCCAAAACTAAGCTGAGCAAAAAAGCCGTGAATGTTACTAAGGCAACATTGTCTATTGGTTCAAAGGTCGGAATGGGACTTTTTACGAAGTATGTATTGGGTGGCGTTGACCTAGGCGATGAAGTCGAAAAAGCCATTGGTGAAGCCAGTGCTGAAACAGCACAGCTTTCAAGCCGTTTGATAGAAGAAAGCTTTGAAAAATATGAACAGAACAAGCTAACCATTGCAGCTTTCAAAGAGGAACTTGCAAAGTATGCCGTTTTGCATGAAAAGCCGATAGTTATCTTCATTGACGAACTTGATAGATGTAAACCTAACTTTGCTGTGAATCTGGTTGAAAGAATAAAGCATTTTTTTGATGTCCCAAATATTGTGTTTGTTTTACTGCTTAATCGTGAACAGTTAGAAAAAGCGGTTAAAGGTGTTTATGGATCAGAGACAGATGCAAGTGCTTATTTAGGAAAATTTGTGAACTTCTTTTTTGCGTTACCAAGCCCTGCACAAAACAATTTTGATGCAGAGCGAAAGCTGAATAGATTTATTGAACTTACAATGCAAAAGTACAAGTTTAGACGAGAAGCACAACATGATGGATTCTTAAACTATCTAAAATTTTGGGCACCTCGTTTTGATATGTCATTACGAGACATTGAAAAAGCTGTCGCTTTATATGCATTTGCATACCCTGTGGGAGACATAGCGTATTTATTAACGTATCTGATCGTGTTGAAAGTAAAAAAACCCTCTCGTTTTACTCAATTGGTTAGTGGTAGTTTACAAGCACATAAAGAGGCAAAAGAATATATAGAGGTTCTAATTTCAAAAGATGCAAGAGATAGTAGCCGCAGGTCTGGGGATGTTTTGTCTTTCTATCTTGAGTGGCATGAGGCGCATGTAAATGGATTTACTGATCTCGGTGAAGCTTTTGGTTCAGAAATGGCATCTGTATGGCATATAGAAAAGAAAGATTTGTTTTCAACATTAAGTAAGAAAATAGAGCTTGAGATAGAGAGATGAAATGACTGTTGCTGACAGACTATCTTATTATTGGTCAAAACAAGTCGCCATTGGTATCGCAGATAAAACAAAAGCGTTTCTTGAAAATCAAAAAGATTTAACTAGCGGGGATGACACGTGTTTAGAAAATAATTGGGAAGAGTACTGTTTACAGGTACAGCATGAAGAGTCAATTGCATGGGACGCTTATATAGATCATATAGAATCTCTTTTTCAAGGGTTTTATGAAGAGTTACCTAAGGAACAACAATTTACTTTATGGCTCGAAACTGATGATGGTCAAGAGTGGTATTGGAACGACGACAATAGAACCAACGATGAATTCAAATGTGATGAAGCACCGGTTTACTTTGAATTTTGTGTTGGGCTATTAATGGCTGAATTGAATGATAAAGCTGTAAATTTTAAGAGTGATAATATTACTAACTATATTGAGTATAACTGTAAAGGGATAGATATTGATGATGAATATTAAAGCTAAGGAACAGCTATGAATAACAACAGTCAAATTGTATATGTGTTGACAAACGAAGCTATGCCAAAGCTGGTGAAGATCGGAATGACGACACAGTACGACGTTGAACAGCGTATGTCGCAGCTCTATTCAACGGGTGTGCCGTTGCCTTTCGAGTGTGCCTATGCTGTCGAAGTCGAAGACTGTAAAAAAGTCGAAAGTGCTCTGCATATAGCATTTGGTCCGTCGCGCATCAACCCAAAACGGGAGTTTTTTGAGATCGATCCGGAACAGGCGATCGCAATTTTGAAACTGTTAGGGCATACCGACGTCACTCCACTCATCAATGAAGAACTTAATATCAATGTTTCCGATGCTGAACGGATATCTAGTGCTAAAGCGAACAAGAAGCGTCCGAGCATCAACTTTTCTGAAATGGGCATCCCAATGGGGTCGGTGATGCGTTTTACTGAAGATGAAAACACTTCGGTGACTGTCGTTTCAGAAAAGAAAGTGCGTTTCAATGATGAGATTGTTTCGTTGACCAGGGCAACCCGTGAAATTCTTGGTCTCGACTATAATGTCCAGCCCACGAAGTATTGGATGGTTGACAGTAGAAACCTCCGTGACATCTGGGAAGAGACTTATGTCATGGAAGATTGATGTGAGGAAGGATAAATAATGCTACAAGATATTAGAGATTCAATCAAAGCGAAATTGTATGACTTCGCATATACACCATTTATGAGTTCATTTGTAGTTTCGTGGATCATCCTCAATCATAAATACTTATTGATCTATTTTGGTGATGGAACGCTTGCAGATAAAAGTAAATTATTGGATGCATACGAATTTGGATCGTACATAATTTATGGACAAACATCGTGTAGTTATCAGCTGGGATGTCCGGTACTAATTGCACTGATTTATGTTTTTATCTATCCGGCATTTGCATTAGGATTTTATTTCGTAACCCTTTTTTATAAGAAATGGTCTAAATGGGTTAAACAAAAGATTGAAGACGAAACACCTATTCCACAAGAAGAAGCACGAGAAATCAGAAGAGAAATTGCTCGTTTAACCGAAGAAAAAGATGAGGCGCTAAATAAGCTTTCTAAAAAAGAAGAGGAGTATGAAGGAAAACTACAGGCATCTATTGAACCATTGACGACTGAAAATGAAAGACTAAAAGGTGAATTGGCACAAAAAGATGAAAACATAAAAAGCCTAGGTGATGAAAGAGACGACCTAAACAAAAAATTATCACAAGTGAATTCTTCTTTAGCTGCCAAAATGGATGAGTATGATGCTCTTGAAAAGAAAAAGAATAATTTTGGTCTCGAACTTAACGATTTAGCTGTAGCGAATGAACCTCTAAAAAAAATACATGAAGAAAAACCATCGCAATCTTCAGAAGATGACAAAACGAAAGTTTTGAAGTTTTTCTATACTGAGAACTATAAACCAAAACAAAAACCTGATGCATTAGACGCAATAGTGAATAAAACAAAAATAGCACGACCAAAAGTAGAAAAAATTGTGGATAACTTATCTCAGGAAGGAATTTTATCAATAGGTAATGCTCCTTATCAAGTAGTATCGATTACTTCGGAAGGAAACGATCGGTTAATTGAAATGTTCGACGAGGAGTGGGAGCGATGAGCAAGCATAAAGAGATCATTTTCGAGAGCGAGATTGTAGACTATCTCACCAAACATGACTGGCTTGAAGGTACATCCGAAGGCTATGATAAAGCTTTAGCCCTCTATCCCGAAGATCTCATCACCTACGTCAAAACCACCCAACCCAAAGAGTACGAGAAATTCGAGAAGCGTCACCAGAGCAACACAGACATAGCACTCTGCAAGCACGTCGCTTCACAAATGGATAAGCAAGGTTCACTTTATTTCCTTCGTCACGAACTTAAAGAGATTAATGCCCGTTTTAAGCTCTGTCAGTTTAAGCCCGATCTCTACTCTGAAAAGCTCATCGAAAATTACGATAAAAACATCTTGCGTGTGGTACGTCAAGTTTATTATTCCGAGCACAACAAAAACAGCATTGATCTTGTTCTTTTTCTCAACGGCATTCCCGTTGCCACCATTGAGTTGAAGACAGATTTTACTCAAAACATTCAAGACGCCATCAACCAGTACAAATATGACCGCAATCCGAAGGATCCGAGAACAAAACATGAAGAGCCACTGCTGGCATTTAAGAAACGTGCTTTGGTTCATTTTGCGGTAAGTACTGATGAGGTCCACATGACCACCCATCTTAAAGGTAAAGATACCTTCTTTCTGCCATTCAACAAAGGCAATGACGGAGCTGCCGGTAATCCACCGAATCAGAACGGTTACGCCACTGATTATCTCTGGAAAGAGGTGCTTTCTAAAGATACATGGCTAAAGATCATAGGCCGCTATATTCACCTTGAAGTCAAAGATAAAGAGGACCATACAGGTAAAAAATATAAAAGCGAGACGATGATCTTCCCGCGGTATCACCAACTCGATGTTGTCAGCGAACTCATAGCAAATGCAAAAGAGAATGGTGCCGGTCAGCATTACCTGATTCAGCATAGTGCAGGAAGCGGCAAGTCTAACTCCATTGCTTGGTTAGCGCATCAGCTCTCTTCTTTACATAATGATGCAAATGAGCAGGTTTTTAACTCCGTTATCGTCATCACCGACAGAACGGTGCTTGACTCGCAGCTGCAAGAGACTATCTCGCAGTTTGAACACAAAGATGGTGTTGTTGTACGCATCAACCGCGAGGAGGGAGATGGAAGTAAGTCTGAGCAACTTACCGATGCCCTGGAGCGTAGCGCGGCGATTATCATCGTTACCATCCAGACCTTCCCGTTTATCATTGAAGCGATAAGAGAGCGCACAACTCTCAAAGAGAAGAGTTTTGCGATCATCGCCGATGAAGCACACTCCTCTCAGACGGGTAAAACAGCAAAACAGCTCCGAGAAGTCTTGACAACTGAACAGATCGAAGAAGGTGAAGAGATCAGTGCAGAAGATGTGCTGCTCGCAACACTTGCAGCCAGAAGTCAAAGTGCCAATATTAGTTATTTTGCCTTTACCGCCACACCTAAGGCTAAAACGCTTGAGATGTTTGGACAACTGCCAGACCCTTCACGACCGCCTGCTGCAGATAACATCCCGCACGCTTTTCATGTTTATACGATGCAGCAGGCTATAGAAGAAGGGTTTATTCTTGACGTGCTCAAGTCTTACACCACTTATGACCTTGCGTATAAACTGGCAACAGCCGATGGAGACGAGGAAGAGGTCGATGCCAAAAAGGCAAAAGTACAGCTTGCAAAATGGGTACGTCTTCACCCTTACAACATTTCACAAAAGATTGAGATCATCATTGAGCATTTCAGAACGCACATTGCCCATCTACTTGACGGCAAAGCTAAGGCGATGGTCGTCACCTCTTCACGCAAAGAAGCCGTGCGTTACAAAATTGCCTTGGACAAGTACATCAAGGAAAATGGTTATGAAGGTATTCAGGCGATGGTCGCTTTTTCGGGCAAGGTCGATGACGATGTTGAAGGTGTGAACAAAGAGTACACTGAAAGCAACATGAATCCTGGGCTCAAAGGGCGCGATATGCGCAAGGCATTTGACAGTGATGACTATCAGGTGATGCTGGTCGCGAACAAGTTCCAGACAGGGTTTGACCAGCCAAAGCTCTGCGCGATGTACGTCGATAAGAAACTGAGCGGTGTCGAAGCGGTACAGACCCTTTCACGACTCAATAGAACGTATCCGGGTAAAGAGGTCGTATTCATTCTTGACTTCTTCAATGATGCTGAAGAGATTAGAGAGTCGTTTGAACCGTACTATAAAACAGCAACACTGACCGACGTCTCTGACCCGAACATGATCTTTGACTTGCAACTAAAACTTGATTCCAACAACATATATACTCAAAACGAAGTCGAGCAGTTTGCAGAGGCCTACTTTGATCCGAAGGGAATGCAAGAGGCGATGTCGGCAGCAGTAAAGCCTGCAGCAGATAGATACAAAGGCCGATACAAAACAGCCCTTGAAGCACAAAGAGATGCCAACTTGGCATTGGAGTATGCAAAAGAGAACAATGATGAATCAGGCATACACAATGCGGAGCTTGACATTAGGCGTGCCAAGGAAGAGAAAGATGCACTAGAGCTCTTTAAAAAAGATCTTGGCACCTTTGTGCGGATGTATGAGTTTCTTTCACAGATTGTTGATTATGAAGATGCTGATCTTGAGAAGTTGAGCGTTTATGCTAGAGGCCTATTGCCAAATCTGAAGACGGTCGACATCGTCCCCCCTATTGATCTCAGTACAGTAGAGATGACACACTACAGTCTGAAAAATAAGAAGGTACATAAGATTAACCTCAAAGGCGGTTATCTAGAAAATATTAATCCTGGAGCCGGTGTTGTCGCTGAACCAAAGAGTGACTCACTGCAACACATTGTCGAGATGATGAATGAGCTTTTTGCGGGAGAGTTGAGCGATGAAGACAAACTCAATTATGCTCGTACTATCAAAGACAAAGTGATGGAGAACGAGCAGGTTGTTCAGCAGATTAAAACTAATTCTAAAAAGCAGGCAATGTTAGGCGACTTTCCTGGTGCCATGACTGATGCGATAATAGGTAGTATGGATGCACATAAAAATATGGCGACACAGGTACTAAGTGAAGACAAGATCCGAGATGGCTTTGCAAGGTTGCTACTTGATATGATTTATAAAGATATGGGGCTTACGGCGTAAGTATCTATGCCAAAATCGATGCTCTAAGCCGTGCTACGGCATACTCCTTTTCAAAAAAAATCAGGAATATCTATGCTATTTTCAAAACGTATCATTGCCGCGGCTGTTGCCGGGCTGCTTGTTGTGCCGGGTGCTCAGGCGGGGTGGCTTGATGAGGTCGTCGACAAGGTGCAGGCATCGGCCGAGAAGGCTGTCGAGAAGCACGGTGAGTCATTTACCGAGCTTACGGCTGCGGAGATGGACGGCGGGCTGCGTGAGGCTCTGAACAAAGGGGTCAAAGTCGCCATCGAGCAGCTGGGGCGCGAGGACGGGTATTTTGGCGACAAGCTCGTCAAGATCCCGGTGCCTGAAAAGCTGCAGACGCTCGAGAAGGGGCTGCGCAAGGTCAGGATGGAGAAGTATGCCGACGACTTCGTCCTTGCGATGAACCGCGCCGCCGAGAAGGCGGTTCCCGAAACGGCGGAGATCTTCGCCGATGCGATCGCCAAGATGAGCATCGAGGATGCCAGGAAGATCATCAAAGGCGCCGATGACGCCGCGACAAACTACTTCCGCGGCAAGACCACGGCTCAGCTCGAAGCGGCGATCCTGCCTATCGTCCAAAAGTACACCAAAGAGACCGGCGTGACCAAGTACTACAAGAAGATGGCGGGCGCCTACGACAAGTACGGCGCGTCGCTTGCCGAAAGCAGCGGGCTTAACGCGCTGCTGGGCGCCGCGGGGGTCGAGACGACGAAGAGCGACTTCGACGCCAAAGACCTCGACGGCTACATCACGGCCAAAGGGGTCAAAGGGCTTTTCTCGGTCATAGCCGAGGAGGAGAAGAAGATCCGCGACAACCCGGCCGAGCGCACCACCGAACTGCTCAAAAAGGTGTTCGGCAACAGCTGAAAGCCTCTTTTCGAGCAGATAGAGTCTGTTGCGTAGTCCGGTTTTGTGTTTGTAGTGGCACTAAACCGGCATCACATCTAGACCGCTTCCAAGCGCTCAAACATGTCGGGGTATTTGTCTGTTAAGACTAACAGCGTTGTCGCCTGTTCGTTGGGTCGGCTGGTGCCGAGTTCCCATTTTTCCAGCGTACGCGTTGAGATGTGCAGGAAATTTGCGAAGACGGCGCGGCTCATACGGTACTTTTCTCTGATGGCGCGGATCTCACCGGCGGAGAGGGTTTTGCGCTCTTTTGGGGTGAGCTTGGTCGTTTTAAGCGTCAGTTTGGACTGCTCGTAATCTCTGGCATCTTCAAGGGAGTGTTTCAGCTCTTCAAATAGGTCACGTTTAGGCATTTTTGATCTCCTCGACAATCTTTTTCAACATTTTTTTCTGATCGGCCGTCAAGTCTTGCATCTCATTTTTGGCATAGATCGTCAAAAAATGGATGTGCTGTCTTTCAGAAAGAAAGAGGTAGATGGTGCGTACACCACCTCTCTTGCCTCTGCCGTTGGCCGACCAACGCAACTTTTTCAGTCCGCCTGTACCGGCGATGGTGTCACCGGCAGAAGGCTGAGCCAGTAAAAAGTTCTGCAATGCCCTGAAACTTTCATCGTCCAGGTACTCTTCGCGAACTTTTTCAAATAGTTTTGATTCGATGAATATCACAATTATACCCTATTTGGGTATAGATAGTCAAAGGTGCTGCTTATCATGTCTTTACCTCATGAAGATGTGTGTTAAAGATAGCGCATCTTTTCAACGATAAGTCAAGATGTGTCAAAACGTCAGGCTATGATCTCAAATACGCTGAAATGCAGGGACTGTTTTGCGCGTATGCGCTGACAAAATATGTTTTCTGTTTAGCTGTTTTTAAAGACAAACTCTCTATACTTGCGCTCCGATTTCAGATGCCGACATAGCTCAGTTGGCTAGAGCAGCTGATTTGTAATCAGCAGGCCCGGGGTTCAAATCCTCGTGTCGGCACCATCGATCTCGGATCTCCAGACAAAAAATTGGTGAGATAGTCAAGTGGCCAACGACGGCAGACTGTAAATCTGCTCCCTATGGGTTCCCAGGTTCGACTCCTGGTCTCACCACCATCAATGATGACGCGGGCGTAGCTCAGTTGGCTAGAGCGTCAGCCTTCCAAGCTGAG
>JBFFKK010000012.1:0-51941 GCA_041555445.1 Sulfurimonadaceae bacterium
AGACAAGGTCCACCAGGTCTATTCTCAAATGCAGTTGAATCAGCAGGAGACAGGTATGGTCACGCAGACACAACAGCTTCTTGAGTTTGTTCAAAAGCGTATTGTCTCCCGTGAAACAGCCATCTCTTATGCCAACCGTCCTGATGAGTTGATCCGCACCTTTGAGCAAAACGGGCTCTAAATATTTGCCCCCTCTATCGGGGGTCTACCTCTCTTTCTCCACAATAACTTTACCGTTTTCGCATTCAAGATACATCAACCTGTCTACTGCATTATAGAATATCGCATACTGATCATACTTCTGACCGATTTCCAGCAGCTCGGAAACAGTGATATCAAACAGCAGGTACCCCTCTTCTTCGTGGTTCTCAAGAGATCCCTTGGCCGGCAGGATTTCGTATCTACTATTTAGTTCATTATATAGTGCTTCATTGCGATGCCTGTTTTCCTCATCATCAAGTGTTGTGTTGAACGGGTTTGATGCGGTGACGATGCCGAAGGGACGGTCAAAAAAACGGTTATCGGTAAAATCGATCAGTGAGAAAGAGAGTATGTCGTTGTCAGGGAGTTCTATCTCGTATCGGTTACGAAGATAGATCTCTTTATAGTTGTGCATTAGCGTCTTAGTGTGTTGCCTCTTTGAGCGTGTCGGCGATCAGGAATGCAAGTTCCAGTGACTGGTCTGCATTCAGACGCGGATCACAGTGCGTGTGGTAACGCGAAGAGAGGTCCTCTTCGGATACCTGGAATGAACCGCCGACACATTCGGTCACATCTTTACCGGTCATCTCGAGGTGGACACCGCCGGCATGGGTACCTTCGGCTTTATGGACCTGGAAGAACTGTTTCATCTCGGTCAAAATGGCATCGACAGGACGCGTTTTATAGCCGTTACCTGACTTGTAGACATTGCCGTGCATCGGATCACAGCTCCAGACCACTGATCTGCCTTCACGTTCAACAGCCTGAACAAGCTTTGGCATCCCCTCGGCTACTTTGTCTGCACCCATACGAACAATCAGGTTTAGACGGCCGGCTTCATTTTCCGGGTTCAGTTTGTCGATGAGTCTGATCAGGTCATCTGTCTCCATGCTCGGACCGCACTTGAGACCGATCGGGTTGTTGACACCGCTCAGGAACTCTACGTGAGCGCCGTCGAGTTGACGCGTACGGTCACCGATCCAGAGCATGTGTGCCGAAACATCATACCACTCGCCCGTCATTGAATCTTGACGTGTGAACGCCTCCTCATACGGAAGAAGAAGCGCCTCATGCGATGTATAGAAATCTGTTTCGCGGAGTGTACGGAATGTCGTTGAGTTGACACCACACGCCTCCATGAACTCCAACGACTGGGAGATCTGTTCTGCCAGCTCTTCGTACTTGGACGAGATCTCGCTTTGATGAGCGAAGTCGAGATTCCATTTATGGACCTGATGCAGGTCGGCCAGGCCGCCTGAAGCAAAAGCACGCAAGAGGTTCAATGTCGCCGTCGACTGGTTGTAGGCCTGTATCATACGCTGTGGGTCAGGCACACGCGCCTCTTCCGTAAAGTCAACGCTGTTGATGATGTCACCGCGGTAACTTGGAAGCGTCACATCGCCGAACGTTTCGGTATCCGAAGAGCGCGGCTTGGCAAATTGACCACCCATACGCCCTACTTTGACCACAGGCAGACCACCGGCGAACGTCATAACGACCGCCATCTGCATCATCGCCTTGAAGGTGTCACGGATGTTGTCGGCATGGAATTCTGAAAAGCTCTCGGCACAATCGCCGCCCTGCAGTAAGAAGGCTTTACCGTTGGCGACACTTCCCAATTGGTTTTTGAGGTTGCGGGCTTCACCGGCAAAAACAAGAGGCGGATAAGAGCTTAGCTCTTTTTCAACACGTTGCAACGCTTCCGGATCAGGATACGTTGGTTGTTGCAAAATCGGCTTCTCTCTCCAGCTTGACGGTGTCCAAATACTCATAATTAAACCTTGTTTATATATCTATGTGCGCGCACATTCATGCACGCTCTGAATTTTAAAAGATTTATATTACACAAAAATTACTAAATATGTTCTGATTTTTTTTCTCCAAACTGCTTGATAAGCACACTCATTATCTAAAATACAGTTTTGGGCGATATAATACGCGTTAAATTCTACTATTAAAGACGTGCCTATGGAACTTAGCTACTTCGATCTTGTCGTCGGTATTATCATCATGCTTCTTGGTCTCAAAGGGATCATTAACGGTTTTTTCAAAGAGGTTTTTGGACTGATCGGGATCATCGGAGGTATCTTTGTCGCTTCACGTCTAGGTGACAGTGTCGGCGGGCTCATCAGCGATTCTATCTTCAAGTTCGAATCGGGTGCCGCAATCAGTTTTGTCGGCTTTGTTGCAACGCTTATCATCTTCTGGGCCGGAATGATCATCCTTGGCATGTTCTTTACCAAACTCTCTAAAGTCAGCGGCCTGGGTCCGGTAGATAAGGTATTGGGCTTTATTGTAGGCAGCGGGAAGTTCTTTCTTATCGCCGCCGTCATCGCCTATGCGGTTTACAATGTTCAGGCGATCCGCGTCAATCTTGAACCGGTCATGAAAAAAAGCTTCCTATTCCCGGTTCTTGTTGAGACGGGCAGCGTCATCATGCACATCGATCCGGCAGAGGTCAGCGCCGATCTCAACGAGACGATAGACGAAGGTGTTGAAGCCGCGCAAGAGAAGATCGACGATGTCAAAGAGGTCGTTACCGAAAAAGTTGATGAAACATTGGATGAAAGTGCCGAAAAGATCAAACAAAGTGTTAAGAAAAAGATCGAAGACAACCTGACCAAAGGAGAGTAGATATGGACTCATCATTTACCGAACGCACGGTTGAGTACGATAAACTGTTATCCGACTTCAAGCAACTCCTTAAAGAGAAAGGTCTTAAATACACCAACCAGCGTGAAAAGATCCTTGAGACGCTCTACTACTCACAGGAACACTTGACGCCCGAAGCGCTCTACCAGCTGATCAAAGAGAAGTATCCTGAACTCAACGCCGGGATCGCAACTGTCTACAGAACACTCTCAATGCTCGAAGAGAATGACATCGTCTCTTCGCTCTCTTTCGGCGCACAAGGTAAAAAATATGAACTTGGTGCCAAAGACCACCATGACCATATGATCTGTACCGAATGCGGCAAGATCACCGAATTTGTTGATGATGTCATTGAGGCGCAGCAACATAAGATTGCCGAAAAGTTCGGGTTCAAGATGCAAGACCACTCGATGCAGATCTACGGGGTCTGCAAAAAATGCCAAGAAAATTAGAGATTTTATAGGAGAACTCGTTGAATTTAGAAAACAAATATATACAGCAGCGTATTGAAAAAGCCAACACACTGCGTGAACACGGCATTAACCCTTATGCCAATGATGTCAGTCGCAACACGACTATTGCCCAGTACTTTGATGTGAACAGCGACATCGCAGCAATGGAAGAGAAACGTGATGAGAAGCGCAACTTCACCGTTGCGGGACGTATCAAATTTTTCCGTATCATGGGTAAGGCCAGCTTTCTTAAGATCGAGGATGAGAGCGGCATGCTTCAGGTCTATGTCACACGCGACAACCTGCCGGAAGGTTTTTACAACGAAATCTTCAAAAAGAACTTCGAAGTGGGCGATATTATCGAGGTGAACGGTTTTCCGTTCGTAACCAACAAAGGCGAACTTTCGCTGCATGTCGGTACGCTCAAGCTTCTGACGAAAGCCGTCTCGCCTCTGCCGGAAAAGTTCCACGGTATCACGGATAAAGAGCTGCGTTACCGACAGCGTTACCTTGACCTTATTATGAATGCCGACGTACGCCGCACCTTCCATATCCGTTCCAAAGTGATCTCTTTGACACGCCGTTTTTTTGAAGAGAAAGGTTTTTTAGAGGTCGAAACACCGATGATGCACCCTATTGCAGGCGGCGCCAACGCAAAGCCGTTTGTGACCCATCACAACGCATTGAGCATCGACCGTTACCTTCGTATCGCTCCGGAACTGTATCTGAAACGTCTGATCGTCGGCGGTTTCGAAGCGGTCTTTGAGATCAACCGAAACTTCAGAAACGAGGGGATGGACGCGACGCACAATCCCGAGTTCACCTCGATCGAGTTCTACTGGGCCTACAAGACCTACAAAGATCTTATCGCTGTGACAAAAGAGTATTTTGCGTATCTATTCAAACATCTGGACCTTCCTACGGTGCTTCCGTACGGTGATATTGAAGTCGACTACAACCAGTTCAGCGAGATTACACTGATCGACTCGCTGACAGAGATCGGCGGTGTACCGAGTGATGTTGTCAATGACAAAGAGAAGATCGTCGCTTATCTGAAAGAGCGCAATGTCGACGTCAACGAGGCGATGAACCTCGGTCAACTGCAGGGCGAACTGTTTGACGAATATGTCGAAGAGAAACTGATCAACCCGACCTTCATCACGATGTACCCGGTTGAGATCTCGCCACTGGCACGCCGCAATGACGAGAACCCTGCCCTGACGGACCGCTTTGAGCTCTTCATCGCAGGCCGAGAGATCGCCAACGCCTTCTCTGAGCTCAATGATCCGCTCGACCAGCTGGAGCGTTTTGAAGGTCAGATGGCGTCCAAAGAGGCGACGGGTGACGACGAGGCGCATGAGATGGACGCCGACTTCGTCAACGCGCTCTCCTATGGTATGGCACCGACTGCCGGTCAGGGTATCGGGATGGACCGACTGGTCATGCTCTTGACAAACGAGCACTCAATTCGGGACGTTTTGCTGTTCCCGGCTATGAAACCGCTCAATACAGACGTTGAACATGAGGGTGCAGAGTCGTAAACGGCTCAAACTGATAACATAAAGTCTTTGGACGACAACAAAATTTAAATTTGAAAAAAGGATTAACATGAGTTTTTTACAAGAATTTGACAACGAGATCTTCGCACTCTGCGAAAAAGAGTTGGAGCGTCAGACCGACCACCTGGAGATGATCGCCTCTGAAAACTTTACACTTCCGGCCGTAATGGAAGCGATGGGTTCTGTATTTACCAACAAATACGCTGAAGGGTACCCGGCCAAACGCTATTACGGCGGATGCGAATATGCTGACGGTGTGGAACAGCTGGCTATCGACCGTGCCTGCGAACTTTTCAACTGTAAATTCGCCAATGTTCAGCCGCATGCCGGTTCACAGGCAAACGGCGCTGTCTATGCCGCACTGCTAAAAGCGGGCGACAAGATCCTGGGTATGGACCTTTCACACGGCGGTCACCTTACACACGGCTCTAAACCGTCGTTCTCCGGTAAGAACTACTCTTCATTCACGTATGGTGTTGAACTTGACGGCCGCATCAACTACGAGCGTGTTCTTGACATTGCACGCATTACACAGCCGAAGATCATCGTCTGTGGTGCCTCTGCGTATGCACGCGAGATCGATTTCAAGAAATTCCGTGAAATCGCTGACGAAGTCGGCGCTATTCTTTTTGCCGACATCGCACACATCGCCGGTCTTGTCGCTGCCGGTGAGCACCCTAGCCCGTTCCCGTACGCCGATGTTGTCACGACAACGACACACAAAACGCTTGCCGGTCCTCGCGGCGGTATGATCATGACCAATGACGAAGAGATCGCCAAGAAGGTCAACTCTGCTATCTTCCCGGGTCTTCAGGGCGGTCCGCTTGTTCACGTTATCGCGGCAAAAGCGGTCGGTTTCAAATACAACCTTTCACCGGAGTGGAAAGAGTATGCGGTGCAAGTCAAAAAGAATGCTTCGGTACTTGCTGATGTACTTATGAGACGCGGATACGACGTTGTTTCCGGCGGTACAGACAACCACCTTGTTCTTGTCTCGTTCCTGAACAAAGAGTTCTCAGGTAAAGACGCTGACGCTGCGCTGGGCAATGCCGGTATCACCGTGAATAAAAATACCGTTCCGGGTGAGACACGTTCGCCGTTTGTAACATCCGGTATCCGTATCGGTTCGGCGGCATTGACGTCACGCGGTATGAAAGAGAAAGAGTTCGAACTTATCGCTGAACGCATCTGTGATGTACTTGACAACATCGAAGACAGTGCAAAACATGCGGCAATCAAAGAAGAGCTAAAAGCCCTTGCGCAAAACTTCGTAATCTACAACCAGCCTACATACTAAATGGCGATGATCTCTGCTCTCTTTCCTTTGATCAGAGATCACTACTGGTTAAAACACCCGAAGATCATCGAAAAAATCACTTTTGAAGGGCGCACCTTCTTAAGCAAATATGAGAAGATCGACCGTTATCTGACCGACGATCTCATTGAGAAACACCGCAACCACAAGATCACCATTGCAACCTCCATACCGTCCGACGCCCACTATTTTGTCTTCGATTACAACGGCGACAACAGGGAACTTTTTTATCATAAAATATCAAAAGTATTGCGCAGTCAGGGGCTCAATGACTTTATCGCCTATGAAAGTAAAACACCTTCGCATCTTCACCTCTATGTCTATTGCGGTGATATTTCAGCTCCACAAAGAGAAGAACTTGGTAAAATAATCTCGCATAAATTGGAAGAGAAACTCCACAAACAGTGGCGTATTTTTCCTAACCCGGGCTTACCAGATGCATATAATATTTTAAATCTGCCCTACAATACTTTTAAAGGTTAATCTATGGATGAGAAAAACGGACTCAATGACATCATCTTGAACAAACATTCCAAGGGAAACAACACCAAGAAGATCCTCTTGACAGTGGCGACTTTTGCGATCATCCTGATCATTGTGGTTGTCATCATGAACCAGTTCAGCGGTAAAAAAGAGTCCGCCCTTCCGCATGCTCCGAAAATGAGCGAAGTTGTCGTTGAAGAGGTGGTTGAAGAGCCTGCGTTCGAAGTTAACGAAGAGCATGCGGCGGTAACGGAACCCGCGATCGAACCTGTCAGCGAGCCGGTCGAAGAGAGTGCCCCTGTCAAAAGTGATGCGACCGTCGATGTTAAACAGCAAGAAGTCTCTAATATACCTGACGGCAAAGATGAAACACAACGTATCTACGAAACTGTTTTTGAAGAGCCTGAGATTATCGAAGAGCCCGTCTATACCACAACAACAAAGCCTAAGAGCGTTCCGCCGAAACCGGTACAAAAAGTGGAACCGAAACAGGTACTTAAGCCAAAACCGGTACGTCCTTCCGGAAAGTATGACCCAAAAAGCAACCGTGTCGTACAGACGCATAAAACCGAAGCCGCTGAATACGGCAAATACTACATTCAGGTTGGTTCATTCGCAAAATATGAACCGTCCAAAGCCTTTTTAAACAAGATTACCAATCGCGGTTACACCTATACCTACCACAAGGTCACGCGCAGCGGTAAGACCTTGAACAAGGTTCTTGTCGGACCATTTAAAACGCAGTCGGCTGCACGCGAAGCACTTCCTGTTATCAGAAAGAGCGTTGAACCGGGCGCGTTCCTAATCAAACTCTAAAGGGTCACTGTGATCAAAACACAACACTTTATGCTCGATCAGTTCGCACCGATCGCGGTGTATGAAAAACTCAAAACTCGTTTCAGCGATGAGATCAGTTTTCTCTTTGAAAGTGCCGGCGGTTCCGAAGGCAACTACTCGATCATTATTATCGGTGCAAGAGAGCGTCTTCAATACAAAGACAACATTACGACCTATACCGATGCACAGGGCTGTATGGAGATCATTGACGACTCCCCTTTTGCCTTTCTTAAATCGTATTATAAAAAGATCGATACGCAGAAATACAAAGAGTACACCAAAGAGCTCGGGCTCGGCTATGTGGACGGTTTCATCGGCTATATCGGCTATGATATGGTCAAGGTGTTCGAGCCCGTACTTGCAAGCTATATGGACAAGCTTGAAGACACAATGGACGTGCCCGATCTTGATCTTGTTCTGCCTAAAATGGTCGCCGTCTACTCGCACAAAGACCATCAGATCACACTGCTGACTTTGACGGAGGGGTTTGAGGAGCATTTTGACGAGATTGAGGCCGATCTTAAATCAGCCTATAACTACACGCCGCTTAAACAGCTTGACGGTGACGATGAAGGTTCGTTCGCCTTTTCGAAAGAGACCTTCTTTGAGATGGTCGCCAAGTCTAAAGAGATGATCAAGAGCGGTGACGTCTTCCAGATCCTTATGACCAACCGATTTACCCGAAATGTGAAGGTAGACCCCTTCTCTTTCTACCGGATCCTCCGCACTAAAAACCCGTCACCCTATATGTTTTTGATGGAGTTTGAAGCCTTCAGCATCGTCGGTTCATCCCCGGAGGTGATGGTCCGTTTGACAGAGGGAGAGCTGCTGCTTCGTCCGATTGCCGGTACGCGAAAACGCGGCAAGACAAAAGAGCAGGACAAGGCGATGGAAGATGAGCTTCTCGCCGATCCTAAAGAGCTGGCGGAGCACCTTATGCTTATCGACCTCGGCCGTAACGATGTCGGCCGCGTCGCGAAGACAGGTACGGTCAAGGTCGAAAACATGATGCATATTGAGCGCTATTCGCACGTCATGCACATCGTCACCGATGTTGTTGCCGAGCTTCGCGAAGATAAAGATATGTTCGACCTCTTTGCGGCCACCTTTACGGCCGGTACGATGACCGGTGCACCGAAGATACGCGCCATGGAGCTCATCGCCGAATTCGAAGGTCTCAAGCGCGGCTTTTACAGCGGTTCTGTCGGTTACTTCGGTTTTGACGGTAATATGGACTCCGCTATCACGATCCGTACCGCACTGGTCAAACCGGACCAGGTCATCCTGCAGGCCGGTGCCGGCATCGTAGCCGACTCAGTTCCCGAGATGGAGTATCTGGAGGTACACAACAAGCTCGGCGCGCTTGTCAGCTCGTTAAATGATCTTAAAGAGATAAAATGAGACTCTATGCCATTTTCGGCGACCCTGTTGCGCATTCACGCTCCCCGCTGATGCACAACCATGTGTTCAAGTCACTCGGTATCAATGCCTGCTATACCCGTGTCCATCTTACGGACGGCACAAAACTGCGCGAGACCTTTTTCAAGCTGGGACTCTGCGGTGCCAATGTCACTGTACCCCATAAAGAGGCTGCCTTTAAAGCCTGTGACGAGATCCGCGGTTTTGCCAAGAAGATCGGTGTTGTTAACACCATCGTCAATGAAGAGGGAAAACTCATCGGCTACAATACCGATGCCGACGGCTTTCTCTATGCCATCGCCCCTTTCGGCAAAATAGAGCGTGTGCTCATCATCGGCGCCGGCGGTACGTCCAAGGCCCTCTCAACCCGTTTCAAAGATGAAGGAATGGACGTTACCGTGTTAAACCGGTCGGCCGGCCGCCTTGAGCCATTGAAAAAAGCGGGCTTCAAAACGGAGACCTGGGACAGTATCAAGATCGAAACATACGACCTTATTGTCAATACTACCTCTGCCGGTCTGGAAGATGACAGCTACCCCGCTCCTGTCGGGACGCTCAAACTGCTGCTGCAGAGAGCCGCTTTCAGTGCCGATGTCATCTACGGCAAAGAGACACCTTTTCTAAAACTCTCAAAAGAGTTGAACGTCACGACCAAAGACGGTGCGGACATGTTGCTGGGACAGGGTATCCTTGCCAACAACCACTTTATTCATGCCGCCTATGACCTGCACGACATTGAAGAGCACATGAAAGAGAGCTTTCTCTTTTAAACGTTGATCATACACACTTGAGCAACCTGCACTCTTCGCTAAACAGCACATCTGCGTTTTTTATAACCGCATATTTGACACAATTTCTGCTCTAAGAGACCACAGTAAGAAAACTCATAGTTTTAGATTGTAAAATATGCCGACAATAGAGTTGCAGGAATTTATATGGCAGAGAGTATCGAGATAATATCATGGAACGTCAACGGCATACGTGCTGTCGCTAACAAAGAGGCCCTCAGATGGATCGACGAACGTCAACCGGACATCTTATGCCTACAGGAGATCAAAGCGACCTATGATCAGATACCGATGGATATGTTTGCATTCAAATACAGCTCGCTTGCTGTCAACAGCGCTGAAAAAAAAGGGTACTCCGGGACAGCCACCTACTCCACACTGGATCCGGCCTATACTGATAACCGTCACGACATCGACCTCGCACACGAAGGACGCATCATTGAACAGGATTACGGCGATTTTGTGCTCTTTAACGTCTACTTTCCAAACGGCCAGAAAGACGATATCCGCCTGGCGCTGAAAATGCAGTTTTACGAGGACTTCCTGGAGTACTGCGACAGACTGCGCGACGAAGGCAAATCCATCATCATCTGCGGCGATGTCAACACCGCCCACCGCGAGATCGACCTCAAAAACCCGAAGGCCAATTCAAAAACGTCCGGTTTTTTGCCGATTGAACGCGAATGGATCGACCGTCTGATACAGAGCGGCTACATCGACACCTTCCGATATGTCCATGGCGACAAAGAAGAGGAGTACAGCTGGTGGTCCTACCGCTCCGGCGCACGCGCCAAAAACGTCGGATGGAGGATCGACTACTTCTTTATCTCCGATGATCTTGCCGAAGTACTGGAAGATGCTTTTATACTCCAGGAGATCGAAGGTTCGGACCACTGTCCGGTCGGTATACGCCTGGCATTATAGCTATTCGTTGACGATCAGAGCAGCTGCTGCAGCGGCCCTATTTCGCCTTGGGGCGGAACGCTTTGATGACACTCTCGTCACACTCCAGGTAGGGCCCCTCTATCAGATCGATACAGTATGGCACGGCCGGAAAGACCGCATCAAGGCACTCGCGTATCGATTTGGGTTTGCCCGGAAGATTGATGATCAGTGATCGCCCGCGGATGCCCGCCGTCTGACGCGACAGGATCGCCGTCGGCACATACTGCAGCGAAACCTGGCGCATTAACTCCCCGAAGCCGGGCATCATCTTTTGACAGACGTTTTCCGTCGCTTCAGGTGTAACATCGCGCAGTGCAGGACCCGTTCCCCCGGTCGTGACAACCAGGCAGCACCCTGCTTCATCACACAGCTCTTTCATCGTCTCCTCGATCGTCGACTGTTCATCCGGTATACAGCGATACTCGATCTCAAATTCGCTGGTCAAATACGCTTTCATCGTCTCTTGTATCGCCATCCCCGATATATCTTCATATATCCCTGCGCTGGCTCTGTCGGATGCCGTAATAACACCTATCTTGATCTGGCTCATATCTTATTCTCCTTGTAAAAAATGGTTGGCACCTTTGATCAACGTTACCGTTGCAAAAGGCAAAAAAAAGTCGTAGGCCGGTCCGACATCGCTTATCTTGTCCTGATCGCCTAAATAGACCTCAATGCGGGTCCCTTTTCCGACAAGCTTTTGAAGTGCTTTTTCATCCCAAACGTAGTTCAAGAGTTCTTCCAGCTCTTCAACACTGTGGTCGCGGTAATGCAGCGCTCGTACATCGTAGGGCAGAAAGCAGTTTGCTGTAAACTTTTCCAGATAGCTGCGACTGTCTCTCTTGTAACCCATCAGCTGAAGGCGTTTGAACTTTTCTGGTTTGCTTTGAAAAAAGGCTGGAGAGATAAGCTGCAGTTTGTCGACGCGGGTCGTGCTGCCGAGTGCCGCTTCAAACGCTTTGATAGCGCCGTAACTGAAACCGCTGATGACATACTGTCCATGCTCCAGAATAGTGTCGAAGAAGTGGTCTTCGTCTTTAAGCGCGAAACCGTTAAAGTACATGATCAGCCTATCAGCTCACCGATATGCTCTTTGGTGATCGCCTCTTTCTCCATCAAGACCGCCTCAATAGCAGTAATAGCACCATCGTATTGTCCCAGCTCGCGCTTGGTCTGATCATACAAATTTTCCAAAATAGCGGCATCCTCACCGGCTGAGGCAGCGACACTTTTGCCCATACCGTACTGTGTTACCATCTCCGACGCAAGCCGCTTGGCCTGGGTCAGGTCATTGTTGACATTGGTCGCATGCTGATCGAAATGGATATCACAACCGGCCATGCCTGCGAGCAGGACCTTGATACGCGCTTCTATCTCACTTTGGATCATCGGCGCATCCAACTGCGGTTTGATCGTCTCGGAAGAGAGCATCACCTTCTCAAAAGAGAGCTCGTTCGTATAGGCAAGGAGCGCTTTTGAGGCCAGGTAGCGTGCTCTGAACTGTTTCTGCTGCGGTGACAGGATGGCCAGTTTCTTTTTGCCGTAGGCGACTTTGTCTTTGACCGCATAAAAGTGTTCCATCGTCACCTGCATCGCCTTCTCGCGCAGGGCCAACAGTGCCGCTTCGTTGACCAGTGTCGCCAGGGCTGCCCCGTTGAAACCGACGCTCATATGTACGATCTCGTCGACATCGGCACTGTTTGGCACTTTTGAGAGATATTTATGAATGATCGCCTCGCGTTCTGTGGGTGTCGGAAGCTCGACAAAAACACGTCTGTCAAAACGCCCTGCACGCAGCAAGGCGTCATCAAGCACTTCGATCTTGTTTGTAGCGGCAACAACGATCACCCCGCTGCTGTCTTCAAAACCGTCCATCTCCGTCAGTAGCTGGTTGAGCGTCCCTTCACGCTCGTCAGAGCGGTTGCCGTCACGTTTTTTACCGACGGCATCGATCTCGTCAATAAAGATGATCGCCGGGGAGTTGTTTTTCGCCGCCGTAAAGAGTTCGTGCACACGTTTGGCACCCATTCCGACATAGATCTGGACAAATGAGGCTGCACTCTGATAATAAAAAGGGACACCGGCTTCAGCCGCAACAGCTTTTGCGATCATTGTCTTACCGACGCCGGGAGGACCGACCAGTAGAACCCCTCTCGGCATACGTGCGCCAAAGCTCTTGAAACGTGATGGATTGCGCAAAAACTCAATGATCTCCTGAAGCTCCTGTTTGACATCGGCAATACCGCCGATATCATCGAACGTCACATCAGACTCCACCGGTACGATACTCTCGCCTTCACTGCTTCCCGAAGCCGAAGATGCTTTAAAGATGGTTCCTTCGTTTGACGAGGCGCTTTCCAGCTTTAACCAGTAGCGCACACCGTATGAGAGTGCGGCCAGCACCATGATCACCAGTGTGATCGTGATCATGACCGAGCTGTCGTCATCCACTTCGATGCTGTAGTTTCTGAGCAGTCGTGGCGATACCTGGTTGATGGGGATACTGTAGATCGTGTCAGCCGTCTGAATGTAGTAGTTCTCCTCACCCTGTACGATATGCACGATCTTTTTCGCTTTGACAAGTTCGGTCACCTTGGTCAACGAGGCGACCTGGGACGTATCGCGCAGGACGGCAAAGGCGACGAGTGCAAGGATAATAGCAGCCGAAGCGATCAGAATAATACGGTTTTGTTTAGAGTCGAACATAGTTACCGCCTTTTTTGACTTCGTAGTTCTCAACACTCAGCCAGTTACCGAGAAGATCTTTCGGCGAATCGATGACGATCTTGTTAAAGAACTGGTCCAGCCCATGGTACTGCCCCTCTTTTTCACTCTCGATAAGAACCTCCAGAGGAAGATGGGCGAACGCTTTTCGAAAGGCGAAGTTGTTCTGATCGACCAGTTCGGTCAGCTCCTTGAGCCGGGCCTTCGCAACAGCACCGTTCACCTCGCCTTTCATGGTAGCCGACGGCGTGCCGTCACGTTTCGAGTACGTAAAGGCATGGACATGGGTCAGCGGCAGACGTTTAAGGTTCTGCATCGCCTCTTGCCATAACGCCTCCGTCTCACCCGGATGACCGACAATAAAATCCGTTCCCAAGGCAAAGCCTCTCTCACGCAGGCGCTGAAACAGTGCGATGTCATTCTCAAATTTGTTGCGTCGGTTCATGATCTTCAACATGGCCGGCGAGGTGTGCTGCAGCGCGATATGCAGGTGCTTTTCCAGCCAGGGTTCATCAAGCAGCTCTTCAAACTCTTCTGAAATCTGGATCGGCTCCAGCGATCCGAGGCGTATACGGCGTACCCCGCGGATCTGCGACATCTTTTTAAGCAGCGACGCGAGTGTTCGCTCCTCTCGGTGACCGTATGAGCCGACATTTGTCCCGGTCAGGATAAATTCGCCGAATCCGTTGAGCGCAAGTGTCGTTACCTGCTCAAGGATCTTGGCCTCGTCCATTGAGCGTGAGTCGCCCCGGACATAGGGAATGATACAGTAGGAACAGCGAAAATCGCACCCCTCCTGGATCTTGATAAAGGCGCGGGACTTGCCCACAAACTCTTCTACGATGGTGTCATCAACGAAATCAAGATCGCCCAGCTCGTAAAAGCGCTCTTTCTCTTGAAGCAGCGAGTTGATCTTTTTCTTTTCCGACTGGCCGAACACACCGAAAATCTTGTTGTTCTCAAAAAGCGACTCCCCTTTTGTATGGGCACCGCATCCCGTCAGGTAGACCTTCGCCTTGCCCGCTTTCTCAATACTGTTGATGTAGCCGCGGACACCGACATCGGCACTGTTGGTGACGGTGCATGAGTTGACGATGATGATATCGGCCTCGGCCTCATTTTCTGTGATGTCGAAATCTTTCAGACTGCTCATCATCACCTGCGAATCAAACAGGTTGGTACGGCAGCCGAATGTTTTCAGATAGACCTTGCGCTTCATGACTGCTCCTCACTCTGCTCAGGCGGGAGTCTGCGTTTTGATTTCTCCATAGAGAGTTTGAGCTGTTGTGTTGGGTAGGCGATCGTAATATCGTCTTCTGCGTTGAACGCATCGATGATGTCGGTCGAAATCGTACTGCGCAACGTCAACGTGGCATAGGCGTTCGTCAGATACCAGACACTGACGTTAAGACCGTTTGGCTCGATAAACGAAAATATCCTCGGCTCGACATTGGTATTTTTAAGGCTGTATTTGTGGCGCAGTTTGTTTAACTGCTTACGCGTAATGTCGGTATACCCTTTCGAATACTTACGGGCAGCCTCTCTGGCAATGTGCATCGCTTTTTTGTGGTTGGAGTCGAAGGTGATGGTTACATCGATCCCGTCCCAGACCGTTTTTAGCGAATCGTGCGAATAACTTGCGATCATACGGGTGAAAACATAGTTGTTCGGTATAAAGACGATCCTGCCGGCACGTCTGTTGTCCAGATACGTCGTCAGTGTAATGTCCTCGAGCAGGGTCATCCGCAGCAGTGAGATGTCCATAATGTCGCCGACGTACTGCATACCGTCCATGTCAACACGGATCCTGTCACCGACATGGATCGAACCGCCGAGGACGATCACCAGCCACCCCAGCATCGACATGAACCAATCCTTCATCGCAATGGCGATACCCGCCGAAGCAAAACCGAGCACGGTAACCAGGTACGAAACATTCTCTATGTAGCTGAAAAGTACGATGATCATGATCAGTATAAAGTTACCGAAGTTAATCACCTTGTTGGCCATGTAAAAACGGTCGTTGTCCGTGATGTATTTTTTACTCATCACCTTGAGGAAGAAGGCAAGACCGAAGAGGAACAGTATGATCAGACCGATCTTGCTGAGCTTGTAGAACTGTATCTGGACCTCTTTGTTGACCTTGACTTCGATCTCATCGATACGTTTGTCGTAGATATTGGCCGTGATCTTCAAAATATCCTGTGCATTGCTAAACTTGTCGAGACGGCGCGTCGTATCGTTGAGCTCCTGGTCATACCCGCCATTCTCATGGATGGCCTTGAGGTTGACCAAAAGCTCCTTCTTCTTCTGCAGAAGCGAGATGATATCGGTAAGTTCTACACCCCGTTTGTTATAGTCGGCATAGATCTCTTCAAGATGTTTGATAAATGAGATCGCTGTAAAGATGTCGAACGGATTGGAGAGGACCGGGATCTCTTCGATCTCTTCGGGCTGAAGCAGCGCGGCAAACAAGCTCTTGCCCTGCTGTCTGTCAAGCAGATCAAACTGTTCGGAAAGGATCTTCTCCTTACTTCTAAGGTCCTCAAGCATCTCGACATCGTCACTGCTCTTCGAACGTTTTTTGCTCAGTTGTTTGATTTGCGCCTGGAGCTGCGCCAGATCATCCCGTACCTGCGAATAGGCGACGTGCGAGCTGTAGCTCTTCTCCCAGATATTGTCTCTTGAGAGCTGCTTGTTGATATCATCAAGTTCGGTCTGAAACTGCGTGATCGTCTCGATCCGCTTCTCACGGATCAGGCGTTCGTTCTCGGCGATCGAGGCTTTGATCAACAGCTCTTGTGCGACGCGGTCGTCCACACTGGCATTCTGATCTACAGTAACTGGCGTTGGCTCGGCACCGAGAGTGACCTGAAGCAATAAGATCGAAAGTAGAAATCGCAAACTAGTTGACCGCATATTGTTGTAATACCTTTTTTATGACAGAAGCATCGATTTTGTCTGTGATCTCCACCCCGCCCAGTGATCTTGGGATGATAAATGTTATGGCGCTGTCAGCGCTCTTTTTGTCCAGATAGAACGTTTCATAAAAGTGCTCGACATCTTTGATGGCATATGAGGTCGGCAGGCCATAGTGCTGCAGAAGTGCTTTGACCCGTTCAGCCTCCGCTTCGCTCATCCAGCCGAGGGCAACGGCGGTATCGTTGGCCATCACCATACCGATGGCAACGGCTTCGCCATGCAGGAAACCCGTATAGTTCGTCTCGTTTTCGATTACGTGGCCGAAGGTATGCCCGTAATTGAGCGCGGCACGCAGTCCTCTCTCTTTCTCATCCTGGGCAACCACCCATGCCTTTGTCTGAACCGACTTGGCCACCGCCTCGGCAAGTTGGTTTTCGTCGTTCAGATCCGCCTTTTCCAGCCAGGAAAAGAAATCGGCATCAAAACAGACGGCCATCTTTACCACCTCGGCGACACCGGCAGCGAATTCGCGTTTGGGCAGTGTCTGTAAAAAGTGGGCATCGGCATAGACTGCCTGCGGTTGGTGAAAGGCGCCCACAAGGTTTTTACCGTACTTGTTGTTGAAACCGGTCTTGCCTCCGACACTTGCATCGACCTGCGCAAGCAGTGTCGTCGGGATCTGGACAAAGCTGATGCCGCGCTGATAAATACTCGCCGCAAACCCGGTCATATCGCCGATGACGCCCCCGCCAAATGCGATCAAAAGAGAGTTGCGGTTGAAACGTGCTTCAAACATCCCCTCAAGGATCATCTCAATGCTCTGCCAATTCTTATACTCTTCGCCATCGGGTACGGTAATGACGTGCAGCTCTTTGGCCTTGATCTTCGATGTCAGATACGCAAGATGCAGGGCTGAAACTGTCGGGTTGGTCACGATAGCGACTTTGGTGTCAAAAGTGAGCTCCGGCAGCGGGGCTATCGTCACTTGGTAGGAGAGATCGATCTCTTTTTTGAGGTTGATATCGATGGTCATATAGAGGTCCATTATATTTGCAAATTATAGTAAATATAATACTTTACAGGAACTTAAAAAACAGTGAATAAACGGGCGGTTGCGAGAGCTTTGTCGAGAGTGTGCAATCCCGCGCACGCCAAAGCTAGATCTTGATCGGAATAAAGAGCTGGTGATAGCGGTTGAGCCGGTGATAAAGCATCTCGATATTGGTTGAAAAAAGTGTTGCGCTTTTATCTTCCAGAACGTTTTCGGTAAACGGGATGCAGTGGAGGAAATTTTCACGCTTTGAGAGCTTGCGTATCGGGTTGTCATAATGAAGGTTTACATGAATGTTTTTGGAGAAGATCACGGCAAGGTTTTGATAGTGCTCAATAATCTCATCTTGTTCGTTGCTCTCCTCGTCTGCATTTTTCAGCAGCTCCATGTTGTAGCTCATCTGTGCAGAGAAGTCAAAAACAGTCGTTGAGATCTTCTCCAGGTCTTTGTTGTCATTTATGACGATGACCGCATCTTTGATCTTGTCTATAGCCCGTTTGGCTAGCGAAAGTACCGGGACATTGGCGTCGTAGAGTATCTCTCGCATCTTATCTTTGTCAAACATATAGGCTGAGACCATGATCAGACCGACATCATACTGCTTGACGTCATTGATCACGATATCTTCGATGTAGCTTTGCTGGTAGTCTATATCAATAACAACCCGCTCGCTGCGTCTGCTTTTGATCTGCTCGAGCAGCGTGATACTGCTCGGATTGCATATTTTGACGATCAGCCGGTTGCTGAAATTCTCATGCACCGCCAGCGCTTTGTTCAGAAGGGGGATAATTTCGCTTTCATCGTCTTTGATCATATCGATAAAGAGGTAGAGATTGGTTCCAAAAGGCTGCGGGAATTGACCGATCTCTCTTTTAATGGCCCGGTATACGGAGTTCAACACGGAGGGCTCGCCGACCAGCAGGAGCTGGTCATTGGGGTGGATCATCTTCCGGTCATCCGGCAAGATAAGTTCACCGCCCCTGTAGATCCCGACAATACGCCAGTTTTTCTGTTCGATCACACCGACATGGCGATAGACGAATGAGCTTCCGAACGGAACCAGGACATCCATGATCTCGCCCTCACCCAGTCCCACATTCTGTGCAACAACCGGGACGTTCGGCAGGTAATCAAACAGATGCGATGCGAGGATCTCAGTCGTGTTGATCTGCACGACATTGTACTGCTGAAGGTCCATACCCCAATGGTCGACGGTAATGATACGAAGCTGTTTTTTGGTGACACGGATGTTGGCTATCGTCTGTTCAACATCGACAGGGTTCTTCATCGCGATAAAGACCTGCACAAATTCCATTTTCAGAACATTTGACAGTTTATAGAGGCTGGTCGGATCAAACTCGAAAAACTTGAATCGCGACGATGATGCGTTCTCATACTCCCGTGCTTTCGTCTCGATCACATAGTAGAGGTTGTCTTTGGCAAAGGTATCGATGGCCCGCTGTACGAAGTTGTGGCCGATCTTACTGTCACTGATAATCAAAATCTTTTTCATACGCACCGTCATTGACCCGGATCTTTATCGCAGATGAGCACTGTCAAAGTACTGGCTTTTGATTGACCCGAATGTATTATTTAGGGTGTGATTGTAGCATATTCGCTAGCGCATCAAAGGAATGTGGTAAAATCACACCCATATTACTGACATTACTTACAATTTTTGGAGACCCATGGAATTCACGCTTGAAGCCCAGAGCGGTAAGGCCCGCGCCTGTACCATCAAAACAGCCCACTCGACCATTACGACACCGGTGTTCATGCCGGTAGGCACGGTCGGGTCCGTCAAAGCACTCGACATGGCAGACATGCATGACCTTCTCGGTGCCGAGATCATTCTCGCCAACACCTACCACATGTATCTTCGTCCCGGTGATGAGACGGTTGCCAAAATGGGCAAACTGCACAATTTCACCACCTTTCCCAAAAGCTTCTTGACCGACAGCGGGGGGTTCCAGGCGTTCAGTCTCAGCGACATCTCCAAGGCGGATGCGAACGGTATCGAATTTCGCAGCCATATCGACGGCTCGAAGCACTACTTCACGCCAACAAAGGTGATCGACATCCAACATAACCTCGGCTCCGACATCATGATGATTCTGGATGACCTCGTTGCCCTTCCTGCAACGCAGGAACGGATCAAACTCTCCATCGAACGGACAACGCAGTGGGCCGAGGAGTCCATCGAATACTTTCGTCAAAAGCAGCAAGAAGGTGTCGGTGTCGACCAGAACATCTTTGCCATCGTGCAGGGCGGTACGGACAAGGCCTTCCGAACCAAATCCGCGACAGAGCTCTGCCGCCTGGACTATGACGGTTTCGCCATTGGCGGTCTCTCTGTCGGCGAAGCCAACGAAGAGATGTACGATACGGTCGAGCACACCGTACAGTATATGCCGGAGGATAAACCGCGCTACCTGATGGGCGTCGGGACCCCCGAGGACCTGGTCGAAAACGTTGAACGCGGCATTGACATGTTCGACTGTGTCATGCCCACACGTAATGCAAGAAACGGTACGCTCTTTACCTCATTCGGACGCATTAACATCAGAGGCGCAAAGTTTAAAGAGGACAGCGCACCGATCGACCCCGAATGCGACTGTCTGACCTGCAAACGTTACTCGCGTGCCTACCTGAACCACCTCTTCCGCTCTAGAGAGATCACCTTCTTCCGTTTGGCGACGATTCATAACCTGCACTACTACCTGACGCTGATGAAACAGATGCGCCAGGCGATCCTGGAGGACAGATTTCAGGCGTTCAAGAAGGAGTTCTATGCAAAACGCAGCTAAACCCCCGATGACACTCGGTGTCAACATCGACCACATCGCCGTACTGCGCGAAGCCCGCAAGATCAACGATCCGGACCCTTTGATGGCGTTGGCCGTCTGTGCGCAGAACGGTGCTGACCAGATCACCATCCATCTCCGCGAAGACCGGCGTCATATCCACGATGAAGACGCCAAAAAGATCATCGCCTCTTCACCGCTCCCGGTGAACCTGGAGTGTTCGATCAATCCCGAGATCATCGATATCGTCTGCGACCTCAAGCCCCATCGTGCGACGCTTGTACCGGAAAACCGTGCCGAAGTGACCACCGAAGGCGGCCTCGATGTTATCGGCAAAAGCGATGCGATCAGTGATGCCATCGAGCGCCTGCATGATGCGGGGATCGCGGTCTCTCTCTTTATTGACCCTGCGATCAATGCTGTTGAGCAGAGTCACGCACTCGATGCCGACATGGTCGAGCTACACACCGGCCACTTTGCCAACATCTATGCCATGCTGAACTCAGCTCTGCCGCACTCGCACCACAGTATCAAAGAGCTGGAGCTGCCGCGTGATGAACTCCAGGCAAAACTGGCAGATGCCCTGGAGGCGATTGTAAGCAGTGCCGAGCACGCCAGCGCCATCAATCTTGAAGTCGCTGCCGGACACGGGCTCAACTACCAAAACGTTTCACTGATGACGGACATCGATGCCATCACCGAGCTGAACATCGGCCAGAGCATCATTGCACGCTCCGTCTTCAGCGGTCTTGCCGACGCCGTCAGAGAGATGAAGCAGTTATGCCGACGCTGACACGACCGCGCATTGCCGTCAGCATCGGTGATATCAACGGCGTCGGTATCGAAATCGCACTCAAAGCGCACAGTGCGATCTCAAAAACGGTCTCCCCTCTTTACTGCATCAACCGCCCGCTTCTCCAAAAAGCATCGGATCTTCTGAAGATTGCGATACCCGACGATTTTGAACTCTCTGAGGTCGGTGAAGACATTGCGATCGAACCGGGGCACGTTTCAGAAAAATCGGGGGAGTTCTCCTACAGCTCATTTCTTCATGCAATCGATCTGGCCAAAACAAAAAAAGTCGATGCCATTGTCACCCTGCCTATCCATAAAGAGGCATGGTCACTGGCAGGTATCGACTACAAGGGGCACACCGATATGCTTCGAGACATCTTTGACAAAGAGGCCATTATGATGCTGGGCTGCTCGAGCCTCTATGTTGCCCTCTTTACCGAGCACATCCCGCTTCAGGCGGTGCCGGGTGCATTGACCCTAAAACGTCTCACCGGCTTTTTGGAAGATTTTCACCGTGCGATCGGCGATCACAAAGTCGCCGTACTTGGACTCAACCCGCATGCCGGGGACAACGGCGTACTGGGCGATGAAGAGACGATCATCACCGAAGCGATCACCTTGTTGAATGATGCGCTCGGTCGAGAGCTCTTTGTCGGACCTGTTGTTCCGGACATCGCATTTACACCGCATTTCAGAGAACAGTTCACCTACTTTGTCGCCATGTATCATGATCAAGGCCTCGGTCCGCTTAAAGCGCTCTACTTTGATGAAAGCGTCAACATCTCGCTCAACCTGCCTGTTATCCGTACCTCTGTCGACCACGGAACGGCTTTTGATATCGCCTACAGGGGCGAAGCCAAAACACTCAGCTACCGCAATGCTGTCGATGCAGCCGTTGAACTTATCACGGCACAACGCACCTCATAAGTCTCTCATGGTGCGGCTGCGCCATTTTCCAACCCCTCTCTCAGCCCCATATATTAATTTTAGTGATATCTATGTGACATTATCTTTCTATAATAGTATTATAAAAAGTAATTTCAGGAGCGAATTGTATGGTAAACCCATCGGAGTCTATAACCTACCTTGTTAAAGTACAGCAAGCAATTTTAATTGGCAATAAAGAGTGTTGTTATGATGAGATCATCGCACAGTGTACTGACCTTGACGAAGCAATTGACCTCGCCAACTCCAGAAACGGTAAGATAGAAAAACATACCGAACCGCTCAATAACTTTTTGGATGAGCCCCTGGAGCAGTACAACTAACACAGCTCTGAGACCTGTTGAGTTTTCAGCCGGAAGGCTGGTTGGCTCACAACTGCAATTTACATCTTATTAACCTTCTCTATCTATACTTACCCTATCTATAACCAGAGAAAAAGGATTAACGATGTCATTTCATTCAAAAATGTTTAACACACCCAAATCGCTCTTCCTCGCCATTGTCCTGTCACTAAGCCTGGAGGTCACAGCCATTACCTTTAATGACGCTGCGGATGTCACAGAGCGTGTCATGCCCTCAGACGAAAAGGTGATCCTCTCCTACAACAGTGCCATACAAACTGCAACCAAATCGATTGTCTACATCTCTACGACGCAAAACATCTCCAATGAGATGCAACAGATGCACCCCTTCTTCAAAGAGTTTTTCGGTGAAGGAAGAGTTCCGCAGCCACCACACTCACGCCAAGGCCTTGGCTCCGGTGTCATCATCACGGAAGACGGCTATATCGTCACCAACAACCATGTCGTTGCCAATGCAGACGCCATCACGGTACAGATCAACGGCAGCACGACCGTCTATGACGCGAAAGTCATCGGTAAAGATCCCAAGTCCGATGTTGCCGTTATCAAGATAGATGCCAAACAGAAGCTCTCGCCGATCCTGATGGGACGTTCAGACAATTTAAAGATCGGTGATGTTGTGTTCGCTATCGGTAACCCTTTCGGGGTCGGACTGAGTGTAACACAGGGGATTATTTCGGCCCAGCACAAAGACAGTGTCGGTATCAATGAGTATGAGAACTTCATACAGACCGATGCTTCGATCAACCCGGGCAACTCCGGAGGGGCGCTCGTTGACAGCCGTGGCGCGCTTGTCGGCATCAACTCCGCCATCATGACGCGCAGCGGCGGCAATAACGGCATCGGATTTGCTATCGAGGTCGACATGGTACGCAACATTGCCAAACAGTTGATCGAAACCGGTGAGATCCAGAGGGGTTATCTGGGCGTCTCGATCGGCAACTTGACCAAAGAACTCCGCAAACTCTACAAAAGTTCCGACGGTGCGATGGTCATACAGGTAACAGCCGATTCACCGGCCGCAAAAGCCGATCTGCAGCGCGGTGACCTTATTACCAAAATAGACGGTAAAAAGATCGAAAGCGCCGCTGCACTCAAAAATGTCATCGGGCGCTACAAACCCGGCAGCCGTATCACCCTCACCTATGAACGGGATAAAGAACTCAATACCGTTAAACTCAAACTGGGCGATCTCAACCAGGGAGTGCTGGCTACAACAACAGAAAACACACTTCTGGAGGGGTTAAAACTGAGCAATCTTGACAGTCAGAACCGGTACAGCTACCGTATCGGCGATGATGTTGAAGGTGTTTTGGTCACGGAAGTGGATGCCAGAAGCGAAGCATACCGCCAGAACATACGCCAGGGCGATATTATTATGCAGATCGAAAAAGAGCTTGTCACAGACATAGCCACACTGAAAAAAGTGCTTAAAAAGTACAAGGGCAGTTATAAACGTGTCTATCTCAACCGCGGCGGCCGCATCTTTGTCACGGCTATAAAATAGGCGTATTGACGCTACGGCAACTGGGTCTGCCGCTTAGGCGAACAGTCTCTATGGCCCTTTCGGATAGAGCACATCAGCGTTCAAACGGCGACTTGGCGTTTTGATACTCATCCAGGCTGATACAGCCGTCACCGTTTCTGTCCAGGCGGTTAAAGCGCTCTTTTTTGTAAAAAGCGATCATCTCGTTCTTGGTGAACTTGTCGGTGTGAACGACGGCCATCTCTGAGAAATCTGCTTCTTCTTTTTGCAGCATCTCCTCTTTTGTCACAACGCCGTCACCATTGCTGTCGTAACGGTTAAAGAGATCTTGCGCCATGCCGGGAGCAAACTCTGCAAAACGGCTTTGATTGAACTCGGTAAGGGTGACATTCCCGTCACCGTTGTCGTCAAACTTCGCAAAACGTTCATTCGAATGCGTCATGTACTCTTTTTTATCCACAAAACCGTCACCGTTCGTATCGATTTTGTCGAACATGTAACCAATAAACCCGCCGGCCTCCTGCATCTTTGCACCGGGACGGCCCATGCATCCGCTCAGCATCGCTGCACTTAACGCAGCGATACCCAGCAGTGCAGCAGTTCTGTACACGGTCATCACTTCTCCTTGTTTCGGTTTTTAATAAAGATCTCAACAAGCGGCAGTACGGCCTTTACCGCACTGAAGTCACGGTTGAATAAAGAACCTATGCCGCTGCTGACCTTTGAAAAACTCTCTCTGATCTCTGCCGCCTCCTGCTTGATCTCGTCGAACTCGCCCGAGAGCTCTTTAAGCGCATAGTCGCGTATCTCATTGATCGCTTCGGCTTCATTGCCCAGCTCCTGACGCATTGCCAGGACAAAGAAGAGGATAGCCAATGCAAGATCGACACCGGTCAGGATAAGTGCCGAATGCAGCGGCGAATAGCTCTCTTGCAGATAGAGATAAGCGCTGATGTTGAGCATCACCAAGGTGGCCAGAACAGCCAGGACCCCGATGGTAGAGAGAACGATCTGGCGCCCTTTTTTACGCATCTCCAATTTAAGCAGTGCTTTTTCACTGCGAAGCAGCAGGTTGAGCTTATTGCTGAGTTCTTTATTCATTCCAATCCCTTATTTCGACAGAAAGATGCGACCGAAGAGTGCACCTACGGCAAAGATCGCCACAGCCGTCACCGGCGACATGTTCTCATAATCTTCTTTCATTCGATCAACAAGCTCGTGGACCTTCTCTTCCACTTCGCCTTCGATGTTATGGACACCTTCGACCAGCGCGTCCAGCGCGGCATCTTCTTCTATCTCTTCACTGCTGCTCTCGACGTCCTCTTTTTTCAGACGCTCCACCTCTTCACGGAGATATTTGATCTCCTCTGCCATACTCATCTTTGCCATAGCGGTTCCTATCATCAGGTTTGTTGTTTATTATACTACGAAAAGCCCCGCCAAGCAACCGCCGTGAACAGACTCCCTTTTCAGGAAAGAGCAGCTACGCCCGCAAACCTTACCAAACAGCTCTGCTCTGACATGTCAGCTGTGCTGGCATCAGCGCACTGTCTCAGCTGCAAAAAAACAGTTCTAACCTCTAAGCTACATTTTTTCTTAAAAACACTAAAATCGTTCACCCTAAAGAAGGATCCGCAATGCAAGATGCAACGACGCTGCAAACCTTTGAAATCCCCGGCACGCTCCGGTTTGAGACAGACCAAAACGGGCTAATCCGAATTGTTGTCAACAATGATCTTGCCGATGCGGAGATCTACCTGCACGGGGCACACCTTACCCACTTTCAACCCGGAGGTGAAGCCCCCGTGATCTTTGACGGAAAAGAGAGCCGTATCACCCCGCCGAAGTCTGCACATGCCGGCATACCGCTCTGCTGGCCATGGTTCGGAGCCCACCCAACAGAGAGCACAAAACCCCAGCACGGTTTTGCGCGGGACCGAGTGTGGAGACTCAAGCGTACCGCCGTTTTAGACAACAATGAAACCGAAGTGGTACTGGCACTCAGCGATGACGACCGCACACACGCGCTTTTTCCTTTTTCCTTTGCACTCGAAACGACTTTCAGAATCGGCAAAACGCTCACTGTCAAGCTCAGGACCACCAACACGGACGACAGACACTTTACACTCACCCAGGCCCTGCACACCTACTTTTCTGTCAGTGATATCGAGACGATCGCTATCTCCGGAGTGGAAGGTACGCCGTTTGTTGACTATACCGACAACCGAAAAGAGAAGTGCGAAGAGAGGACATTGACGATCCATCAAGAGGTCAACCGTGTCTATGTCCTGACCGATGCGGCCTGCACCATTACCGATACAGCATTAAAAAGAAAAATAGTTATTGAAAAAAGCGGCAGCCGCTCGACGACGATCTGGAACCCGTGGCGAGAGAGCGGCATCCATGATCTTCCCGATGACAAGTACAGGGCATTCGTCTGCATCGAAACGACCAATGCCCTACAGGATGCGGTAGTGCTGCAACCCGGCGAAAGTCATATGCTCATGCAGAAGATCTCGGTTGCGCCTCTATAGATCTACCGATATGCTCTCTTCAGCAGAAGTGCTGACCATATCACTCTTCATCAGATAATCTGTCATCGCCTCTCTGTCAATCGCCTTCGAATAGTAATACCCCTGGAACATATGACAGCCGTTTGAAAGCAGATAGGTGATCTGGTCGCTGTTTTCGACGCCCTCGGCAATAATCGACAGGTTCAGACTCTCAGCCAACGCGATGATCGCATTGGAGATGGCACGGTCTTCGTCATCATAAGGGAGCTCCTGAATAAATGAGCGGTCTATCTTGAGCTTGTCAACCGGCAGACGCTTCAGATAGGCCAGCGACGAGTAACCGGTGCCAAAATCATCGATAGAGATCTCTATGCCCATATCGCTTATCGTCTGTAGTATATCGATGGATCGCATCGGGTCAAGCATCATTTGACTCTCGGTTATCTCCAGCTCCAGCCATGCAACATTAAACCCGGTATCATACATGGTCTCTTTCAACAGCTCTACATAACTGGCACTGGCAAGCTGTTTGATCGAAAGGTTCAACGACAATTTACCGGGATTGAGCCCCATCTTCTGCCATGCAACCATATCTTTCATCGCCTGATGCATCACATAGTTGTCCAGCTCTTTGACAAAGCCCGTCTCCTCCGCCAGCGGTATAAACTTGTCGGGCATGACCAGTCCCATCTCGGGGTGTACCCATCGGACCAGCGCCTCCATGCCGATGACCCTGTTGTTGCGTGCATCGATCTGGGGTTGATAATAGATAACAAACTCTTCCTTTTCTATCGCCCGGTGCAGGCTCGACTCCATGGCGGCTTTCTCGAACGCCAACTGCGTCATCTCGGCTGAATAGAACTGGAAGTTGTTGCGTCCCATATCCTTGGCCGTGTACATCGCACTGTCGGCATACTTGAGCAGGTCGTTTTTGAGAATTGAATCTTTGGGATAGAGGCTGATACCGATGCTGGCGGAGATATGCAGTTCATGGTTGTCAATGACCATTTTCGGCTTTAATGCGTCAATAATGGTCTGGGCGATCCTGGCCGCCGATTCGGAGGTCCGTAAGTTCTGGACCAGTATCGTAAATTCGTCGCCGCCGAGACGCGAAAGGGTGTCATCTTCTCGAATGCATAATGAAAGCCGTTGTGCGATCACCTGCAGGACTGCATCACCGATATGGTGGCCCAGTGTGTCATTGATCCGCTTAAAGTTGTCCAGGTCGATGAAAAGCAGTCCGAACTGCTCATTATGGCGGTGGGCATTGGCAATAGACTGCTGAAGCCTGTCGTCGAAAAGTGCCCTGTTCGGCAGCTGGGTCAACGGGTCATGGTAAGCCTGGAAATTGAGAAGTTGTGTCTTCTCATAGAGTTTCTCTTCGATCTCTTTTCTCTGGGTTATATCCTGGGCATAGCAGGTAATGCCGACAACGGTACCGTTTTCATCTTTCAGCGTCGAAACCGTCATATCGATATAGATCATCTCACCGGACTTGGTGACACTCCGCAACTGTTCTTGAAAGACACCGTGAAGCAAGGCCTGCTGCCGTATCCATCGTATCTTTTCGTGATCTTCCTCAAAGTAGAGCATCTCAACAGAACAGTCGATCGCCTCTTCTTCGGAATAACCGAAAATAATGGACGCACCGTGGTTCCAATGTGTGATCACCCCTTCGGTGTCTGACGATACGACCGAATCATGGATCTGTTCCAAGATCTGCGCCTGCCGCTTCTGTTTGAATTCTGCCGCCACCAGTTCGGTAATGTCGATATCCAGGATAACCGCGACGTCATGGTTGTTGTATTTGCGGTATTGGACATAAGACTGAACAGGGTATTTCGTGCCATCTTTTTTCGTATGCACCGTTCGGTTGAAAATCGACCCCTCTTTTATCAGTTTCTCCTCCAGACCCCGCGTCTGTTCAAGTGTCATCTCCTTGTTAATGTCCAGCAGCGTCATAGCATACATCTCTTCACGAGAGTACCCCAGTTTCTGCAGCGCTTCTTTGTTGACATAGAGATAGCGGTAGGTCTCTGTCTGGACGATGTAGACCTCGTTGGATGAGTGTTCGATAATCGCTGCCAGCTCTTCATTTTCCTCTCTGAGTTTAACCTGTTCGGTGATATCGAGTGTCGTACCGATCATCTTGATCGCTTCGCCTTTCTCGTTAAAGAGGATTTTCCCGTTTAACAAAACGGTAATGATCACCCCGTCGCTTCTTCTGACATGCAGTTCGACACTTTTTATCTTTCCATCGTAAGCCGATGCAATCGCCTCTGCTGCCTTGGGCTTGTCTTCGTCGACGATCAGTGAGAGAAACATGTCCAAGGTGGGTTTTGTGGTCTCTGGATCCAGTTTATAGATACGGAAGCTCTCGGACGACCAGATCGACTCTTTAGAAATGAGATCGATCTCCCAGCTGCCGAAGTGCCCTACTTCCTGCGCTTGATGCAGCGACTCTTTTTTGGCCTGGATAAGTTCTGTTTTCTGTTCCAACCGCTGGTACTCGCCGGCCAATTCCTGCGTCGTCACATTGAGCAGATGGGCAAACGCATTGATGGACTTTTGGTATTCATTGTGCTCGGCTCTTTTGTACCGGGTCTTGATGCTCTTTGTGATGGCATCAGTCGTTTCACTGATCGCAAGGACCGTCATCGTCTGGTTCATTAACTCGTTTTTTGTTGCCAGTGAAAAGAACTCACCATAAGTGAAAAAGCCGGCCACATTGCCAAGCTCAAGAAATGGTGTGATCTCGTGCCCGATAAGCTCCGGCATAAATCTTCGTCTGGCCATACAGGAGTAGATAAAGATCGATTCGACCGGCTTACCTGCCATGTCACATTGTGCGTCAAACGAACGCTCCAGTATCATCTCTGCATCGCCATAACCAAAATTGACAATATCGCCGGTGGTAAATTTACCGGCGAACGAAAGAGATCCATCGTCATATTTTGCGACGACCGCACGCGCAACAGAGCCGTTCTCTTTCTGAATGATAAGCGGAAACTCGATACCCGAAACAGGTAATTTGGCTGCAATGTCGCTGCCGAGATATTTTTTATAGACATCAAGCGCACGCATACCATCAATGGTATAGACCCTGTTGTCAACAGCTTTGGTGATCGTCATGCTTCTGCCTATGGTCAACCAGTTGAAGCTGTGGCTGGTATGGATCTGAAGCCCGCTATTACACAGCGCAACACCGACGGCGCCATTGGCCAGTACCTTCGTGTTGCAGATGACATAGGTGGCGTTCATGATGCCATTGTCTCCGGCCATCCCGCCAGCAACGGTTACCGCCTTGTTGACCGAGCTGATACCGTTCAGATACTCCTCGCCACTGCAGTTAAGCCCGTCGGTAAACGATATGATGAGGTTAGTCTCCGGTGTAACCAGTTGAGTCGCTATTGACCGGCCCGCCTGCTGACTATCTTTGCAGTTATCATGAAACGCGACTTTCAGCGTGGTCTTTTCAAACTGTGTCAAGGAGACGACAGTCCTGCCCGTCGTGACTTTGCCGGAACATATCTCACCATCCGTTGTTGCACCAACAATCGTAGCACTTGGCAGAAGCGAAGCGATCTCCTGAAGATAACGTTCGATCGTTGCCACGTCCGTCAATGCCGTAAATATTTGAATAAGCAGTTTGTCATTGTCTGTCAGACCCTGGGCATTGATGTAGTCTGAAAACCCATCCTCCGTAACGTAATACGTATTATACGTTTTCATTGCAGTAACCTCCTCTCGCATACAACGCAGCACTCATTTTGAGATTAATTGTACCTTAAAAGCCCACCAAATAAAAACATGGATAAATATATAATGTTTGAATCCCACAAAATAGGCGTATATACAGAATAGGCGACGGTATGAAGATGTAGCGATATGGAAACAGTCTGATCTGTCAGAAAAGACGGTCTATATCCGGAGAGAGCGTTAATACTTTTTGTTGGTATTGACCAGCAGGTCTTTTTCCGAAAGGTTTTCCATGAGGCTTTTGAGACTCTTTGACGTAAAGAGTCTGAGACCGGCGCCCTTCTCTTTTTTAAGTTCGTTTGAAAAACCGTTTTTTGAGAAGAGGATGTAAATATCCGGCTCAAGCTCGGCCTGAGCGCAGCTCTCTTTGAGCTTGGTCAATTCGCTCTTTTTGGCCTTTGACTTGGAATACTTGCAGGCTCCGGCAAATATCTTGCCCGACCTGGTCTTGCCTAAAAGATCGATCTCCACTTTCTTGTCCCAGTACGAACCGACCTTCTCTACCGGGTCCTCTTTAAAGCTCTGTTTGACAAGCTCCATCACCAGCTGATGATAGATATGGTCCGAAAAGTCGTGGGCCATGTTCTCAAGACGGGCGTTGACCTCGGTGTAGTCACCGTCTCTGATCCCTTTGTAAAAAGGGGAGATCGTGGAGAACCAGAAACGCAGGAAAGGGAGCGTAAAGAGAAGCCGGTCCGAGACCTCTTCGCGCTCGTCGACCGGCTGTGTCTGTGACCGTTCGCGGATCAGAAGACCGTTTTCGACCAGAAAGTCGACCGAGGCTTCGCCATCCTGGCGGGAGAGATCGGCCCGTTTGAATGCCGAGTGCTCCCGTCTGTCGCCGCTGGCAATGGCGCTTAGGAGTGCATGGTGCGTCTTGTCACTCTGGGTGATCTTTGCGATATCGCCGTGGATATAACGGTAGTTCTTCAGCACTTTCTCTTCGATCAGCTCCCGCAAGGGTCTGGAGGTGTCAACACGCCACCCCATGCCGCCGAAAACGGCAAAGTACTCAACCGCCTTCTCGACATCGGTAGCGTTGTTTTGGAAACAGAATGAGCGAAATTGTTCTAACATCGTGGGGTATTTTGACATGCGTGCAAGACCTTTATTTATTTACAGCATTATAACCTATGAACCCACAATCACTACACGATGCACTGCTACACTCCCCCATGCTAAACAAAAAGCCTTTCAGAACATCGGAAGGCAAAAGGAGCTCTACATGAAAACGTCACTTCTTACCGTCGCAATACTGCTGGCCACATCGCTCATGGCCGGCAACGGCCCGCAAAACAGCTACGCCCGTCATGACGGCTACAACAACCCTCTTCCCTCACATACGACGCACAAAAAGAGAAAACACCGTTATGTCAAAGTAATCAGCAGCAGACCCCTCTACAAAGAGGTCATCACCTACCGTGACTGCCATTCTCATCTGGACGGCCGCAAAGGCGCCCTTATCGGCGGTGTTGTCGGCGGTCTAATCGGCAATCAAATCTCTACCGGACACAAAGCGGCACACACCGTAGGCGGTGCGGTCGCAGGTGCGGTCATCGGCTCGGTATTTGTTGAGCGTCACCAGCGACCGAAACGACATTGCAAGCGTGTCGAAAGAGAGTTGATCGGCTACAAGAACATCGCCTACTGGCACGGTCAAAAGATCGTCCGCATCAGTGACAGGCCGCTCAAAAGGATCCGCATAGACACCCCTTCAGGTATGCGCATCGATGATGCGCTCCAACGGCAGAGCCAATGCCCTGCCGACCTCTTTTATAACTCTAAGTGCTAAAACTAAGGCAAAGATTAAAAAGTGTTCAAGTGTTCAAATACCGTCTCCAAATCCAAAATAGCTCTGCTACAATCAGGCAACTTTTTTTAAAGGTCTACCGATGTATGAACCCATCAACGCTCTAGGCGGCCCGCTTGAGCCCTGCAGTACCAAACCGCTGACAGGATTTTACCGTGACGACTTGTGCCACACAGGCCCGGACAACCCAGGCGTACACGCTGTCTGTATCTACGCAACCGAAGCGTTTCTGGAGTACTCCAAATCGGTCGGGAACGACCTCTCTACGCCGATGCCCCAGTACAACTTTGCCGGTGTCCAACCCGGACAGAGCTGGTGCCTCTCCGGTCCCCGTTTCGTCCAGGCCGTTAAAGACGGCAAGGCGCCGGGTATCTTCATCCACGCCACCCATCAGGCGATACTGCAGCTTATCGACCTTGAAACACTGAAAAAATACGCACTCGATCTGTAAACAACACAAGAAAGGAATATGACATATGGAACACGACTACGAACTGATACACAACGAAGCGGCATGCCAATACGAATACCACATTGAAGGCCATCTGGCCCGTGTCGTCTATAAAGATGAGGATGGGGTCCTGAACCTGACCAACACCTTCGTACCCAAAGAGCTGGGAGGCAGAGGGATCGCGGGGGCGCTGGTCAAGGACGTGATGGAGGACATTGAGAAACGCAACTGCAGGATGAAGCCGGGATGCTCCTACATCGTCGCCTACGTCGAAAAACACCCGGAGTGCAAAAAACTGCTGTAATAGCGACAGGGGCATTGCACAGTGCGTATCCCCTGTAGACTTTTAAAGGCTCTCGGCCCCTTTTTCGGTCAGCATCAGTGAAAACCCATCTTCGAGCGTCGTCATAAAGCCGCTTGCGATCAACTCATCCATCGCACTCTCCAGAACGTCATCCTGTTTTTTATCCAGGTTTTTGATGATGTTTTGGAGCACGTCCCTTTTACTCATGACATCTCCTGCGACCGCATTCTGTCTGGCAAACCATTTGACGAACATCTCCTTGACCTCTTCTCTGTAGAGGGTCTCCAACGCGTTCTTTTTAGACGCTCTTCGTTTCAGTTCCTGCGGTGAGAGGCCGCCTTTTTTCCTGTTGGCTGTTCGGGTGTTGTTGGCTTTGGGTTTGATGGGTGTCCTTATGGTCATTTGATTGGTTTTAATACCGTAATTGTATACGGTTTAACTTATATAGGGTGCGTGATCTGCCGTATAGACTTTTTTATCAAGGTTAAGCTATTGTTTTAAACACAAATGGAGTTGAGACGATGAGAGAACAAGAGCGACAGTCCCACTGGGAGAACATCTTTAAGACCAAAGACTACAGGGAGGTGCTTTGGCACCAGAAGAGCCCCGCTCTCTCTTATGATCTGATAACAACATACGCCGACCGGGACGATGCCATCCTTGATGCCGGCTGCGGGGCATCCTTGCTGGTGGACAAGCTTATAGAGAACGGCTACAACAACATCACCCTGCTCGACACCTCCGCCACCTCCCTCGACATCGTCAAAAAAAGACTCGAAAAGGCCGCCGACCTTCCAAACTATATCTGCTCCGACATTATGGACTTCTCACCGGATCGGACCTACGCCATCTGGCATGACCGGGCCGTGTTTCATTTTCTGCTGACACCGCAAGAGCGTGCCGACTATTTTGAGAAGGTGATGCAAACTCTTGCGCCCGGCGGTATTGCCATCATCAGTACTTTCCGGGTCGGCGGGCAGACGCAGTGTGCCGGTCTCGACATCGTCCAGTATGATCACCAAAAGATGCTTGAAGAGCTGCCCGAAGGTCTCAAACTCATCGCCTACGAAGAGTTCACCCATGTTACACCCGCCGCAAGCGAACAGGACTACAGCGCTTTCGTCATCAAGAAGCTCTAGGCAGACCGGGTGCGGACTGGCCCTTTCATTTGTGTCGCCTGCCCTAACCAGAATCTCCCTGTCTGCTTACACTGCACTAACACTTTAGCGTCATAATACCGCATCCAAAAAAAAGGAAACAACATGAAAAAGTTCATTACAACACTATTTATTGCCGGAGCATTGGCATCTAGCGCATTCGCTCACCACATGGCAGCTTATGAGGACGCAGGTATCTATATCCCAGAGGATTCTCCGCATTTAGACATGGTTTTCTAACCCTTCATTTTTTAGATTCAATTTTCCTAATAGATGATGCTCTTATAAGAGAGCATCACTTCTCTTTCCAATAAACTTTACTCGCTACATCAACACTGCAAATCATATTTATCGATCTTATTACGTCACATACTTCTATTTCCTATGCTAAAATATTCAAAAAAAGCTGACCATGAAAAAAGAGATTTCGGAACGCTATGCCCACAGTGACAACGGCGACATCATCATCGACATCAGTGCGACAAAGGTCGAAGACCTCTACGACGATTTTGACAAATACGCCCCTTACGTCAAAAAAGAGCTCGACCAGGATCTTGTCGACTATATCATCGACTCGGTCAAGGAGATCGGGGATGACCCGTTCATCATCCGCTTTCGTCTCAACGCGCCGATCGAACCGGAACTCACCTCCAGGCTTCAGCGCAGTGTCAGCAACTATTTCCGCTATCTCAAAGAGCTGGAGATAGACCAGCTCAAAAGCATGGCGCGTAAGTCTTTCTACCTCTTTTTGATCGGCCTCGCCTTCATCACCGCGTCGATCTGGGTCAACACGCTCTACGAAATGCATATGACCGTCTTGCAAAAAGTCTTTGCCGAAGGGCTTATCGTCGCCGGCTGGGTCTCTTTCTGGGAAGCCACCGCCACCTTCCTCATCGAATGGATGCCGCACCGCAACAAGATCAAAATGTACGAACGCATCGCTGACGCCGCACTCTATTTTTACACAAACGAGCCGGAACCCCTCCAGAAAACAGATTAGTGTGGCGCTTTTCGGTGCTATTCAGAGCGCAAACCGGCATATATAAAAAACATTTATTGTCAGGACTAATCAAAAACCTTTATGCCTATAAAAATCTTACTGTGCTACCTTGCAAGGTAGGATTAATCACAAAGTGATGCTTACGTTGCATTCAATGACGAATGGGTACTTCTCAAAATCCTGCTCAAGATCAGAGAAACAGAAGAGATGCGTTGACCGGAACTTTTTTTCGTCCAGGCCACAGCTATGGCGAAGAGAAAGCATCTGGCCTATAAACTTCTCCAAGGTTGATCGGTTAGCTTTTGTTTAGAGGTGCCTTACTATACGAGGTGTATTATGCGAATGAACAAAAACGACATCCCTGTCAAGATCGACATACCGGGGGCAAAAGCCAGACAACAGGTCGACTTCGGAGACGCTACGGGGTACGGAAAGATCAGCGGGGAGTACTTCTCCCTGGGTGCCGGGGCAGACATCGAGCCGCTGCTCAAAGGGTTGCAGGGCGACCTGTGCCAATGCCCGCACTGGGGTCATATACTCGAAGGCCAGCTCACGGTGACCTACGCCGACGACTCCAAGGAAGTCGTCAAGACAGGCGACATGTTCTACTGGCCGCCGGGCCACACCGTCCGTGCCGATCACGACACCGAAATGGTACTTTTCAGCCCGCAGCATGAACACAGTATGGTCATGGACCATATGCTTGAAAAACTCAACGCCTAGGCGAATCTGTCTGCATCAATTTGGTGCAGGCCCCCTGTTCAACGCCTACATTCCTTCTACATAACCGCAACAATTAAAAGCAGCAACACACCCAAAGCTGTTGCAATGAGACTCGGCGTACGAAACTTGGGTACCGCATAGGCCATGTACAGACCCGACGCAAACACCAAGACCAACCCTGCCGCCGCCATGACAGAGACAAACATGAACATCGTACCGGCTTCGGCGCGATGGATACGCATGAGCTGTGTCAGAACGCTCCGTTCGCGGTAGGTCAGCTCTAGCGAACGCGCACTCTTCTTTGCGACCACCGTCACGGAGTAGTGCAGACCGTTTAAACGGAATTTATAGCCGCCCTTTGACTTTTTTAAAGACGGATCAGCGTCAGGAAGAACAAGTGCCTTCTCTGCAAGCGTCTTTTTGACTACCGCTGACAGCAGCTCAAGGTCAGGTTCAAACGGCTTTTCCAGCGCCACCGTAAACGTCTGCTTGGCAACACTGCCCTTAACATCCAACGTATAGAGCGCCCCGCTGAGTATATAGAGCAGCACGGCAGGCAACACAAAACTGGCAAACAGCATATGCAGCTGTATGATCTTAAAACGACTTGGCATCTCTTACCTTTCTGAAAAGCAGCGGCCTGCCGCCCTCTTCTGTTGATCTCGCATCATAGCCTATTTTATGCAAAACGTATAGGAGAGAACAGGCCGAGGTGTCATTGTCGTGGTGCATCTCTTTTTCAGGACTGTTTCACCATAAAAATATTGCGATACTCCCCCGGAGAAAGCCCGGTCATTTTTTTAAAGAGCCTTCGGAAAGAAGAGATGTCTTCGTACCCCACATCAAATGTAATATGTTCAAAACTCCTATTGCTGTTAATGATGAGCTCTTTTGCCTTCTGGACACGAATGTTTTGCAGATATCGGGTGGGCAATACGCCGAGCTCTTTGACAAATCTACGCATCAACGTGCGTTCGCTGACATGAAGCTGTTTGGCAAGATCGGCAAGTGTAATGGAGTAGTGGATATTCCGGTCTATCCATATCAGCAGATCTTTGAGATCGCTCTCTTCTCCGGTGTAGGCACCGGCCAGGTTTTTGTAATGTTTTTGGGATGTCCTGCCGGCATCGACTACCAGATAGTTCGCACATCGATATGCGGTCTCTATCGAAAAAAATTTCCTTACCAGGTAGAGGGAGAGATCTATGTACGCGCTCACCCCGCCTGCCGTAATGATGTTTTGGTCCTCTATGATGATCTTGTCGACATCCAGTTCGATCAGCGGAAACTCCTTTTCCATCTGCTCTTCAACTATCCAGTGGGTTGTCGCTTTTTTGTTGTCCAAGAGCCGTGCCCTGGCCAGTACATATGCCCCGACGCAGACGGAACAGAGATAGCTCCCCTGCTCATACATATGGTGCAGCCATTCGCTCAGCTGCGGGGGAACGTCTATTCCACTGCTCTCATCAATGATAGGCGGGATAATGACGATATCAAAGGTTTGTGAAAGCTCTGCTTTTTGACTTTTAAGGACGACAGATGAGTGGAAATTTTGGACGGCATCATCAATATGGACAAATGCAATATCGAAAAAACGGTGCTCCTGCGTGCCAATACAAAACTGGTTTGCAATGTGAAAAACGTCCTGAATACCGACAAGCGAGGATGTCAGGGCATTGGGCAGGTTCACTATGGCGACAGTGATAGGCGTGCGAGAATTCAGGATGTTAAAACCGTTTTGCAAATCTGCTCCTTGTTGTCAGTTTTCGCACCTTAAATGTCAAAAATAGCTCTAAACAATTCTATCATTTTTTGACATAATCCAACAAACCAAAATAACAAAAGGAAATACAAATGGAATACTTAGAGAGTCCATATTCACAAGAAGAGTTTAACAGCAAGCGCTACATAGCAAACCTTACATTTCTAAAAGATCTTGAAAAAGAGATGTTGGTGCACGCTGTTTTCGATCACCCGTTTTTAATCAAATTCGCCAACAATCGATATACGGAAGATGGATCGCAATTCATTTTAAAACAGTTTGGAAAAATTGTTATGCCGTTCACGGCAGCGATATGCAAACTGATGGGCAATGCCCCTGATATCAAGAGCAGGTTCATGTTGATGGATAATTTATACGAAGAGATGGGTGGCAACAATATTAATGCCTGTCACCCGGTCTTATATCTGAAGATGCTGGACTCAATCGGTATTTCTAAAGAAGAGTTGGATCAGACCGATACTATCTCGTCAATAAGAATTCTGAATGATGCCATTTTCGATGCGGTTGAAAACAAGTCATTTGCGATAGGTTGTTCATGGTTGGGATACGGCGGTGAGCTGACAATACCGAATAATTTTCCTTATTTAGTAGATGGTGTGAAATCTACATATGGCCGTTATATTAACATGGATTTCTGGGGTCGCCATGGAGAAAGGGACCAGGAGCATAGCGATGATGCTACAACGGTATTGGCAATGAATACTGATGAAAATGAGCATAACGAAATCAGACAGTCAGTCATCGATTCACTAAATATCCGTAATCAAATATGGAGTGAACTTGAGAAGATCTGTGATAAAGAGTACCTCGTTCAGGCACCTGAACAGAAATTACAGGCAGTCGTTGTGACCGGTAAAGAAAAAGAGTATCTAAACAGTGAGCATCAAGCGTTGTGCGAATATTACAAAGCACTGAATACGGCGGATATTGACATTATGAAAAATAATTGGAGTCGCCAAGAGTCAGCAATCTTTACTAGTCCCCTAGGCGGAATCATACGTACATATAATGACGTAATTGCATCACACAGCGATCTATTTAACTCTCCGATAGATATCGATGTCGAATATTACGATATCGATATAAGTCCCATGGAAAACGGCTTTACAGCAGTTGGAAGGGAGCGTGGCACTATGAAAATAGCTGATGAGACATTCGATGTTGGATTTAGAACATCTCGCATCTTCACTAAAGAGGATGGGAAATTCAAGCAGGTGCACCACCATGGATCTTTCGAGGATCTGACGACACAAAACCGCATTATGCAGACACTGGCATCATTGTAATTGATGCATAGACTGTTTTACTTGATGGGGATCATGCCCATTCTGGCACTGGCGAACACCATTTTTATCAATGGCGCCGTCTACACGGTCGACCCCGGGCAGCCCTGGGCGGAGGCCGTCGTCATTGAAAACGGGAATATCGCCTTTGTCGGCAGCAGTACGGATGCGATGCGCTTTGAGGACAATGCCAGCAAGGTGATCGATCTTCGCCGCCGCTTCATGATGCCCGGTATCATTGATGCCCATACCCATATGGCAGTCGCCGCACTGCTGTTGAGCAGGGGCGTCAATCTGCTGAATGCAAAAGGAAAAGCCGATATTTTGCAGCGCATTCGAGACTACGCCGATCAACATGCCGATGAGGGTACTGTAACGGGCTTTGGATTCTACCCCTATATACTGGGCCAAAACGGTCCTACCGCACAACAACTTGACGACATTATTCCTGACCGGAAAGTCTTCCTTGTCTCCAACAACGGACACTCGGCCTGGGTCAACTCAAAAACGATGGCCTATCTCGGTATTGATGCCGCTTCGAAGGACCCTCTGCCCGGCATGCACTACTACGTTCGAGATCAACAGAACGCACCGACAGGCTTCATGGTAGAGGGGGAGGCATTCTGGCCCCATCTCAAAGCGGTCGGCATAGGCACGCAGGAGGATTTCCATGACACGCTGCAGCACTATCTGCCGCAGCTTTCAAAGCTTGGCATAACGGCCATCTTTGATGCGGGAACACCGGCTGTGGAGGAGAACGCCTTTGCGGCCATAAAGCGGCTTGAAGCTGAAAATAAGTTGCCCCTACGCTATTTCGGCTCGCACTATATCCTTTCGGCTGAGGATGCCGCCCATGCCGTCCGTGACTACAGGAACCTGCAGAAGAAGTTCACGACGCCGTTACTCAAGATCGGCAGCGTCAAATTTTCCAATGACAACTCGGACGACGATAATTTTGCCATACAGTTCGACAGCGAGCGCCTCTATCGTTACCTTTCGCCTCTGGCGGAAAACGGCATCGACGTGATGATCCATACCAGTCACGACAAAAGCGTCCACCAGGCACTCGATGCCATAGAGAGAGCAAAAGAAGCCCATGCGAGGAGCCGTAGCCGGTTTACTCTCGCCCATGTAAACATGGTCCGCGAAAGCGACTTCGTGCGCTTCCGCGACCTGGATGTGATCGCGAATATCCAGCCCTTCAATGCTGAAGGGGGCGGCTACTATGAATACCGCTACATGATCTATGAGGAGTGGGAGAACAAGCTGGTCCGGTTCAAGACCTTTTTTGACAGAGGCGTCGTCGTCTCCGCCTCAAGTGATTTTCCGGCATGCAACAGCTCCCTGAGCGAATGCACCCCCTTTGACAATATGCAGATCGCAGTCACACGCCAAAAAGCCTCTACTGACACCCATGCGCCCGTTCTGGCAAATGAAAATGAGCGTTTAAGTGTGGCACAGATAATCGAGGCCTACACCATCAATGCCGCCTATCAGCTCCATGCGGAAGACGAGATCGGCTCCATAGAGGTCGGCAAAAAAGCGGACCTCGTCGTGCTCGACCGCAATCTGATGACGAGCGATCCCAAAACACTATACCAAAGCTCGGTCGACATGACCGTGCTCAACGGAGAGATAATCTATGAAAAACAGTAAAAAGAGCTTCAACCGAGGTTACCATACGATGTTTGAAGAAGATAAATTGAGCTGCGGCATGTTTATGCCTATAGAAGCATTTACAAAAGACATACCGACGATGCAAAACCAGACCGCTATGGCAGTCAGGGCGGAACAGCTCGGGTTTAAGGGATTGTGGTTCAGGGACATCCCTTTAAGGGACCCCAACTTTGGAGATGTGGGGCAGATATTCGACCCCTTTGTCTATATGGCTTATATTGCCTCAAAAACATCTACTATTGCTTTGGCCACCGGCAGTGTCGTCTTGCCCCTACACCACCCTATTGACATTGCAAAAGCAGCCACGTCGGTAGATGTCCTCTCGGAAGGGAGGGTCGTTCTCGGCACCGCGGCAGGAGACAGGCCTCTCGAATTTCCGGCCTACGGCATACCTTACGAGCGCCGACAACAACGCTACAGGGATACATCACAATACATGAAGGCCCTTTTTTCAACCTATTTCCCTCTTGTCCGCAATGACCTGGGCGAGATGCTAAACAGCGATATGTTACCCAAACCGTATGGTGCCGACATTGCGATGATGACAACCGCCTATGCCTTACAGACGGAAGAGTGGATAGCACAGAACAGTGATGGATGGATCAACTTCCCCCGTCCGCTCAAAACGATTGAAAAAACGTTAAAACGATGGAAAAAGCTGACTGAGCCGTATGGATTCAAGCCTTATGTACAAGGGCTGATGTTAGATCTCCTAGAAGATGAGGATGCGGGTCCGTATCCGATTCACTTGGGGTTTTCATCAGGTAAAAAATATTTGATCGAGTACCTTCTGCACATGAAAGAGCTTGGTGTAAACCATGTGATCTTTTATCTGAAGCTGAGTAAAAGACCGGCCGATGAGGTGCTTGAACAACTGGGTAAAGAGGTCTTGCCATTCATCTGACAGCACTTGCTGTCAGCTTTTCTAACACTTGCACCATCGCCAGTGTGTCAAGCGCACAGTATGCCACCGGTGTATGACGCGGCTTCTCTTTCTCTTGCGCATCCTTACCCGAAAGCTTGGCAAATTCGCGCTTACACTTGACTAACAGTATACAGTCATAATACCGCATCCCAAAAATAAAGGAAACAACATGAAAAAGTTAATTTCAGCACTATTAATCGCCGGAGCTATGGCATCGAGCGCATTCGCACACCACATGGCAGCTTACGAAGATGCAGGCATCTACATCGACGAGGACTCTCCACACTTGGACATGGTTTTTTAAGCCGTCTTTTTTATATATAACACTCCTTAAAAATGGTGCTCTCATCAGAGAGCATCGACTTTCATAAACAAGTAGTTTCAAAATAAACGCATGAAACCTTTCTCATAATTCTACACATTCCTAAAAGTAAATATGACTAATCATTAAAATGGATTTTTTCATTCAAATATCTCATATACCTGTTCAATTATCCTAAATTATCTTTTACCACAGCAATATTTATACTTTTTCCCTGAACCACAAATACAGTCTTCGTTACGACCAATTTTTTTCTCTTTGATCAGTGGTTTCCGCTTTGTTGACTCAATGAAGTCCATTGCTTTACTTTGGAATACCTTAGCCATTTCTTTAATTAGTCCCTTAAAATGTAAGTGATAATACCTCTTTGCTCGTAAACTACCTTTATCAATTGCTGTTTTGAGTATCTCTTCTGCCTTCACATCATTTTTATCTACAAATGTCCCCTTATGATATGCTTCTCCGAGTAATGCCAATGAATCTAAACATTCCAAAGAAATTGCCTCTTGGATATGATAAAAAGCCATATCGTCATTTTTTTCATTGGCAATACCTTCACTGTAATATAAACAAAGAAACCTATGTGCAAGAGCTATGTCATTATCAGCCGCTGACAACAGATATTTTTCACAAACGATAAAATCTTGTTTTACAAGGTAAAGACTTGCACCGTAATAAGCCGATGCAAGAGTATGACCTCTGTCTGCAGCTACTTTAAGTAACCGTCTTCCCTCCTCTTGGTACTCAGACCCCACTAAACCTTCGCTTATGATTGATGCATACCGAAAAAGCGCTTCAGTATCACAATATTTTTCTACAATCTGTGACACGTTTAGAATAGGCTGCACTTTAAGTCTATTATCTATACGTGCACTTAATTTATATGCTGCTTCATATTGAGCTGCTGCTAATTTGTATAATGATGTTTTATGATAATCATGGTCATAAGACATTATGAATAACTCATCACCAATAATATCTTCACCAACTTCTCCAGCAAGTTTTTCATATAGTAACCCGGCTTTTAATTTATTTTTACTTGATGCTGAAGTTACTGAATCAAGTAGGATTTGATTACGGTTTAAGTGCATAATTTCAACATATTTGAATGACGGAGCTTCTTCTCCATTGTTATATAATGGATAAGCGCAAACAAAAGCTTCAACAACAAGATTCCTAGCTTGTTTGGCATTTTTTAATAATTTATCTCTCAATGCATTCTGCATGCTTTTTTCTTCATCATCCTTCGGTGATTCAGGTTTATGTACTCCAGAATTTCCAAGTATCCTAGCTTGATGTAGAATATCTTTGAATTCATCAGTAATGATATTATGCATATACAGGTGATCAATTTGATGTTGTAATTTATTAGATTTAAAAGCAAGCCTATTATCTTTTGCAATGTCTTTGCACAATTGAGTAATCACTTCTCTATACTTCATTAAAGAAAAATCAGGATGTACTACATTATATTCTAATGCTATTTTGTAATCTTCATTCACTAATGATGAAAATGTTTCACTAAGCTCTATGTCTGTCATATTCCCTATGTTCCTTTTGAATGCTATATAAAGCTTTTCACTAATTAATTGCTACTCTTAATCGATTTAGGATCTTGACCATCGCCAGTGTATCAAGCTCACAATACGCCAGCAGTGCGTTTCTTGTCTTCTCTTTCTCTTTCGGTTCCATGCTCGGAAGCTTTGCAAAGGCGTTCATGGCTTCGCTGCCGTTCTGTATACCGTCGAGCTCTTTGTAGGCGCGGTCCATCTCCGGCACTAGTGCAGGCAGAACGTACTTGATGGAGTAGCTTCCCTGCATCTCCGGCGTGACGTAGTACTGCTTTTGGAATGGCAGCATTAGGTCGTACAGGTTTTCATTGATGCTTTGCAGATGTTCCGCTAACTTACTGTAATTCGTAGCGAGCTTTTCAATGACCCCTTTTTCAAAACTCATGTTGTATGCCAGTACAGTTACGTCAGGCGGAATATCTTCTACCAGTCTTTGTGCAAGTTCATATCGCGGGTCGCTGCCGTCTTCGGCTAAAAACTCTTTGTGCTCTAGCGTGCCATCTGCATGCTCTATGTGTAACGAATACTGGAACGGGATCTGTTGGTATGGGCTTATCCCTTTCCACTCAGGAATAGCCTGTTGAAAGGTCTCAAAGTCGAGATGATAGATAGGATAGGTCAAGGTATCAAGAAAGCCTTCGATGCTCTCTTTGTCAATGTAGCTCGCCTGACTTTTCCAGTTCTCCACTTTTTGCTTTTGTGGTGCCGTCATTGGAAGATCGTCGGGGATATCTTCGATCTTTACTATGCCCTGCTCGTAGAGTTCTATCTGCTTTTTACTGCCAAGGTTGAAGATATTGACAACCGAATAGTCAGGAATGTCTCTTTGCACTTTCCAGCAGTAGTGTTTGGCGTCGCATTCGTAAGGGTTGTTGCAGTGCTTGCCAATTTCAATATTTGGCTCATTCTCTCGGTCTGAAAGATGCATCTCAAACTCGCTTAATTTTTGCGGTATACCTGCTTTCAGAACATTGACTTCATCACTGACGTTGGCAATTGTAAAGAGACCGTGCAGGTCTAGCTCATCACCTCGAACGAAAGAAGTGTCAATGTGTACTACATTTGAACTGATGACATTAAATCCAAGACTTTCAAGCACATACTGCTGTATAGAAACGTCATGCAGATAGATATCTTTTACACTGCTAGAACTCTTAACTTCGTAGATCTCAACACCATCTGGCGTGTTTCGTAAAACGTCGACCAATACAAGAATACCATCAAACAAGAAAGTCGCTTCATAGATGTACTCTAAACCCTCGTCCATCCACTGCTTTGTAGTTTCAACCATGCCATTGAAGTTGTTAGGATCGTAAATGACTTCACGACCATTAGGAAAAAGGTTGCAGGCCAAGTCACCGACGATGTTACCCGTCTCAAATCTTGCAAGTGCAGTTGCATCGGGAGGTGTGAGCATCTCTTTATTATACTTTTTTAGCCAAAGGGCTTTGGGACACTGGATGCCTTTGGTATAGAGGGATTTAGAGAGGTTCATGATTAATGCTCTACAATTTCTTTTAAATATTTTATAATTGGTACTGTATCAATTTGAGTGTGTGATAAATTTGGACTCAATACTTCTTTCCAGTACTTATTTGCATTAAATGGTTTTCCATTAGAAGCTGGATAATTATCAGGAAGTTGCAGTTCACTAGGAATTAATATGTCCTGATGAGCAGGTTCAAAAGTTGTAACATGAACTCTTAATTTTCCAACATCATAATTTGTATTTTCTGAATCTAATTTGATTTGTTCATAAATTGTTTTTTGAATACCCGTGGTAAATATTGGATTATTATACTCATCACACCCACTTTGTACACTACTATCAGTATCACATATAACATGATATTTAATATTAAACTTAGAAAATATTTTTTGATAGAATGGAATATTATTTACTGTTCCACAATTAACAATAAATATATCTTTAGCATGCTCAACTTCAGAGAAATATCCTCGAAGTATAATTTCTTCTGTCGGACCTTCTACTAATATCACTTCATCTGAATAAAATGATTCACAGATATGTGGATTAAACCTTAGTACTTCATTCATTTCTTGTTTCAACTCTGCCGGTGTAATTTCTCTGGCTTCAGTTAAATATGTGTCATTAATTTGAAATATTTTAGTGCCTAAATCATTAGACACCATTCTGACTAAAGAAGATTTTTGTTTTGATATGTCTATCATTTGAGGAGAATGGGAGGCACATAATACTTGATAAGGTAAATTGTCTTCACTAACTTTGTATATAAGTGCTCTAAGCTCCTTCATCAAACTTGGGTGTAAAAATAATTCAGGTTCTTCAAATAGTACCAAATAGTCTTTTCTGTTTTCTTGTCTTTCAAACTCTTCAGCAACATCTCTCATTAACAAAAGTGTAAAAATAGCTGTTCTAATAGTACCATGACCTACTTTATCGTAGCTATTTGGAACATCTAAATCATGTTCTCCATTCTCTTTTAATTTATTAAACTTAACGCCGAAACTCTTTCCAAATTTATTTTCAGTCCAAACGACCTTGTCTTTTTCAGTAAGTTCAATATTTAGATCTGGAAATAATTCTTGAAAATGTATATTTACATCTGTTTTATATCTATCTAGTGATTCAGGATTATATAATTTATCTTGAAGCTCTCTGATTTTTTGTTGTGCTGCTAGAAGTTCTTCCCTTTCTTGATCTTTTAATCTATTAGTGGCAATATTTGCTAAAATTGAATTTATTAAGCTCTCAACTTCTGTCTCTGTGGGCATAGCTTTAATAAATATTGGACGAGGTAGACAAGACTGAAAAACACTGTCTAAACCAATGCCACCATAGTTTTTTACTTCCCAGTCAGTTAAAATTGGATTATCCCAATTAGTAGAGTTTCCCTTTAATGTGTAATTTTTAATGTCAACTTTTTTACCATCAGCATCTAATTCGTATGTTCGCTTTATTTTGAGAATATTATTGTTTAACCAATTAGTTTGTAATGATCTTAATTTAGTGGGAGCATTAGAAGCCACTCTTTCGAAATCAAGTGCATCTAGCTCAAACGTAAACTCAAATTCTATTGTAGTACCTGGTCTTTTTTTATAAAAATCATCAGCTGTAGGTTTTTGATTTGAATAAAAGAACTCATATGCTTTTAGAAATGTAGATTTACCTACATTATTTTGTCCAAATAAAAAAATCGTATTTGAATTATCAAAATTCACCACATTATTTTTAATATCACCAGATATACTTCTAAAATTATTAACTCCAAATCTTATGATTCTCATATGATTTCCTTTTATATTAAGATTGCATTCCCCAATCTCTAGAAACTATCCAATTTGGATTCCAAGTCACATATTCACTGGGCTCAAAAACTTCATTAACTAATTCAATTCTTTTAACTTGTTCCGGTAAAATTGAAAGTGTATGTGAACCACTCGGACTATTTAAATCTAGAAAATGAAACCTATCTTCAGTATCTTTATATCTTCTGCTTTCGCCATAATCAAATGGAACACATTTTCTATTTCTTAATAAGCCATCTTCTTTGGCAATAAAATCAACCAATAAGTATTTCTTTTCATGAATACCTTGCAAAAATACGTCTAACATATAAACTCCTTAATTTTTATAATCTGCCTACTAAATCTCAACAAAACTTGTCCCATCACCCTTAGGTATAACCTTTATCTGCAACGGTATCCGTTCTTTAAGAGCCTCCACATGCGAGATAACACCGACCATCTTTCCAGAACTTTGCAAAAGGTTTAAAGCGTTAAGCGCGGTCTCTAAACTCTCCTCATCTAAAGTCCCAAACCCCTCATCTAAAAAGAGTGAGTCGATGGATATCTTTTGACTCGCCAGTTCTGACAGCCCTAGGGCTAGTGCTAAACTCACGATAAAGCTTTCACCACCTGAGAGTGTTGAGACAGGACGGATGACGTTACCTTGAAAAGCATCAATGATCTCGATCTCTAGCAGTTGTTTTTCTTCTTGACTTCGTACGAGTGTATAACGTTGACTTAGATTGTTAAGGTGTTTATTAGCCAGACTGATGAGCTGATCGAGTGTGATGCCTTGAGCGAACTTCGCAAACTTGTTTCCATCTGCCGAGCCTATAAGTTCCTGCATCTTTGCCCAGACTTTGAAAGCTTCTTTTTTCTTTTCAAGCAGAGCTATCTTATCTTTGTGTTTGGCTTCGTTTTCGCGGTTGAGTTCGAGCTCTTTTTCATCACGGCCGATGGAGAGCTGCAGGGCATCTACATTTTGCTGGTACAGTTCTTGCTCTGCTTTGAGAACATCGATCGGCTTGTCGCTTTGAGGTGTTTTTTTGTGCTCTTCTAAACGCTTAGTTGTTTCCTCTTTAAGTGTTTTGATCTCGTTAAACTTATCCTCGATTGTTTTACATAAAGCAGCTAATGCTTGTCGTTCTTCGTTTGCCATGCTTGCACCCAAGAACGCCTCGGTAGTTTCGAATCCGTTTGATTCTAAGAGCTTTGTAAAATCTTTGGAAAGTATTTCAAGTGCTTCTTTATCTTTGGTGATTTTCGCACTAAGCGTCTGTACCTGTTTCACTTTTTCAGAGTGTTTGGTGGTGAGTTCTTGTAGCTTTTGAGTGGCTCCTTGTACTTTTGCCTCTACGGCTTTAAAGGTGTCGGTGATCTCTTTTTCATGGGCGTCTAGATTGGCGACATTTAAAAGGGCGATGCGTTTTTCGCTTAAGGCCTTAAGTGCCGCTTCCGTATCGATCAGCTTTTTTCTCTCTGCCGTGAGATCTGCCTGAAGGGAAGCAAGCTTTGTCTCATTCTCTTTTTTCTCTATACTGCAACTGCTTAGAGCTTTGTCTAGAGCTTTCAGACGCTCTTGACACGCCAGATAAGCATCTTTTCGATCTAAGAGAGCTTTTATCTGTTGCTGGAAGGTCTCTTTGTCAAAGACCAGACCGTACTCTTTCCACTGATCCGTCAATGTCGTGATCAATGAACCAATAGACGTTCGAAAGGCAGCTTCACTTTTTTGTAACTGTTTGGTCTGCTCTTCTTGCTTGACAGCTTCTGTCTTGATACTGTTTAACGCATCCTCTTTGGCCCGATGCTGTGAAGCTGCCATATCTCTTTGTGCCAGTAAGGCATCTTTCTCTTGGCGTCTTTGTACTATTTGTTTTAGCGCTTCTTCCAGTGCTGCCTGTTTTTCTTTGAGGCTGGCTTCGCTATCAGGAGTGATCTTAAAAGAGGCCTGTTTAAATGCTACGTCGATTTGGCCTAACTGCGCATCGAGTTTGGCTATCTCCAACGTAGAAGTTTCTATCTTATTTTTAATGATTGAAGCATTTGACTCTGATGCTTTAAGCTCTCTCTCTTTTTGGTCTAGCTGAGACTCACGCTCTCTTATCATGGAGCTCGTCTCGTCTACTGTGACCGCTTCCATATGCTGGGCATAGGGATGTTCTGTCGAACCGCACAAGAAGCATGCTTCGCCTGAAACAAGATGGGCTCTATCCTCTTCGTACTTTTTGATAAGTATCTCTTGATCTCTTTTAGTTCTAAGCGTCTCTATATGTGTTTTTAACTCTTTGATATGTTCTGTTGCGCTTTTTATACTCTCTGAAAGACTCTTTTCTTTTTCACTGTTTAAGGTGATCTCATTACGTTCTTGCTCTTTTTTCTTGACAAGATCACGGTAGCTGCCTAGCTGCGTAAGCAACGTCTCTATCTGCTTACGCTCCGCATTTAAACGGGGCTCTGCTGTGACATCGGCACTGCTCTTTGTTTGGATGTCTGTATAGGCTGTTTCACTGCTTTTAAATGTAAGGGCTAAGGCCTCCAGCTCTGATTGAAGTTTTGAGAGTGATGCTTGTGTTTGAGCGAAGTCACGCTCTAGTTTAACTTTGTCACTTAGCAGTGAGCTTAGCTGGGTCTCTTCTTCGCTATATTTTTTGAGGTTGGCTTCGATGAGGCTCATCGTCGTTATGAGTTTTTCATCTTTAATATGGGTTTGAAGGTAGCTGTTTTGTGAGGCCGTATCCAGCGCTAACTGTTTAAACTTCTCGTTGACCTCACTTAATGTTTGCGAGAGGAGCGATTCACTGCCTGTTTTAGCCGTGATATCTTTTTGTATCTCTGCAAAGGCCTTTTGTTTCTCTTGCTCTTGGGTTTGGATCTCTCTGGCTTGTTTGAGCTTTAAGAGCTCTTTATCGTAGGCTGTTTTGGCCTGGGCATGCTCTTGTAAAGCCTTCCCTTTGGTATCCTTGCTTTGAGTGATATCTTGGGTTAGGGTCTGGATCTCTTTGTTTAGCATTTCAAGTGATACCGTATCGGCTTGGATGTTCTTTTTCAGCTCACTTTTCTTTGTATAAGCGGATGAGACATTGAGTGCTTTGTTAGCTTGTTCGAGCTTGGAGAAGTCCTCTTTTTTATCCTCTTTTTGTTTGGTGATCTCTATAAAGTCCTGCTGATACTTTTCACTGTCAGCGATTAGTTTGGCCAGCGTCTCTGTCCAGTGTAAAGCAAGGTTTAGCTCTTTTAAACGTTTATCATCTTCGATCTTTTGCTTTTTATTTAAAGCTAGCGTGTCCGTCTTCTCTTTGAGCAGTTTCTCATCTATGAGCTCGATGCTTTCTAGAGATTTGGCATCTATCTCGATATCGAGCTTATAGGCACTGTGCTTTTCATGGACAGCTTTTGATATATCCGCATAGATCTTGGTGCCGGTTATCTTTTCAAGAAGTGCTGAGCGTTCACCTTCTTTAGCCTTTAAAAAGGCATCAAAACTTCCTTGCGCCAGCATCATTGATTGGGTGAACCGGTCGAAGTCTAAACCTGTAAGCTCTTCAATAAACTTAGGCACACGGCTGACTTTTGTCTCTAACACTGTTTCCGCTTTAACATCTGAAAGTTCCATGTAAGCAGGCTGCAAGTTGCCATCATGTTTGTTCCGTGCTCTTTTTTGTGTCCATGAAGAACGGTACACTTTACCTTTGACTTCAAACTCGACTTCGCACATCGCCTCGCCGCTGTGCCGGGACATCAGGTCACTTGGGTTTTTAAGACGTGGGGTCTGACCGTACAAAGAACAGGTGATGACATCTAAAAGCGTGCTCTTTCCAGAACCTGTAGGACCTGTGATAGCAAAGAGTGCGTTGTCCTTTAAGAGGTCGGTAAAGTCTATCTCTACGTCACCTTTGAGTGAGTTGATATTTTTAGATCTAAGACGAAGTATTTTCATAAGATCTCTACTTCGCTGACGATAATATTGAAGTTTTTAATAAGCTCTAGCTTTAATTCCTCATCGTCCAAACCGTCAAGCTCCAAACGGCGTTCAAAGACATCTATCGGTTTAAGCTCATCCAGGCTTTGAACAGCCATCTCACTTGAATGAAGGGCTTGTTCTGATCGATCTATCTTTACCGCAAGCAGTGTCAACTCTAAAGCCTCTGCCAGTTCTCGTATGGTTTGGTTTGAGGCGAAAGGGTTGATGTCATCGAGATGAACTTCTATCCAGGTGCTTTTGTCTTTTATTGCCTTTAGGTTTGAGCTGACCGAAGTTACGTCACCTTTAAGCACTAAAAGCGGTCTGTGTAGGGGGATGTCTATTTCTTGAACCTCTAAAACATTATGGGTAAAGGTGACTATATTGACTTTTTTCTGAGTCTTTGACTCACTAAAACTAAGCGGTATGGGTGAGCCACTATAGCGTACATGTTCACTGCCCACAGTTTGGTTTATGTGTAAATGTCCTAAAGCTACATAGTCAAAGTTTTTTCCTAGAAAATCACCACCTATATCTATCGTACCACCTATATAGATGTCACGTTCAGATTCACTGCTTCTGCTGCCGACCGTCGTTAAATGTCCTGTAGCGATAATGGGAACTTTACGCTTACCCATGAGCTTGTTTGCCTGATCGAAGACGTCATTGTAGTGTTGTTTGATCCCTTCGTTTAAAGAGAGCTCTTTATCTTGCATCGTTTGTCCGCTCTGAGCTTTTCGTACGACATGATCTCTAAGAAACGGCACAGCACAAACAATGCCCTGAAGTTCATCCTCCTCATAGATGGAAACAAGTTCATCTTCGTTCTCGTCACCAGAAGTAATGACATGAACATTCAGTGCTTTGAGGAGTTGTTTGGGAGCTTTGAGAGTGGCTATAGAATCGTGGTTTCCTGCAGTGATGATGATGTTTTTGCATGAAGAGAAAGATAGGTCTTTGAGAAAGTTGTAATAAAGCTCTAATGCATAGTTTGGTGGCGTTCCAGTATCGAAAATATCACCTGCTACGATTAAGACATCGATAGATTCTGCTTCTATAGTTTGAGTAAGCCAAGCAAGAAAAGCATGATGCTCTTCCTCACGGCTTTTACCCATAAAGTTCTGACCAAGGTGCCAGTCTGAGGTGTGCAAAATTCGCATCTGTAACTTTTTATTCAATAGATTATTCTTTAGCTTTTAGTATTTGTCATAACAGTTATGAGAAATTCTACTTTAATATAATAAGAACTAACTTTTTCAGTTGAAATATTGCTGCATATGGTCGAAAAGTTACAAAACTTTTCTAAAAGCCGAGTGATTTACTATGGAATTTATTATATAACGCGAAAAAAACGACTGAAGCTGAGTTTAAACAATACAAATAAACATCGGCGTTTACTCCTACTGAATTTTTATAGGCATACAATCAAAAGAAGTACACAAGAAGGAGTCATTATGAGACGATTGATGATAGCAGCAGTTGCTGCGGGTATGTTGACACTGGTGGCCAATGCACAGCCTATGGGCGGTATGGGTATGAAGTGTGGTAGTGCGGATATGCCTCAACAGGGCATGATGAACAGAGGCATGATGCAGGGACCGATGATGATGGGTGGCTGCGGTATGGGGATGATGGGTTCCGGGATGATGAATGACCCTGAGATCCAGAAGATGATGTCGGACGAGATGA
>JBFFKK010000013.1:0-48735 GCA_041555445.1 Sulfurimonadaceae bacterium
CATGCCTCTTGAAAGAGAGCCTGAATATTTTGCCCGAAAGAGGCTGCCAAGACACCGGCTACGGCGTAGACGACCGCCATAGAGAGTACATAGGTCAGGGAGAGGAAGAAACCTCTTTTTGTATTCATATGCTCTTGTTTACAGATAATAACGGACGAAAGTATGGGGATCATCGGCAGCATGCACGGGGTAAAAGCCAGCAGCAGTCCGAAACCGAAAAATGTGACCAGCGTGAGTAAGAGAGTGCCGCTTTTGAGCATCTCTGCAATGCCGTCGTGTTCAGACACCATCGTGACCGGCAGCGGTTTTTCGGCACTTTTTGCGCTTCTCTCTACTGCTGTTTCGTCCGCAGCGACTTTAAATGGCTTTTTGACGATTGAAAGTTCGGAGCAGAGATGCTGTTTGCTGCAACTCTGATACGCCAAACGGATCGTAAAGTCGGCATCAGGCACTCCCTCGACGACAGCTTTGATCGCAACTTTATTGAAGAAGACATCACGCGCTTCAAAACGTTCAGCGTCGGGGAAAAAAGCACTCGAAAGCGTGACCCCCCTGCCTACAATGTCAAGCGTCAGATTCTCTTCTGGAATATAGCTGTTTTCGGGCACCAAGACAGTGATATCAAAACTGTTTTTCTGCTGCGTAATCTCTATTGTGGGTTCGGTATGTTCTTGTGCAAGTGCCGAGCTTACTGATCCTGCTGCAATCAGCAAGAGGAGTATGATGTTAAAAAATTTAATGGTCTATCTTTTCTAGTTAAGGTGTCGGCTGTTCATTATTCAGAGGGTGCATCGGCCATTTTTATAGCATTCATCACTTTTTCATAATCCGGCTCTTTGTTTATATCGGGATGGATCTCCTGATAAACGATTCTGCCATTCTTTCCGATGACAAAAACAGCCCGTATCAGTAAGCCTTTATATTCCCCTTCTATAATGCTGACGCCGTAACGCTCACCGACTTCTCTATAGGCAAAGTCCGAGGCAATCGTAATATTTTCAATGCCCCGCCCTTTACAGAAACGGTCGTCCGCATAAGGAAGGTCCATAGAGACAACAGTCATATCGACCGTTGGAAACTTTTTGATCTCATCATCAAATCGCTTTGACTCCATAGAGCAAATAGGCGTATCTATAGACGGCACCGTTACAAGAACCTGAACCCTGTCACTTTTGCCGCCGATGGTTTTGATAGAAAAGTCTTTTTCGGTTACCCGTGCGATAGGTGCCTTTTTGCCGACAGCAGGATAGTTCCCTTTTACCTTGACATGACTTCCGTTGTATTGGATCATGTCATCAGCTGCGCTTAGCAGTGTTGCCGAGATTGTGACTAAAAGTAATAGTGATCGAATTAGCATATGGTGGATTTTCCCCTCTTTTGTATTGACATTATTATAACAGAATAAATTACTTTCTAATAATAGTATTTTGCATATTAATTAGCTACTGCTTCAAGAGGCTCGCAAAAACTGCTTATTCAGCCCGCTCTTTAGCCTCTTTTTCGCGTGCCTTCTCTTTTTTGCTTTTGCCCTTCCCTTTGACTGGAGCGGGACCTTTCACTTTTTTAGGCGCTTCGCCGGTGAGTTCAAAGCCTTCTATCTGCTCTCTTTCAAGCTTTATCCCGCTGCGTTTTTCAATAATCTTGAAATGGGCCGTTGTTTCATAATCAATAAAAGAGATCGCCCTGCCCGCTTTACCGGCACGCGCCGTTCTGCCGATGCGGTGGATGTAGTCGGCAGGCGAACGCGGCAGGTCGAAGTTGACGACACAGTCGATCTCTTCGATATGCAGACCGCGTGCCGCGATGTCGGTTGCAAAGAGCACCTGGATCTTTTTCTCTTTGAACGCTTTAAGCGTCTCGTTTCGCTCCTGCTGGTCAAGGTCGCCGTGAAAGGACTGTGCCGATATGCCGTATTTTTTAAATTTCATGGCGATGTTGTCGGTCGCCCTTTTGTTGGCCATGAAGACCAGGACCTGGCCGTACTTCTCCGTTTTCAAAAGGTGCCTCAACAGCGGCCCCCTCTTCTCACGGTTCACTTCGATGACACGCTGGTCGATCTTTTCAACGGTCTGCTCTTCCCCTTCGATGCTCACCTCAACCGCTTTGCTGGTGATCCTGGCCGCAATATCGAGGATCTTCTGGGGATAGGTCGCGGAGAACATGAGGTTTTGACGCTGCGAAGGGATCGCCTCCAGAACGGCATCGAGCTCTTCGGCAAAACCGAGGTTCAGCATCTTGTCCGCTTCGTCCAGAACCAGAAACTCAAGGTGGGAGAGGTTCATCTGTTTTTTGTCCAGGACATCCAGAAAACGTCCCGATGTCGCCACCAGTACATCGCATCCCTGCTGGATCTTATAGAGCTGGTCGCCGATGCTTTCACCGCCGATGACACTGACCACCTTCGGTCTCGTCTCCAGGTACTTTCCGAAAAGGTTAAATGCCTCAGCCACCTGGAGTGTCAGCTCTCTTGTCGGTGTCAGTACCAGCGCCTTGATCTTGGGCTTCTTGCCTTCGCCGCGGCGTTGCGACAACAGCTCCAAAATCGGCAGCACAAAGCTGGCACTTTTGCCGCTTCCGGTCTGTGCCCGTGCCATGACATCCTTTTCTTCCAGTACCAGGGGGATCACTTTTGCCTGGATCGGCGTCGGCTGCGTAAAGTCCGTTTCGTCTAGTGCACGAAGAAGAGGCTGCGAAAGTGCGAAGGCTGAAAAGTCCAAAAAACCGACCCTACTTGTCGGCGTGTTTAGAACGGGTCGATGTCATCGAGAGGCTCTTCCAGACATGCATACCGCCGCGGTACCACTTCATCTTCTCAACCGGATAACCGATCGCCAGATACCCCCGTATGGCTGCGGGGGACTGTCCGCACCACGGGCCGTTACAAAAGAGCAGCATCGTCTTTGCCTTGGAAAAGTCATAGCTGCCGTCTTTGTTGGTGATGACATGCAGCTCATCGAGCATAAACGCAAATTCGTCGGGGTACTTTTTAGGGTTTTTTACCATCGAGAACCAGTAGTTGACCGCACCCGGGATCGTGTCGTACTCATACCAGTCCGCTCCGCGCGAGTCCACCAGAACCAGCTCTTTGTTTGTTGCCATCTCTTTGATGAAGTTGAGCACTTCCAGCTCACCGTAACTCTCTATCCCCTCCGCCATATGCATCGGAGAGAGTGTGCCCACCGTTTGGACCAGGGTTCCTTTGCACGCCTCAGGAACAGACTTTGCCGCATAGTTGCCCTCCCACACTGTTGCATTGTTCACCTTCAGATCAAAGCACTCCTCCGGGACATGGCGTTCAAGATGGTACTTCACGCCGTTTTCGTGCGTACTGTCCACACCGCTATACTGCAACATCGAGTTGTCTTGTGCCTGCACCGCCAGCGCAGCCAAGATTAAATATACTATTTTCATGATGATCCTCACTTTATCAGCAGCGGCCTGATGTCGACCGTTTTGCCTTTTTTATACTGTTTCATATACTCCACTATCATACCATGAAAACAGGCAAGGTCGTGATGAAGATTTTCAGATCTGAAATTCTCAACGCACCACGCCTGGATATCCTCGTAGTTTTCGAACTCACGGTCCAGGGCCAGAAGAAGCTGCTGGGTGTATTTGTCTACGACCATCACCTCCCGCCGACAAGCGTAACAGAGGATCGCATCGGCACTCTCAAACCCGATACCCCGTTGTGCCAGCAGCCACGCACGGCTCACTTCCTCCTGAAACGTCTCAAAGTCGCCAAAATCTCTGATGATGTTTTGGCACAGCAGTTGGATGTTTCTGGATTTGTTTTTGAAAAATCCGCTGGGACGGATGCATTCGATGATGACACCGATGTCGCTCTCGGCAACACTCTCAAGCGAAAGAAGATCGTTTTTTCTCAAATTATCAAGAGACTCTTCCACCCGTTGCCACTGGGTGTTTTGTGTCAGTATGGCGCCTAGCAGCACCTCAAAGGTGTAGGCGTTCGGCCACCAAAATTCGGGAGCGTCTTTAAGCAAATCGAGTTTTTGCAGTGCCGAGTAGAGATCATAACCGCTGTCGATCATGACTCCTGCCACGCCTCGCTCTCCAGGCGTCTGCCGTCATCGAAGATCTTCAGTTTTTTGGCACGTACACACTTGCCCTCTTCGAGCTCCATAATAGCGATCTGCAGGATCTTTTTGCATTTGTCCGGCACATTGAAGTGGCCGCCGATACCGGTCAGGAACCTTTGAAGAGGCACTTTGGCCTCCATCCCGATGACATTGTCACGGCACCCTGTCAGGCCGATGTCGCTCATATAGGCCGTGCCCTCGGCTATCTGAAAATCGTCCGTACCGACATGGGTATGCGTTCCCAAGATAGCGCTTACCTGACCCTGGAACATCATCATCATCGCCCGCTTTTCGCTGCTGGCTTCCGCATGAATGTCCATAAAGATCGCCTCTGCGCCCTCCGCTTTGAGCCCTTCAACCGCTTTTTGCGCACAGATGAAGGGGTTGTCCACCATCGGCATCGTGTAGTGTCCCATGATGTTGACAACACCCAGCTTGCTGCCGTTGACCTCGTACATCTTCACGCCCGTACCGGGCATCGCATCGGGGTAGTTGTGCGGACGCAGCAGTGCCATACTCTCAAAGAGCGGTGCGATCTCTTTTTTGTCAAAGGAGTGGTTGCCGCCGGTCATGACGTCGATGCCCGACTCAAAGAGCTCTTTCGCGTTTTTAGCCGTCAACCCGAAACCGTGGGAGGCGTTTTCGTAGTTGCCGATGACGAAGTCGATACCGAATTCGTCACGCAGTGCTTTAAGATGGCTCTTCACCATAGAACGGCCCGGACGGCCGACGATATCGCCGATGAATGCTAATGTGATCTTTGCCATTGTTATAGTACCTTCGGTTTTGCATTACGCAGGTAGTACAGAACCTCTTTTATGATGTCGTCGTCATCTTTGCTGGCCGCTTTCAGCGACTCTTTGGAGCCGTTAGCGTATTCGACGGTGATGTTCTGACCGTAGTTCATGATCTTGGCGATCTTCTTGTCGATAGAGAGCAGTTTGATGACCATCAGTTCAAAGAACTGCTTGGTCGGATCGTCGAGCTTGCCGAAACGGTCAATCGCCTCCTCCTCGATCTCGTAGATCTCCGTCGGCTCTTCGCACTGGCTGAGGCGGCGGTAAAGCTCAAGCCGCAGGCGGTCTTCCTGCACCACCTCCTCCGAGATATAGGCGGAGATCGCCAGTTTGATGTCGACTTTGGCTCGCGCCTTCTCCTGGGTGTTGCTCAGCTCTTTGATGGCATCTTCGAGCATCTTAAGATAGAGCGAATAGCCGATGTTTTTAATGTGCCCGCTCTGTGCATCGCCGACCAGGTTCCCCCCGCCGCGGATCTCAAGATCGTGGAAAGCGAGAATGGAACCGCTGCCCAGGAAGCTGTTGGACTCCAGGGCGACCAGACGTTTTTTCGCTTCGTCGGTCAGGTTCTCCTTGTTATCGACGATGAAGTAGGCGAACCCTTCGGTATGCCCGCGCCCGACACGGCCGCGCAGCTGGTGCAGGTCGGCAATACCGAAACGGTCCGCACCGTCGATCAGCATCGTGTTGACCTGCGGCATATGAATACCCGACTCGATAATGGAGGTGGCCAGCATGATGTCATACTTGCCCTCCTGGAAGTCAAGCAGCGCCTTCTCCGTCTCGACGGCCGAGACCTGCGAGTGGAGCATCAAGATGCGCAGTTCCGGCAGCAGCTTTTTCAGCTCCCCCTCTTTGATCGGCATCATGTTGATGTTGTTGAAGACGTAAAAGACCTGCCCGCCGCGGCGAAGTTCACGTAAAATGACCTCTTTGACCAGTTTCTCGTCATAGGCTTTGACAAAGGTGCGCACCCCCTGACGTTCGCTCGGCGGCGTGAGCAGCTGGCTCATCGTCTTGATGGAGCTGAGCGCCTGGTTGAGCGAACGCGGGATCGGTGTCGCGCTCATCGAAAGCAGGTGCACCTTCTCATAGAGCTGCTTGAGCTTCTCTTTCTGTTTGACCCCGAACTTGTGCTCTTCGTCGATGATCACAAGCCCCAGGTTCTTGAACTCGGCGCCAAAAAGGGCGTGCGTCCCGACCACCGTATCTATAAGACCCTCTTTTAACGCCTGCAGTGTCGCTTTTTTGGCTTTAGGGGTTGAGAAACGGTCCAGCTTCGCCACACGTATACCCAGGTCGTTGAAACGCTCTTCAAGCGAGTGAAAGTGCTGTGAACTCAGCAGGGTCGTCGGTACGATCATAGCCGACTGGAACCCCGCTTTCGCCACGGCGTAGATGGCGTTCATTGCGACCTCGGTCTTACCGAAGCCGACGTCACCGCTGAGCAGCCTGTCCATGATATGGCCCGAGCCCATCTCTTGCAAAATCTCGTTGATGGACTGTGCCTGATCGTCCGTATAGTCGAAACCGGCCATGTTCTGAAAGTTTTTGATCGCTTCGGCGTCGCATTTGATGACCGGTGCCTTGATAAGGGCACGCGATGCCGCCGTGTTGATGATCTCGGAAGCGATCTCGAAGAGGCGTTTTTTGACCTTATCTTTCAGACGGCCAAAACTCCCTTTGCCCAGTTTGTCCAGGACCGGCAGCGCGCCGCCGCCCGCCATATAACGGTCGATCGTCTCAAGGTTTTCGACCGGCAGCAGCACTTTGTCGTCACCCTGGTACTTAATGGTCACGAAGTCCTTGACACCGCCGAGTATCTCCGCCTGTTCGATCCCCTCAAAAATACCGACACCGTAATCCTCATGGACGACATAGTCCCCTTTTTTAAGGTCGTCAAGGATGATACTGCTTTTGCGGCGGCGGCGCTTGGCAACCGGTTTGTTGAGCGAGATGACGATCTCTTGGTCACTGATGATGTTGAGGATAATCGGCGAATAGACGACATTGATGCCGGTCGTGTCGAAGAGATTAGCCTGCTTGATCTGCGCTTCGTTCGACGCGATGATCGTCACTTTTTTGCCCTTGTGGACAGAGAGCAGCGTCGGGACATTCGTGACCGCAAGCTCTTTACAGTGCTGCTCTTCCGCCATCACCTCAAGGTCAAATTTCTCGCGGATGACCTGCGGCTCGTTGATGATGTAGGCCTCTTCCAAAATGGCATCCATCGGCTTGATAAACTGTGTATTCTTGTCATCAATGAAAGAGGCGGCCAGCTCACCGAGGTACCAAAAGCCCAATGAGGCCATATCTTTGACAAAACTGTCGCTTTCGCTCTCTAGCACTTTTTGTTCGATCATCTCATACGCCTGCTCGTCCAGAGCGTAAAAGGCGGGGGCGATCTCTATTTCGTCAATAGCCTCGCCTATGGTCCGCTGCTTTTCAAGCGTAAAGTGTTTGATCTCTTCGATCTCTTCATCAAAGAGCGATATGCGGTAGGGGTTTTCGGAATTCGGCGTAAAGATGTCGATAATATCGCCGCGAAATGAGATCTCACCTTCGACCTGCACCATGTCCACAAAGCTGTAGCCCCAGAAGAGCATCTTCTCTTTGAAGGCTTTTAGCCCGAGTGTCTGAGCATATTCAATGCTGAATGTCTCTAGAAGTTCCGGCTTCGGGAGGGGGAAAAGAAGCGTCTTGAGCGGTGAGATGACAAGCGGTTTTTGTTCTGCTTTGTAGTAGGTTCGAAGCGCCCTGAAAAGCTCCTGCATCTCCTCCTTGAACGGACGGAGGTCCTCTTCGTATCGGGCCCGAAAGTCGGGAAATACGACCACATCACGTTCAAAAAATTTTGCAACATCCGCTAAACGGAGGCTCTCTTTTTCATCTTCGCAGATAAGGAGTTCTAGATTATCGACACTCTGGTTTCTAAACTGTTCAAACAGACGGTTTTGGGGCATTATTCTTCTTTAAAGGGTAACTTAAACTAATGATGACATTGTACCAAAGCTTTAAGGAGAGAGACGTTTTCAAGGCTAAAGCCCGCTCTTCTTCTCAACCTTGCTGTTGCTCTGCGCACGTTCAGCCGGATGTTCTTCGCCTGTCCAGTTCGCTATCAGCCCCAGCAGATCTTTCCAGGGGACATGCTTCTCTTTCTCGAAAATCTCTGCATAATTGTTCATGGTCCATGTTATGAACCAATAGGGGTCAAGGGCTCTTTGCATATAATGGACCTCGTAATGCAGATGCGGACCGTCGCTTCGACCGCTGTTGCCGGTAAGACCGATAAGGTCCCCCTTATGCACCACCTGGCCGGTTTTCACATCGATCTTGCCAAGATGCGCGAATGAGGTCCTGAACCCGTAGGCATTGTTGATGATGATCAGCCGTCCAAAACCGCTTTTAGGGTGATACCCGGCATACTCGACCACGCCGTCGGCCGTCGCGTAGACCTCGGCGAAAACCTTCGCTTTCATATCGCTGCCCTTGTGGTACTCCCTGCGTCCGGTTATCGGGTCGTTGCGATAGCCGAAACCGCTTGTAATGCCGCGGTACTCAACAGGCGAACCGTTGGGAATGACATTAAAGATCAGCGCACGCACCTTCGTGGTCAGCTGCGCCACATCGACACGTTCACGCAGCGGTGTATCATCGTGCACATCCATGCCGATCAGCGCCTCGATCGCATCGAGACGCCCGTCCAGCTGTGTCAGTTCATGTTCTTTGCTTTTGATGGTCTCTTCCAAAAGCGCATTTTGCGCCTCCAACATACTTTTTTTAGCCTCGATGGTGCCCAGTTCTCTGGTCAACTGAAAGACGAAGGCTACGCTCACAAAAAGTAAAATGACAACAGCGGCGGCACTGTAGAGGGCAAAGTGCTTGACGCGTTTGTGAAAGGTAAACTCTTTGATCCCTTTGGCATCTTCAATGGTGATGTTTATGTTGTGATCCACCCCGGCTCCCTCTATGCTCCGGCCAAATACGCCAAAAAGGCCTCGGCAACACTGAACGAACCGAAGACCAGATAGTTTTTGTCCGCCTCTATCGCACGGAATGTACCGACATCCAGCCCCTGCGCCGCGATCACCTCGCGCAGATGGCTCTCCTGTTCGATACGCACGTCATCAACGGCTATCAGTTCCACCGCTTCGATGATAGGGGACAGTGTCTTGATGATCTGTTCATAATCTTTATCACGATAGGAGTTGTAGACCAGGGTAAACCGCTGACCTGCAAGCGCTTTGACAATGGCTTCTGCCGCCAGCACATTGTGGCCCACATCCAGCAGAACGTTTGATTGAATCCTGCTCAGACGCCCAAAGAGCGGCGATGCGGCCAGCTTCTCCACATCGGCGTCAAATCCAAAATATGTCACTGCACTCAGGGCCAGAAGAAGATTGTCCTGCAGATAGTCGGCCAAACCGCAACGCGTTGCAATAGTCTGGATCTGCCGCTGCTCTTCAGTCGAGAGCAGGTCGTCGATAGTAAACGCCCTGCACCCCTTCATCTGCGCGATCTCCCGGTAGATCGCATCGACCTCGGGATGAACCTGTCGGCCCAGGATCGCCGTCCGCTGCATCGAGCGGAACTTTGTCCCGGCAATGGATGCGATAGTCTCGCCTAAAAAAGCCTGATGATCCATGTCGATGGGGGTAAAGAGGGAGAGTTCCTTGTCAAAGACATTGGTGGCGTCAAACTCGCCGCCGAGACCTGCCTCCAGCACCACGTAATCACAATGTTCATAGACAAGCATTGCCAGCAGCGTCGTGTATTCAAAATAGCTCAGGCTCTCGGACTGTTCCGGCGTGAGCAGTGCCGAAAGCCGTTGATGGGCCTCTTCCAATACACTGTCACTGACCGCTTCACCGTTACGCCATATGCGTTCGTTGAACTTTACAATGTGCGGCGAGGTGTAGTGGCCGACATTCAGGCCGTTTTGCAGGAGGGCATTGGCCAAAAACCGTCCCGTTGTTCCTTTACCGTTGGTACCGACAACATGAATGACTTTTGGTGAGGGGAGAAGCTCTTTAAGCGCACAGTAGACACGCGGCATTCGCTCAAGATCAATCTCATCATAAAAGAGCGGCTTGGCGTCGAGAAATGTTTGCAGTGACAGCATTATTCTGTTCGGGTGCCTTCAGCGGCAACCTGGGCAACAAAACTGTCCAGTGCTTTCGTCGCACTGTTCGCGATCGCTTCAAAACGCTGCTGGTCGGTAATGACGGCATTGGGATCGATCGAAAAATCAAAGTTGCCGACCGCACGGTAACGTTTTGTATAGTGCTCAGTCGCGCGGGTAATCGCCAGGTTGATCGTCGTGCGGTAGGTCACAATATAACCGTTGCTGTCATACTGCAACGCATTGAATCCGACATTTTGCAGTTCGATCTTCAGATGCGTCTTGGCATCTTTACGGTGGCGGAGGTTGGTCTGAAAGCGGCGGATGACCGCTTCGTCAAGGGCATCTTTGAGCACCACCGTATTCTCCGGGTCCGTCATGGAGATAACGATCTCGGTGGAGACGGTCTCACCCAGCACTTTTTTAGCCTCTTTGGAGCTGGGCTGATAGCCGCAACCCGTCAGCAGTATAAACAGCAGGGCATACAATGTCAGCTGAAAGAGCTTGTGATACGGTTTGTTCGACACGCTTACGCCCCTGCCCATCATTTACCCTTTGACAACGATGTTGACAAGCTTGTTCGGGACAACGATCTCTTTTACGATCTCTTTACCCTCAAGCCATTTGGAAAGGGCCTCTTTCGCCTGGGCAATGATGGCCTCTTTACTGTCACTGACGCCCACTTCGATCTCGGCACGGCGCTTGCCGTTCACAGCGACGCCCAGGGTGATAGAATCAACGCTAAAGACCTCCTCTTTGACACTGTTCGGTACAAGGTTGTTGCGCCCGAACAGCTCGGTAGAGATCTCCCATGCGATATGCGGCACGATCGGCTCCAAAACAGCACTGAGGATCCAGTACCCCTCCGTCCATACGTCTTCGTTATCCTGATCGTTCAACGCGTTCATCGCTTCCATGACACCGGCGATCATCGTGTTGAAGGTGTAACGCTCTTCAAAGACCTCGTTGGCACGCTGCAGTGCTTCATAGACCTTTTTACGTGCAGCCTTCTCCTCTTTCGAAAGCGTACTGTGGTCGATCTGCGGCAGTGTGTCCGTCGCCTTCGCATTGGCACTCCGCTCTGCAAAACGTTTCAAAAAGCGGTAGGCCCCTTCAACGGCACTGTCGTTCCACTCCAGCTCCTGGGTCGGCGGTGCGGCGAAGAGGATAAAGAGACGGGCCGTGTCGGCACCGTACTTCTCGATCAGGGCATCCGGATCGACCGTGTTGCCTTTTGACTTACTCATCTTGGCACCGTCTTTAAGAACCATACCCTGTGTCAAAAGTCTGTCGAACGGCTCAGCGAAATCGAGGTAGCCAAGGTCGCGCATCACTTTCGTGAAGAAACGGCTGTAGAGCAGGTGCAAGATAGCATGTTCGATCCCGCCGATGTAGTGGTCGACATTCATCCAGTAGGCCAGTTCGTCTTTGTCGAAAGGCTGTTCCTGCTGGATCTTCGGGCTTGCCGTATAGCGGAGGAAATACCACGAAGACTGGATGAAGGTATCCATTGTGTCCGTCTCGCGCTCTGCTTCGCCGCCGCACTTCGGACAGCTGCAATATTTCCAGGTCGCATGGTGCTCAAGCGGGTTCCCCTCGCCCGTGATCTGTGCATCGTCCGGCAGTGTGATCGGCAGGTTCTCTTTCTTCTCCGTCACAATCCCGCATTCAGGACAGTGGACAAACGGGATCGGCGCACCCCAGTAACGCTGACGGCTGATACCCCAGTCTTTCAGGCGGTAGTTGGTCACTTTCTTGCCGAGCTTCTCCTCTTCAAAATGCGCGATGATCGCCGCTCTGGCATCAACGGAGTTCATCTCGCTGAACTTGTCGGAGTTAAAAAGCATACCCGCATCTGTCATCGCGCGGTCTGTCACAATACCATCCTGTTCCGAGGCGATGACCGGGACAATAGGAAGACTGTATTTGGTCGCAAACTCGAAGTCGCGGTCATCGTGCGCCGGTACAGCCATAACGGCGCCTGAACCGTAGTCCATCAAAACAAAGTTAGCGACCCAGACCGGAATCGGTTCTTTGGTCAACGGGTGGATGACGTTGATACCGAGCGCAACCCCGTGCTTGTGCTTCTGGCGGTCGATAGAGCTCGCATTTTTCATCGTCTCGATCTCGGCAGCCACACGGACATCCAGCATATTGTTTTCGATCATGTACGTAACGAGTTCATGTTCCGGTGCCAATGCCGTATAGGTGACACCGTAGATCGTATCGGGGCGGGTTGTATAGACGTCAAAACCGTCAAACTCACCGCGCAGCAGATTCGTTGCGTGTTCGTCAAGCGGCAGCGTGAATTCCAGACCGTTAGAACGTCCGATCCAGTTCTCCTGCATCGTCAGGACCTGTTTCGGCCACCCTTTCTCCAGCTGCTTAAGATCATCGATCAGCTCATCCGAATAGTCAGAGATCTTCAGGTAATACTGGTTCATCTCTTTTTTGACGATAGGGGTGTCACAGCGCCAGCAGCAGCCGTCGACGACCTGCTCGTTCGCCAGAACCGTCAAGTCGTGCGGGCACCAGTTGAGTGCCGCTTTTTTACGGTACAGAAGCCCCTTTTCGAACATATCGATGATGAAGGCCTGCTCGAACTTGGTGTAGAGCGGATCAGAGGTCGCGAACTCTCTCTCTTTGGAAAAAGAGAGTCCCAGGGATGAGAGCTCTTTACGCATGTAGTCGATGTTCTCATAGGTCCATTTCTTAGGATGGGCGCCGTTTTTGATCGCCGCGTTTTCTGCCGGCATGCCGAAGCTGTCCCAGCCGATAGGGTGCAGAACGTTCATCCCCTGCTGTCGGTAATAACGTGCGAACGAGTCGCCGATCGTGTAGTTGCGGACATGCCCCATATGCAGTCTTCCGCTTGGGAACGGGAACATGCTTAAAATGTATTTTTTCTCTTTGTCAAACGACTCTTCCGGCTCAAAGCTGCGGTTTTCGTCCCAAAAAGACTGCCATTTTTTTTCGATCTCTAAAGGGTTGTACGTCATAAAAAAACCTTGTATTTTTTAAATTATAATGTTGAGTTTTGAATGGTAAATTGATAAGAGGTCATGAAAAAAGATAACTCGAAATTTAGAATTCAAAATCCAAAATCAGCCGGCGTCTGCCGGCGTATTAATACTCGTCTCGTGTTTTTGAACTCTCGATCAAAACGAGTGCCATCGAGAAGATGTTGGCAAGAAGTGCACCGATAGCCAGTGCGATCGCCCACTTGATGTTCCCCATCAGCTCCAGATAGATAAAGGCAGGAATAAGGTGCAGGTCCGCCACAAGCGAACTGGCCAGCAGTTCTGCCGAAAGCAGATTGCGCACACCCAGTTTCAAAATCGTTGAGACAAGGTTCAGACTCGCCGCAACAAAAAGTGCAACCGCCGTATGCTCATACAAGAAGCCTGCCGTTGACGTCAGTGACATCAACGTAAAAAAAACATATACTACTTTTCCCCAATCCATTACTTTCTCCTAAACGTTTACAAAGTACCTTGCTCGAACTGAGCACGCATCTTCTCTTTTTCTGCCTGGCGCTTTGCCTTCTCAGCAAGTTTACCATGATAGTTTTTAATATCAAAGCCAAGCCACATCAAGATCGGCGATGCGACAAAGATCGATGAGTAGGTACCGACGATCACACCGACAAGCAGTGTAAAGGCAAAGGCGTGAATGATCTCCCCGCCGAACATAAAGAGGGTCAACACCACAAAGAAGGTGGTCAATGAGGTCAGAGTCGTACGTGACAGGGTCTTGGTCACCGACTCGTCGATCACCGCACCAAGTACCGACTTTTTGGTGTTGGTGATCCCTTCACGGATGCGGTCAAAGACAATGATCGTGTCATTAAGTGAATAACCGAGGATGGTCAGCAGTGCCGCCAGGACATCCAGGTTGACATCGATCTGCGTCAGCGCAAGTGCACCCATCGCGATGGAGACATCATGCACCAGAGCGATGATCGAAGCGATCGCAAAACGCCACTCAAAACGAAACGCGACATAGATAAGGATACCGAGCATGGCCAGAAGAAGGGCCATAACCCCTTTTTCACGGAGTTCATTACCGACCTTCGGCCCGACGATGTCGACACGGCGGATCTCATAGTCGCCGGTGCCTTTTAGTGCTTCGCGCGTGACATCACCCACATCTTTCGAGATATCTTTCGAACTTGTCTTAAGACGGATGATCACCTCATCAGGTGAACCGAACTCCGTGATCGAAGCCCCTTTAAACATCACGTTACTTGAGAGCTGCGTACGCATCGCGTCAATAGGTGCCTCTTCAGTATACTTAACCTGAACGATGGTACCGCCGGCGAAGTCAACACCGAAGTTCAGACCCTTTGTTGCAAGCAGTACGAAAGAGCTCAAAACAAGCACGATCGAGACGACCATTGCCAGCTTTGACTTGCCCATAAAAGCGATGGTCTTTGTCTGTCTGAAAAATTCCATTAGCCTAACCTCTTCTTGCTGATACCGAACCAGAAGGCCGGGTTTTTACTTTTGTTGATCTTCTCTTCAAGCATCGTATAGATACCGTGTGTACCCAGGATCGCCGTCAGCATTGATGCCAAAATACCGATACTGATCGTGATCGCAAAACCTTTGATCGCCCCGGTACCGTAAGCATAGAGCACAACCGCGGCAATAAGCGTCGTGATGTTGGCATCGAGAATGGCACGCATCGCATTGGCATACCCCTCTTCGATCGCTTTGTGAAGCGACTTGCCTTCATAGATGAGCTCACGTATACGCTCGGAGATGATAACATTGGCATCGACCGCCATACCGACAGTCAGGACAATACCCGCCATACCCGGCAGGGTCAAGGTCGCACCGAAAAGTGCCATCACCGCCAGAATGATAAAGAGGTTGGCGATCAATGCGATATTGGCTATGACGCCCGCCGCTTTGTAGTAGACCATCATAAAGACAAAGACCAATACAAAACCGCCGATCAGAGCGATCATCGAGTTGCGGATGCTCTCTGCACCAAGGCTCGGTCCGACAGAGCGTTTTTCCATCATATAGATCGGTGCCAACAGGGCGCCTGAACGCAGTGCGATCGCAAGGTCGTTGGCTTCGTTGACCGTATAGTTGCCGCTGACCTGAACGTGCCCGCCGCCGATGCGCTCGTTGATCACCGGTGCCGAATAGACCAGCCCGTCAAGAACGATCGCCATCCGTTTACCGACATTTTTGCCGGTAAAGTCACCGAAGATCTGTGCCCCTTCGGAGTTGAGTGCAAAGTTGATGACCGGACGGTTGTTCTGATCGAAAGCGACGGTCGCATTGGTCAACATGCCGCCATCAAGGATGGGGATCTCTTTAAGAAGGTGTTTGACCTCAGGGTTCTCTTTGTCCGGCAGGATGACATCGCCGTACTGGGCCGCCTGCGCATCGGTCATGTTGTAGACGCGCATCGCACGGTCTTCATCGACAGCGATCAGTTCAAGTTTCGCCGCACGCGAGATGAGTTCACGCGCACGCTGCTCATCCTCTTGTGTCTTGATACCGGGGAGTTCTACCAGGATCTTCTCGGCACCCTGACGGGCAACGGTCGGTTCCGCAAGGCCGAACTGGTCCAGACGGTTACGGATAGTCTCGATGGCCTGGGCAATCGCCTCTTTTTTGGTCTTTTCAATCGATTCAGGTGTCAGTGTCAGTGCATACGCTTCACCGCTGTGGCTGATCTGCGCGCCCTCGATCTCTTTGAGCATCCCATCGATCGCCGCTGCATCATCAGGATCGAGTATCGTGAACTTCACCTCTTCATCGGTTGCTGAAAGCGTGTCCAGCAAGATGTCATTGTGGTCCGTAAAGTGTTTTACACTTGCTGCGATCGACTTTATGCGTGAGCCGACAGCCTCTTCGGTCTTGACGCCGAGAAGCATGTGCAGACCCCCCTGAAGGTCAAGACCGAGCGTGATCTTGGCACCCTTCTCTGTCTGGAGCAGAGACGGCATTGAGAAGAACACACCAAAGATAATGGCGAGAACAAGAATAACCAGACGAAAATTAAGCTTCATCCTCATACTTTCGTGCGACCGCATCTTTAGTGATCTTGACGATCACGTCATCATTTATCTTCACAGAGAAGAAGTTCTCTTCGACTTTGTAGATAACAACGATAAGACCGCCGTTAGTGACGACTTTCTCCCCTTTGCCGAGGCTCTCAAGCATTGCTTTGTGGGCTTTGGCCTGCTGCTGCTGCGGGCGGATGATTATGAAGTACATAATCGCGATTAAAAATACAAACGGTAAAAGTTGTCCTAACATGTCCATACGAATAGATCCTTGCGTAAAAAATTGATGCATTATACTGTTTCAGACCTCTGAAATAGATGAAGGTATAAATCTTTGTATAATACGCCCATGAAACTGACAAATATTGATTTCCGCTCGGTAACACTTGACCTGCTCAAGGGTCTCGGTATCGCCCTGCTTTTCTCCTCTTTTATCTATATGGAGCATTACGGCTATACCAACGCTCTGCTCAACACGCTTACCGCACTTGGTGCCTTCTATTTTCTGCTTAGAGTACCGCTTCGCCTTCTTGCAGCCGCGGGCGGGTTTATCGGGCTGTTGTGGTTTTACTGGATCGGCTACAGTTTCGAGTACTATAATGTGGGGTGGATGACCCCTTTTATTACCCTCTTCTTCATCCTGCTTTACGCACTCTTTTTCAGCGTCCTGGCCTTTACAAGCAACCCTTTCTATCGCGCCGCAATGCTTTTCGGGTTGAGCTTCGTCGAACCGATGGACTGGAACTGGCTGCAGGTCGAGCTCCCGTTCATTAACTCCCTTTTCGGGGTCGAAAAGTGGCAATACGCCCTCATTTTGGCGGCACTTTCACTCTATCTCTATTTCGCCGAAGATGCGAAGCTTAAACGGTTTCGATTTGCCCCTTTGGTGCTGCTTTTTGCGGCCGTGGACTTCTCTTCGCCCCGGCTGGTGGAGCCCGACATCAAGATCAAGCTCTATTCACCGATGCTCCTGCAGGAGGAGAAGTGGAAAAAAGCAAACCGTCCGCAGATCATCGCCCGCAATCTTGCCGCCGTTACGACTGCTGTTTCCGAACACTATGACCTGGTCGTCCTCCCCGAGTCCGCCTTTCCCCTCTTTCTGAACCGGGATCCCCGGCTGATCGAAACGCTCAAAGAGTACTCCCGCGATATTGAGATCATCACCGGTGCGCTCTATATCCAGAACGGCCTTCACTACAATGTCAGTTACCATTTTTTCAACGGCGAGGTCAGGATCGCCAAGAAGATGGTACTGGTCCCTTTCGGCGAATACATCCCTCTGCCGGAGTTTTTGCGTTCATGGGTCAACACAACTTTTTTCGACGGTGCCTCCGACTTCGTTACGGCGGAAAAACCGACTGATTTGACGATCAAAGGCATCAAGTTCAGAAACGCGATCTGTTATGAGGCGACCTGTGAAGAGCTCTACGAGGGGGATCCTCCCTACCTGATCGCCATCAGCAACAACGGCTGGTTCTACCCATCCATCGAACCCACCCTGCAGAAGCTGCTGATGCGGTTTTATGCCAAGAAACACCACAGCATCATATACCACAGTGCCAACATGGGCGGAACAGGGATCATCCGTGACGGCGATTAGTCTACCCTAGTGTTTTACTCGGCTTTACGCAACTTTAACCGATATACAACTACTATATAGACAATATAAAGAGAAATCACCAAGGAGTCATCGTATGAATGTCGCCAACAACATTACCGAACTCATCGGAAACACCCCTCTAGTCAAACTCAATTTCCCTTCGCAGGAAACAGGTACCACCATCCTGGGGAAATGTGAGTTTATGAACCCGACCAGTTCAGTCAAAGACCGTATCGGGTTTAACATGATCAAAGATGCCATGGACAAAGGGCTGATCAATGACGAGACCCGTATCATCGAACCGACAAGCGGGAACACCGGCATCGCGCTCGCTTCGATCTGTGCGGCACTGGGTCTTCATCTGACACTGACCATGCCTGAGTCCATGAGTATGGAACGCCGCAACCTGCTTAAAGCGCTCGGTGCCGAGCTCGTACTGACCCCGGCTGCAGCAGGGATGAAAGGGGCGATCGACAAGGCCGAAGAGCTGAAAGAGAGCCTTGACGATGCTATCATCTTGCAGCAGTTCCAGAACCCGGCCAACCCCGATGTCCATCGACAGACAACGGCACAAGAGATCCTTCGTGACACCGACAAGCATGTGGATATCTTCGTCGCTGCAGTCGGAACCGGGGGTACCTTGACGGGGACCGGCACGGTATTGAAAGAGGAGATCCCCGCCATTCAGATCGTTGCCGTCGAGCCTGAGGACTCGGCTATTCTCTCCGGAGGCAAACCCGGCCCGCACAAAATACAGGGGATCGGTGCCGGGTTCGTCCCGAAGGTCCTCAACACGAAAATCTACGGTGAAGTGATCAAAGTCAGTAATGACGACGCCATCGACACCGCCAAAATGCTCGCGCGCCACGAAGGACTGCTAGTCGGTATCTCGGCCGGCGCCAACGTCTATGCCGCGATGCAGGTCGCAGCCCGTCCCGAGAACCAGGGCAAGACCATCGTCACCATCCTCTGCGATACGGGTGAACGTTACCTGAGTACAGCGCTGTTTAGTGAGTAAAAAACTTCTCGAGACCGTTCGCTGTGAGCAAGGCCGGCCTGCTCACCTTGCGTACCATCAGCAGAGAGTAGAGAGAAGCCTCAGGCAGTTGGGGTATGCATGCCATCTTGACCTCGCTTCACTGATAGCGCCCCCGGATGCTGCCCTCTACCGCTGCAGGGTTGTCTATGATGCGACCTCTGCCAGTGTCGAATACATCCCCTATCAGGCAAAATCAATCCAGACACTTCAACTCCTCCGGGCCGACTCGCTTGATTACGCTCTGAAATATGCGGACCGCACCGAACTCGACCTCCTGTTCGCCCAGCGCGGGGCTGCCGACGACATTCTTATCGTCCAAAACGGCCTTATCACCGACACCTCCATCGCCAACATCGCATTTTTTGACGGCACACGGTGGCTGACACCGAAACACCCCCTTTTGGCAGGCACGACAAGGGCGCGTCTGCTTGACGAAAAGCGGATCATGGAAAAAGAGATCGCGCCCGACGACCTTTGCGACTTCACAACGTTTGCACTGCTCAACGCCATGGTCGGTTTTCAGCAAGTCAAAGATGGTATAATTGCACCAATAAAAGGGGCCGATAATGCTGTATGAGATGATCAAAGATGAAAACTATATGAAGTTGATGAGCAAACATATTCAGGAATTGCTCCTCTTTCTGTTTGAGCAGGAGCAGAATTTCGGTATTCTCTGCAAGATCGAGCACCTTACTTTCGAGCCCGAGCTTCCGGAGAAGATCCGCAGTGATTTCCGTCCGATGACCCTCTTCTTTTTGGCCGGCTACACCTTTGAAAGTGCCCGCCTTGAAAACAGCGCGCTGATCTTTGAAGCGGGGTTCGGCGAAGAGAACATCGGCAGTTTTGTGCAGGTTCCGCTATTGAGCATCATGCAGGTCATTGTGGACGAGACCCCTATCTTTGTCAACCTCGCCTCGCCTAACGAGGTCGCGAGCAATCAACCGCCAAAACGTGAAAACGGTATAGAAAATTCGATGGCAAGCTTTCTCTCCAACCCTGAGAACCAAAAATTCATCAAAGAGTAATTTCACCAAACCCCTCTTGACTCTCCAACTGTTTTCAGTCATAATAGATCTATTATGAAAACTTATATCAAGACGATTTCGTTTGCGATCATAGCCGTCAGCATTTTTTTTTCTCTTTCAGATCAATTATGTCTTGCCGACATTTTCACCCAAAATGGTCATAGTTCCGACATTACTGAGTCTGACCATAGGACTGTTGTGGGGGAAATTTCTGACGCTCAAGCAGCAGAGCGACCTGGACAGACAGCTCTTTGAAGAGATCAGTGATGCCAGTATCGCTTTTACCCTGGTCAGCAACGCGGATGGGACAAACCGCTACGTTTCGGCTATGGCATACGCTATGACGGGCTACCCGGTTGATGACTACTACAAAAACCCGGGCCTGTTCGACACGCTCATCAAACAAGAGGACCGCCAAGCCTACGCTTCGCTAAAGCAGGAGCTTCTCTCGTATCCGAAATCATCCAAGACGGAGTTCAAGATCACCACTAAGAGCGGTGAAGAGAAACAGATCAAGCAGATCATCGACCCCATCTATCGTAACGGCACATTTAAAGGCATGCGTTTCTTTAACATCGACATCACGGCAGAGATGGCCTCCAACGACAGGATCGAATTTCTGGCCTATCACGATTTTTTGACCTCTCTTCCCAACCGCAATGCGCTCAAAGAGCGGCTTGATTTTCTCATTACGACCGAACAGAAGCAAAACTTCTGCATGCTCTTTCTGGATCTTAACTACTTTAAATATATCAATGACACGCTCGGCCACAGTGTCGGCGACGCCGTATTGAAAGGGGTTGCAGCGCGGATCAGCGATTATTGCGGCCCTTCTGTCTTTTTCTCCCGTTTCGGCGGCGATGAATTCGTGCTGCTGATCCCGGATATGTCACATAATGAAGTCGAATCTTACACCCAACAGATTTTGAACCTGATCAAGATGCCTTTTTTGATCGAATACCAGCATCTTCATATCAGCGGAAGTATCGGGATAGCATTCTACCCGGATGACTCCACCGATCCGGAACATCTCCTCCAATATGCCGACATTGCGATGTATAAGGCCAAAGAGAGTGATCATCAGGAGTATTGTTTCTTTGACCACGCCTTCTTTCAGGAGTCGCAGGACTTCCTGCAGACCGACAGGCTTATCCATCTGGCGATCGAACGCAATGAGCTCAAAGTCTATTACCAGCCCAAGGTCGATCATGCCGGAGAGGTCATAAGCCTTGAAGCACTGGTACGGTGGATAAAACCAAACGGTGAAGTCGTGGCACCGGACCATTTTATTCCGGCGGCGGAGCGAACCGGTTCCATCATTCAGGTCGGCCAATGTGTGCAGCTGCAGGTGCTTGAGGACATCAAACAGTGGAAACAGCTGGGTATAGCACTTCCGGTCGCGATCAACGTTTCTGCCCGAGAACTTGCGCATGAAAACTTTCTCAAAAACCTCTACCAACACTGCGAAGGGGACCCGTCGCTTATCGAATTCGTAGAGCTCGAGATAACAGAGAGCATGCTGATAAAATCCATCGACCAGACCATCAGCAAACTCGAAGAGCTGCAGCAAAACGGCTACCGGATCGCACTGGATGACTTTGGGACCGGCTACTCCTCGCTTGTCTATATCAAACAGTTCCCGCTCGACTACCTCAAACTCGATCGCCTGCTTGTCGCAGACATTGAAAAGAATCAGGCCGATCGCGAGATTATCCGTTCCGTCATCCAGTTAGCCCGCATATTGGGGATGCAGACGATCGCCGAAGGGATCGAAAGGGAGTCACAGGCTGACATACTCAAAACAATGGGGTGCGACGCTTTCCAGGGCTATTACTACTCCTACCCGCTTACCAAAGAAGCGACAACGGCACTGCTGGAAAAACAGGCATCCGCGCTGATGACAATGCAGCAAAGCGTCTAGATCTTCGGCCCAAAGAAGGCGTTATCAGTAAGAGCGTCCTGTTTGCTCAGGAGAAAGTCCTTCTCCGGGAGCGGACTATTGTTGCGTGCTGGTCACCACGGCAAAAGTAAGGTCATTGATCTCGGTATGTTTTTGGATGTAGCTGTTCAGGTCAGCAAGTGTCAATGCCTTGATCTTCTCCAGCTCTTTCAGACTTGAGCCGAGTTCCTGGCCTTTGTAAAACTCCTGGAACGTACGCGAAAGCCGTTGTGATAGGGTTTCGACACGCAGCGGTTCGGAACCGAGAAGGAACTTTTTCGCCTGGTCAAGTTCGGCCTGGGTCACCCCCTCCTTTACAAAGGCAGCGATCACCTCTTTGACCGTCTCTTCAGCCTCTTTTTGCGACTCGAGTTTTGTCTGCAGGTAGCCTGAGAAATAGACATTCGAGCGGGCTGTGTTGACACGCGCATAGGCCGAGTACGCCAGGCCGCGCTTGACGCGGATCTCTTCCATCAGCCGGCTGCCGAAACCGCCGGTACCCAGAATGAAGGTTGCAACGCGCGCCTTATGCTCATCGTCGTCCCCCACTCTGATGTTGTACGGAGATCCGAAATAGACATAGGCCTGTTCCGTGTCACGTTCAAGCACTTCTTCCTGACTCGTTTTGACCACCTCGACAAACGGCAGGTCACTCGCTTCACCCTTCGGAAGGCTTTTTAACAGCATGCCGGCTTTCTCTTTGGCCTCGGCCATGGAGATATCCCCGCCAATCACCAACACCGCTCTCGAGAGCACCAGGTGCTCCTGCAAAAACGCTTTGACGTCCTCTATCGCAATTTTTTTGACATCATCAACCGTGCCGCTGGAAGGGTGTTCCAAAAGCGTCCCTTTAAAAAGTTCCCCTTTTAAGGCTCTCGCCGCGACATAATCGTAATCGTTCTCTTTGCGGCTCAACGCACCGATCGTAACGGCCTTTGTCTTTTCGAGGGTCTCTTTGTCCAGATTGGGATCTTTCAGCAGGTCCGCGAATTTCTCCAGTCCGTAGTCAAGTGACTCCTTGAGCAATGAGAGCTCGATCACAAAGGTCTCGGTCCCGGTATGGGCGCTCAAATGTACCGCTTTGGCGTCAAGCACTTTTGCGAAACCGATGCTGCCGAGCGCAGAGGTCCCTTCGTTCATCATCTTGGCACTCATCTTTGCCAGACCCGGCAGCCCTTTGTCTTCGATCGAACCGCTCTGTTGAAAAACCAGCTGAAGAGAGACCATCGGAAGACGCTTGTCCTCCTCATGAATAAGAGGGACTTTGACGCCCCCGACAGTAATGTAGTCTATACTCGAAGCCATAGAGATTCCTTGCATTAAAAATAGTATAAAAAGAAAGTGTTTGATCAGCATCGTCATATTTTAGGAGAATATCTGCAGCGTATCATACGCCGTATTACGGATAGCCGGCGTTTCGCCGATATCGGCGATAAGACGGACCATCTCATCCTTTGCCATTCTAAAACCGGCGCCGGCACTGCGGACGACATTCTCTTCCATCATTGTCGAACCGAGATCATTCGCCCCGTATTTCAGTGCCATCTGGCCGATATACGGCCCCTGTGTCACCCATGAACTCTGGATGTTGGGAATGTTGTCCAGAAAGAGGCGTGAGACGGCAAGCAGGCGCAGGTAACGGTTTGAGGAGGGTTTTTTAATGTCGGGAAACTCCTCCATCAACTTCGTGTTCTGACCCTGGAACGACCACATGATAAAGGCACGGAAACCGCCGGTCTCATCCTGGAGCTTGCGCACCATGTTCCAGTGTTCGATGATCTCTTCGTCGGTCTCCACGGTACCGAACATCATCGTTGCCGTAGACATGATTCCCAGTTTGTGCGCCTGGCGGTGGACATCGATCCACACCTCAGAGTCATGCTTTTTCGGCGCGATGATGTCACGGACACGATCGCTGAGTATCTCCGCCCCGGCACCCGGGATCGAAGAGAGCCCCTTCGCTTTCAAACGTTCCAGCACCTCTTTGATCGTGATCTTCGAGATCTTCGCGATATAGTCCAGTTCGATCGCCGAGAAGGCGTGGATCGTGATCTGCGGGTACTTCTCATGGATGTGCCCTACGAGATCTTCATAAAAGTCGATCTTGAGTTTCGGATGCACCCCGCCCTGGAAAAGGATCTGCGTACCGCCGATCGCCACCAGCTCGTCGATCTTCTGATCGATCTCCTCATGACTCAATACATACGCGTCATCCTCTTTGGCATGGCGGTAAAAAGCACAGAACTTGCAATCAACCCAACAGACATTGGTGTAGTTAATGTTGCGGTCGACGATAAAGGTGGTCACCCCTTTGGGATGGAGCTCTTTTTTTCTGGCTGACGCCATCTTGCCGAGCTCCAGCAGATCTGCGTTTTGAATAAGGTCTAAAGCCTCTTCGCTTGTCATTCGGCTCACTGTTAACGTCCCGCCTCTGTAGTTATGTTGTCTAATGTAAAATTCATCTTGTTAAGCACTTTTTTCTTTGTCAGGTTATGTTCGGCATCCAGCCATGCACCGTCTCGGTATGCGATCTTGGTTTTTTTATTGGCGTCTTGAAAGACCAGGACTCGGATAGGCAGGTCAAGACCCACCTCCGGCTTCTCCTGCATCAAAATGGTTCCCATTTTCGGGTTTCCGAAGATGATCGCTTTAGAGGGCGGCATCGTCATGCGCACTTTCGTCGCACCGGCCTGATGATCAACCACGGCAAAGACGGTAAAGCCTTTTTTCGTGACAATGTTCTGAAGTTTGTTCATGGTCGCTTCGACACTCTTGTTCGAGTTTTTGACAATAATCTCATTGGCAAACAATCCGACTGCCATGGCCGCGATAAGCATGATTTTGATCATCTCCATCTCCTTGGGTTTTTACGTTTGAAAAAGAGTCTGTATATAATATAACTTCCAAGCCCAACGCCAACTAAGAGTTGCAACCAGGCGCCTATCAGCAGGAGTTTATTTAAGATTGAGCCATGATCTTTTTTGTCGATCCCAAAGCCTGCCATTTTTGAGACGTGCACCATTCCAGAAACGGCCAGATCACCGTCGGGCATCGTCTTATGGCACGAGAGGCACATCCCTTCACGGTCCGTACTGGCACGCTGCTCTTCATTGAGCGGTCCCGAGAGTTTCCAGTGGTGCCCCACCGTCTGCAGCTGCGTACCGTTCTCATCGATAAATCGGGAGTAGTCGTTTGTCAGGTTGGCAATCCGCGGCAGCTGCGTGTCGACCTTGGTCGGCAATACGCGGCCGTCGGCCGTCATCAGGTCGATGACCGTATCTCGGCTTGGATCCCCGTTCAGCTTTCCGCCGCCGATCCCCAGTCCCAAGGCCTTGGCGGAGGTGTGGCACGACTCGCAGCTGCGGGACGCTTTGGAGATCGTATGGGGCTGAACGGGGGACATGTCGATGGCGTTCTGCCCCTCTTCGCCTGCACCTTCAGCATTCGGGATCTTGACAATGTGGTTCTGCAGCAGGGCGTTGCCCTCTTTGCCGATCACCGTAATGGTCGTCTGGCAGCCCGGGATCGTTGGTGAAATGCGCCCCTCACCGTTTTGCGACAGTGCCGGATCTTCCCAGCGTAAAAAGGAGCGTGTCTCCGTCACCCTGCCGTCGACAAGGTAGTTTTTAAGATTGCGCATGCCGCCTGTCGTACCGTGAATGTCCTGGTCATGTGAAGCGGCCAGATAGTCCCAGTTCTGCTTGCCGCCGGAGTAGTCCACTTTGACATGGCTTCCGTAATATTGCGGCGCCCATGTTGCGTGGCAGGTATAGCACTCCAGCTCGTCGGTATGGGCTTTGATCTGGTCCATCGCAACCAGAGCTTCACGCGAGAGCTTTTCATCCTTTTTCAGTTTTTTCAGCGGGATGAGTTCGAGATCTTTGCCCGATGCCAGATGCATCATGATCTTGTCACCGTTGCGCACGGCCTTGGTCATAGGGTTGCCGCGGGCACTCAGCAGATAGCCTTCCGGTGCCTCCGGAACAGAACCCATTTTGAGGTATTCGGCAACTGTTGTCGCCGTTCCCCGAGGTTCGCCGGATTTGGCCGTCTCGTTAAACTCATCCGAATAACCGAGCGGAAGCTCCCACGGATAGGCCGTGGTCGTACCGTGGCAATCCTGACACTCGATCTCGACCGCGCCGAGATTGGCGCCGCTCAAAAAGCCGTCGCCGTGCATGTCGTTTGAGGTGTGGCAATCCTGACAGAGCATCCCTTTTTTAAAGTGGATATCCTCCCGCATGTGGAGGTAGCGTTTCGTGTGCAGTTCCGGCTGTCCGTTGCCGGCGGCGTCATAGGTGGCCTGGTACTCCGTCTCCATCAGTCCCTGGTAGGAGACCCCGATACGTTTGCCGCGGTTATGACAGGTCGAACAGGTCTCTACCGGCACGCCCGAATACTCGATATCGTGTACTTTTACCTTTGCTTTTCGCGATGACTGGATGGTGTGGACCAGAAGATGGCCCGGTTTTTTGGAGATCTGTTTGTCCCCGCCTTCGTAAAAACCGCTATTGGAGTAAGGGATGTGGCAGGAGGCACAGCCGATGCCCCTGAAATCGCCCCGTTTTTCACGTCCTTTGGAACCGGTGTGGCACCTCAGGCACTCTTGGCGCAGGTAGGTATAGACCGCCAGAGAAGGGTCGTTTTCGATCTCCTCAGCGGTTGGCGCCTTGGGCAGGGCTGTCGTCTCTGAGGGAAAACCTTGCGGCTCAAGTGCCAAAAGTTCGGACATATACTGTTTATAGGCGACCGTACCCAGGCGTTTGTGCGGGTCTTCAGGATTTTTGGTTTCGTAGGTTGCGACGTTGTGGTTGTACCCCTCGTTCGCACCGAAACTCCAGAGTGCGCCCTGGATCTTGCCCTGCTCCGTCATCATCAAGGAGTTCATCTGTGCGTCGACCTGTTCCTGGTGACACATCCCGCAGGTGTTTTCGTTGATCCAGGTGCTGCCCGGCGCAGGATAGTACGCTTTGGGACCCTTATGACTCAAAAAGTATTCGACCGTACCCTGGTGTGCACGCTTTTTGACCATCGTCGTCGGGTTGCCCCCGTGACAGACGATACAGTCGTTGCCTTTGTGGCCGGCTTTCTCTGCGACCTTGTAGATCTCTTCCATCATCTTGGAATCGGGGTCGCGGATATCTTCGATGCCCTCATGGCACTTCAGACAGCTGTTCGCACCATAGAGTGCGCCAAAGGTTAAAAGCGTTGCAAGCAGTACTCTAAGCATTATTTGTCTTTGGAGATCGCGTCGAGCACACCGTTGATAAATTTAGGAGACTGTTCCGTTCCAAAGGCTTTGGAGACCTCTATCGCTTCATTGATCACGACGGCAGAATCGAGCTCTGAGTTCATGATCTCATAGGCACCCAGACGCAATGTGGCACGTTCTACCGAGCCGAGACGTTCAAAATCCCAGTCTTTAAGATGTTTGACGATCGCCGCGTCAATGGCTTCAAGATTGTCCATAACACCGCGGAACAGCTCAAGCGCGAACTCTTTTTGCTTGTTACGGATCTTCTTGTCTTCAAGGATCTCGTCGGTGTAGTCGGCAATACTCTGATTACCAAGGTCATAGGCGTACAACAGGCTGACGACAGCCATACGGGCGTGGTGGCGTGTCGCCATTACGCGTCGATCTCGTTGTATAGGTCAAGCATCTCGATCACCGTCGTCATCGCTTCAAAACCTTTGTTGCCGGCTTTTGTACCGGCACGCTCGATCGCCTGCTCGATCGTATCCGTCGTCAAGAGACCGAATGAGACCGGTTTGCCGTGCTTAAGTGACATCGAAGCGATCCCTTTCGTCGCCTCTGCAGAGACATAGTCGAAGTGCGGTGTCGCACCGCGGATAACGGCACCCAGAGCACAGATCGCATCGTACTTTCCGCTGGCAAGCAGGCGGTCGACGATCATCGGCAGTTCAAATGCACCCGGTACAATCACATGGTCCAGGTCTTCTGCATTACCGCCGTGGCGGTCAAACGCGTCTTTTGAACCTTCGACCAGTCTGTCTACGATGAAGTGGTTCCAGCGTGTACTTACAATAGCGATCTTTTTGCCATTGATAACTTTCAATTTACCTTCGATTAAACTCATTTTTGTCCTTTTAATGTTTCTTGAATTTTTAAGATTGTCTCTGTTGTGGTGTATAAGTCGTCTAATTTTAACATATTCGGTCCGTCACTTAGCGCACAGCTTGGATCGATATGGGTCTCAAAGAAAAAACCGTCCACACCGACCGCTGCCGCACCACGCGAAAGGTGCGGCACCATCGAGCTGTCACCTGAGGTTGTTCCACCGCCGCCGCCTGGCATCTGAACCGAATGTGTTGCATCAAAGACCACCGGGGCGAAATCGCGCATGATGACCAGTGAGCGCATGTCGACCACCAGGTTTCCGTATCCGAAACTTGAACCGCGTTCCGTCAAAAGGACACCGTTATCTTTCGCATTTTGGTAAGAGACCTCATCGCAACCGCGGGTCTTAAGCACTTTCAAGACCGAGTACTTCATATCATTGGGGTTCATGAACTGCCCTTTTTTGATGTTGACGATCCGCTCCGTTTTGGCCGCTGCCACCAGCAGGTCGGTCTGACGGCACAGAAATGCGGGTATCTGCAAGATGTCAACCACTTCCGCCACCGGCGCCACCTGATAGGACTCATGAACGTCGGTCACAATCTTATAGCCGAAATCATCCTTGACCTTTTGGAGGATACGAAGCCCCTCTTCAAGACCCGGCCCGCGGTAGCTCTCCAACGAGGTACGATTGGCTTTGTCATAACTGGCTTTGAAATAAAAATCGATTCGCTCATCGTTCTGATAACGTTCCAGTTTTTTGGCGATATCGAAGATGTTTTTTTCACTCTCTATGACACAAGGCCCTGCCATCAATATCATCTATCTGTCCGCACTTTCATTACTTGGCATATTTAAATTCCTGACTTGTCAATTTTGTCGTACCCCGTCTCTTTGTCAAACTGCTCGACCGCTTTCTCACTGTAATCCGAAATGGTCTTACCGGTATTGTGGGAGTAGATAAAATAGCCGCCCACAGCAAGCAGCAGCACCGCCGTAATAATTCTATTGCTGTTATACGCCAGATAGGCAAGAATCGCGATCACCACCAATCCGCCATAATACATTGTATTTGCATCCATAAGAGAACCTCCTATTTTTTGACAACGAGAATTCCGCTGATAATTATTAAGATTATACCAAAGAGTGTTATAAAATCAGGTAGTGCGTCGCCGAGCAGCAGTCCAAGCCCGATGGAAAAGACAATATTGGTGTAACTGACGGCACCGACAATGCCCGCCTGCGACTCACCGTACGCCTTGGTCATGTAGAGCTGGGCAAGGGTTGCAAAAAGCCCCATCGCACCGACATAGAACCAGACGATACCGCTGGGCATCACAAACGCACCCAGCATAAAGTCAAGTTCCGGTGCATGGATAAAAGGCGACAACATGAGCAGCAACAGCGGTCCGACGGTGCCGACGCCCATAAACGAGAGCACGATCGCACGGGTATCATAATACTTTCTAAGCTCTCGGACAGAGGTGTAGGCCAGCGCTGCGCCGATACCGCTGAATATCCCGAGCAGGTCGGTTTTGGAGAGCATCAGACCGGTCGGCTTCGTAATGAGCACGATACCGGCGAAACCGACAAAAACAGCCAGCCACGCGATCTTCGGTAATTTCTCCTTCAAAAAAAGCCAGGCAAAGAGCGCGGTAAAGATAGGCGAGGTCTTCGAAAACGTCATCGCATCACCCAGAGGTATGTGGGCAATATTGTAAAAAAAAGCCAACAGTGCGGCGAAGCCCATAAACCCCCGGAAAAAGAGTAAAAAGGGTTTGCCGCCGCTGTGTTTCATCGGATGGCGCAACACCGCGTATCCGACCAGCAGCACCCCAAAAACATTACGAAAGAAGACGACCTCAAGAGAGCTCATCGAACCGCTTGCAAGTTTTGCAAAAGCGCCCATGATGGCGAAGAAAAAAGAGGCCAGCAGCATATAGAGCACACCGCGGTCCAGGCTGGAGATATAATGTTTCAAAACGTCTCTTTTCTCGGAATTTTATCAGCTAAGATGTTATAGACTTGTTATAACAACTCGTAAAAAGGTTATTTGCATGCTGCGTATTGTTCTGTTGGTACTTTTTTCCCTATCCCTATCTGCTCGCTGTTATCCGGAACCCTACCGGGACATTGCGGAACCGCTTTTCAAGGCACGTGCAGCACTTGACAACCTTGTCTACCACGCCCCGTTACGCCACAAAGTACTGGCCTACCAGGCGCACAGCGACAGGGTCCTTGGCAGATACCTTCCCGTCAAATCCGACAGTGATCCGAAATTAAAAAACGCCTATTACAATGCCCTGCAGACACTGCAGAGTGCGCATAAGGAGCTGCAAAAATTTCTGCACCGCGAGCTGGCCAAGGCCATTGAAACAGACCGGTACCGGACATTTCTTGCGATCATCGATACCAACAACCCGGACGACTATAAAAGCCCCTACATGCGCGAAAAGATCTACACCTACTACAATGCCCACCGCCTGCAGGGGGACTCATGCTATCTCGACAGCCGGATCAAGAAAGAGTGGGATTCCATCGCACCCTATTACCCGGAAAAAGGAGTTGTCAACTATGCAAGGACTGAAAACGCCTACTACCGCGAAGTGATCCTTTTGAGTACACAGAATTCACCGTACAGTGCCAAAGTGAGAGCGTTTTTGAAAATGAACAATGTCAAATTCACCGAACACGACATTGAGACAAGCGGCGAAGGGCAGTTGCTCTTTGAGCACTATGAAGGCAAACGGATACCGATGGTGATCATCAACCATAGAGTGGTGGAAGGGTATAACGAATTTGAGATGGATAAGCTGCTGCGTCATTAGCAGCAGTCCGATAGAGAGAAGGCAACCGGTTCAGCCACGGCTGAACCGGTATGGTTATGCCAGCTGAGAGATTACCTCTTTTTCGACTTCGTCGATCTTTTGCGTACCGTCAACACGGATATATTTGATCGCGCTGTTTTTTGCCGCTTCTGCACTGTAGTAGTCGACCAGAGGCTGCGTCTGCTCATGATAGACCTTCAGGCGGTCAAGAACGATCTCCTCTTTGTCATCAGGACGCTGGATCAGCTCTTCACCCGTCTCATCATCTTTGCCTTCGACCTTAGGCGGGTTATAGACAAGATGGTAGGTACGGCCGGAGTTCTGGTGCACACGGCGTCCCGACATACGGTTAACGATCTCTTCGTCCGGCACATCGATCTCGATGACGGCGTCGATAGCGACACCCGCCTCTTTCACCGCATCTGCCTGAGGTACAGTTCGCGGGAAACCGTCGAGCAAGAAACCGTTTTTACAGTCATCTTCTGCAATACGCTCTTTGACAAGACCGATAATGATCTCATCTGTCACCAATTTGCCCGCGTCCATAAACTCTTTCGCCATCTTACCCATCTCGGTACCCGCTTTGATCGCAGCACGAAGCATGTCGCCGGTCGAGATCTGAGGGATATCGAACTCTTTGGTCAAAAATTGGGCCTGGGTCCCTTTGCCTGCACCCGGTGCGCCTAGTAAAATAATTCTCATGTAACTGTCCTCATCATTAATTGGCGCAATTATACAAGAATGCTGTTTAATCGATGTTATTTTGATTTAGGCATAATCTGTCATTAAATTTATAGGATATGCATGTCAACAATCATCACTATTATCGTTATCTTTCTGATCTTGCGGTGGGTCTTTAACAGTTACAGACGTTTTCAGCGCCACTACTACACCCAGGGGCAGTTTCAAAGTACATCCCTGACCTATGAGGCAGTCGCACGCTCCGAGCTCGGGCTCTTTGTGGCACTGGTGGCCAAGGTGGCCAAGGCCGACGGGCGGGTGCACGAGCTTGAAGCGGAGCTGATCGGCAATATGTTCAGCGATATCTCAAAGGCCTTCGGTGCCTCGCATCAGGAGAAGGTACGCGGCGTCCTGAAAGAGATCTTCAACCGTGAAAAAGAGATCATCCGCAACGTCGACGCTCTTGCCGCACAGCTCCAGAGTGCCACGCGGGGTGACAGGCAGAAACGCCTGATGATGATCACGTTTTTGATCAACCTTGCCTACATCGACGGCGAGCTTTCGCACGCCGAAGAGAACCTCATCATCAAGATCGCCGCCTTTTTGGAACTCAGCGGTGCCGAAGTCGAAGGGATCATGCAGCGTTTTGCTTCGATGATGGGGGCCAATGCATCGCAAAGCAGTGTAAGCGACGCCTACGAGGTACTGGGTGCCAGCCGCGACGATGACCTGAACACGATCAAGAAAAAATACCGCGCCCTTGTCAAAAAGTACCACCCCGACATCATGAAAGCCAAAGGGGCATCGGAAGAGTATGTCAAAGATGCGACCCAGAAGGTGCAGAAGATCAATACGGCCTATGAGATGATCAAAAAAGAGAGGGCTTAGACCTCCGGCACATCTTTCAGTTCGATCGAGACGATCCACTCGTAAGGGACAATGACATTTTTCTCTTCCATCTCCAAGAGGTAAAAGTGCGAATAGACCGGTATGAGCTCCTTTTCAAAGAGCCCCGTCAACGCCACATCTTCACCGCGCATCTTGCGCAGGACTTTTCCATGTCTGAAGACCTGTATATACCCCTCATGCCCCTCTTCTACAAACTCGACCCAATCCCCTCTGCGTATCCATCTCGCCCGGGCATTCGCCATCGAGCGGTAAAAACGTTTTCGCAGAAGAAAGGCGGCACCCAGCACAATAAACTCACTGCCGCTGTATAACGGACGAACGGCGAATGCCAGGATAAAAGCTGGCACCCACCAGACAAGCATCAGTACAAAAGTATATTTTTCAAAGAGCACAATGCGGGTAGAGAGCCAGATTGATGTTATATAGAGCCAAAAAAGTTTTTTATTCAAATGATGATCCACTGTTTTTTTACAGCACTATTATACAGAACAACGCTTCTTTAAACGAAAAAAGTTATGATTTGCTTCTAAAACATCAGGAACGATAGAATGGAAACAAACACAACGGCCGACATCAACACCTCCGTGATCTCCGAAGTGACCGATGTCACCAAGATGACACACGCTCTGCATGACAGCGTCGAAGCACTTATCCTCGAGAAACTGCCGATTCCTGAGAGTGCCGTGCAGTTTTTTAGCATCACTTTTTTCGGCAATGCCTTGGGCACATGGAGCTCAGCGGTCATTGTTTTTTTGATCTTTTTGGCACTGCGCAAACAGCTTACCCGTCTGGTCACACTGCTGGGGCTTCGCTGGGTCAACAAGACACGCACCGAACTTGACGACCAGATCTTCTATCTGCTCCAACGCCCTATCGCGTTCGGAATGGTCATTTTGGGCTTCAACGTCGCCTTCAGCTTTTTAACCTTCAGTGAGAGTTTCGCGGCCATGATCTCCAACACCCTCTCCACCCTGACAATAGCACTTATAGCCTGGGTGCTGTACCGGATAGCCAACCTGTTCCAGCGCTCGGATGAACTGATGTCCAAACGCTTCAAGACCGACAACGGCATCACGCTTGCCAAACTGCTGCTGACGATCATCAAAGCGATCATTCTGATCTTTGCCGGTATGAACATCCTCTCGACCTGGGGCATCAACATCACCGGTTTCGTCGCCTCATTGGGACTTGTCGGTATGGCCTTTGCCCTGGCCGCCAAAGATACGGCCAGCAACTTTTTCGGTTCCATGGTGATCTTTACCGACCAGCCTTTCAAAGTGGGCGACTGGATCAAGACCCCGGAGGTCGAAGGCACTATCGAGCATATCGGCATCCGTTCGACCAAGGTCAGGACCTTTGCCAGAGCCCTGGTCAGCGTGCCAAACGGCAACATCGCCAACAGCGCCATCTTAAACTGGTCCGAGATGAACAAGCGCCGTATCAAGATGACACTCGGCCTGACCTACGGCACCACCGCGGCGCAGATGCGCCAGATCCTGAAAGAGATGCGGGAGTTATTGCAAAACGATGACGAGATCGACCAGCAGACGATCTACATCCACTTTACAGAGTTTCAAGACAGCGCCCTCGGCATCTTCTGCTACTTCTTTACCAAAACGACCAACTGGGGCGAATATATGCAGGTGCGTGAACGTATCAACCTTGAACTGATGGAGATCGTCGAACAAAACGGCGCCGCCTTCGCTTTCCCTTCACAGTCGCTTTACGTGGAGAGCATGCCGGACCGTAGTCTCCAATAGACGGCTCACGATTCACGATCACTACACGGTTGGTTTCTATCATCACACTGTCGGTATGGTCGTGCTAAAGGAAACCTTTAAAGTGATTCACCTATAATTGACCCACATAATACCCAAGGATACGAAAATGAACAAAATCTTGATCTCAACTACACTTGCCGCGCTTATGGCAGTCAGCTTCAGCGGTTGTAGCGATAAAGAAGAGGCGGCTGAACCGGCAAAAAAACCGGTCGCTATCGCTGAATGTACCATCGACAAAGCAGAGGCGCCTAAATGGGCCTGCGGCATTGTTGAAGGTTATGATGAGATGTACACCTCAACCGGTACCGCAAAGATGTCAAAAGCCGGTGCAGGCTTTACACGTAAGAATGCCCTTGCGGACGGACGTTCCAACCTGGCTCAGCAGATCGAAACACTTGTAAAAGACAAAGTCGAACGCTTTACGCGTTCGACCGGTATTGCCGAGAACGAAACCGTGGACACGGTCTCTACACAGGTCTCCAAGCAGGTCGCAAAAGTGACGCTGAACGGTTCAAAACAGCTTGCATACTGGCAGCACCCGGAAAACGATGACATCTATATCCTTGTAGGCGTGACGCAAAACAGTGTCAATGCATCGGCAAAAGAGAACGTGATCTCAAGTTTCAAAAACCAGGATGCGCTCTGGCAACAGTTCCAGGCGCAAAACGCACTTGAAAACCTTGAAAAAGAGTTCGAAACAAAATAACCTTTTTACCCCGGCCTAAGGGCTGGGGAGCCCGACCATCTTCCCTTCTCTATTACCGAACGCTCTTCTTCCATACGCATCATCTCGAATTTGGGTATAATTTCAGCATCAATACCTTGGAAAAGGTTAGGCAGGTTTTCATCCTTTATTTAAAACACCGTAAAAGCAACAGGTTTTTACACCATGACTTCAAAGTGATCTCTCACTACGACTTTCTTGCGCCTACCCCGCTTCCGAGCATCTAAATATAAAGAATTTCTATGAAAAAACTCGCCATTATCGGTCGTCCGAATGTCGGAAAAAGCTCATTTTTCAACCGTCTGCTGAAGCAGCGTGATGCCATCACCTCCGAACAGGCCGGAACGACGCGCGACATCAAGCGCCGCGTTTTACAGCTCAATGACAAAGAGGTCGAGGTCCTTGACACCGGCGGACTGGACGAAGGCAACGAACTGTTCGATGCCATCAAAAAGATGTCGGTCAAAGCGGCCAACGAAGCGGATATCATCCTCTACATGGTCGACGGTAAAGGTCTGCCCGAGAAAGAGGACAAAGATTTCTTCTATGAACTGCAGGAAAAAGGCAAGACCATGGCCCTTGTCGTCAACAAGATCGACAACGACAAGATGATGGAGAAAGTATGGGAGTACTATGAGTTCGGGTGTGAAAACATCTTCGGTATCTCCGTCTCCCACAACCGCCATATCAACGCCCTTTTACAGTGGATCGAGGAGCAGCTGCCGGAAAAAGAGAAGGTAGAAGCACCTCTTGTTGAAAAGGCTGAAAAAGTTGAAGAGGTTGAAGAGCCGGAGGTGGTTGAAGAGGAGATCTCCGACGAAGAGTACTTCCAGGGACTTCAAGAGGAAGATGAAGATGACGAATACTTCGATCCTTACGAAGACTACGCGCTTCAGCAGGAGATCCTTAATGCTGAGGAAGAGGTCTTCATCGATGACTCTGTCTTCGGCAACAACGACAACCTCAAAGAGTTTGATGAATCGGTTCTCAACAAGATGCGCGTTGCGATCATCGGCCGTGTCAATGTGGGCAAAAGTTCCCTGCTCAACGCACTTCTCAACGAAGAGCGTTCCGTTGTCAGTTCCGTCGCCGGTACGACGATCGACCCTATCGACGAGACCATCGAATACGAAGACAAGGAGATCACCTTTATCGATACGGCCGGTGTCCGTAAGCGGGGCAAGATCCTCGGTATAGAGAAGTATGCTTTGATGCGTACCGAAGCAATGCTGGAAAACGCCGACATCGCGCTGCTTGTGCTGGATGCTTCGGAACCGTTCAAAGAGCTTGACGAAAAGATCGCAGGCCTTGTCGACAGCAACCGAATGGCCTGTCTGATCGTGCTGAACAAGTGGGACAAGGTCAACGGTGAGGATTATGCCAAGATCACCCAGGATATCCGCGACCGATTCAAGTTCCTGCACTATGCGCCGCTGATCACCATTTCGGCACAGAGCGGGCAGCGTGTACAGAAGATCTTCGACAAACTTATCGAGATCAACGACAACTTCTCACAGCGCATCCCGACCGCCAAGCTCAACGAGGCTCTGGAGTGGGCGCAGCGCAAACACCACCTGCCGTCGATGAACGGTCAGATGATCCGTATCTACTACGCCACGCAGTACGACATCCGCCCGCCGCAGATCGCACTGATCATGAACAAACCGAAAGGGCTGCACTTCACCTACAGACGCTACCTCACCAACCAGCTTCGCGAAGCCTTCAACTTTGAAGGTGTGCCGATCCTCTTCAAGGCGAAAGCGAAAAACGAGAAGCGCAAGCTCAAACGCTGATGCTATCGCAAAGCCTTCGTTGGCTTACTCTTTCAAACAGATGCGCTCAACAATCTCCGGATAGCGGAAGATCGTTAAGACAAACCACTGCATTATTTACTGCTAAGAAAATCATTTGATTATTTGGAAACGCTGTTGTGTTAAATGGTATTGAAGAGGCGATGCGTCTCTCACGCGACTCCAACACCGGGGTGCTGACCCATATTACGAAACTATTTTGCAGACGTGCAAAATAGCTTAAAACGGTTTGACGACCACCATGGCAACGATGAGCAGTAGCAGGATCGTCGGGCCTTCGTTGTAGATCCTGAAGAACTTCCCGCTTTTTATACGGTCGTCCTCCAGCAGTTTTTTACGGTAATAGCCCATTGAGAAGAAGTAGCCTATCAGGATCGCGACAAAGAGAAGTTTGGCGTGGAACCAGCCCCCCATCTTGAAAATGCTTACTCCATAATGATCCGTTGCCAGGTAAATCAGCAAAAGCCCTGAGAGCAGTGTCGCCCAGAATGCCGGTACACCGATGTACTTGTAGATCTTCATCTCCATCACCTTGATCACCTCAATGAAACCTGCGTTATCGGCATTTTCGGCATGGTAGACAAAAAGACGCGGCAGGTAGAAGAGGACGGCGAACCAACTCACCATCGAGATAATGTGAAACCATAACATCCATTGATACATCACTAATCCTTAAAAGTTTTTTTCCAGAGTTACCATGTTGTAGTTTGAACCACCGAAGACTCTTCCGTAAAGACCGAAAGCACCGGACCGGTGTTTCAATGTGTACCCGAGGTACGTATCTTTAATGCTCTCAACACGGACCAGTCGACCCAGGTCAATGTCAAACGAGATATCAAGATAGTTCAGGAACCTGGCTGTCGGGTCACTCGTACCGTCATCATTGGCCGCATCATCCACCTCGGCAATCGGCACATGTTGTGCCAAAGAGAAACCTTCTCCAAGGCCTATCCGCAGGCGGTTCTGCCAAAAATCGATTTTACCGTAGACCTTGATGTAGAGCGTCGCCTCCAAAAAGTCTTCCGCATACCCGTTTTCATCAAAATACGAGACCCCGCCTTTGAGATAGAAGTCAAACGGGTAGTCAAAGGCGTTTTCGACAAACCGCCAACCGCCGTCCATGTTGATCACGGTGGTCTCTTTTTCGTATCGGTTCCAGTCACCTATGAGAATATCGCCGAGGTTGTTAGCATCAGCTACACCGTAACCCAGGCGAAACGAGAACGGCTTGTTGTCGCTCGTCACACTCTCTGCATGCAGTGTTATAAAAAAAATAGTCGTAATAATAAATAAAAAACGGATGATGGCTTCCTCAATTAAATTGCGGAATTATAGCAAAAAATGAAAATTATCTTCCGGCACGACTAGATGAACTGTCCTACCCACTGTTTGATCTGCTCAACACTCAAGGCGCCGGAAACACGGTCAAGCTCTTTACCGTTTTTGAACGCGATCATTGTCGGAATGGAGCGGATACCGAATTTGGCGGAAGGCGCCTGCTGCTCTTCTGTGTTGATCTTGGCAAAACGGGCCTTGAGCGGGAACGATGCTGCAGCCTCTTCAAAAGCGGGTGCCATCATCTTGCAGGGGCCGCACCACGGCGCCCAGAAGTCTACTACGACGACAATGTCACTGTTGACAAGATGATGGTCAAAATCGGCACTTGTCAGCTGAACCGGTTTTGTATCCAACAGTGAACCTTTACACGCACCGCAATTGGCTCTGTTATACGACTCTTTATACGGTATTGCATTGACTTTTGAACAGTGTGGACAGACGACTTTGATTTTATCCATAATGATTTCCTGCTATTAATGGGTAATGTGATTTAGATTATAAAATAACTTTGAAAATGGAACTTAAACGGGAGAGGAGATCAGAAGCACCCTCTGGGCACTTCTTACTATAGATGCGTCGAAAAAGTTATGCCTCTTCTTCAACAAGCTCTACGTCTTTGATAGAACCGCCGCGGCGCGTGACGTTCTTGTCATGCATGCGGCGAAGCGCTTTGCTTGCACGGTCGATCGCCACGTCGATAGCAGCATCCAGATCTTTGTCGCTCTGGTTGATGATGACCGGTGTATTGTGGGCGATATGAAACTCAAACTCGACACCAACACCGTTTTTCTCTTTAGTGAGGACAACATTGGTTGTCGTAATATCCAGACCATATTTCATAAATTGCTCAACGGCGGCATCAATATGCGTTTTTGTGTGCTCATTTAGAGTAATGTCTTTTGCTCGAATTTGAATATTCATAATTCATCCTTTTACTTGATATATTTTAGAATATCACATCTAATATAACAAAAGATTAACGTCGGGCAACTCCTTGAAGAAATAATGGTAATCAGAGGCTAATTGGCTATAATTGCACATTCAAATGGCCCTATAAAAGGAAAAAATGTGCGCGTTTTAACTGGCATCCAGTCCTCTGGAGATCTCCACATTGGTAACTATTTCGGTTCGATCAAACAGATGGTCGATTCACAAGACAACAGCGAGGTTTTCGCTTTTATTGCCAACTACCATGCAATGACCTCGGTCCATGACGGGGAACGTCTGGCGGCATTGACGATGCAGGCAGCTATCGACTTTCTGGCACTGGGTGTCGACCCGGAGAAGTCGACCTTCTGGGTACAGTCCGATGTCAAAGAGGTACTCGAGCTCTACTGGGCACTTTCTGCTTTTACACCGATGGGCCTTCTGGAACGCGGCCACAGCTATAAAGACAAGACGGCAAGAGGGATCGCGAGCAACCATAACCTCTTCTCCTACCCTGTTCTGATGGCCGCCGACATTCTCCTTTTCAACTCGGATGTCATCCCGGTCGGAAAAGACCAGATCCAGCATGTCGAGATGGCACGCGACATTGCAACCAAGTTCAACAACATGCACGGCGATGTTTTTGTGATCCCGGAACACCGTGTCGACGACAAGGTTGCAACTGTACCGGGTATTGACGGACAGAAGATGTCCAAATCCTACGGCAACATCATCAATATCTTCGGCGAAGAGAAGCAACAGCTCAAAACAGTCAAGAAGATCGTCACGGAAGCCGTACCGCTCGAAGATCCTAAAGAGTGGGAGAGCTGTAATGTCTACAACATTGCCAAGCTCTTTTTGAACGAAGAGGAGCAAAAAGAGCTTCAGGAACGCTATGAACGCGGCGGCGAAGGGCACGGCCACTTCAAACTTCACCTTCACGATGTGATCTGGGAGTATTTCCGCCCCTACCGTGAAAAGCGCGAGTACTTTGAGAACAACCGGGATGAAGTACGCGAGATCCTCGCTTTCGGGGCATCAAAAGCACGTCAAGTGGCGATGCCTATTATCGAAAAAGTGCGTCAGGCCACCGGCATCCGGTACTAATCTTACCCTCTATTCTTAATCGGCCCACCGGGCCGAAACACCTTATCTCCGCTTAATTCTCTTTAACTATACTTCGCAAAATTTCAAGAAGGAAATACCACATGCATAAAATTATAATAGAACGCGAGTGCGGCTGTGTTCGTCGTGCCAATATCCCGACAGTATCCACTTTTAGCGATAAAGATGATGCGCTGATAGAAGCCGGCGAACTGGCAAGAAAGATGAATGATGATTTCTGCGGAAAACATCAGTTTGCCGTCAGACAAGAGGGTGAAGATTTTTTAATTACGATGCAGATGCGCGGGTAGCAAAACCCAGAGAGGCACTTGCCTCTTACAAGCGAATGTTCGCTTTGGCGATAAATTTCTTTTCGCCCCACTCTTTCCCTTTGAGTTTCAACAACGCTCTTACTTCATTGTTAACCAGTCTGTAAGAGACAGTAACAACTGCATTAGTCGCCCCTTTCGGGATCTTCACAGAGAAGTCGCGCTTGCCGTGGGCAGGAATAGACATCTCTTCCGTCGCTTTGACCGCCAGGTGCGGGATCGTGACTTTGCCGCGCTTGTCGGTATAGTGCTGTGTCAATGAATAGACCTTTTCATCCACGACACTGCTGCCGGACATATAGACCACATCCACAACGATCTCCCGCGAACCGAAACCGGTAGGGATGTTGTGCGGATTGCCGTTGTTCAAGGTCACAAGCAGGTTGTTACCGACTTTTTTACCGCTGACATCCAAAACACCTTCCCACATCGGCGTTGCGTGTGCTCCCGCGAAACTGTGATCACGGACCATGCGTTTTTTTGGCTTGCCGTTGTCGATAGGAAGCGTACTGGCTACACCCGGCTTTTTCGGGCTCATATGGCAGTCCGCACACTGTTTTTGTGTCTCTTTGTATTCACTCTTTGTGTTGGCAAAGACAAACCCGCTTACCGAACGGTCGTTGGCATGACAGACAAAGCAGAGCTCTTTAGGGTCTTTACTGAAGAAGTCACGCTGCTGGGTGTTGTGGTACGGTGATTTGGCATCGGCGAACGGTCCGCTCATAATACCGACAGGGTTCCATGTTATACGGTGGATACCGCGTTTTGATTCGGGTAGGTGCTCGTTAATACTGTCAACATTGTGACAGACCAGACAGTTGATCCCCTCGGCGATATCTTCACTTTGCACCGCTTTGTTGACAGCAGAACCTTTGTCAAGCTCCATCACGGCAGCGATCTCATAATTGATATCTGTTTCGGTAACAGCGATGCGCGGGTTGTGGCATATGGCACACTGTACCTTGATCGAATTGATGGATTTGCGTGTCTTGCGCTTGACATAATCCATCGATGCGCGCAGGTACTCATTACTCTCATAATGCGACTTGGCATGATACGATTGTTCCCATTTTCTGACGATAGGCATATGACATGTCTTACAATTGCTTGAGTTTTGAAACTTTTCATTCAGCTCTGGAGCCGCTTCCGGCGCAGCAGCAAGACTCACACCTAACATAATGAAAAGTGATATTCCAATTTTAAACATGTACCAACCTTGAGAATTTAACGTTTTGCCAGAGTATACACTGATAGAGGGCAAGATTTTCTTAAAATGACGGCCAAATAGAGATAAATTCCGTTTTAAGGCGTGGAAAGGGATCGATCTGCAAAATGCAGAACTGCTCCAGAAGAGCATCTTTTATCGTTGTCGGTCCAACCAGACCATCAGACCTTTTTGTGCATGCAGACGGTTCTCCGCCTCATCAAAGACAACGCTCTGTGCACCTTCCAAAACGCCTTCACTCACCTCTTGACCCCGATATGCCGGCAGACAGTGCAAGAAGATCGCATCATCATGCGCCTCTGCCATCAATGCTTCATCAACGATAAAGCCCTCAAAAGCCCTGATACGTTCCTCTTTTTCATCCTCTTGTCCCATGGATGCCCACGTGTCTGTTGTGACGACAGTTGCACCCGCTACGGCTTCTTGAGGCGAGTTGGTAAAGATCAGTTTCGCACCGCTCTCTTTGGCAAGTGCCTCCGCTTCTTTTCTTATGTCGGCATCAACCTCATAGGAGTGAGGCGTAGCCACACGCAATTCAAAACCGAGCTTGGCAGCCAGCATCATCCACGAATGGGTCATGTTGTTGCCGTCTCCGACATACGCCGCTACAATATTTTCACTTCTGTTGTGCTCGACCATTGTCATATAATCGGCCAGGAGCTGTACCGGGTGGTAGGAGTCCGTCAATCCGTTGATAACCGGGACCTTGGAGTACGACGCGAACTCTTCAAGCATCGAGTGTGCAAACGTTCGGATCATCACCATATCACACATGGACGAAATAACCCGTGCCGTATCTTTGACCGGTTCGCCGCGTCCGAGATGGATGTCACGGTTGGAGAGGAAAAGCCCGTGGCCGCCCAGCTGGAAGATACCGCTCTCAAAACTGACACGCGTGCGTGTTGAACTTTTCTCAAAGATCATGGCCAGGGTCTTGTTGGCCATATGGGCTTTGCGCTCACCGCTTTTAAGCTCTTTTTTGATCGCCAAACCTAAAGCGATGATCTCCAGGATCTCCTCTTTAGTGTAATCTTTAAGTGTTAAAAAATGTCTCACTTCTTTCCTTCTTTCGCTAATATCACATCGCAGCTTTCAGCCTTGCCAAAATGGTAGCCCTGTGCGTATTCGATACCCAATGCTTGAATAATAGCATAAATATCGGGTGTACTGACAAATTCTGCGATCAATGTGATGTCAAGCGATTGGGCAAGATCTACAATGCCCTTCACGATGCTGCGGCTCTCTCTGTTCACATCAATGTCTTTGATCAACGAACCGTCGATCTTCAGGAAATCGGGCCGGATCTGTGTCAAATAGGCAAAATTGGAGTACCCCGTACCAAAATCGTCGATCGATATCTTGCACCCCAGTGCTTTGAATGCCTGAATGATCTTGATGTAGCGCTCCTGGAGCAGCTCTTCCGTCTCGACCAGTTCAATCGATATGCTTGACGCATCGACCTTGTGCAGCTGCAGGCTCATCTCTAAATACTGCAGCATGTCCTCATCAAGATCATCGCGGGTCATATTGATGGAGATATCCTTGCCGCACTGATGGATAAGCTCGAAACTCTGATCGATAATGACCTTCGTCAGACGTTTTTCAAGCCCTATTTTCTGAAGAACCGGCAGGAACTCTACAGGTGAGATCACCGCTTCACCCTCCCCCTCACGCAGACGTATCAAGACCTCGAACTTGGCACAACGTTCATCTTCTGTCGAGACGATCGGTTGAAAATGGGCTTCAAAACGGTTGTGTTCAAAGGCGTTTCGAATACGTTTTACCCACTCCAGGTTTGTCTGATACTTGGCTCTGTAGGAGTCGTCGCCCGTGTAGACACTGTAGCGCTGTTGATTGGCGATCGCATCTTTGACTGCCAGCTCGGCCTGCGTCAACAGAGAGCTTCTCGTCGACGTCTCACTGCTGTTTGCCAGCCCGAAGCTGAAGGTCAGCGGCATCTCAATACCGTCGACTTTGACAAGATAGGTATCGGTCAAAGCATCGACCACCCGGGAGATATACTGCTGATTGGCACAGACGATCACAAACTCGTCCGAGCCCATACGGTACACCTGAAGTTTCATAACCGGATCGACGGCGATCTCTTTCACCAGCCTCTCCAATACAGCGGCAGCCTCTTTGAGATAGATATCGCCGACGGTCTGACCGAACGAGTCGTTAATCAGAGAGAAATTGTAAATATCAATGTAAATCAGCGTGAATTTCTTTTTCTCTTTGAGCGCTTTCTCCATGGAGTTGAGCAACTTCACACGGTTCGGAAGTGCTGTCAATGCATCTGATTCATAGTTGCTTCTGATGATCTTGAACTGCTTGTTAATCTTCATATTGAAGGCAAAAAGCTGCCGATAGACCTGTCCCAGTTCACTCGGGGACTTCAGGAGCAGATAACGGTCTTTCTTGGTGTGGTTCGAGCGGCGTCCGTTTAAAAAGTCCAACATCGTCCGCAGTGCAATATTGATATCCAAAAAGATGAAGTAGGCTATCAGTCCGACAATCACGATAGGTACGATCAGCATTGCCAGGTCTTTGTAGACTCTTGAAAGATAGTGTTCGATCTCCGATTTCAACTGCAGCGAAAGCTGCTCAAATTCGAAACCTGAGATCTCTCGAAGGTTTTGAATATAGCTTTTGGTCACGCTGTTCCAGACGCTAGGGTCAAACGGTTCATCTTGAATACCAAAGAGATGATTTCGGAACTTCTCTTTTTCAATATTCATTTCGACAAAATCATGGGTCCGATAGTTCGCATAGAGCTTGTTAATAGCGGCAGTACCTGCAGTACGCTTGAAACTGTCCAGTTCGCTCTGCGCCTTGCCGCCTTGCAGAACGATCACGTCATAAAGGTCTATGTTGAGCGCATTCTCACCCATCACCGCGGTGGTAAGATCCGCTTCCAAAGCACTGTACTCAACCGCGTTAATAATGTCAAAATAGGCGATAAAACCGTCTGTGCTGTTTTTCTGGGTGATGGATGCCACGATATCGATAAGATGTTTGATCATCCCGTCCGTGTAATACCGTACGACCTCCGTACCGCTTAATTTCCGGGCAAGGATATCCCTCCTGACTTTGGGGAAATCCTCAAGACTGTGACGAACGATCGTCTGTTTCTGTTTATAGTTGCAGTGCTGCATCAGGTCTTGAAGCCCAGAGAGCCTTTTTTGCGTCACCTTGATACTATTGTCATAGGCGGCTTGGTCGTGTGACACGTAGAGGAAATTGAGCGCTTCACGCCGTTCGTCTTGAAAAGCGCTGATCAGTGCCTCGATCGCATACACCTTCTCAAGTGATCTGAGATTCTCTACCTTTTCGCCATAGACACGGTAGTTCGTAGAGATGTACGACAGGTTCCAAAAGATGATCCCCGTGATCAGGAAAAGAATGAGAAAGCCGACTTTTAGCTTAACACTGAAGCGGCTCAAGAAGTAGAGTACAACGTTGATCATGCAGTGGTACTACCCTAAAAGTCTGGCGACTTCTTTGGCATGATACGAAATAATAATATCCGCCCCTGCGCGCTTGAACGCGATCATGGTCTCCATCAGGACACGATCATAATCGATAAGTCCCTGTTCGCCGGCATACTTCAGCATCGAATATTCGCCGCTGACGTTATAGACAGCCATCGGCAGACGTGTGTTTTCTTTGATATCACGCACAATATCCAGGTAGGCCAGAGCCGGTTTTACCATCAAAATATCTGCCCCCTGTGCTTCATCGGCAATACTCTCGTTGATCGCTTCTCGACGATTGGCCGGATCCATCTGGTAGGAGCCTCTGTCACCGAATGACGGTGTCGATTCTGCGACATCGCGGAACGGACCGTAATAACCGCTGGAGAATTTTGTCGAATAGCTCATGATCGGCAGGTTCTCGTACCCGCCTTCATCCAGCGCCGTTCTCAGCGTCTCGATGATGCCGTCCATCATCCCCGACGGTGCGATCATGTCGGCACCCGCTTTGGCATGTACAAGCGCCTGTTTGCCGGAGATCTCAAGCGTCGCATCGTTGTCTACCGTCTGATGGACATGGTCGATGATACCGCAGTGTCCGTGGTCGGTGTACTCGCAGAAGCAGAGGTCCGTCACAACAAACATATCCGGGTGCGCTTTTTTAATGGCGCGCACCGCTTCAGCGATGATCCCATGCTCACAAAGGGCGTCGGAACCTACCGAATCTTTTGTCTCGGGAATACCGAACAGGATAATAGAGTGGAGTCCCAAAGACTTCAGCTCTTCACACTCTTTGACCGCCTCGTCGATACTCATCTGGTAGACGCCCGGCATCGATGCGACCTCGGTTTTGATCCCTTTTCCCGGGCGGACAAAAAGCGGGTAGATGAAATCATCTGTTGAGACATGTGTTTCGCGGACAAGTGCGCGGAGATGGGGATTTAAACGGTTACGACGGAAACGTTGGAACATTTTTCAGACCTTTGACAGATTAACGTGATAATTTTTATGTATAATTCGATTGACAATATAATATCGATTAGAATATTAAAATGAAGAAGCAGAATAGAAAATATGAACATAAAAATTTCAGACGTAGCCAATTTACCGTCTCGATTTGGCAATTTTAAAATCAAAGCGTTTAAAGAGGGCCATAAAGAGCACCTTGTCATCTACAAAGAGCCTCTGGATGAGACCCCGATCGTCCGTGTCCACTCCGAATGTTTGACGGGCGATGCCCTCGGCAGCCTGAAATGCGACTGCCGCGATCAGCTGGAGTTTGCGCTCAACCTGGTCGAGAAAGAGGGCGGTATGGTGATCTACCTCCGTCAGGAGGGTCGTAACATCGGTCTGCTCAACAAGATCAACGCCTATGCTCTGCAGGACAAAGGTTTTAACACTGTCGAAGCCAACCATCAGCTCGGCTTTGCGGCTGATGAACGCACCTATGAGATCGTCACGACCATTTTGGAGCACTTCAACATCAAAAAGATCCGTCTGCTGACCAACAACCCGGACAAAATCAACTCCCTTGAAAATATCGAGATCGTTGAGCGCCTTCCGATCATCATCGACGCCAATGTACACAATGAGGATTACCTTCAGGTCAAAAAAGACGAGATGGGGCACCTTCTCTAACAACGGTCGAAAATCGGCTTTTGACGTGCATATGACCGGTTGCACGGTTAAAATCATCCAAATAAACGGCAGTGAAGTTTTTTTTGAGCGCTAATGTTATATGATAAACGTTCCAAAGACAGACTATTGATAAGGCCTTGACACCATGAAACGATTACCTCTCCTGCTACTTTTTATGCTCCCTTTCTCACTGTTAGCCGAAGAATCGAAATGGTTCGTCGGTATCGAAGCCGGTGCAACCGGTACAATGCTCACAGATGCCCCGGCGGGTTCGGACTATGTTTACGGGCCGGAGTATGGTCTGAAGATCGGTCTGCAAGAGAAGAACAGCCGCATCTATCTGGGGTTTACAGCCGCCGATGAGATCGGTCAGCCCGTCAACAAGACACAAAACCCCTATCTGGCCCTCGAAGGTGTCAGCGACGCGTTCACCGTTATTGCCAAGGCAACGGCCAAATTCTTTTTCGGTGTCCGTTTCGGTGCTTCCATTGCCGACATATACAATGAGACAAAAGCAGCACCCATGGGTGGTGCGCAGACGGGTTTGATCTTCCTGCTGCCTGCCGACTTTGAGATCGAGCTGGCGTACCGCCACTACTGGACATTTGACGACAAAACCACCGACTTCAATGCCGGTGCTGCCTATGGCGGTCTAAACTACAACTTCTATGCTTTTTAAGAGCCGCTCATGGATATAAAAGCAGAACTGTTAAAAGACAACATCACACTTGATGAACAGTTTTTTGAGTACGTCAGACGCTACAAAGAGCAGCTGAAAAAATGGAACAAGATCCATAACCTGACCGGGGCAAAAAACGAAGAGCTGATGGACAAGTTCATCTATGATGCCGTCTTTCCCGTCTCTTTTTTGCCGAAAGTCAACAGCATTCTTGACATCGGTACTGGCGCCGGTTTTCCGGGGATGATCCTCGCTTTCGCCCTGCCCGATACCGAGGTCATCTTGTGTGAACCCCTGCAAAAACGCGCCAGTTTTCTACAGTTTATCAAAGCCGATCTCGGGCTCAAAAATGTCACGGTCGCCAACTGCCGTGTCGAAGAGCTGGAACCCCGACCTATCGACCTTGTCACCTCCCGTGCCGTGATGGAGACCTCTTTGCTGATGAAACTGAGCGCGCCGTTTGTCCATCAAGGAAGCAAGCTCCTCTTTTACAAAGGCGAACGCGTTTTTGACGAAGTGGACCCTTCGCTTAAACATCAGATCATCCAGACCCAGAAACGCCACTATCTTGTTATTGAGATCTAAGGAGAGCTTATGTTGTTGAAAATCCTGCTTATTATCGGTGTTATCGCCGCCGTCTACTTTTTCTTTATCAAAAAAAGCACCCCGCTCACCAAAGAGCGTCATGCAAAAAACAGCCGCGAAGACGACGACGAAATGATGATTGAGTGTGCGACCTGCGGTACCTACATCTCGACGAGCGAAGCTATTGTCTCTTCAGGCAAGTTCTACTGTTCGACAGCGTGTCGAGACAAAGCATAGGAGGAAGAACATGCTTCTTTTTGGCCATCCGTACATCGACTTCGAACCCTTTTACCATATCGATGAGATCGATGAGATAGAACACACACCCGCCAACAGTACCCTCTTTACCCACTTCAAAGAGGAGAACCTCGACATCATCAGACATATGCGGAAGAACCGTCTCACGTTCGCACTTGAGGCTGCCAGTCTCAGCGAAGTTGTCTATGCCCACAACTTCGGCGCAAAGTACATTCTTGTCTGCGAGGAACTGGCCAGATCGGCACAAAATGTCGCCGAGAACTACCTCTTCGATGCCAAGATATTGTGCCGTCTCGAGAGTGGGGCCAGCATTGAAGAGAAGATCAGCGAAGGTATCGACGGGGTGATCTTTGCTCAGGCAATCATTAAAATAAGCAATTAAGATGTTGCCTCTGCGCCTTGTTCTCTTGCTCTTTATGCTGGCACTCTTCAGCGGTTGTTCAACGCGTTCAGCCCCGAGCGCTGCATCATCAGGCAGTTCCCATGTGAACTACAGTGATCTTGACAAACTCTACCCCTACCACAACAGATGGCATCAGACCCCTTACAAACTCGGCGGCTACGGCTCACAGGGGATCGACTGTTCAGGTTTTGTACAGCGCGCCTACTACGATCTCTTTAAGATGAAGATCCCCCGAACCACAAAAGCACTGGCAAGCTATGGGAAAAAAGTACCGCGTTCATCCGTTACCACCAGTGATCTGGTCTTTTTCAGA
>JBFFKK010000014.1:0-45856 GCA_041555445.1 Sulfurimonadaceae bacterium
AACCTCTAGCTAGTTTTAATACTTTTTTATGACGACGACGTCTTACGACACCTGTTTTTACTCTTGGCATATTTTGTCCTTTTCTTTACTCTATGATCTTTTTCGATCCATAGGTGCCACATAGTTGGTGGACTTGCCCAGTTTTAACTGGAGAATATTGTGAAATGAAAGCTTACGCGATCATCGCTTTGATGTTTTTAGCATCAACGGCTGCAACTGTTTTAGGCGTGTTTTGTTGACGACGCGTTGCTGCATCTTGCTTAGTCAAGATATGGCTACGAAACGCTGTTCCACGTTTGATCGAGCCATTTTTTTTCACTTTAAAACGCTTTACAGCGCCTTTAACTGATTTCATCTTAGGCATAGTGACTCCTCTCTAATTTTAACTATCTTGCGTCATGCGCAAAATAAGTTCGTGATTATAGCGAAATATCTATTAAAATTCACATGCTGTGCCCTCATCACTGCCTTGAAATGTATAGCCGCTCCGATGCAATGGCATAAAACTGCCTATATTTTCACACTATCCGGACACTTTATTTCGCTATACTTTTTTTATGCCAGAAACAGATTTAGCACTTATGATCTTACAAGCAGAAGATGAATTTTGCTACTTAGAAGCGCAATGTCTCAAAACAGAGAGAGATGAGTGCGACTACAAGCTGCATGCGCTTGCACTCATCACACTCTACAACTTTGCGCTCAACCTCAAACTTTCCGGCGGGGAACTGATGCGGCTGCTCTATGAACTTGATCACAAGAGCCGTCTCTACCAGCACCTTATCGCCCCCTATCTGCTGCTTCTGGATGACATGGAGCTGGTATGCAAACAGTACGGCCATAAATACCTGCGCTTTCTCTCTGAAAAGTCACAAGATAAAAGTGACGAAGAGATCATGTCGATACTGTTCAAGAGTTAAATGCTGAGAGAGATAACGAACAGCTCGTCTTCAACTCGCCTGAAAACCGTAAAAGTTTCAGATTTCAAGGAAACATCGCTTCGCGAGCGGTACCCTTGTTTTGGTGTGAGTTGTGGCAGGTGTAAGCCCGAAGGCGCACTGCTGTGCGTTGAGAGGTGAACCCCGGTGCAAATCGCGCCGAAGCTGGAAGTTTTACTTCTTTTTTTCTTCTTTTTTCGGAATAACCAGCATATTGTAGTAACGCCCTTCAAAACGCGGCGGCTTGTCCATTACCCCGATATCTTCGACCATTGGCCAGACGCGCAGAAGGACCTCTTTGCCGGCTTCCGGGTGCGCCATCTCGCGACCGCGTAGGAAAACACGGAACTTGACCAGTTTTCCGGCTTCCAAAAACTCGCGGGCGTGCTTGACTTTGTAGTTGATGTCGTTATCGGCAATCTTGACAGAGAGCTTGATCTCTTTGATCTCGATCTTGACCTGGTTTTTACGCTGCTCTTTTTTCTTCTTCTCTTCTTGGTACTTGAACTTACCGTAATCCATAATTTTTGCGACTGGCGGCTTTGCATCCGGCGCGATCAGAACCAGATCAAGGCCCATTTCATCGGCTTTTTCCATTGCCTCTTTTGTCGGGATAATCCCCAATGACTCGCCGCCATCGACGTTACAACGAACCTCCGCTACGCGGATGTCCTCGTTCATTATGGTGTTGTCTTTTTTTCGGTTCAAAAATTTACCTCATTGATTTTTTGTTGAATCATCGTCAAGAACTCTGCTTCACTAAGATTATATTGTTCACGACTGCGTCTATCGCGTATTGCAATCGTCTTGTTCTCAACCTCATCGTCACCCAGGACAATGATCATCGGAACACGCCCTTTTTCGGCAGTTCTGATACGTTTGTTCAGGCTCTCGTTTTTCGAGAAGATCTCGCTGTCAGCACCTAGATCGATCAGTTTGTCTGCCAATTCCTTGGCATATGCATTGTGTGGTTCAGCGATCGGGACGATGGCGACTTGCGTCGGCGCCACGAACATCGGGAACTCACCAGCATAATGTTCTGTCAATATACCAATAAATCGTTCAAAAGAACCTAAAATTGCTCTGTGAATCATAACCGGCTGAATTTTGTTGTTCTCGTCACCGCTGTATTCCAGCTCGAAACGCTCCGGCAGGTTGAAGTCGAGCTGGATCGTTCCACACTGCCATTCACGGCCGATCGCGTCGGTGATCTTGATGTCGATCTTCGGCCCGTAGAAGGCGCCGCCCCCCTCATCGATCTCATAAACGAGGTTGTTTTTATCCATCGCCGTTTTCAGCGCATTGGTCGAGATCTCCCAAACTTCGTCATCCCCGACCGCTTTTTCAGGCTTCGTCGAGATCATCATCTTATAGTCGAAGTTGAACGTTGACATAATACGGTCGACAAAATCAACGACTTCAATGATCTGCCCTTCGATCTGGTCCGCCGTACAGAAGATGTGGGCATCATCCTGCGTAAATTCACGCACGCGGAACAGGCCGTGGAGCGCCCCTGTCATCTCATGGCGGTGGACAACACCGTACTCAAAATATTTGAGCGGCAGGTCGCGGTAGGAGTGCGGCTCATCTTCGTACGCTTTGATATGTCCGACGCAGTTCATCGGCTTAACGCCGAACTCCACATCATCGATCTGCGTAAAGTACATGTTCTCGCCATAGTTCTGGTAGTGGCCCGAGGTCATCCAAAGGTCAGAACGCAGCATCTCCGGGCCGCGTACCGGCTCGTAACCGCGTTTGCGGTGTGCTTTAAAGAGCAGTGACTCCAAACGGGCACGAAGGCGTCCGCCCGCCGGAAGCCAGATCGGGAAACCGGCACCGACCTCTTCACGGAAGGTGAACAGTTTCATCTGGGCACCGATCTTGCGGTGGTCGCGTTTCTCGGCTTCTGCCAGCATCGTCATATGATTTGACAGGGACTCTTTATCGGCAAAGGCAATCCCGTAGATGCGGGTCAGCATCTCATTTTTCGAGTCACCGCCCAGGTAGGCCCCTGCGATCTTCAGCAGTTTAAAGTAGCGGATCTGACCGATGTTCGGCAGGTGCGGGCCGCGGCAGAGATCTTCAAACTCACCCTGTTTGTAAATGGAGACCGTGTCGCCGGGGATACGCTTCATCACCTCAAGTTTGAGATGGTCATCGGCAAACTTCGCTTTGGCCTCATCCATACTGATCTCATAGCGCTCGATCGGGAACTTCTTCTTCGCAAAGCCCAACATCGCCTTCTCGATCTTTTTCAGATCCCCTTCACCGACCTCTTCTTTGGTCTTGAAGTCATAATAGAACCCCTCTTTGACAACCGGTCCGACGTAAAACTCTGCGTCAGGATACAGCGATTTTATCGCCTGTGCCATCAGGTGGGCCGTTGAGTGACGAAGCACTTCCAGTGCTTCCGGAGAGTTGTCAAGCTCGATCTCTTCGCCGGTAATTCCGTTCGCTTCGGCTGTTAGAAGGTCAATAACCTCATCATTGTGTTTAATCGCAATTGCGCTCATACATACATCCTCTTTCAAAGTGCCCACCACGACAATAGGCAGAACACATTTGAAGATATTAAATTTGCGTGATTTTAGCTAAAAGTCGCCTTGTTTAGAGTAAAAGAAGATCGATGCGGGCTTTTTCACCAGTATTGTCTCAGTTTGGTGATCTGTAAAGAACATTTTTCGCGTCTGTAAATTAGCTGTTTGATAAAAACTGTTTTTAATTCTTATACGTTAGAATAATCGTATATCAATATACAAGGGTCTCCGTTATGAATAAAAATGAATTAAAAGAGCTGCTCAAAAAGCGCAACAGTTCAGAAATGCTTTCGCGCCGTGACGCCCTTAAACTGATGGGTATCTCTCCGATTGCAGCCGGGGTACTGGCGTCAACATCGTCAAGTTCGATCGCTTCGGCCGAGACGGTGGATGCCAAAGGCAAGATCGTTATCGTCGGTGCCGGTGCCGGCGGTATTATGGCCCTTGCACGCCTACGCTCCGGCCTCAAGGACCCGGACATCACTATCATTGCACCCAATGAGCTGCATATCTATCAGCCCGGACAGGTCTTTCAGGCGGCCGGGCTCTATCTGCATAACGATCTGATCAAACCCAACAGTGATTTCATTCCGGAGGATGTCAATTGGATCAAAGATGAAGTGGCCACCTTCGATCCGGACAACAACACATTGTTAACGCGAAGCGGCGAAAAAGTCGCCTATGATTACCTCGTCGTTGCAGCGGGCATTGATTACCATTATGAGTGGATCAGGGGTTTAAAAGAGGAGGATATCGGTACCAAAGGCATCTCCAGCGTTTATCTTAACAACATGGAGGAGGGAACGACTGACGGCGGTTCGATCACATGGGACTGGTTCAATGCGCTCAAGCAGGCCTCAGCAACGGGCCAGAAACCGCGTGTCATCTACACCCAGCCCGACACCCCTGTTAAATGCGGCGGTGCGCCGCAAAAGATCCTTTACCTCTCTGCCGATCATCTGAAAAAAGAGGGGCTCTCTGCCGATTACACCTTTGCGACGGCCAGTGGCACTCTCTTTGGCCTGGAACCGATCGCAGAGTCGCTTGCAGAGGTTCAAAAGCGCTACCATACCATCACCAATAAATTCAAACACAATCTTGTCTCTATCGATGTCCATAACAAGATCACCACGTTTGAGCACACCTATGAGATCAAAGGCGAGTACGATGAAGATCTTGAAGCGTACGACATGATCGAAAAACGCGAGCTGGTCGAGATGGCGTATGACTTTATTCACATCGTCCCGCCGATGAGTGCAGCCCAGTCGGTTGTTGACTCGCCGCTCGGCTGGCAGAAGGGAAGTGCAAAAGGGTGGCTCGAAGTCGACAAAGAGACCCTTCAGCACCGCCGGTACAAAAATGTATTCGGCATCGGCGACGTCTGCGGCATCCCGATGGGTAAGACAGGCGGAAGCGCCCGTCACCACGCCCCTGTCGTGGCAGAAAACCTCATTGCACTCATGCAGGGGCAGACACCCAAAGCGAAATTTGACGGCTATACCGTCTGTCCGTTGAAAACAGGTTACGGAGAGATCATCATGGCCGAGTTCAACTATGACGGGCTCGCCCCGAGTTTCTCGTTTTTGGCACCCGAGCAGCCGCGCTGGATCTGGTGGGCATTTGATCTCTACATGCTCAAACCGATGTACTGGTACTTGATGATGCGAGGGTTGATGTAGGCTAAGTGCTAAGTGCTAAGTGCTAAGTGCTAAGTGCTAAGTGCTAAGTGCTAAGTGCTAAGTGCTAAGTGCTAAGTGCTATTATAAGAAAGATGGCGCAGCCCATCTTGAAACAATCTAAACTTCCAAGAATATTTCAACTGTCAATAGAGATGGCGTCAGCTCATCTTGAAGTTCAAAGTGGTAAAAGTTCCAGATGGGGTACAGATTGTGTTGAAGTGATCCCGAAGGCGTACATCGGTACGTCGAGTGGTGAACTTCAACGCAAGATGTGCTGCAGCTGGAACTTTTAGTTGAGGCCGGCCGCTTCCATGCTCTTGACCTGGGCATCTGTGATGAGCGGATCAACCACCTCATCCAACAGACCCCCCTGCATAATCTCATTAAGACGGTACAGCGTCAAATTGATACGGTGGTCAGAGATGCGGTTTTGCGGGTAGTTGTAGGTACGGATACGTCCGCTGCGGTCACCCGTTCCGACCTGCTCACTTCGCACTTCGCTGTCTTTTTTCTGTGCTTCCTGCAGCTCAAGATCGTAAAGACGCGCTTTGAGAACTTTCATCGCTTTGTCTTTATTTTTGTGCTGAGACTTCTGATCCTGGTTGGTTACGACCAGACCTGTCGGCAGGTGCGTGATCCGTACAGCGGAATCCGTCGTGTTGACAGACTGCCCGCCGTTGCCCGAAGCACGCATGACGTCGATCTTTAGATCGGTAGGATCGATCTGGATCTCGACATCATCGACCTCCGGCATCACGGCTACCGTGATAGCAGATGTGTGCACACGTCCCTGGGACTCAGTCGCCGGAACACGCTGAACACGGTGTGTCCCGCCCTCATATTTTAGACGGCTGTAGACCTGCTCGCCTTTGATAAGCGCGATCAGTTCTTTGTAGCCGCCGGCATCTGACGGGCTGGTGCTCATCAATTCGATCTTCCACCCTTTGAGATCCGCATAGCGGGTATAGGCGTTGAAAAGATCGCCGACAAAGATCGCCGCTTCGTCCCCGCCCGTACCGGCACGGAGTTCCACGATGATATTGCGCTCATCATTAGGGTCTTTGGGGATAAGGAGTTTTTTGATCTCATCTTCGATAACCGGGACCTGTGGTTCAAGCTCACGAAGCTCTTCTTTGGCCAGTTCGCCAAGTTCGGCATCGGAAAGCATTGATTTGTTGTCTTCGATATCGGAAAGGAGTGCTTTGTATTCTTTTGTCTTCTCGACAATGGCAAGCATGCCCGACTGCTCTTTTGAAAGCTCAGTCATACGCTTGATATCGGATGCTACGTCCGGTGAGCTCAGCAGCTCTGTCAGTTCATCGTAGCGTTCGAGAAAAGGGGTTAGTTTATCGGCTAACTTCAAGGGTGTTACTACCCTTAGATAGCGTTAACAGCTTGCTGAAGGCGGCTTACTTTACGAGCAGCAGTCTCTTTTTTCAAGATACCTTTGCTTACAAATTTATGGATCTGCTGGTTAGCGATCTTAAATGCTGCAGTTGCCTCTTCTTTGTTGCCTGCGTCGATTGCAGTGCGAACTGCTTTAACAATGTTTTTTAAACGTGTGCGATAGAATCTGTTACGCTCAGTACGTTTTTCAGTCTGGCGGATTCTTTTCAATGCTGACTTATGGTTTGCCATGTGCATTATCCTTATCATATAAAATTTGAGATAGAATGCTACCTTAAATATAATTAAAATCAAGTTAAGCAATATAGAGAATTTGAAACGGGGTGTATAAATGAAATTATTTGGAACAGATGGCGTCCGGGGTGAGGCCGGAACTTTTCTGACAGCCTCACTTGCAATGAAGGTTGCCATGGCTGCGGGGATCTACTTTAAAGATGGCGCCAAGACCAACCGTATCCTGATCGGGAAAGACACCCGACGAAGCGGATATATGATCGAAAACGCCATTGTCAGCGGGTTGACAGCGGTCGGTTACGATGTGATCGAGATCGGTCCGATGCCGACACCGGCCATCGCGTTTTTAACGGAAAACATGCGTTGTGATGCCGGAATCATGATCTCTGCAAGCCACAACTCCTTCGAAGACAACGGTATTAAGTTCTTTGACGGGCACGGAAACAAGTTTTCCGAAGATGTCGAAGCGGAGATTGAAAAGATCGCGCATGATGAGGCGAAGCTCAATGCTGCTGCGGTAACGGGCAAAAAAGTGGGTAAGGCGAAACGTATAGACGATGTCATCGGTCGTTACATCGTGCAGCTCAAGAACTCTTTTAACACGGAACTTTCACTTCAGGGTATGCGTATTGTCCTCGATACGGCCAACGGGGCAGGCTATAAAGTCGGTCCGACCGTCTTGGAGGAGCTGGGTGCCGAAGTGATCGTCCTTCACGATAAGCCCGACGGCTTCAATATCAATGAGGATTGCGGGGCGCTGCATCCCAAGGATGTCCAAAAAGCGGTCGTCGAGTACCGTGCTGACATCGGCTTTGCACTTGATGGCGATGCCGATCGCATCGTTGTCGTCGACGAAAAAGGTGAGGTGGTCGACGGTGACCAGCTGCTGGGTGCTTTGGGGCTCTACCTGAAAGAGAGCGGTCAGCTCAAAGGCAACGGCATCGTCGCTACGGTCATGAGCAACCAGGGACTCGAAGATTTTATACAAGAGAACGGCATGAAACTTTATCGCGCCAATGTCGGTGATAAATATGTTCTGGAGATCATGAATGCCCAGGGCATCAACTTCGGCGGTGAACAGAGCGGGCACGTCATCATGCACGATTTCGCCAAAACAGGCGACGGCCTTGTCTCGGCACTTCAGACCCTGGCACTCGTTCTGAACAGCAAGAAAAAAGCGTCGGAAGTGTTGCGCCCGTTCAACCTCTACCCGCAAAAGCTGGTCAACCTCAACGTCAATGAGAAAAAACCGCTTGACAGTATCCCCGGCCTGGATGAAAAATTTGCGGCACTGGACAAGGCCAATATCCGCCACCTTGTGCGCTATTCGGGAACGGAGAACAAACTGCGTGTCCTGCTTGAGGGCAAAGATGCCGAAGAGATGGAAAAAGCGATGGAGACACTGGTAAGCTTTTTCAAGAAAGCGCTCAATGGCTAAGTCTGGTCTTGTCCTTCTCCTCTCACTGGTCGGTATCTTTATTGTCGATCAGGGGATCAAGGAGTTTTTTATCCTCAAAGCGATGGAGATCTACTCTCTTCCCCAAGATGCACTCTATGGCAGAGCTTATGATATTTACGAGACAGCCTGTATCAACATGCGTCTTGTCTTCAACTACGGGGTCGCCTTCTCGATGCTCTCCTTTTTGGAGGAGTACCTCAAGTGGCTTCAGCTTATCCTGATCATCGGCGTCCTGGCGTATGTCATCAACCTGAAAAAGTTCTGTTATATGATGCCGTCCGGGATCCTGATCGGTGCGGGACTTTCCAATGTCTATGACCGTTTTGTCCATGGCGGTGTGGTCGACTACATCTTCTGGCACTGCGGATTTGACTTTGCGATCTTCAATTTTGCCGATGTCATGATCGATCTTGCCGTAGCATGGCTGCTATTTTTAAACTTCAAACCGATGTTTTGCCAGAAAAAACAGGGATAAATCAACCAAAATAGGAATTTTTCCGGGTTTATAAAATCAATTTAAGTAATCCTGGTGTAAAATTCCCGTCTCTTTTAAATGGTCCGTTAGCTCAGTTGGTAGAGCGCTACCTCGACAAGGTAGATGTCACAAGTTCAAGTCTTGTACGGACCACCATCTTCAAAACCCCAAAACAGTAACATCTAAACACTCTTTTCAAACATACAATGCAGTACATCCCTTTGACATTTACATTACTATTTCAAGCCAACCGTTTTTAAAAAATTGGAGAGACCTTAGGCGATCGCAGCGAGTACGATCTCTTTGGCTTCGTCCTGTATCTGTTTGAGATGCTCGGCCGAGATGAAACTCTCTGCGTAGATCTTGTAGATATCTTCTGTTCCGGAGGGGCGTGCGGCGAACCAGCCGTTTTCGGTCGTCACCTTCAGACCGCCGATCTTGGCGCCGTTGCCGCTTGCTTCGGTATATTTCCCGACGATGGTCTCGCCTGCCAGTGTCGTCGAGCTGACGTTTTCGGCAGAGAGGTTCTTGAGTTTTGCTTTCTGCTCCGGTGTGGCAGCGGCATCGATACGGGCGTAATAGGATTGCCCGAACTCGTTTTCGAACCCTTGGTAGATCTCGCCCGGGTCTTTTTTGGTCACGGCCTTGATCTCGGCCGCAAGCAGGTTGAGGATGATGCCGTCTTTGTCCGTCGACCAGACGCTCCCGTCCTGACGAAGAAATGAGGCGCCCGCACTCTCTTCGCCGCCGAAACCGAGACTGCCGTCATATAGACCCTCTACAAACCATTTAAACCCGACCGGCACCTCGTAGACCTCTTTACCCAGCGAATGGACCACACGGTCTATCATAGAGCTCGAGACAAGGGTCTTTCCGATACGAAGGTCGTCACGCCACTGCTTACGGTGACTAAAGAGGTACCAGATGGCAACCGAGAGGTAGTGGTTGGGGTTCATCAGTCCGGCACTCGGTGTCACAATACCGTGACGGTCAAAGTCAGGATCGTTGGCAAAGGCGATATCGTACTTCTCTTTCAGGGAGATCAGTGAGGCCATGGCATAGGGTGAAGAGCAGTCCATGCGGATCTTGCCGTCATGGTCGCAGCTCATAAAACCGAAGGTCGGGTCGACATGCTCATTGACGATCTCCATGTCAAGACCGTAGACCTCTTTGATCTTTTGGTAGACCGCGATGCCGGAGCCGCCCATCGGATCGACACCGATGCGCAGGTTCGAAGCCTTGATGGCCTCAATGTCCACGATGCTCTCTAGCGCGCGGACATACGGGGTGATAAAGTCGAACTCTTCGACCAGGTCGCTCGCCATCGCCTCATCCAGTGACACCCTCTTGACCTCATCAAGGTCGTTGGCCAGGATCTCGTTGGCACGCTTTTCGATGACAGAGGTGACATCCGTGTCTGCCGGGCCGCCGTTGGGCGGGTTGTATTTGAACCCGCCGTCACTCGGCGGATTGTGCGAAGGGGTGATGACAACGCCGTCGCTCATGACCTTTGTACCCTTGTTGGCTTCAAGGATGGTAAACGAGATCAGCGGTGTCGGGGTGTATTCGTCATCTTCAGCGATCTTGCAGCTGACGCCGTTGGCAACGCAGACCTGGATCGCGCTCATTTGCGCCGGTGTCGAGAGGGCATGCGTGTCCTTGCCGATAAAGAGCGTTCCGGTGATGCCTGCCGACTTCCGGTATTCGCACACGGCCTGGGTAATGGCGAAGATGTGCGCTTCGTTAAAACTCTTCTTGGCCGCACTCCCCCGGTGCCCAGAGGTCCCGAAAGCGACCTTCTGCGTGCTGATGCCGGCATCCGGCTGTTGCATGTAGTATGAAGCGATTAGCTTGGGAATGTCTTCCAGGATGCTTTTAGGGGCTTGTTTTCCGGAGTGTGTGTGCGCCATTTCTGTCCTTTAGAGCGTGTACATTGAGATAGTCTCTTGACATCATAATCAAAAATTCATTTCAATAGACACAAATGATACCCCTTTACGCAAAAGCATAAAGGTTGAAACGGTTTATGCGGCGTAGAGCTCTTTTTCACGTGCGATCAGTATGTCAGCAAGGAAGAAGTAGGCCTCTTTCCAGGCTCCGATCACCTCGTCTGTCGCTGCTTCGCCGAGGATATCTTTCACCGCTTGCAGCAGGGAGACACCGACAAGCGGGTAGTACTCCGGCTTGACCATGGTCAGGACATGCTTCTGCGCCATCTTCTCGACCGCTTTGGAGAGCACCTCCAGATTGTCGATGTTGGCAGCGTATGCAGAGACGGCACCCGCCAGTTTTTTGTGCTGATCCGGTGAAGCATCTTTGAACAGTTCTTTAAGCGCCGGATGCTCCGCGAAAAGGATCTCGTACATGCGTGCCGTAATCGCTTCACTGTTGGCCGCTACGGGTGCTGCTGTCGCTTTGACGATTTCAATAGTTGTTGGTGAGAGGCTCATTATTTTCCTTTTTATTGTCGTATATATCTGACCGTATCGTTACGGTCAACATCTGGTTTGATACGCGTATAAGAGATGGTAACAGAATTACGGGATAATTTAAGCAGGTTATTGTATATAAAATAACCACTCGTCTACTGACGGGATATCTGCGGAGAACCGCATCTAATGCAATGCGGCAAGGGCCTCTTTCGCCAGTGCGGTGATCTGTCCAAAATCCTGACGAACAAGCGCCTCTTTCGGAACGATCCAGCTGCCGCCGACACAGAGAACACTCTTCAGGGCGAGAAAGTCGTTCATGTTCTCCAGGCTGATACCGCCTGTCGGGCAGAAACGCATCTCGCTGAAGGGGCCGCTGAAGGCCTTGAGCGTGGCAAGGCCGCCGACGGCAGTTGCCGGAAAGAGTTTGGCCTGCATCAAGCCGCTGTTTTGTGCGAGCATCACTTCGGAGGCGGTCGCCACACCGGGGATAAAGGCGATTTTCTGCGCCTTGGCGCTCTCTATGAGCGCTTCGCTGATACCGGGGCTGAAGAGAAAAGCGGAACCGTGCTCGACGGCTCTTTTCAGGTCGGCAGGGTTGCAGACGGTACCGGCACCGACATGCATCTCGGGCATCGTTTTGGCGATGGCTTCTATCGCCTTCAGGCCTGCCGGTGTGCGCAGGGTAACCTCCATGATCTTGATGCCGCCCTCCAAAAGCGCTTCCGCCAGTGGCAGGGCATCTTTTTCGTCATCGATGGCGATGACCGGGACGATCGGCGATATTTTCATGACATCCAAAGCATTCATGCACGCTCCTTGCCGGGTAGATCGAAAATGGCCGCACCCTCTTCCGCAGGGCCGACGTTTTGGCGTATTGTTACAAAAAGTTCACGGCCGAAACCGTGCCGGTTGGCGCTGAAATCGACCGGGCCGATACTGCGTCCTGCCAGCGTTGCTTCATCGACCAGCAGCGTTATTTCGCCCTTTTCGATATCCAGCCGTATCCTATCGCCGCTCTGCACCTTGGCGATCAGACCGCCCTCTTCGGCTTCAGGCGTAAGATGGATCGCTGAAGGCACCTTCCCCGAGGCACCGGACATGCGCCCGTCGGTGATGATGGCCACCTTGAACCCTTTGTCCTGAAGAACGCCGAGCGGCGGCATCAGGCCGTGCAGCTCCGGCATGCCGTTGGCCTTCGGTCCCTGGTAGCGGACGACGGCGATAAAATCGCGTTCAAGCTCCCCCGCTTTAAAGGCCTCTTGAAGCGACTGCTGCGAGTCAAATACAATAGCCGGTGCTTCGATATAGTGTTGATGTACCTTTAATGCCGAAGTCTTGATGACGCTCCGGCCGAGAGTCCCTTTCAGAAGCTTCAGACCGCCCTCTTCGCTAAACGGTGCGGCGCTGCCGGAGACGACACTCTCGTCGCGCGACACTTTCGGCCCCTTTAAAAAGGTGAGGGAGCCGGATTCAAGCATCGGTTCGGCGATATAGTGATGCAGTCCTCTGCCGACAATGGTCTCGACGTCGTCATGCAGAAGCCCTGCTTCCAGAAGCTGGCTGATAACAACGCTCATACCGCCCGCCTCCCTGAAATGGTTGACATCGGCCTGCCCGTTCGGATACATCCTGCAGAGCAGCGGTGTCACCTTCGAGATGGCGTCAAAATCATCCCAGTTCAAGATAATCCCGGCCGCTTTGGCCATGGCAATGAGATGAATCGTATGGTTCGTCGAACCGCCTGTCGCCATCAGACCGACGATTGCATTGACGAAACTTCTTTCATCGATGATCTGTCCGATCGGTTTATACTTTCCGGAGACCTCAGTCATACCTACAATTCGCTTTGCAGCCTCCTGAGTGAGGGCATCACGCAGCGCGGTGTTGGTGTTGACAAAAGAGCTGTTTGGCAGCTGCAGCCCCATCATCTCGAGAAGCATCTGGTTAGAGTTTGCCGTCCCGTAAAAGGTACAGGTCCCGCTGCTGTGGTAGGAGGCGGACTCGGCTTTGAGCAGTGTCCCTTCGCTCACTTTACCCTGCGCGAACTCCTGTCGGATCTTGGACTTTTCACTGTTTGAGATCCCAGATGGCATAGGCCCTGCGGGTACAAAAACAGCCGGCAGGTGCCCAAAAGAGAGTGCTCCGATCAGCAGACCCGGTACGATCTTGTCGCAGACCCCGAGATAGAGAGCCCCGTCATAGACGTTGTGCGAAAGGGCGATGGCGGTCCCCATGGCGATGTTGTCACGGCTGAAGAGGCTGAGCTCCATTCCCGGCTGGGACTGCGTTACACCGTCGCACATCGCCGGTACGCCGCCGGCAACCTGGGCGGTCGCACCGACATCCATCAGGGCCCGCTTGATCAACGGCGGGTAGAGCTTGTAAGGCTCATGCGCCGAGAGCATGTCGTTATAGGCGGTGACGATGGCGATGTTCGGCGCCGTATCGTGGGCAAGGGCATCTTTCTCCTGAGCGTCCATCGGGGCCATCGCGTGGGCCAGGTTGCTGCAGCCAAGCATGCCTCTGTTGACGCCGTGCGCCTGTGCAGCAGCGATCCGCGCTTTATAGACGCTACGGCTCTCTCTGGAACGTTCCACAATATCTTCGGTGACCTTTAGGATAGTCGCATTCATCGGAAATAGACCTTGATATCGGTGAGATCCTGCTGCAAGACGGAGCGGACCGGCAGCAGGTGCATATCGTCCCCTCTGATCACCTCGTTATAAACGGCCAGTTTCTCTTGGCCCTCAAAATGCAGATAGAGATGTTCGGCACTCAAAATAGCCGCGCGTGTCAGGCTCATCCGCTCATGGGGCGCCGTTTCCGGTTCGATGGCAATGCAGAGACTCTTGTTGTCAAGGTCAAACGCTTCATCGAGTCTTTCGTTGCCCGGGAAAAGTGAAGCGATGTGGCCATCTGTCCCCATACCGAGAATCACGACATCGAAAGGGTATAGCTCTTTTTTCAGCGTCTCCGTGCACTGCTGCTGGGCGGCATAGGGTGCAACACCCTCCTGATACATCCCGATGAAACGGGCTTTGGCTGCATTATCCTGAAGGAGATGCGATTTGACAAACTGTTCATTGCTGTCTTGGTGATCGAAGGGGACCCATCGCTCATCACAGAGACCGACTGCGACCTGTTCCCACGGCAGATCCATACGGCGAAGCTTCTCAAAGAGCGGTTTGGGCGTGCTTCCGCCTGAGACAAGCAGCGACGCTTTTCCTTTGCGGCGGATCGATTCGATCAGGTCACTGGCGATCTGCCCGCTCAGGTCATCGATCAGCCCCGGTTGTGTGGTAAAGGCATGGACAAACTTACTCATCGTGCCAACTCCTTCCATCTCGTGCTATCAGCTGGATCGAGGCGCTCGGCCCGTCGGTCCCGGCCGTATACCGCTTCATCGGGGTGAGGTTCTCGGCCCACCCTTCAATGATCCTGTCTGCCCACTTCCAGGCGGCCTCAACTTCATCAAGGCGCATGAACAGTGTCGGGTTGGCCCGTATGACATCCAGAAGCAGACGCTCATAAGCCTCGGGTTTTCGATGGCTGTTCAACGGGGCATTAAGATCGAGCTCGACCTGCTGAAGGCGCATCGTCTCGCTGAGCCCGGGAATCTTGTTCATCAGTTTGAGACGGATACTCTCTTTGGGCTGCAGTGTAATGACCAGCTGGTTTTCCGAGATGCAGGCACCGTTGTTTGCAAAGATGGAGTGCGGCATGGTCTTGAACTGGATCACGATCTCCGAATTGCGCTGCCGCATCCGCTTGCCGCTTCGGATATAAAAGGGGACCCCGTTCCAGCGCCAGTTGTCGATGTCGACGCGCAAGGCGGCAAAGGTCTCCGTCGTGCTGTTTTCAACCCCTTCGCCTTCAAGATAGCCCGGGACCGGTTCACCGTTGCTTGATCCGCGCGTGTACTGGGCGCGGACGCTTTTCTGCTCAATATCTGCCGGTGACATGGCCCGCAGTGACCGCAGCACCTTGACCTTTTCATCACGAACGCTGTCCGCTTCGAGCGAACACGGGGGCTCCATCGCGACCAGGCAGAGCAGCTGCATCAGGTGGTTCTGGATCATGTCGCGCATCGCACCGTATTCGTCATAATAGCCCCAGCGCCCTTCGACCCCGACGCTCTCGGCTACCGTGATCTGGACATGGTCGATGTTGTTGGAGTCCCACAGCGGCATAAAGAATCGGTTGGAAAACCGCAGGGCCATAATGTTTTGGACGGTGTCTTTACCGAGATAATGGTCAATCCGGTAGACCTGACTCTCTTCAAAATAGTTCAGGACCTCTTCGTTGATAACGTGCGACGACTTAAGATCCCGACCGATCGGCTTTTCAAGTACGACACGGCTCTGCGGCGTAATGAGCTCCCAATGGCTGAGCGCCTTGCAGATGGTCCCGAAAAAATCGGGCGAGGTGGAGAGGTAGTTGACACGTTCACGATCGGCGTGTTCATCCAGAAGTGTCTTTAACCCTTGGTAGCTTGAAAAATCGGCAAAGTCGACGGCATGAACGCGGAGCCGCTGCTGAAAGGCCTTGAACTTCGCGTCGTCGAATTCACCCTCCGGCAGGAACTCCAGGAGTTTTGACTTGACCAGCGCAATATGCGCACGCTCGTCCATCATGTCACGGCTCAGGGTGATGATGCGCGAATTGGCGTTGAGATAACCGTCGCTGTAGAGGAAATAGAGTGCCGGCATCAGCTTGCGAAATGCCAGATCGCCGTGCCCTCCAAAGATCATGATGTCACAAAGGTTTTCTAATTCACTCATACCTGTCTGCCTTTTTTTCTCCTGTTAAGAGTTACTGTTTTTCCAACTCGTAAAAATAGTTGGTCGCTTCCACAAAACCGTCTACACTCCCGCAGTCAAAACGTTTGCCTTTGAACTTATAGGCGATGACCATACCGTTTTTTGCCTGTGCGCAGAGCGCATCGGTGATCTGAAGTTCACCGTTCTTGCCCGGTTTCGTCTTTTCGATGACCTTGAAGATGTCGGGTGTCAGGATGTAACGGCCGATGACGGCAAGATTGGTCGGCGCTTTGTCATTGTCCGGTTTTTCAACCATATTGGAGACCATATAGACACCCTCTTCGATCATGTTCCCTTCGATGACACCGTACTTGTGCACCTCTTCCATCGGAACCTCCATGGTGGCGACGATACAGCATTTGTACTTGTTGTAGAGATCTACCATCTGTTTCAAGACACCGTCGCCTTCGGGGTTGACACAGAGGTCATCTGCCAGAATAACGGCAAAAGGGTCCTGCTCGCCGACAAGAACTTTCCCCTTATAGATCGCATCACCCAGCCCCTTCATCTCGTTTTGACGGGTATAGGTGAAGGTGCATTTGTCGATGATCTTTCGGATGTCCTCGAGAAGCGCCTCTTTGGATGATCCTTTGATCTGGTGTTCAAGCTCATAGGAGATGTCAAAATGGTCGGTGATCGCCCGTTTCCCGCGCCCAGTAATAACCGACATGACATCGCATCCGGCCTCCATCGCCTCTTCGACACCGTACTGGATAAGCGGTTTGGTCAGGACGGGCAGCATCTCTTTGGGCATTGCTTTGGTTGCAGGCAGGAAGCGTGTTCCGTATCCTGCGGCCGGGAATAGACATTTTGTAATCATTATTTTTCCTTTTGTTGTTGTTTTGGCGTTATATCACGCATCAGCGTTTACCCTTAAGCCACATCATCTGATAGGGCTGGAGTGTGATCTCCCTCGTCTCATCCAACGTAAACACAGAGAGCAGGTCATTCAGCGGGTCGATAAACTCGTCCGGAAGCCGAACCGTAACCTCTTCGTTCGAGAAGTTATGCAGCACCACAATGTATTCGCGGTCATCACAACATCGCTGGTCGATGACAAAGAGGCGACTGTCAAGGTCAAGAAAACGAAACGTCCCGAAGGGGTTAAAGGCGTTTTCGTTTATGCGGATCGAGATGAGGCGTTTATAACTGTCCAGCATCGTCTTGGCAAGCGACCCCTGTTTTGAAAGCTCACTCTCCAGCCAATCGACATTGTACTTTTCACGGTTGATCGAACGGTTTATCCCGGTGTGCTTCACCCCGTCATGGTAGTTTCTCGAACCGACCAATGAGTGGAAATAGATGCCCGGGACACCCGGCATGACCAAGACAGTCGCCTGTGCAAGCAGCATCCGTTTCAGCCGTAGCATATCGTCTTCATCGGGATGGGTCAGCGCATCGATGTAACTGCAGTTGAGTTCATACGGTGTTTCCGAGCCATCCTCTTCGGCCCGGTAGGAGACAAGACCGCCATGCGACTTTATCGTCGAGACCAGGTAGTCGATCTCTTCGTCACTCAGTATCCCCTTGACCGGCCGCATACCGATGCCGTCATGGCTCGCGGTAAAGTTAAAGAAACAGACCTTGTCGCTCGGCAGGGTCAGGGTCTGCGCCCAGGAGGTCAAGGTTGACGTATCCCCGTGCAGAATGGAGTGCAGCAGCAACGGCGGCAGCGCAAAGTTGTAGACCATCTGCGCCTCATCGTCCCCGCTTCCGAAATAGGAGACGTTCTCATGATGGGGAACATTGGTCTCGGTGATGATGATCACCTCGGGCGCCACTTCGTGAAGCACCTCCCGCATCAGCTGGATAAGCTCATGTGTCTGCGGCAGATGCACACACTCGGTCCCGACCTCTTTCCAGATAAAAGCGATGGCATCCAGTCGAATAAGCGTCGCCCCTTTTTCGATGTAGTAAAAGAGCGCATCAAGCACATTGCGCAGGACCCGGTGGTTCTTGTAGTTCAGGTCGACCTGATCCTTGCTGAAGGTCGTCCAGATATTATGGATCTTGCCTTCATTGTCGGTAAACTCGCTCAGCAGCGGTGTCGCTCTGGGTCGAACAACCTTGCTGAGATCGGTCATAGGGTCCACTTCGATAAAAAAATCTCTAAAGTAGCTGTCACCGGAAAGGTAGGCTTTAAACCAGTCTGAAAACTGGGAGACGTGGTTGATGACGCCGTCAACCATCAGACGATAATCGGCACTGATTGTTTCGATCTCGCGCCATGAGCCCATGTGCGGATCAACGGCACTGTAGTTGACGACCGAAAACCCGCTGTCAGACGACGCCGGATAAAACGGCAGAATATGTACCGAATTGATGACCCCGTGCAGGTGATCCGTCATAAAGTCGTACAGCGTCTGCAATGATGGCTCATTGGCGCGGTTGACCTGGTCCCCATAGGTGATCAGGACAATATCTTTTTGACTGAGATGATACTCGGCAGATACGATACGCTGCTTGTATTTGAAAATAAGATCGATAATATCGTTGACCGCCCGCTCCGCTATCTCGGGCGAATAAAGCTGGTGCAGACGCTTGTTGATAGTATGGTCGGGATCAGAGATATGTTTCACGCATTATCCTTTTTAACATACTCCGAAAACTTTTCGGAAAACTCCGGAAGTACCGAACGGACGGTGATCCATGGCGAAAGTGCCGGGACGCCCATCGGGTCCTGATAGAACTCCTCTGCCGCCTCTTTGATGGCACCTTCAAATGCCTCAACCGCATTGATCTCTTTTTCACGGTTGTATTTGAGTGCGTTGAGTTTACTCAAGGCGTTGTATTTGGAGATCTCGAAACGCGACTCCTGAAAATAGGTCGCCAACAGTGTTTTGAACGAGGCCTCGGAAAAGACAACACCTTCCTGCGCCAGAACGCGAAAGAGGGTCTTGGCAATGTCGTTCGCCATTTTATAGACACCGTCACCGGAATCCTGGCTGCCGAGCTCCTGATGTTTGTGCTCGTAACTCTCCATGATCTCGGTCTGGCAGATACGTCTGTTGGAGGTGTTTTTATAGACTTCACTCAGTGTCGAGACCTCTAGTCCCCATGTCGGCGAAATACCGATACCGCGTCCCAGCGAACGGATAAAGGCGAACTCTCCCGAAAGCGAGTAGCGGAAACTCTCCATGTAGTCGAGGTAGCGGTTGCTGCCGAACACTTTGACCAGCGAGTGCACCAGCGGTGAATAGAAGAGGCGTGTCACGCGTCCGTGAAGTTTGTCGGTGACACGGGAGTAAAAACCTTTGTTGAACTCAAAGTCCAAAGCCGGGTGGACAATAGGAAAGAAGAGTCTCGCAGGGACCTCGCGGGTGTAGTTGACGATATCACAGTCGTGCAGTGCAAAGGCATACGCATCGACGTCGGTCAGGCCATACCCCAGCATCGTCCAGACGTTACGCCCCTTACCCGGTGTGTCGAGGCCCGGGAACCCTTCACTGGTCAGTTGGGCATAGAGTTCCTGGATACGCGGTCCGTCGTTCCACAGGACATCGACCTCGCAGGGCAGGACCGACATCAGCTCTTTGACCTCTTCAAACTGCTCTTTCGTCGCACGGTCAAGCCCCAGAATGATCTTGTAGAGGTAGGTCACCCCTTTAAGCTCTTCGATGATTCTGTGCATGGCCGGGGTCTCAAACTCTGAGTAGAGTGCCGGAAGAAGAAGGACCATCCGCCGGCGTTTGCCGTACTCTTTAAGCTCTGATTCCATCTCTTCGAGTGATCTGTCACCCAGTTTCTGCAGTGTGGTAATGACACCGTTTTGAAAAAAGTCAGCCATTAAGTTCTCCTTGTTTTATGTTTGGCTCGACCACCATCATGACGATATCGAGCAGGTTGTTGCGGGTTGGACCCGGCATGAGCAGTTCGCCGGTCTTGGCGAAAAAAGCGTTGGAGTCAAAGGTCTCAAGATAGTATTTCGGATCGATCCCGAGCGCTTTCGCATTGACGCGGCTGTTCGTGTCTATAAGCGCGCCCGCCGCATCCGAATTACCGTCAACACCGTCGGTCGCAGCACTCAAAAAGGAGACCTCCCTCTTGTCGCTAAGTGCCAGCATCACACAGAGGGCCAGATGCTGGTTCCGGCCGCCCCGGCCTTCACCTTTTACGTTGACGGTCGCTTCCCCGCCGAGAATGAAACAGTGCCGCTCCCCCTCGTAGCTCTCGGCCAGATCAACCAGCTCCGCCGCAAGTTCACGGGCATCGCCTTGAAGCGGTTTTGAGACAAGTGTCGTTGCAAGCCCCGCCGCTTCCAGCAGTTCTCCGGCTCTGTTGAGAACAAGAGCATTTGAACCGAGGATAAAGTGACGGATACCCTTCTTCTCCGATTTTGGCGTCTCGGGATGTTTTCCCGCTGCACCTTCACGCAAAAAGTGCTGCACCCCCTGTGGCAGTCCGTCGAACAGTCCGAACGACTGAAGTGACGTGATGGCATCTTCAAAGGTGGTCGTATCAAAATAGAGCGGTGCCGAACCGATGGCGTGAAGGTCATCGCCCAGTACATCCGAAAGCACAAGGACAATCCCTTTGGCTTTCGTACACTGGGCCAGCTTCCCGCCTTTAACGCGTGAGAGATGCTTGCGAACGCAGTTTATCGCTTCGATCGGCATGCCGCCTTTTAGCATCATCGATGTCGTTGTCTGAAGCTCTTCCAGGGTGATCGATGCCTCCGGAAGTTCGACCAGAGCAGAATTCCCGCCTGAGAGAAGATAGATAAAAAAGTCCTCTTCATCCAGACTTTCCAACTTTTCTCTTAAGGCTTTAGCCGCTTTCACGCTCTTTGACGTCGGAAGCGGATGGGTGCTTCTAATATAGCGTGTGCCGCCGGGAAGGTCGCTCTCCTCATAAGCCCCTACGATCAATGTCTCTGCGATCTTCTCGCCCAGCAGGCCCTGAACCGCTTCTGCCATCGGCAGCACCGCTTTACCCGAACCGAAAAGGTGTATCTTTTTGTACGGCTTCAGTGCAATAGCCGTGCCGTTGACCGTCAGGGTCTCATCCGCATAGCGGCACTGCTCTGCAATAAGATTTTGCGGTTTGATCTCTTCGATCAATCTGTCAAAGGTGTTGAACAGCAGCTTTTTACTGGACATCAAAATACTCCTTAAGCGCTTCATTCCACCCTTTTGGACCGGGAAAAGGGGCTTTCACAAGAGACGTTATATCGCAAGGGATATAACTGCCGTCGAGATGCGGCACCAGGATCGGGGTGTCAACACTCTGCAGCATGGTCAGGTCGTTTTCACTGTCGCCCAGGGCAATGCTTTTGTAAACGGTCCCGCTCGCTTTTTCGTAACGCTCCATCACTTTTTTGATGGCAGATGCCTTGTCCTGCCCCTTGGTGATAAGATGATAAAAACGTCCCCCCTTCACAATGTCAAAACCGTCTTCATCCGCCAACGCTTTTAACGGCTCAAGGTCACCGTCGTCTTCGAGGACAAAGGGCTCGCTGAAGGTACGCTCTTTGGCTTTGGCAGCCGCATCATGTGAAAGGCCAGTCCGTTGGGCTATCTCGTCGACAGACATGTCAAAAAAGCCCCGCATCGGCACGGTTTCGGCATACTTCTCAAAAAAACGGCGTGTTTCCGTGTAGAGCGCGCCAAGCGCGATCATGGTATAGCCCTCTTTTTCAGGAATAAAGACACCCGCCCCGTTTTCGATGATAAAGGGATCACTGATGCCCAAGGCGTTCTGAAGCTCTATCACCTCGCCTTTGGTCTTGCTGGTGACGATGATCAAAGGGATACCCCTCTTTTTGATGTATTCGATCATCGGAAGTGCCGGTGCATAACTGTAGCTTCCATGATCTAGCAGCGTACCGTCAAGGTCGGTAAATATCAAGGTGTCTGATAACATAGGAACAAGTATAACTTATAATGCTTATTTATATTTCACAAGGCTGTATATAATTTAAACATCCGCTGTTCATTTAAGACGTCAGACCCGGCTTTCCGTACGTGCAGACTATAGTAGATATGCATATCGATAGGGTTACAGACCTATCTCATGAGCGAAACATTTTGCGGCTATAGGGTTGAGAAGTATGCACTAAAGGCGTGTGCAACGAGTCCTGCCGCTCCTCCCTGCTACGCAAAAGGCTGTCCTTTTTTACCGGTTAGGCCCAAACGGTTTGACCATCAAGATCAGCTTCGGCAGCAACATCAGGTCAGCGATGATCGCCATGAACATCGTCAACACTGTCAACAGTCCGAAATAGATGGTCGGAATAAAGACCGAGATCACCAGGATCAAAAACCCGATCATGATGGCGACCGATGTATAGGTCATCGCATAGCCGATGCTCTCATGCGAACGGTGCATCGCCGCGAGATAATCCCTGTCCTTGGCAAACTCGATCTTGTAACGGTAGATGTAGTGGATCGTATCGTCGACCGCTATACCGACACTGATCGCTGCAATGGTAATGGTCATCATATCCAGCGGTATACCGTTCCACCCCATGAAGCCAAAGATCACCCCGATCGGTATCAGGTTGGCGATCATAGCGATGAGAGCAACTTTAAACGATCTGAAAAGGATGTAAAACATCGCGCTCAGCAGCAGGACCATAATACCGAGCGTCAGTATCTGGGAACGGTAGAGGCTCTGGAGCATGTTGTTGTATAGGACCATGATGTTGGAGAGGTGGACATTCTGCTCTTCGATGCCGACCTTGGTGACAAGGTCGCTTTTGATCCTTTTGAGCAGTTCATCACGCCTCAGATCTTCGTTTGAGTCGATGATACGCAGGGCGAAGCGGGTCTGGTTGTTCTCAATGCTGATATAGGGGTCTAAAACGATACTGCGGAACTCATCCGGCAGTTCGTTGTAGAGCAGCGCCAGCTGAAAGTTGTCCAGATCCTTCCCGTCGTTGAGCGTGCGGCCGAGTTCAAGCATCGTCCCCAGAGAGAGCACTTTGCCGACCTCGGGGATACTCTCGAGATAGGCGTGGACCTTCCGGACGGCATCCATCTTGTCGGGTGAAAACCAGTACTGTGCCTCGTTCTCGGAAGCGGCGAACTCCTCCTCGAAATCATCGAACTCGGCGAAAGCATCATCGGCAGCCGGCACACCCTTTTTCTCCACTTTGGCCGCCTCCGGAGGGAAATCGATGAGAATATCCAGCGGGGTCGTTCCGCCGAGCTTCTGATCGATGACCGCCATCCCCTGATAGATCTCGGTAGAGGGTTTGAAGTAGTTGATAAAACTGTTTTCGACCATCAGCTTTGACGCACCCGAAAGCGTGAAAACAATGACAACGAGACTGACGGCAATGATCGATTTGCCGTAGCGTTCTGTAACGGTCGCGAAAACTCTTGTCGGCGAGAGTGTGGATTCAAAGTAGGAGACGGGTCTGCATTTTGGCATCAATATCATAATGGAGGGGAAGATCAGATAGGTCAACAGCAGCGAAACCGCGATACCGACACTCATCATCAGACCGAGATTGATCACCGGCAGGATATTTGAAAAGATCAAAGAGGCAAAGCCCGCAATGGTGGTGATCACGGCAAAAAAGGTCGGTTTGGCCATGGAGGTAACGGTATCAAGGACCAGCTTATACTGCGTCGCCTCTTCATCCACACGCGCCAGCTCTCTATAACGTACAATGAGGTGAATAATGATCGACATCGTAATGATCAGCTGCAGGGAGACAAAGTTGGAGGAGATCACCGTCACCTCCCAGCCGAACAGTCCGAGCAGTCCGACGCTGGAGATGATAGAGACCGTGACGATCAACACCGGGATCATGACCCAGTGCAGCTCTCTGAACACCACCCACAGCACCAGGATCAGAAGAAACAGTACCACAATGCCGTAGGTCTGGAGATCATTTTTGACATAGGTGATCATATCATCGGAGATCATACTTGTTCCACCCAGGAAGAGGGTCGCATGGTCGCGGTAGCCATCCATCACGTCGCGTATGTCCTGAATGTTTTGATGCTCGGTCATACGGAGCATGTCTCTGTGGAGTTTAAATGTTTTTACGACACTCTTCAGCTCTTCCCGCTCGGCAGCACTGATCGTCTTGTCGCGCTCTTTCTGGCGCAGGGCATCTCTCTTTTTGAGCAGGTCATAATAGAGTTCATCCATATTGAGATTGATCATCAGTGCCGTCGTTTTGAAGTCATCGCTAACCAGATTGTGCTGGTAGATCGGACTGTTGAGCAGCTCATATTTTGCCATGGTGAGGTTGATGTCCGGCGATTCGAGCGTCGGAATCTTCTTGAGCATCTCCTTGAGCGGTTTGGCCGGACTCTGCATTAACGGCACGTTCAAAATAGAGGTAACCGACGCCACAGTCGGCAGAGTTGTCAAGGCGTCACTCAGTCGTCTGATCTCTTGACGCGATCTGGCCGAGAGAAGGTCATCTTTCGGGGTATACGCGATGACCAGAAAGTCCGGCGTCTGGTAGCGTTGGCTGATAAGCCGTGAATACCTGAGGTCCTTGTCGTGTTCCAGCAGCAGCGTCTCTGCCGATGCATCGACCTCCATTTTGAAGGCCTGCGTACCGAGAAAGCCCACTGCCAAAAAGACAAGAAGCAGTATACTTTTTGGGTATTTTAGGATCAGCCCCCTGTACAATCCTCTTAGCATCGCAAGACCTGAAAACGTGCCATCACCCTCATGACTCTGATGTCTTCAACTTCTCTATCAATGTCGCAAAGGTGCCCTCTTTCAAGATCCCTGCGAACTGGGAACGGTAGGTCTGCACAATACTCACCCCCAGTATATCGACATCATAGATCAGCCACGTCCCGTCTTTTGACTTGTAGAACTTGTAGAGGATGTCTCTTTTCTCATTCTTGCTTATCAGGTGGGTCGGCAGATGGATCCTCGTTTTGACATCGACCGCATCATCGATGATCACGACCTCATCGGTATAGAGGTCAAGCTTGCTCCGGTAGGACTGTTTGACGCGCTCTTCGAAAAGCACACTGAAGTGCTTTCGCTCCTGCGGCGTGATCTTTCCCCACTGCTCTTTGCCCAGACTCAGACGTGCCATCAACCCGAAATCAAAAAGCGGTGTGACCAGTGTCTCGATCTTGTCGTTGCGCACCGCTCTATCCATGTTCTTGTCCTGGATCAGGCTTGTGACCTCACCGATCACCTGTTTCATCATCACCTGGATATCACTCTTGTCATCTGCCGCAACGGGTTGCGAAAAGCCCATAAAGGCGAGCAGTGTCACAATGGTAAAAAAACGGTTCATTCGCACGATTATTCCTCGATCTGTTTTTGTCGGTTCTGTTCATACAGGTCACGCATAAAAGGGTAGAGCTCCAGTGCGTCCTGACGTATGTTTTCATACTCTTTCGTATGGATAGACATGTCGTTGAACTGTTTGTAACTGATGGCCATCCAGCCCTGATAGTTGTTGTTAACAAGATTATACTTACGGGCATCCACATAATAGATCGGATTGACATAAAAATCAATAAAATCCCCGCTCAGGTCACGCAGGTTTGTCGGCCCGAAAAACGGCAGCACAATGTGAAAACCGCCGCCGACGCCATAATAACCAAGTGTCTGCCCGAAATCCTCTTGATGCGGTTCAAGCCCGAACCAGCTTCGTGCCGGGTCAAACAGCCCCAGGACACCCACAGTCGAATTGATCACAAAACGGAGCGTCTCCGTTCCGGTATGTTTCAACTTCAACTGCAAAATGTTGTTGACAACACTCACCGGAAAGTAGAGGTTTTCAAAAAAGTTGTTGACCGAGACCCGTGCCGGTTCGGGGATCAGGTTGTAGCCTCTGAAGAGTACCGGGTCAAGCACATAGACATAAAGACCGTCATTAAAACTGGTCATGACGCGGTTGTAGCCGCTCAAGGGGTCGAAAAGTTCCTCGACCGGGTCTGCCGAAAACTCCTCGCCAAACCCCTCCTCATCAAAAGCCTCATCCGTAAAATTATCCCCGTAGCTGTCATCCAATGAGGCATTGTTCTCTACGCCATACGACCCGACTGTCCCAGGGGTGGTCGGATCAGTCGTTGCTGCGGCCGGAACAGATGTAAACATCCCGGCAAGTAAAATAGTCAGTAGAAAAAAATGCACCTTGGCACTACCCTTATTAACATTATCACAGTTTACCCTCATTATAGAAACAAACCATTAGCGCAATGTTAAGAGCTACTCCGTCTCTTCTTTATAATCAGCGTAGGTATCTCTAAGCAGTTTTAAAAACCTGTCGGCATTTCGGCCGCCCGCTACCGACTCAAGCATTTCAGAATTTTGTGAATTCAGGAAATGAAAGACCGGTGACACCTCCGCCCGCAGCGCTTCAGGAAGCCCCTTGTCATTGGTGTATAATTTTACGACAACATAGTGTTCGGCCAGATAGTCGACCACTCTCTTGTCGGTCAAGACCTCTTCATTCATATAACGGCATGGGTAGCAATTGAGCCTATAGAGATAGATCATCAGAGGCTTGTCTTCGCTTTTTGCCTTCTGGAGTGCAATACTGTACTCTTCTTGCATGTCGATTGATTGACCATGCAGTGATGCAAATGCTAAAAGTAGTGCCAAAAAATATTTCATCTTATCTCATATGCCGTTTTGTATCTCACACAAGTATAGCACACGGCATATTACAGCTTGACCGTCTGAAATCTGTAAGAGCCGTTGAAAGGCTACCGTCATACCGGTAATCTGCTATACTTTTAGCACTTATACAAGGGTGCCTATGGTTTTAGCATTTTCACTTTTTTTGGTTACGCTCGTCTTTGTGATCTGGCAGCCTCGCGGTCTGCAGATCGGAACAACCGCCGTTGTCGGTGCGCTTGCCGCCTTGGCGATCGGTGTGGTCAGTTTCAACGATGTCCTTACCGTCACCGCCATCGTCTGGGATGCGACGCTGGCGTTCATCGGTATCATCCTTCTCTCTATGGTACTCGATGAGATCGGCTTTTTTGAGTGGGCCGCCCTCAAGATGGCCCATCTGAGCAAAGGCAACGGCTACCTGATGTTCATCTACATCCTGCTGCTCGGCGCGCTTGTCGCCGCTTTTTTTGCCAACGACGGTGCGGCTCTCATCTTAACGCCTATCCTGCTGGCCAAAATGAAACACCTCAAGATGGACCCCGTCGCGGTCTTCGCCTTTTTGATGGCGGGCGGATTCATCGGCGACTCGGCCTCCAACCCCTTGGTCATCTCCAACCTCACCAACATCGTCACAGCCGGCTATTTCGACATCGGCTTCTGGGAGTATGCCAGGACAATGTTCCTGCCGAATGCTCTGAGCATTATCGCCTCCGTTATCGTGCTCTTTATCTATTTCCGTAAAGAGATTCCAAATAACATCGATGTGTCGGAGCTGGCGACGCCTGCATCGGTCATCAAAAACAGAACCATGTTCAAGCTCAGCTGGTATTTTCTGGCACTGCTGATGGCCGGCTACTTTGTCGGTGACTACTTCAACCTTCCGGTCTCCCTTTTTGCCCTCGGCGGCGCCCTCCTCTTTCTGGCCATAGCCGACCACTACAAGGCCACCAAACCCATCATGACCATCAAGGCGGCCCCGTGGCAGGTGGTCTGGTTCAGTATCGGCCTCTATGTCGTTGTCTACGGCCTCAAAAATGCCGGTCTGACCGACATCATCGCCGGCTGGATCGAGGCACTGAACACGCAGGGCAGTGCCATTGCCGTCATCGGAACAGGGTTTCTGGCGGCCGGGCTCAGCTCTGTCATGAACAACATGCCGACCATCATGGTCATGGACATCGCCATCGACCAGGTGGGTTATGTCGGCAATGAAGCCCTCGTCTATGCCAATATCCTGGGCTCCAACCTCGGCCCGAAAATGACCCCGATCGGTTCGCTCGCCACCCTGCTTTGGCTGCACGTACTGGCGCAAAAAGGGGTCAAGATCGGCTGGGGCGAATATATGAAGGTCGGTCTGGTCATTACGCCGCCGGTGCTACTGGTGGCGCTGATAGGATTACTGTAGGTTTATGCGAAAATAGGGACTTTTTTCGATAGAGAGACGTCGATAATGTCGCACTCTCCAGAGGAAGCTAGTGCGTCCACTCCGTCACAAATGTCGGTGTTACCGCCCCTTTGAAGGTGATCGTGCCGTCAACAAGCCCGAGGTAGAGCGTTTCGCCGCTGGTCGGGTAGACCTCGGTATTGTCGTTTACCCAACCCTCTTGATTGGCACGGTAGAAACAGGCTGCCATGCCGGTACCGCACGCCAGTGTCTCATCTTCGACCCCGCGCTCATAGGTGCGCACACGGATCGTACCGTCTTCCTGCACCTTGGCGATATTGACGTTCGCGTTGTACCGGTGACGAAGTTCGCGCGCCTCAACGGTGTCGAAGTTGTCGATGTCGGCATCGAACGTCACCAGATGCGGCACGCCCGTGTCGAGCAGCCAGAACGTTTTACCCTTGTGTTCAATGGCTTTGTCAATGATCTTCGGCGGCGTCAGGTCGCTCTGCACCATATCGCCGTCGACATGGGCCTTGATCTCGCCCGCTATGGTCAAAAAGGTCATGTTGTTTGGTGCAAGTCCGTAACGAACGGCATAATGCGCACAGGCGCGTGACCCGTTACCGCACATCTCGGCACTCGAGCCGTCGGCATTGTAAAATTCCCACTCAAAGTCCAGCGCAGGGTGCGGCACAAGGACGATAAGACCGTCCGCGCCGATGCCGGACTGACGGTCACAAAGCTCTTTCGCCAAGGCTGAACGGTCTTTTTTGGTAAAAGCATGGAACAGTACAAAGTCGTTGCCGTTGGCAGAATATTTTGCGATCATCATGACAGCATCCTCATTGATTATATTGTGTGATTATACTATTTTTTGGGCGCGGGGTATTTTGCTTTGATCTTTTCGACAAAGTCGGCACACTCTTTTTGAAGATGTTTCAGATCAAGCGAGTTGTCGATCACCCATGTCGCCCGCGCCTTCTTCTCATCGATCGGCATCTGCAGCGCGATACGGCGCTTGGACTCCTCTTCGCTGTAGCCGTTGCGTTTCATAAAGCGTTCGAGCTGTACATCGGCAGGGGTATAGACCACGACCGAGTCCTGTATCTCATAGGCGTCGCTCTCGAAAAAAAGCGGGATGTCGATCAGGTAGGGGTACTTGAAGCTGTCCTGCTTCTCGCTTTGGCGTTCGATCTCTTCACGGATCAGCGGGTGCAGAAACGCTTCAAGCTCCTCTCTCTTGCTCTTGTCGGCGAAGACAACTTTTCCCAGGGCGGAACGGTCGACCTTGCCGCGGGGCGTAATAAACGCTTCTCCGAAGTGCTCTTTGACCCAGGCCGTGTTTTGGTCAAGGATCTGATGCGAAATGGCATCGGCATCGATAATACGCAGACCGCTTAGCCCCAAAAGGGAGGCGACAGTGCTCTTGCCTGTTGCGATTCCCCCCGTTAAAGCGATTGCGTACTTAAATGCCATGGAACTCTCTCTAGTCAGAATAAATTAGTTTTTGATTGTACCCAAGTAAGCTTTACGGATATAGTTCGGCGTTGCAAACGCTGCCGGGTGGATGTCACAGTTATAGTACTGTTGACCATCAAGCATATCCGCACGGTGCAGGATGATATCCGCCGTCGGGTGATAGGCTTTAGAGGCAAGCAGCAGAGTTTCACCATTACCGATGTAATACGGCATGATGATCTTAAAATAGTTACCGATGATCTCCATCAGCTTTTTGTTGTCCGTTTCATTGTCAAGAGAGGGGTGCTTCAAAACGACAAGCCCATCCTCGGTTAAAATACGGTTGACATGGGCAATGGCTGCCGCATCCTCTGTCATCACATCCAGCAGGACAACGTCGGCCGAACCGTCCGGTTCATCGCGTAGAGATGCCATCAGATCTGCTGCCGGAACGGTTTTGCTCTTCATCGCATCGTGTCGTGCCACTTCTCTCTCAAGTGCGGCGGCATCGTCACTTACAATCAGTACATTTTCTGGTTTTTTTACTGTACACAGCGGAACGTGTACCATCATCTCCGGATAAATAAACTCTTTCATAATTGGTTATTTCCTTAATTTTGATGTTCAAAGACACCTTTATAGTGGCGCGATTTTAACATCTTTATATTAAGCCCATCTCTAAAATTCAGCATAACTTCATCTCTAAGCTTGGCGCAGTGATAAAACCCGGCCGACGTGTCGATCATAAAACCCGCTTCGCTTTTTTGCTATTAATCCCCTCATAACGACAAACTTGTTATAATCGCGTAATTATATAATGCGGAGCCTCCATGAGCCAGATCAGCTACAAAGACGCAGGTGTCGATATCGATGCCGGAAACAGTTTTGTCGAGAACATCAAACCTTTAGTTAAATCTACACGTATCCCGGGCGTACTTGGCGGTATCGGTTCATTTGCAGGTGCATTCGAACTGCCGACAGGCTATAAAGAGCCCGTAATGCTTGCCGCGACGGATGGCGTCGGCACCAAGCTTAAACTGGCGATCGACTCGGGTATCCACAACACGGTCGGCATCGACCTCGTGGCAATGTGTGTGAACGACCTTATCTGCAACAACGGCACCCCGTCGTTTTTCCTTGACTACTATGCCACCGGCAAACTCGAGGTCGATGTCGCAACGGCGGTTGTCTCCGGGATCGCAGAGGGGTGCCGTCAGGCGGAGTGTGCGCTGATCGGCGGTGAGACGGCCGAGATGCCGGGTATGTACAGCGAAGACGACTACGACCTGGCCGGTTTTGCGGTCGGTGTCGCCGAGAAGTCTGAACTGGACACGGTCAGCAATGTCCGTCCGGGAGACAAACTTCTGGCGCTGCCGAGTTCGGGCCTGCACTCCAACGGCTTCTCTCTGGCGCGCAAGGTACTTTTTGAAAAGATGAACCTCGACTTCAACGAGGATTTCAACGGCAAGCCGCTGATCGAGACCCTGTTGACACCGACCAACATCTATGTCAAGACCTACAAAAAATTCAAAGCGCAGATCCAGGCAATGGCGCACATCACCGGCGGCGGACTTGTCGAGAACCTGCCGCGCGTTCTTCCGGAGAACATGCGTGCCGTTATCAAAGACGAAAACATCCGTGTCCTGCCTATCTTCGACCTTATCGGCCAGCATGTTGCCCGCGATGAGATGTTCAGAGCCTTCAACATGGGTGTCGGCATGGTCCTTGTCGTCCGCCCCGAAGATGCGGCGACCATTCTTGCAGACTCAGACGCGTATGAGATCGGTGAGATTACCGAAGGCGAACGCGAAGCGGTCATCGTTTAGTTTAAAAATCTTCAAAAAACAGTGCGCCTTTCACGGCAACACTGTTGACTGCCTTTTCCATCTCTCCCTTATAATAACTTCTTCAGCAACTTTTTCGCTATACTAAACGGGACACACCCTTAAGACGGAAGCCTATGAAATCGATCAACACCTTGATATTTCGGCACTTTTTTACCCAGGCGCTGCTGCCGATTCTGCTTATCGAGTTTTCGCTTATCATTACGCTCTTTCTACTTAACAGCTATCAGTCCAGGCAGAATAAAGATGCCCTTGAAGGGATCGCGCATGAAGCCTTTATCGAGATCTCCAATCAGACCACGGCCCGCATCAACCAGCACTTCATTCAGGCCAAAAATGCCCTTTTGCAACTCACCAACACCAGTGAGATCTTTCTTGAAATGCGTCATCAGCGTCCGAAAAATCCGCAAAACTACCAATATTACAACGGTTTTTACCAATACTCCCCGCCGCGCATCTCCCAAAACGGGTTCTACCAGTACCGACAACCCAACAAGACCCCTATCTATACGACCAACCTGAAAAGGCTGAATGATTACGACTACGGTATTTTAAACTCCTTCTTGCCGCTTCGACCCATCTCTAAGGCGATCTTGGAGACACCGCACACCCTTATCACCAACATATGGGTCAACATCGACAAGAGATATGCCTTTGCCTTCCCCCCAATCGATCCGAACAAAGAGCTCACGCCGACACTGGATGTGACCAAGCACTCTTTTTACTATAATGCCGACCCCCGCCACAACCCTGAAAGACGTAGCCTGTTTGTTCCCTTGTACAAACAGGCTTGGGCTTTAGAGAACGGCGAGCTCGGCACCTATGTCAAGCCCATCTATCACCAAAACAAGTTTATGGGCGTCATAGGCTTCACACTCAATGTCAAAGAGATCGCAAGTGTTATCAACTCCCTTGAACTTCCCTTCGAAGCCCGAGCGATGCTGATGGACAACGAGAATACCCTCATCGCCTCTTCAGATCCGGCAGCGATCAGCACGGACTTTGGCGCGCACTCTTTCTACCAGATCTACAAAGAGAAGATGGCGGGAAGTGCGGAGACGATGATGATCGACATGAAGAGTATTGACGACCCCCGTTTTATAGCCTACACGATGGCCATCCTCGGAACGGACCTTAAAACCGTCATCTATGTGGAGAAGGCCTCCATCTTCGCCCCTATCAATGCCGTCAGCAAACGCAGTGTCCAGGTCGGCGTAACCTTTATCATCGCCATCGCACTCTTTTATCTCTTTTTCTTCTGGTGCAACTATGTCTCGCTCAAGAAACTTTCACGGTCCATCACTAAACCGCTGACCGCCATCGTCACCTTTTCATCACAGCTCGGACGAAAAGAGAAGTTGCATCTCGAGAACTCCAAAATCAGTGAGCTTGAGAGTCTCAACACCAACCTCAACCACACGCATGAAGAGCTTCTGGACATGCTGATCAAAGACAAAGAGACCGGTCTCTTTAACCGACGCAAGCTGGCCGATGACCTCTTCGAGACCGACGCGATATGCCTGGCAATCCTCCATATTCAAAACTACCGGGCGATCTTGAACTATTACGGTCAGAACAGTGTATCTGCTCTGTTGGAAAGCATCATAGCAGCGCTCAAAAAAGAGCCCTCTCTCACCCTCTATCGCATCGCCGACAACGAGCTTGCCATACTGCTGAACAACCGGGAACCGGCGTACTTTTCCGCCTTGCTTCAACGCCTCAATGCGATCCGCACCACCTATAACACGGTCGATCTTCACCCGTTTGTCTATGCCGGTATCGCACTGGTCGAAAATGACGGCAGTGAGCTGGAAAAAGCGACCCTTGCACTGCAGAACGCCCTCGACAACCAGGTTTCGACACCGACCTACTACCGAGAAGCATTTGACAGAAGCAGCCAGGTCCGTCAAAACCTGATGTGGGCCGGACATCTCAAAGACGCGATTGCAGAAGATCGTGTCAAACCCTATTTTCAGCCTATCTATAACCTTAAAACAGAGCGCATAGAGAAGTTTGAAGCCCTTGTTCGCATCGAAGAGAACGGAGAGGTCATCGAACCCCACCACTTTTTGGAGAGTGCCGTAAAGATGGGGCGAATTCATGAGATCACCCTGCTGATGATAGAGCGGGTCTTCCGGGTTGCCGCACGTTACCCGCAGCTTACGTTCTCGATCAACCTCTCTTTTAAAGACATCCGGGACACCCGTATCCTCGATATCATCATCAGCCAATGTACCCGTTTTAAGATCAAACCGCAGCAGATCGTCTTTGAGCTGCTTGAGACAGAAGCGATCGACGATCCGCAACTGAGTATCGCTTTTTTCACCACCTTGAAAAAGGCCGGTTTTGCCATCGCCATCGATGATTTCGGCAGCGGGCACTCCAACTTTGCCAACTTCTCTTCCATGCAGGTCGACTTTATCAAGATCGACGGACAGTTTGTCAAGGACATAGTCACCAACCCAAGTTCGTTCAACATCAGCAGAAGTATCAGCGAGTTTGCCAAAGTGATGGGGACCAAATGTATTGCGGAGTTCGTAAAAGATGAAGCGGCGCTTCAAAAAGTGCGCGAATTGGGGATCGACTACGCCCAGGGCTTCGTGATCTCCCAAGCCGTGCCGGAGAACGAGATCGATGCCCTCTTAAAACGCGTAAACGGCTGACGTCAAGTCACCATCTACGATTAAAAAATTGCGCGTTGCGTTAATGTTTGGAGATAGAAGCGGCAGAAGCTGCCGGCTCCTTTGCGTTGTGGCGCAAGCTGAGAAGCTTGGCCTCCGCCGTAAGCGGTTTTAGCGGGCGTCGTACACATCCTTGCGCGGGAAGATAAACGTTGAGTGACGATCGACGACGATACGCTCTTTCTCGTCCATTGCGTATGCCCGGATCGTGATCGGGATGATCGTATCTTTTGTGGCATCTTCAACCAACAACTCATCCGTATAGAGAACAACGACTTTCTTCTTTTTCGTTCCCGGACGCGCCGTAAACGGTTCCGTCGGTTTCAGGATCTTGATCTTACCTTCATACGGTGCCGGTGCAATAACGTCAAAATAGAACTTATGGTCTTTGTTCTCTGTATTTTGGAGCAGGAAGACATAGGCGTTATCAACACGCTTCACACCTTCATCGACCGCCTTGACGTCATAGAGACGGCTCTCTTTGTTGATATTGAGCAGCATGTGCTCTTTTGTTGTACTCATAAAGCCGAGGATCACCATGATCACAACAAGGATCACCGCATACCCGAGCACTTTAGGGCGGAAGAAGTTTGTCTTACCCTCCTGATAGATCACCTCTTTATCGCTTGACCAGCGGACAAGCGACTCTTTACCCAGTTTGCCCATGACGGTTGTACATGCATCCACACATTCCAGACAGTTGATACACTCCAACTGCAGACCCTGTCGGATATCGATATGCGTCGGACAGACGGTAACACAAGACTCACACGCCGTACATTCGGAGTTAGGCTCCACCGCACGGATATCTTTCTCTTTGGTATAGAGTTTGGTGTGCTCGTCGTAGATCTTACCCCCGCGATGCGGATCATAGATCGCCATCACCGTATCATCGTCGTAAAGCACCGACTGGATACGTGAATACGGACAGACATAGACACAGAAGTTCTCTTTGATCATAACCACATCAACGATCAGGAAAGCGGCGATACCGATCAACGAACCTACGAGAATCATATGGTCCATCGGATGTGCCATATAGGCGATAAAGTCTTCCGGCGGTACAAAATACCATAAAAAATCTGCCGCTGCGACAAAGGCCAGAACGGTCCATATCAATACGGCAATCGCTTTTTTGACCTTGTTCTCCAGCTTCGACATATCGGGTTCCTGCTGCTTGTTCTTGATGCGCTTACGCAGTCCCAACAGCTTCGTCTCGATCAGGTCACGGTAGAGGACACGAAAAATCGTCTGGGGGCACATCCATCCGCAGAAAACGCGGCCGCCGACGACCGTCAGTCCGAAGATACCGATAAACAGGATCATCAGGATAAACGGCATCAGATACATCTCCTGCATGTCAAACTGGACAAATGCAAGATGCAGTTTCAGTTTGTCAAACGACAGCAGGAAAAGATGGTTACCGTTGATCGATATCCATGGTGCGATCAGTGCGAATGCAGTCACAAGGCCGAAGAACCAGTACCGCATGATCCGAAACGGAATCCACCCTTTTAAATAATCTTTTGTCGATTTTTTTTCGACCGCTACAGTTTCACTCATGCTTTTAACTCCTCTTTTGTTTTTCCGGAATGGGGACAGACGATCTTGTCTATCACTTTCTCTTCTGCATTAACGGGAACATCAAGTGTGACAAGACCTTTTGCCACCTCTTTGAGCTCCCGTGACTCGATGTAGTCTTTTAACGAACTACGGCTTACATTCATCTCCCGCGCCATGGCGCTCACACTGACACCATTGCGGATATACCCGATGATCTGATCAAGGTAGGGATCGAATTTGGACGATGATCGGCTCCCTTTCGGGCGACCGATCATCTTTTTCTCTCTGCTTTCAAGGACCTGACGCAACTGATCGATAAGACCCAGGACAAGCATCACATCACTTTTCTGGTCGATCACAACGCCGGCATTGATCACATGCAGACGCATATTGTTTTTCAAAAGACAGGCACACATCTGCAAAAGATCCGTAATATTACTGCTCAATACCCAGATATCGGATATCAGCAGATCCCTGTTCTGGTGGCTTTTAAAAAACTTTACAACCTCTTCACGCGCATCCAACGTGTTGTTCTGCGAAGTATGGTCAACAAATTCATCAGAGATTTCGATAGCATTTGCCAGCGCATAGGCATTGATGCTTTTGAGCTGCTCAAAGGCACCGTCAAAATATTTGTCTGGACGTATATAACTAATTGCCATTGACGAATAAACCTCCAATTTTTTTATTTTCATCATCATTATAGAGCAACTTGACGTTAAAAGTCAATTGATTTTGCATTATTTACGTCATATTTTCGTTTTATCGGTAAATTGTGACTTTTCTGTGATATATGCCAGCTTTGTCGGACACCACTTGCGATGCCGTTTACCATCTAAAAGTAAGGGTGGGGTATAATAATAGGATACAAGGGCATCTCTAAAACTCTTACATAACAAAAGAGTTTTACAGTTACCCTCAATAGCGAGAGGAGAGGGTTTGAACAGCTTATTTATCGAATTCAGAGATCCGCTTTTTGGTATCATCATCTTCTTCGCCCTTGTGTTTGTCATCGCGCTGATCTCCTACTGGTGGGGACAATTCAAGCGTAAAGAGGAGTCCCATCACCTTGATAGTTTTCTTGATGTCTTTAACTCCATGCCGACAGAGCAGGAGTTAAAAACGCTGATGAGCTCCAAAACCATCTCCGACAAATCGGCACTGATCATGGCGCAGACCTTCTACCAAAACGGCGACTACGAGAAGTGCATAGAGATCTATCTTATCATGCTCGAGATGCAAAATGATCCGACGGAGAAGAAAGAGACCTTATACCTTTTGGGACAGACCTATTTCAAGGCCGGTTTTCTGGAACGCGCACAGGAGATCTTCCTGCAGATCCTCAAACAGTTTCCCAGAACACCGAAAGCACTGCGCTATCTGCTGATCATCTATGAGAAAATGCACCAATTTGACAAGGCACTCGAGGTGCTGGAACCGCTTGATGAACTGGGCGTGGATAATAAAAAAGACCGCATCTATCTGCAGTGTGTCTCCATTATCCGCAGTGCGCAATACGGCGTTGACGAAAAGGCGCGGCTGCTGTTGGCACTCTACCAGGAGCATCATCTCCTAAGCTACCTTATCTTTGAATACCTCTTTCGATTCACACCGGATCTGGCCTGGAAAAACCTCGACTTGGGCGAGGCCGAACGCATCGTCGACATACTCTGGAACGCACGTGAGGCTGAGGCTAATTTGGATATAATTTCATCTAACAGTTATCTGCGTGAGCTCTTTAGCGCCAAGGGGCTGGTGCGCTTGGCACAGGAGAGCACTGTCTTTGAGTTTGATATACTGATCAAGCTCAACATGGCCGACCAGAGTGGCGCGACCCTGCAGTTCGACTACCTTTGCGGCGAGTGCAAACAGATCTATCCGTTCAGCTTTCACCGGTGCCCGAACTGCCACAGTATCGACTCGGTGGTGACCGAGATACTTTTAACAAAGGATCAGATTGAAGCAAATTACTCTCTTCAGTGACGGCAGCGCCCTCGGCAACCCCGGTCCCGGCGGTTACGGGACGATCCTGCGCTATAACAACAGCGAACGCATACTCAGCGGCGGTGAGGCCCATACAACCAACAACCGCATGGAGTTGCTGGGTGTCATCGAAGGGTTGCGGGCTCTCAAAGAGCCCTGCGTCGTCGAAGTGATATCGGACTCCTCCTATGTCGTCAAAGGGATCAACGAATGGCTCGACGGCTGGATCAAACGGGACTTTAAAAAGGTCAAAAACCCCGATCTCTGGCATGAGTACCTGAAGGCAGCGGAGCCCCATCAGGTCCACGGCACCTGGGTCAGAGGCCATGACGGCCATGAGGAAAACGAGCGGTGCGACGACATCGCCCGGGCCAAAGCAGAAGAGTTTAAAGCGCTCGTGAACTGAATTTTGAAAGGTTACAGATGGAAGATATAAAAAAGCTGGAAGATCGACTTCACTACAGTTTTAAAAACAAAAAGCTCATTATTGAAGCGCTGACGCACAAAAGCTATAAACAGCCCTACAATAATGAACGTTTAGAGTTTTTGGGAGACGCGGTTCTCGACCTCATCGTCGGGCAGTACCTGTTTGAGAAGTTTCCCAACCATGACGAAGGGAAGCTCTCGAAGATGCGCGCCTCCCTTGTCAATGAAGAGGGGTTTACACGGCTGGCCGAGCATCTTGGGCTGGGCGAACAGCTCTTTATGTCCAATGCCGAAGAGAACAACGGCGGGCGTTCCAAACCCTCCCTCCTCTCCAATGCCTTCGAGGCGATTATCGGGGCATTCTACCTTGAAGCGGGTCTGGAACAGGCCAGAAAAGTGAGTATCAGTCTCCTCGAAGAGGTCCACCCCGACATCTCCCTTGACACCCTCTTTAAAGATTACAAGACAACGCTGCAGGAGATGACGCAGGCGCTCTTCGGCACAACACCGGAGTACAAACTCGTCGGTTCCCACGGCCCCGACCATAAAAAAGAGTTCGAGATCGCCGTCTTCGTAGACGACAAAGAGTATGCCCGCGCGAGCGGAAAAAGCAAAAAGGTGGCCCAGCAAGAGGCGGCATCGATTGCGATCAATCTGTTAAATAGAGGTGAATCATGAACCGTTTCGGCATCCGCTTTAGCTTCTCGACATTCGGGGAGTCGCACGGCAAGGCAATCGGCTGTCTGATCGATGGCGTACCGGCTGGGCTCACCATCGATGAGGCCTATATCCAGGCCCAGCTTGACCGTCGTAAACCCGGTCAGAACGAATATGCCACCGCCCGCAAAGAGGCCGACAGTGTCGAGATACTGAGCGGCGTGTTCGAAGGGAAAAGTACCGGGACCCCTATTGCGATGGTCATCTACAACACCAACCAGAAGTCCAAAGATTACTCCAACATCAAAGACACCTTCCGTCCCGGTCATGCCGACTTTACCTACTGGCACAAATACGGTATCCGCGATTACCGCGGCGGCGGACGCTCTTCGGCACGCGAAACAGCGGCTAGGGTTGCCGCCGGCGCCGTTGCCAAGATGATGCTGAACGAACTCGGCATTACGGTTGAGAGCGGCATCACTGAGATCGCCGGGATCCAGGCAGGAACACTGGACTACAGCTATGTTGCAGGCAGCGAGATCTACGCCCTTGACAAAGATGTCGAACAGGCACAGAAAGATGCGATCCTCGAAGCCAAGAGCCGTCATGACTCCGTCGGCGGCGTGGCGCAGATCAGGATGCGCAACCTGCCGATCGGCCTGGGCGAACCGCTCTACTATAAACTCGACGGCGTCCTTGCCGAAGCGATGATGGGTATCAATGCGGTCAAGGCTGTCGAGATCGGTGACGGTGCCGCGAGTGCCAAAGCCTTCGGCTCGACCAACAACGACCCCATCCGAAACAGCGGTTTCGAGTCGAACCATGCCGGCGGCATCCTCGGCGGTATCAGCAACGGCGAAGAGGTCCGCGTCAACGTCTACTTTAAACCGACCCCTTCCATCTTCATGGAGCAGCACACCACGACGACAAAGGACGAAGAGGTCGACTTCGCTCTAAAAGGGCGTCATGACCCTTGTGTCGCTATCCGCGGATCCGTCGTGGCTGAAGCGATGGCGGCACTCGTCGTCGCCGATATGGTGCTGCTCAATATGGGACGGACGATGGATGGTGTCAAAGGATACTACAAAGCGTAATCATACGCTTTGACTTTTTTGTTCGTTTCAGTTCTTTTTCTCATTTCGTATAGCACTGTATAGTTTTAAATGCTTTTTTAATTACTTCATATCGCTAGGGATGCTACTTTTTTCTTTGCGTGCACAAAGAAAAACCTAGCGGAAAAAAGAAAGTGCAATACCCTCCGGCCACTATTCACTTTTTTGTAAGTATTAACTCAAAACCTCCGTACATTTTGGCACTACTGCCAAAATTAATGTCCTGACGTAGCGGTGTATTGTTCTCATGACTAAAAAAACAGCCTGAATAAAATTTTCTATATCTCATTGCGGCACAAAGACTAGCTACTGCAAGACAGTACAAACAGGGATAAAAGCGATAGCTTTTACGTTTATCGATGCGTTACCGCTTTGCTCTTGTCGTGGCATCTGCAGCGTTGACTGTAAGGAGAGAACGTCCGTTAAAAAAATCACTCTGTCTGAGCATAGCGAGTTTGGGGTTTTTAGGGCGTGAACGACTGGAAAGAAAGCAGTCGGCAGCGTGCCGACCGCGAAGCCGTCACGAGAGCTTTTTTGTTTCTTTTTTTGCGGTAAAAAAAAGAAAAGAGAAGTCGATAAAATGCATAATCGAAAAACAAAGTGTAGTCTGTCCAATCGAAGAAGAATCAGATAAATATACTTCTATCGCTCTACTTCTTATTGGGCAGTCCCGGCGTCGCTTTGTCCAGCGTCTCCAAAAGATGCTGTTCCCTCTCTTCGGAGAGCTTCCCGCTGGCAATGGTGTCGAGGATCTTCTCAGCCATCTTGACCTGAAGCTCTTTCTCACGGATATACATCTCTTTTTGCAGCTCGTCTTCATGCATTTTCAATCTGTCTTCACGGCGTTTTTTAAAGATATAAAAAGCCAGTGCCAAAAAGGCGATCAGAGAAAGTGCTGCCACAAGAAGCGTGCTGTTTTTAAAGGCAAACTCGCTCTCTTGTACAAAGACGGAGAGATTATGCTCTTTGACAGCCATCTCGTTTTGCGTCTTGAGTTCGGTCAGCCTTGTCTCCTGCTCCATCTTCTGAAGTGCCACATCCCGCTCTTTGTTGATCTTGGCGATCTCTTTTTGGGTCTCGGCTTCGATCGTCGCTATCGTAACGGCACTGTTCTGGTTTTTACCGGCGACGGTATAGAGCTGTTTTTTATCCGCCTGCTTTTCGCCCATTATGTAGGGCTCTTGCCGGTTATTGTCTCCGCAGCCCGCAATAACTGCAGCCACTATCAGTAAAAGCGTGTATCTGTATACCTGTTTCATAACGGTTATTCTACACGACAGTCGGTAAATGCCCTCTCGTGATCTACAGGTGTTTGTCAAACCAGCTTGCCACCTCGCTGCGGATGGTATGGCGTAGCTGGACACCCGCCACGAAATCGGTCTGTTTCGCCTTTTGCAGCAGTGTCACAAGTGCATTGCGCCGTTTGGACAGGAACGGGTGATCGATCTGATGCGGATCGCCCATAACGACCAGGCGTGTTTCATCGCCCATACGGGTACCGATCAGTTTCAAGGTCGCGTTGGTCATGTTCTGCGCCTCATCGATAATGACGAATTTTCGTGAGATCGTCGTACCGCGAAGGTGGGCGATGTCCATCACTTCAATGTTGTACTTCGCCATGAACTGCTCCGTCGCGTTTTCACGTTGGATGGAGTTCGTGGTTCCCGTAAACTCCACTTGTGCATCGATGGAGTGTTTTGTCTGATGTTCAATCGTAAAGTTGACTGCCGAGTAGAGCGGGTACATAAAGTAGCCCAGTTTCTGCTCCTGGTCCCCTTTACGAAAACCCAGTTCAGCCTGAGGGTCACTTGCCGTCACGGTATTGCGCGCATAGACGATCCCTTCGACGATCCCCTCTTTTACCATCTCCAGACCGGCCTGCAGCGCGATCAGCGTCTTCCCCGAGCCGGTTGATCCCGCAACAACTGTCACGCTGTTCTGCGGGTGCGTCATGATAGAGAAATAGAACTTCTGTTCCAGGTTGATAGGACGGACCAGGTTCTCGTCAAAGTACTCGCCAAAGCGTTTGTCAAAGTCGCACCACTCCAGATGACTGTTCACATTCATGGCGTATCGTTGAATACCCGTCTCGTACAGCTCGTTCTGTTCGCTGTTCGCTTTCTCTATAAAGGTGATCTGCTCAAAATTGTGATGTTCGTCGTCATCATCGATCTTGGGCTCATCGTCATAGTAGTAGGAGTGTGCGAATTCTATGCTGTCGGCATTCTCGACGCGCGAATTGCGTATGGATTCCGTAGGGATGCCCTGCACTTCAGCCGCGATCTTGAAGGAGATATCATTGGTCAGCAGCGAAAGACCGTAGTCCTTGGCGATTTCACCGATTTTGGCATCATTGAGCCCTTTCGCTTCGCTGAATGTCCTGTCCATCCGGTAATCGCTGCGATAGACAATATAGAGGGGGATCTCGTTGTCATAGTCATGATTGCCCAGGACAGAGGGCTCGAACGGCAGAACCAACCGGTAATAGAGATCATCTTTGCATGCCGCATTGCCTGCGCCATTTTTCAGACAAGCCGGCAGCTCTTCAGCGGTGATCATACCGCTCTTGTCATTATCCGAAAGCCTGAAAAACTCTCTTGCACGAAAGCCGGCATCCGAACGCATGTCATCTTTTTTATTGTTGAGTTCGGCTAAAACAACATCGGTAATAGCAACAATATTTTCATTGTTTTCGGAGATTCTGAGAATATTGATCGGATCATCTAAGATAACGGAAGTGTCTAGGAGGTAACAGTTTTGTGAATCACTCAAGAGGAGTCCTTCAAACTAGGATAGGAGCAGATAAGCGGCCTAAACGAACTAAGCCAAAATGCTCATAAATCTATTATAGCCACAAAAAAGTAAACTTCGAAACGATCTGATGTCAGTTTTTTAATCAATAAAAGGGGAGGTCGAAAACCCCGCAACAGCGGGGCCGGGATTTAGATAGGTAAAACGCGGATCTTGGAAGAGAGCTTCTCTTTAAGCGTCGATTCGATCGCATAAAGTGTACCCGTTGTTGATGATGAACATGATGAACATGCCCCGAGATAACGGATGTAGACATCGACATACTCATCAGAGTTTTTGATGTCGATGACTTCCATGTTACCGCCGTCCATAACCAGGAACTGGCGTACGCTCTCATCGACGACGGCATCGATCGCTTTGATCTGCTGAACCAGTGTCATGGATTCAAAGTCACCGGCTATACCGGCATCTGCCGCTGCAGCCATCTTCTCTTCGTCCATCTGCTTACGGGTGTCGGCAAGGATATCCACAAGGTAGTACTCGCGGTCTTCGTGACCACCCGGCTTGATACAAGACTTACAGAAACCGCCGGCTTTGGTATAGTCTGTGATCTGCTCGACTGTTGTCAGATCATTGAGTTTGATAACCTCTTGAAGGGTTGCTAGTGAGACACGGGCACATTCGCAGACGATGATCTCTTCTTCGAAAGACTCCGCATCAACACCCATGTAGAGACCTGCCGCTTTTTTAATAACGTCATACGCCATGACCGAACAGTGCATCTTCTGAGGCGGAACGGCCGGCGTGTCCGGGTCGTCGCGCAGCGCAAACTCAACATCGATGTTCGTGATCTTGACCGCTTCCTGGACAGTCTTGCCGATACAAAGCTCTGTCATGACATCCGAAGATGCGATCGCCGTACCGCAACCGAAACTTTTGAATTTCGAGTTGACGATCTTGTCTGTCTCCGGGTCGACTTCCCAGTAAAGACGTACGGCATCACCGCAAGACTCTGCCCCGAAGTCGGCGACGATCAGCTTGTTGCCGTGCTCTGCCGCTTCCTCTTCTGTGATCTCGCCCTGGTGTTGCGGGTTATTCATCAATGTTGTTACTTTATTCGAGTATGCGTCCCATAGGGATTCGCCTAAAATGTCATTCTTTGCCATTGTAAATCCTTTCTATTCTATTCGTTAATGGTGGTGAAGTTCGCACTCTTGAACTTCGCCGCCCGGTGTCGGTTGTACTTTTGCATACGAGCTGGAGATAGCGCGCAGACGTGTAACCGCATTTTTAAAGTGGTCGATCACATAATCGACCTCTTCATCTGTCGTAAAACGGCTGAGGCTCAGACGGATACCTGTGTGTGCCAGTTCATTGTCGGCACCGATCGCCAGCATGACCGTGTTCGCTTCAAGATCTTCCGATGCACAGGCAGAGCCTGTAGATGCACCGATCTGACCGTTGTTAAGGTCCCAGAGCATCCCTTCGCCCTCGACCCCGCGGATCGAGATAAGAATCGTGTTCGGTGTACGGTTGGCACGGTCACCGACGGTGAATGTTTCAGGGATCGCTTCGAGAAGCGCATCTTCCAAACGGTCGCGCTGTGCGGCGATCTTTGCCATCTTCTCTTCGATGTTCTCTGTCGCCAGCTCCATCGCCTTACCCATGCCGACAATGTAAGGGACATTCAGTGTACCCGAACGACGTCCGCCCATGTGCTCACCGCCGTGCAGTAGCGGCGACAAGGCCTGAGAGTTCTTGATATAGAGGGCACCGATACCTTTTGGTCCGTGGAACTTGTGGGCGCTCATCGACATAAAGTCGACATTGACCGCTTGCATATCAACCGGGATCTTACCGACTGCCTGCACGCCGTCCGAGTGGAAAAGAACCCCTTTCTCTTTACAGATATCACCGATCTCCTTGATAGGGAAGATCATACCTGTTTCGTTGTTCGCCCACATCACAGAGACAAGTGCCGTCTTTTCGGTAATAAAGCTTTTAACGGTGTGTGCTTCAACAATCCCCTGCTCATTTACCGGAAGATAGGTCACTTTAACGCCCTGCTCTTCCAGAAACTTACATGTAGAGAGCACTGACGGGTGTTCAACCTCGGTCGTCACGATATGGTTTTTGTCACCGTTAAGGATCTTGTCGATCCAGACAGATTGGAGGACCCAGTTGTTCGACTCGGTCGCACATGATGTAAAGATGATGTCATCTGCATCGGCTGCATTGATTGCCGTATAAACTTGATCGATCGCTTTCGCGATAGCAGGATGAGAAGCCGTGCCAAACTTGTGCAGTGAGTTTGGATTGCCATATTTCTCAGTGAAGTATGGAAGCATTGCTTCAAGAACCTGAGGGTCGACCATTGTTGTTGCGTTGTTATCCATATAAACTTGCATATTATTCCCTCGATAATGATTATTGATTTAAATAGGACAATATTTATCCTAATTTCGATTGGTGAATAATAAACTAAGCGTTGTTATAGCTCGCTTAAGATTTCTTTATACTCATTTGGCTTTAAGAAATGAGATATCTGGATAAAAAACGCTCAAAAAAGAGGGGAGGGGAAGTCGGGAGTGTACCGGCTCAGAGAAGGACGCAAAGCGCGATAGCGGCATTTGGATCGCACGGCTCTATTTTAAAGCTGTCTCCGGGGTTAAAAGAAGAGTCAGAGGGCTTTTTACTTTTGGGCCCGCTTCTCTTTTTGCATACGTTTATACTCTTTTTCAAACTTTTTACGTCGGGCATACGAAAGCTTCTCTATAAAAAGCTTTCCCTGAAGATGATCCATCTCATGCTGGATGGCGATACTCAAAAGACCTTCCGCATCGATCGAACACGCTTTGCCGTGGCGGTCTTGATAGGTAATGCTTACCTTCTCGAAACGTTCCACATCTTCGTAGAACTTCGGCACACTCAGGCAGCCCTCTTGATAAACGGTCGTCCCTTCGCTGTAGACGATCTTCGGGTTGATGATCTCAAGCAGATTGGCCTTATCCTGTCTCCCCTCTTCATCATCATTGGGAATGTTGATGATCAGAGCATCAATGGCACGGTCCACCTGGATCGCGGCAAGACCGATACCGTTTGTTTCGATCATCGTCTCGTACATGTCATCTAACAACGTATGCAGATCCGCCGTGAACTCACTGACGGGTTCAGAAACTTGCTTGAGGCGTTTATCAGGGTATGTTACTATTGGAAGGATCATCGTTATTCTTTGGGAAAGAGAAGCTTATTCGCTTTTCTCTTTTTTAGTCAGTACTTCGTCGATCAGACCGTACTCCATTGACTCTTGGGCGCTCATGAAGTTGTCGCGGTCGGTGTCCGCTTCGATCGTTTCGATCTTCTGACCTGTATTTTTAGCCAGGATATCGTTGAGTTCGGCTTTCATACGCAAAATCTCTTTTGCCTGAATTGCGATATCGCTCGCCTGACCTTGTGCAC
>JBFFKK010000015.1:0-44615 GCA_041555445.1 Sulfurimonadaceae bacterium
CATCAAAGTCTATGAAGCAACGCCGAAACACTGTATTTTCGAGTATGTCTATTTTGCACGTCCCGACTCAATGGTCTTTGGACAGAATGTCTATCAAAAACGTAAAAATATGGGTGTCGAACTGGCAAAAGAGCAGCCTGTCGAGGCCGATATGGTCGTGCCTGTACCGGACGGCGGTGTTCCGGCAGCCATCGGTTACGCACAGCAGAGCGGTATCCCGTATGAGATGGGGATCATGCGCAACCACTACATCGGACGGACCTTTATCGAGCCGACGCAGGAGATGCGTGACCTGAAAGTAAAGATGAAGCTTTCGCCGATCACCAACCTGATCAAAGGCAAGCGCATTATCGTCATCGATGACTCGATCGTCCGCGGGACGACCTCTCGCCGTATTATCCGTATGTTGAAAGAGGCAGGCGCGGCCGAGGTGCATATGCGTATTTCAAGCCCGCCGACAACGGACCCCTGTTTTTACGGTGTTGACACACCGGACAAAGATAAACTGATCGCGGCCAACATGAGCACTGAAGAGATCTGCAAATATATCGAAGCGGACTCATTGGCGTACCTGAGCAATGAGGCCTTGATGCGCAGTGTCAATACGACAACCGACAACTACTGTACGGCCTGCTTTACCGGCGATTATATCGTTTAACAAGTTGGATATTTGAAAACAGAACAGATCTACACTTTCGGTTCCTATCTCCGTAACAAGTTTGGCGAGAAGGTATATAAAGTCGGCATCAACATATCGGGTTTCACCTGCCCGAACATTGATGGAACGGTTGCTAAGGGCGGTTGTACTTTTTGTGAAAACGACTCCTTCAGTGCCAGCACCGGCGAGGTCAAAGAGCTGAAAGGTTTCTACCTAAATCTCGAATCAAAAGAGAACCCCTATCTGGACAAACAGCTTCTTCAGCTTGAAATGCAGTTTGATGCATTGAGTGCAAGACTGCGTAAAGAGTACGGTGCCAAAAAGTTTCTGGTCTACTTTCAATCGTTTACAAACACCTATGCGCCGTTCGAGACTTTGAAAGCGCTGTACGACAAGGCGCTGACATTTGAAGATGTGGTCGGTCTGAGTATCGGAACACGTTCTGACTCGATAACAGACGAGACGCTTGCGTATTTGGCCGAGCTGGCGACGCAAAAAGAGATCTGGATCGAGTTCGGGATCCAATCGATCTATGATGCGACCCTGGAGCGGATCAACCGGGGGCACGATGCCGAGAATGTCAAAGAGTGGATCACCAAATCCAAAGCGGCCGGCCTCAATGTCTGCGGCCATCTTATCTTCGGTCTGCCGGGCGAAGACAAAAAGATGATGCTTGAGACGGCTAAAGAGGCCTACGAATGGGGCATAGACTCGGTGAAGTATCACTCGCTTTATGTGGTTAAGAGAACGGCATTGGCCAACGAGTATGCCCGCGGTGAGTTCATGCCGATCAGTGAAGAGGACTATCTGGATGTTTTGGTACAGGCGCTGCAGATGAAACCTGAAAATGTCAGTGTACAGCGCATGACAGCCGGTATCGATGACAGCACTCTTATTTCGCCGGACTGGTGTCGCGACAAGAACAAGCAGATCAGAAATATCAACGCGGCGCTCAAAAAGGTCGGTCTGAAATATTAGCCGATGCGTTGACATTGGTGCACTTCAAGTGATGTTTTCATGCAACAGCGCGCGCTTTCTCGTTTATTTTCAAGCTGCTTATCCTATGCATTTATAGCGACGTCGGTCTCCACCTGATCTTCATTCTTTTTTTTAGCCTATCCGAACCTGAAGAAACCGATTATTAACAAGAAGATAATCATATTTTAGCTAAAATCCAACCCACTATATAAAGATTAAATTACAACAGGAATGCACTTATGGATGCCGCTAAATACATCTGGATGAACGGCGAGTTCATCCCTTGGGATGATGCCAAGACCCACGTTCTTTCACACACTATCCACTACGGAAACGGTGTTATCGAAGGGACAAAAGCATATAAAACAGACAAAGGTTACGCGATCTTCCGTCTGAATGATCACACCAAGCGTCTGCTGGAATCAGCGAAGATGACCCTTATCAATATCCCTTACACGGTTGAGGAGTTGAACGAGGCGCAGATTGAGCTGGTCCGTAAAAACGAGTTCACTGGCGATAATGTCTACCTTCGTCCTTTTGCTTTTCTAGGTTACGGTGTCATGGGTGTATACCATAAAGATGCCCCCGTAGAGACCGTACTTGCCGCATGGGAGTGGGGTGCGTATCTTGGTGAAGAGGGACTTAAACGCGGTATCCGTCTCAAGATCGCTTCGATCAACCGTCCATCCAACACGTCCAACATGGGTAAAGCGAAGGCGACAGCCAACTACCTTAACTCACAGATGGCAAAATATGAAGCGATCGAGTGCGGCTATGATGAAGGGCTGCTTCTTGATGATCAGGGGTATGTTGCCGAGGCGACAGGCGCCGCTTTCTTTATGATCCGTGACGGTATACTGATCACACCGCCAAGCGACAATGCACTGGAGTCGATCACCCAGAAGATGGTGATCGAGCTGGCAACAGACATGGGCATAGAGGTCCAGCGCCGCCGCATTACGCGCGAAGAGATCTATATTGCCGACGAGGCTTTCCTTACCGGAACGGCAGCCGAGGTTACACCGGTTCGTGAGGTGGACGGGCGTGTTATCGGTATCGGTTCACGCGGACCGATTACCGAGAAGATCCAGAGCACCTATTTTGACATGGTCTTCGGCCGTATCGAAAAATACAACCACTACTTGACGTATGTTTAGCATGCGGAAAAACAACACAGAAAATGGAGTCTTGATGGCATCTGATATGAATGATTACTTTAACAAGAAGAAGGGTAGCGGCGGCAGCGGCTCAAACAATAACAACAACGGTTTCAACGTCCCTAAACCACCGAAAATGGATTTCAATTTCGGCGGCGGAAAAGCGGGCCTGATCTACTTTATCGGCGGTATTATCCTTTTGCTGATCCTCGCAAAACCTTTTGTGGTCATCACCGAGGGTGAACGCGGTATCTTGGCAACAAACGGTAAGTATGAAGCACAGGCCCTTCTTCCGGGTCTTCACTTTATCATGCCGGTGATCCAGAAGGTCTATATTGTCGATACAAAAGTCCGTATCATCAACTACGCCAGCCGTATCGAGCGTACTGCGACAACGGGTGACGGTATCGAGATCAAGCCGGCGATCACGGTTCTTGACAAACGCGGTCTGCCGGTCTCGATCGAGTTGACCGTTCAATACCGTCTTAATGCAGAATATGCAGCACAGACGATCTCGAACTGGGGTTTCAGCTGGGAAGAGAAGATCATCAACCCGGTCGTCCGTGATGTTGTTCGAAACGTCATCGGTAACTACGAGGCGGAAGCACTGCCGACAAAACGTAATGCCATTGCGACGGCGATCGAGCAGGGAATGCTCGAGAGCATTCAAACGCTTAAAAACGCACCGGCTGAGCTTCAGTCTGTACAGCTTCGTGAGATCGTTCTTCCGCAGAAGGTAAAAGATCAGATCGAGCGTGTACAGTTGGCGAAACAGCAGGTTCAGCAAGCTGAACAGGAAGTGCAAAAAGCTAAACAGGATGCATTGAAACGCGCTGCCGAAGCCCAAGGTCAGGCGGATGCGGTAAGAATCGCTGCCGAAGGTAAAGCCCAGGCGATTACGATTGAAGCGGATGCGACGGCAAAAGCCAATAGACTGATCTCCAGTTCATTGACGCCGAAATTGCTTCAGTTGGAGCAGATCCAGGTTCAGGGCAAGTTCAATGAAGCACTGAGTGTCAACAAAGATGCGAAGATCTTCCTGACGCCTGGCGGTTCAACACCGAATATCTGGGTCGATACGAAGAACCCGAAATATCAAAGCAGTATGCAATAGAGGTATAAAGGGCACTGCCCTTTATGCTTCTCCTCCTCACCATGACCAAGATGGTATAATCACATAACAATATAACATTCAGGAATCTATATGCAAGAGATACTCAACCGTGTCGATTGGGAAAAATCAGAACTGCTGCCGGTGATCGTTCAGGATGAGACGACCAATGAAGTATTGATGATGGCTTACATGAACAGAGAGGCCCTTCAGCTTTCACTTGAGACCAAACTGGCTCACTACTTCTCCCGTTCAAAACAGCGTATCTGGAAAAAAGGGGAGAGCTCCAAGCACCTTCAGCATATCAGTTCATTTATGATCGACTGCGATAACGATACCTTGCTGCTTAAAGTCAAACAAGAGGGCGTGGCGTGCCATACAGGCCGCAAGTCATGTTTCTTTACCGAGCTGGATTCGGGGGAGGTGACGATCGAGAAGAGCGTTGAGACGGACGCGATGTACGGCGTCATCGATACCCTCTACCATACGATCCTTGAGCGCAAGAGCGCCGACCCCGAGACCTCATGGACGGCAAAACTGCTCTCCAAAGGCGACAACGACATCTTGAAAAAGGTGGTTGAAGAGGCGGGAGAGTTCAGCTTCGCTGTAAAAGACAAAGATGAAGATGAGATCGTCTATGAGTGCGCGGACCTGACCTACCATGTCTTGGTGGCCTTGGGTCACATGAACATCTCTCCGGACCGTGTCAAGCAGGAGCTCGCACGTCGTTTCGGGATGAGCGGTATCGCCGAAAAAGCCTCCCGCACCAAGTAGAAATCTCTGTCTTCAGCGGATCTAGCACGACGCTTACTCTGCAACGCATGCCTATGCGTTTTCGGCTAGCCCCGGCACAATCTACACCAACTCCGACACTTTCTGAATCTGTTTTATACCGTTGTTGAATACCGTTTAGATGGGCTTTTCTATTTCGCTTCAGCGGTTAAAATTTAAAGACGTTGTTGCTCGGGACATTGACCATATGCTTTGAAAAGACTTCAAGATATCGCCAGAACGATTCGATGTTCTCTTCGCTGACACCCTCATCGACGAGATCAGCAAGGAGCTTAGCATAGAGCTCAAGCCAGACGACACGTGCTTCTGCCGTGATCGCAAAAGGGGCATGGCGGTTACCCATCATCGGGGCACCGCGGGAGGCTTGAAAATACTTCGGTCCGCCGCAGATCTGGATAAAAAAGTCGGCGGCATGTTTCTTTGCAAGCTCAAAGGCTTCGGGATCGTCAATCGGGAAGAGATGTTTGATAGAGCTCTCTTTGATAAGTTCATAGTGGTCGGAGATCAGTTTTCTGAAACGCGCCTCCCCAACCTGCTGATAAAACTCGGGATGGGCCTTCGTAACAGGCGGTTTGTCGCCAAGACGTGATGGGGTGATAATCAAGTTCATAAAGATACCTTGTAGTTAAGTAATGGAATTTTAGAGTTTACTTAGTAAGAGAGATGTTAAAAATAAGATATAACCATTAAATGGTAGAATTACAGTAATAACTTTTAGAGGATCGATGATGCAGGCAAAAATATTTTATGGCTCGACGGAAGCCGAAACAGCAACACGCAGCGAGCGTCTGAGCCCCTATGATAAGAGCGTCGTTTCGACGGCACCCGTCTGTGGCGCAGAAGAGACCGAAAAAGCGTTGGCAATCGCGCAGGCTGCGACAAAAGATGCCAAGGCATCGACACTTTCACAGCGCTGTGCATGGCTGCTCGATGTGGCGCAGAAGCTGCGAGACAACCGGGAAGATATGGCGCAGACGATTACGGCAGAGGTGGGCAAGCCCATTGCCTTTGCCCGTGTGGAAGTGGATCGCTGTATCGAGACGGTGACACTTTCGGCTGAGACGATGCGCACGATGCACGGCGAGACCATCAACACCGATGCCATGCCGAGCGGTAAAAAGACGATGGCCTTTTTCAGACGTGAACCGGTGGGCGTCGTCGCTGCGATCACCCCGTTTAACTTTCCGCTGAACCTGGTCGCCCATAAACTGGCACCGGCACTTGTCGCCGGGAACACGGTTGTACTGAAACCGACACCCGAAGCCCCGATGACGGCGTATAAGTTTGCCAAGATGTTCATCGAGAGCGAATACGCGATCAAAGATGCCTTGAGTGTCGTCTACGGTGATGCCGAGGTCGGTTCAACCCTGGTCGGTTCGGACATTCCCCGTGTGATCAGTTTTACCGGTTCGGTACCGGTCGGTAACATCATTACCAAGTCGGCCGGCATCAAAAAAGTGAGTCTCGAACTCGGCGGCAATGCAGCGACCTATATCGACAAAAGTGCCGACCTCGACCTGGCTGCCAACCGCTGCGCCTTGGGGGCTTTTGTCAACTCCGGTCAGGTCTGCATCTCACTGCAGCGTATTTATGTCGATGCCGACGTCTACGATGCATTCGCGGAAAAGATGGCAGCAGAGACAAAAAAACTGGTCGTCGGTTCCCCCTATGATGAGAAGACCTTTATGGGGCCGCTGATCGATGAAGAGTCGGCACAGAGAGCGCTCGGCTGGGTCCAGTCTGCTATCGATGAAGGGGCCCGTGCCGTGACCGAGGTCAAATGTGAAGGGACGATGTTCTATCCGACAGTGATGGCCGATGTCACCGACGATATGGCGATCGTCTGCGAAGAGGTCTTTGCCCCGATCGTCTCTCTGGTCAAAGTCGACGGGTTTGACGATGCGGCGCCGCGTATGAACAACTCGCCGTACGGCCTGCAGTTCTCGCTCTTTACGAATGACCTTGCCTTGACACAAAGAGCGATCGATGAACTGGAGGCGGGCGGGATCGTGATCAACGACATGCCGACGCTCCGTTTCGATATCCAGCCCTACGGCGGTGTCAAGCTGAGCGGCGTCGGGCGCGAGGGGCCGAAGTTTGCGATTGAAGAGATGACCGAGATCAAATCGGTCGTCATCTGCTAAACGGTACTGAGCGGTACCGGCGTCTCGATTTCTGCGTCATTTAAGCGGTCTATTATCGCTTAGTATGTACCCTTTTACACTTTATAAGACCAGTGCAAATTGCACTCTGTATTGCTACGGTTGGACTGCTGCATCTCCCCGCTACTGTCTGAAATGCTCTAGTCTGTCACTTTCACATGTACGTTTATATAGAAGAGTTTATCAATAGATCCAGCCGTAAACAGCTGCGGCTAAATCACAAAAGGAGACCGGGTGTTGAAACAGGGAATGAACCTGAAAGGTAATCTATTTGGCGGAATAACGGCAGCAGTCATAGCCCTTCCTCTTGGTCTCGCGTTTGGTGTTGCCAGCGGAATGGGTGCGACGGCGGGGATCTACGGGGCAATCATATTGGGTTTTTTCGCGTCCCTGTTCGGGGGCACACCGACCCAGATCTCCGGTCCGACCGGTCCGATGACCGTTGTCGTCGCTTCGGCTGTCATCAGTCTGCACGGCGACATCAACCTGATCGCGGCAATGATTTTACTGGCGGGCCTTTTCCAGATCCTGTTCGGGTTTATGAGGATCGGTAAGTTTATACAGTACATTCCCTATCCGGTCATATCCGGCTTTATGAGCGGCATCGGTATTATTATCATCATCTTGCAGATCAATCCCTATCTGGGACTGGAGAGTGATGCTTCGGTCGTACATGTGTTGATGACGCTGCCTGCCAACCTCTTTCAGACAAATATCTGGACCTCTGTATTGGCAACAGCGACGCTGGCAATCATGTTCCTGACACCGACACGGCTGTCGAAAATCATCCCGACCCCATTGATAGCGTTGGTGGTTTTGACACCGGTCAGTGTTATGTTGAATTTCCAGGTGCCGGTCATAGGCGAGATCCCGACATCACTGCCGGAGATCGTTATGCCGACGTTTGAGTTCGATGCCTATCGGACCATCATCACATTAGCGTTTACCCTTGCCGTCCTGGGAACGATAGATACACTGCTGACGTCGATTGTGGCGGATTCACTGACGCAAAGCAAACATAATCCCGACCGGGAACTGTTCGGCCAGGGGCTTGGCAATGCACTCTGCTCTTTTGTCGGGGCCATCCCCGGGGCAGGCGCGACGATGCGAACCGTCATCAATGTCAAAAGCGGGGGCACAAACGGTCTCTCGGGAATGGTCCATGCGGCGACGCTTCTACTGGTGGTGCTCTTTCTCGCGCCGCTCGCTTCGCAGATCCCCTTGGCGATATTGGCGGGTATCCTGATCAAAGTGGGGATCGATATTCTCGATTACCGGTTGCTGGCCGTCTGGAACCAGATTCCAAGAAATGATCTTGCCGTTATGGTCAGTGTGTTCATGGTGACCGTTTTTGTTGACCTGATAACGGCTGTCGGTGTGGGTATTGTCCTGGCATCACTGCTGATCGTCTACCGTATTACGAAAGAGACGCAGATCGTACTGGACAATGAGAGTGATGTTGAGAGTGGATACGCGTTAGAGGGGAAACAGGCAAGGATCATCAAGATCAACGGGGCTTTTTTCTTTGGTTCGAGCACGGTATTTGAAAGCCGGGTGAACTCTATTTTGGACATAAAGACCATGATCATCGATATTGCGGATGTCCCTTTTATCGACCTGACGGCGATCTTCTCTTTGGAAAACCTGATCCGGAAATTACATAAAGATGATATCAAGGTCATCATCGTCGCAAAACAGAAGCATCAGGACAAGTTGATGAAACTCAACAAGACACACAGTTTTGATGATGTCGCTTTCTATAGAAAGGTCGAAGATGCGGTTGACAATATATGACAGATGCAATCGACAGAGGCACCGGTATGCGTAAAAAAAAGGCGATCGTCTCGGCATGTCTTCTGGGGGAATTTGTTCGGTACGACGGCGAGACGAAGATCAATGATGCCGTGATAGAGGCACTTAAAGAGTATGAGATCATCCCTTTTTGTCCGGAGGACCCGGTAATGGGTACACCCCGCGAACGTATCTCCGTCATCGAGGTCGAGGACGATTACAAGGTCATGACCGACAAGAGCAAAATCGAAGTGACCACCGCGCTTAAACTACAGACAGAGAAGATGATAGCAGCGCATCCCGATGCCGATATCATCGTCCTCAAATCCAAATCCCCAAGCTGCGGTCTGGGGACAACCCCGATCTTGAACAGTGACCGAGAAGAGATCAGAAAAGGCAACGGTGTCGCAGCAGAACTTTTCAGCCAGAAGTTCGCCGGCAGGGTCTTTGACGAGGAGAACCTGGAATGTTAGAGACACTGATCGCCTTTTTGCTCTCGGTGACGGAGAGTATGGGCTACGTCGGTATCTACCTCTATATGGTGATGGTCGGTACCTTTGTGCCGGTCCCGAGCGAACTGGTCCTGGTCCCGGCCGGGTATCTTGCGTCGCAGGGGCAGATGCATTACGGGCTCCTGCTGCTCAGCGGATCACTGGGCAGTCTGAGCGGTGCGCTGATCAACTACTTTTTTGCCAAGCTGATCATTAAAAAGATGCTGTCGCATAAAGTGGCTTTTATAGAGAAAGTCACCAACTTTTTCAACGCCCACGGCAAGATATCCGTCTTTGTCGCCCCGCTGACACCGGGACTGGGTCAGTATATCTCCTTGCCGGCGGGTCTGTCGCATATGCCGTTTCGCTACTTTATCCCCTTCACCTACGCGGCCAACATTATCTGGGTCGGTTTTATGCTGGCTGTCGGCTATATGTTCGGCTCAAACGAGGGTGATGCGCACGGGGTCGTGGTCGAGGGAAGCCTTTTTCTCTTCGGGATGGCTATTTTGATCGCAGTGGTGTATGTGGTCGTGACCTTTAGAAGAAAAAGTGCATAATCGATATAATGCACGTTTAGAAAAGCAAAAATTATAGAATAAGGAAAGATGCTATGTTGGAAATAGGAACCAAAGCACCGGAGTTTTGTCTCCCGAATCAGGATGAGGTTGAGATCTGCCTGCGTGATCTTAAAGGGAAGTGGATCGTCCTCTACTTCTACCCAAAAGACAACACACCCGGGTGTACGACCGAAGCGTGTGATTTTACAGCCCAGATGCCGGATTTTGACGGACTCAATGCGATCATTCTCGGTGTCAGTGCCGATTCACCGAAAAAGCACCAGAACTTTATCGCCAAACAGAACCTCGGTATCACACTGCTGAGTGACGAAGATACGGCGATGATGCAGGAGTACGGTGTATGGCAGTTGAAAAAGAACTACGGCAAAGAGTACATGGGTATCGTCCGTTCGACCTACATCATCAACCCACAGGGTGAGATCGCGGCGGCATGGGACAAGGTGCGCGTCCGTGTCAAACGTAAAAAAGAGGGCGTGCCTTATGAGGTCATGCATGTCGAAGAGGTCAAAAACAAGCTCTCAGAACTGCAAAAATAGCCAATACACTATCGAAGGTGCTCTGCCTTCGGTCCCATCTACACCTAATCCGCATATTTATTTTACAATAGAGCGTTATAACACATTTTCAAGTGCTAAACATACATACAAAACAACTCAGATTCAACAGTTTTCAGCACCGAAATGTTCATAGAAAAGGAAGAGGAGAGAGGACACCCCGAAAGGGAGTGCCGTATACGTTGAGGTTATTAGAAACGGTAGCGTAGGTAAGCGCGGATATCCTGCGCCGTATCCACGGTGACAGCTGTCATAGGGTTTCCGGATGCCATCATCTCAGAGATCTCGTACGGCGTACCCGTTGTTGATCCAAAGAAGAAGTTGCTGCCTGCATATTTATAATCAATGTAGGTATAGCGAAGCTGGAATGAGAGGATGTCCTCGATCAACGGTTCCGTGAAGTACGCTTCGTAGGCATCACCGCGTGCGGCGATCTTGGAACCGATCAGCGTGTCTTCCGAATAGGTGATCGGACGCCAGTACTTTGTACCACGGTTCCACTCCAGACCCCAGCGACCGTCATCGGTAAGCAGTGACGGGAATTGCGCTCCCAGCCACACTGAATAACCCCGTGCAGAATCATGCGTACCGAGCATACCCTGTCCGTCTTTGTCCGGGTCGGTGATCGTCATCGCACCACTGACAAAGAGCGTTGTATCGTCAAGGAAGTCGCTCCACTCGTTGCCGATACCGCTGACGGTAAGGTTGGCCGTAAGCGTATGCAGAGCCCCCACGCTCTCCATATATTGATAACGAAAATTATTATCTAGAACAGCATCGATCAGGTTGTAGGCATAGGTATATTGCGAACCGATGCTGTATTGGCCGTCGTTATACGGGACGAAGATAAATCCGACCATGTCGATCGTCGGGATTCCGTCACCGGATGCATACGGTGCGCCAACCAGAACTTGACCGGGATTGTTAGTGACCGAACCATCAGTATCGACAGTCATGAACTTTACATTGGCATTTGTGTTTCCGCGTCCGGCACAGAGTTTGACATAGGTGCCGTAATCTTCCAACAGGGTGAACTTGGAGCTCAGACCGTCAAATTCGACGTTGATGGTGTGAGCCATCGGTGAAGCAGCCTGGTTGTCGTCTCGCATGTTGATCAGGTGACCGTTTGTTGACGGTCGGCGGCCTACACTGAAGGTCCACGGAATATTCGTTCCCATGAACGTGTCGTTTCGATAGAAGAAGTAGGCCGAGCGGACACGGACGACATCGTCATACGGGTTGTCGTTGGTGATCCAGTCAAAGGTCTCAAAGCCTGCCGCACCAGAGTAGCTGCGATTTCCGTAGGCTTTGTAGTAGGCAAGCTGTCCTGTGAAACTAAGGTTCTCAGTCGCGGCCCAGTTCATGTCGATCCAAAGGCGGTTGGTGATCAGACCTGGGTTGCCTTCATCATGACCGTCGGCCATTTTGTACTGCAGGTTGTCAACAGCGGTACGGAAATCGACACCGAACTTAAGGTGGTTACCGCTTGTGCGTATATTAAGTTCAGTCAACTGCTCTTCCATGTCGTCGAGAGTATCTTGTACACTCTCTTCTTCCTCTCCGTCATCTTCCTCTTCAGTATCGGCCTCTTCAGCGTCCTCAGCTTCATTGTCGGCAGTTTCTTCCTCATCAGTTTCGTCAGCCTCAGCTTTTTCAGCAGGTGCAGCCGCCTTGGCTGCTTTGACTTCAGCAAGTTCTGCTTGAAGCGCTTTCATTTCTATTTCCATCTCAGTCATACGGTCAAACATTGAAGCGGCTTGAGCATTTCCGGTTAGAAGTGCTGCGGCTGCAAGTGAGACAAGTAATGGTTTTTTGATCATTTTAGATACTCCATAATATAGGCGCTTGGGCCTGAACTGCGGTAAGATTAACAAAAGTAATATAAAAGTAGTTTTAATTACTCCGGAAAATGCCCATTTACCGTTCATTTGTTTTTAAAATGACCACAATCGCACAGTGTAGAAGCAAAAATCGCTCTTCAATATAAAACACGACGCCGAAAAGTTAAAGTGGATGAGATGTCACAGCGGCAATTTAAAAAGTTTTTGGTATAATTCGCGCGATTTCTCTCTTAAATGGGTTGAAAACACAACAGGTATCATGCCAAAAAATCGGTGTGACGCCCTCTGAAATAATAGAGTGCGAAGCTGGCGATACTGAAGCAAACCGGTGAAAATCTAGCGTTATTACACGCTATCAAAGGACCTTAAATGGTAACTATGAAAGACCTATTGGAGTGTGGTGTACACTTCGGACACCAGACACGTCGTTGGAACCCGAAAATGAAAAAATATATCTTCGGTGTTCGTAAAAACATCTATATCATCGATCTTCAGAAGACACTTCGTTACTTCCGTAACACATACCAGATCGTTGTCGACGCAGCGGCTGAAGGACAGACAGTTCTTTTCGTCGGTACAAAGAAGCAGGCACGCAACTCGGTAAAAGAGGCAGCGATCAAATGTGGTATGCCATACGTTGATAACCGCTGGTTGGGTGGAATGTTGACAAACTTCCCAACAATCCAGAAATCTATCCGTAAACTTGACATCATCGAGCAGATGAAAGAGAACGGTCAGATGGAGCTTCTTACTAAGAAAGAGCAATTGATGATGACGCGTCAAGCTGAAAAACTTGAGCAGTACCTTGGCGGTATCCGTCACATGAAAGAGCTTCCGGATATGCTTTTCGTTGTTGATGCGGTTAAAGAGCACATTGCTGTCAATGAAGCACGTTGTCTTAACATCCCGGTTGTAGCACCACTTGATACGAACTGTGATCCGGACCTTATCACTTATCCGATCCCGGGTAATGATGATGCAATCCGTTCTATTCAACTTTTCTGTCGTGAGATGGCTGCAGCGATCAACGAAGGTAAAGCACTTAATGCTGATAACGCAACAAGTGAAGAAGAGATGCCGGCAGAAGTAGAAGCAGCGGCTGAAGAAGCTCCTGAAGCTACTGAGACAGAAGAGGCGTAGTCATGGCAGTTACAGCAGCAATGGTAAAAGAGTTGCGTCAAGCAACTGATGCACCGATGATGGATTGTAAAAAAGCGTTGACAGAAAACGACGGTGACATGGAGAAAGCACAAGAGTGGCTTCGTGAACGTGGTGTTGCTAAGTCTGCTAAAAAAGCAGACCGTGTCGCCGCTGAAGGTTCTATCGGTCTTAAGATCTCTCCGGATTTCAAGCGTGCGACACTTGTAGAAGTCAACTCTGAAACAGACTTCGTTGCCCAAAACGAAGGGTTCAAAGATCTTGTCTCTAAAACAGTTGCACAAGCGTTTGAAACAAATGCCGAGACGACTGAAGCACTTCGTGAAACAGAACTTGAAGGTAAATCGTTCAGCGCCTATTTTGACGAGACGGTTGCAAAGATCGGTGAGAAGATCGAAGTACGCCGTATCGCTGCATTGAGCGGTAACGAAAACGTTGCTGTTAACGGTTATGTTCACTCGAACACGCGTATCGGTGTTATCGTTGCGATCGAGTGTGACTCTGCAAAAACGGCTGAAGCGATGGTTCCTGTAGCGAAGCAAGTTGCAATGCACGCATCTGCAATGAAACCGACAACACTTTCGTACAAAGATTTTGACGCAGATTTCGTAGCCGCTGAAACAGCGGGTCGTATTGAAGCGATCAAAAAAGAGAACGAAGAACGTGCACGTATGAAGAAACCGCTTCTTAACGTCCCGACTTACATCTCTATGTGTCAACTGACTGATGATGTTTTGGCGCAGGCTGAAGCGGATATCAAAGCGACACTGAAAGAGCAGGGTAAACCTGAGCAGATCTGGGACAAGATCGTTCCTGGTCAACTGGCGCGTTTCATCCAGGACAACTCGACACTGGACAAAGAGCAGGCTCTTCTTGATCAGAACTACGTTCTAGATGACAAGATGACGGTTGCTGAAGCTGTTGCGGCTGCTGGTAAAGCAGCTGGCGGTACGGCTGAAGTGACTGCCTTTGTTCGCCTTGAAGTGGGTGAAGGTATTGAGAAAAAAGTCGAAGACTTTGCTGCTGAAGTTGCAGCGCAAATGGCATAACAGCCCCTCTTTTTTCCTGTTAAGAGCTTCGGCTCTTAGCCCCGCGCTTTATCCCCTAATCCCAAACCCCTATTTTAAATCTATCTGATTATAATAACCCCATGAAAATATTAGAAGCAAATTCCCTTTCGCATAAGTTTGAGTATCCGCTCTTTAATGATATCGATCTCGCCATCGAATCCGGCGAGACGGTAGCGATCATCGGCGAAAGCGGCAGCGGAAAATCCACACTTTTGCATACCTTGTCAACCCTGCTGCAGCCGGATCAGGGTACGATCAAACTGCTTGACCGAGATATCTACACCCTGAAAAACCGTGAACTTGTGGCACTCCGTCGTGATGAGTTGGGATTGATCTTTCAATCGCACTATCTGTTTAAGGGTTTCAGTGCCTATGAAAATCTGGAAGTCGCTTCAATACTTGCTTCGGAACCGGTGGACAAGAAGCTGATAGAGCGGCTTGGTCTGCAGGATGTGATCAACATGAAAGTGACACAACTCTCCGGCGGTCAGCAGCAGCGTATCTCCATTGCAAGGGTTTTGACCAAAAAACCGCGTATTATCTTTGCGGATGAACCGACGGGCAATCTGGATAACCGCACCTCGCTGGAAGTGATGAAGATCTTTGAAGAGTATGTCCAAGAGCATCAATCTGCACTGATCCTGGTAACCCACAATGAAGAGTTTGCTCACCGCTGCAACAGGGTATACCGTCTTGAAGAGCGAAGGTTGATCCGGGTTAAATAGAGGAAAATGCGATAGCGGACCCGCAATCTCTTGTTAAATTCTCAATCATCGATCATAATCTTCAAAGCGTTCAGTGAAGCGCTGTTCGATCTCTTTGGCGAAAACGATCTCTTCACGGCCTGTCGTACAGATCACCTCGCCGATCCGGCTTGTCAAGACAGCCGCATCAAATGCAAGTGTAGAAAAACAGACATTACTTTCATCGATCGATAACATATTGAGATGGAACTGCCCGGCAATACGGTCGGAAGCGGGGACGCTGACGGTGGTGTTTTTGTATTTTGCATAGTAGGCCGCACTATCAAGGTCGCTTGTGATCAGATGAAAAGTTGCCCCGTTCGTTAGGGCTTTTTCGATACTTTTGGCCAGGGAGGGATTTGACAATCCACTGGTGATGACCGTGATGTTTTCAGCCCGCTCTATTTTACGTTTAAGTGTGTGTAAAAGGTCACTATTATGCTCGGGCAGGAGATAGTGTTCGTTGGCATTAAGGGTCAGAGAAAGAAGGGCTACACCCAGTACGATTGAAAAAAACTGCGTCATTTCCCCTCTTTTTTGAGATCACGGCAGACCGGAAGACCTCCCTGTCGAAAACAGATTGAGCGTGTCGGTTTGTAGAGGTCTCAAGTAATCTTTTGTTACAATGATACCATTATATCAAAGGGCGGTACGCACTGCCCAAAAAGGCTGTTCTCGATGAATATTCTACTTGTCAATAATGATGCCGCTGTCGCTAAACTGGTGACGCTGAGTGTCCAAAAAACGGGTGACAGGCTGGATACCGCATCTGCAATAGATGAGATCAGGGATGAGAATTATGATCTTTTGATCCTGGATGAAGATCTCTATAGCCCAGAGTTTTTGGAACAGCTTAACGACAAAGTTATCTATGCACACTCGATTTTCATTGCGACGCGTGAGAGCGGAGAGACCGCTTTTTTTGAGAAACAACTCTATAAACCTTTTTTACCGACTGAACTGCTGTTGATGCTGCACCAATTTGCATCACGTGTGCAGCAAGAGCAGGAAGAGCTCTCCAAAGAGATCGAGTTCGATGATTTTGAAAACAGTTTTTTCAGCGAAGAGGAGATCGCCGGCGGCGAAGATGAGCTTGAACAGGACGCTCTGGAACGGGTCCAGCAGTTTGAGCAGATCGTTGAAGAGTCGTTGGAAGAGATTACCGCGGATGAAGCGACTGAAGAAGAGGTGCTGGAAAATATCTTTTCGAAAGAGGATGTGAGCGAGGTCAAAGCGATTCTGGATGCATTGACCAGTGAGGATAATGTAGAGGAGAGCAGTGTTGAAGAGCCGGTCCAGGTGAGTGAACCGGCACACGATATCGATCTTGAACTCGAAAAAGCACTTCGAAACCTCAGTGAGGATGACCTTGCTTTGGATATGGATGAAGATGTACTACTGCAGCTGGACGACATTTCGACAGATGATCTTTCATGGGACGAACCGCGGGGAGCTCAGACGCCAAGCAAGCAGAATCAGGAGTCCATTGAGACACTCCGTACCCTGGTAAAAGCCTTGGAAAATCCGCAATTGGCCAGGTCGTTGCGCGGAACGATCACGATCAACCTAACATTTGGAGAAGATTAATGAATCACGATACAGGTGCGGTTCTTGTCCTGTCGGGCCCAAGCGGCGCAGGAAAAAGTTCGCTGATCAAAAAGATAGAAGATCAGATCGGTGCCTACTACTTTTCCATCTCTACGACAACGCGTCCGATACGAGAAGGCGAAACAGAGGGCGTCCATTACCACTTTGTCACAAAAGAGCAGTTTGAGAAAGATATCGAAGAGGAGAACTTTTTAGAGTATGCCCGAGTTCACGGCAACTACTACGGAACCTCTCTGAAACCCGTGAAACAGGCACTCAAAGAGGGAAAACTTGTCATCTTCGATATCGATGTCCAGGGGCATGATGCCGTACAGAAGCGGCTTGCAGACATCACGACATCGGTCTTTATTACCACACCGACGCTGTGCGAGCTTAAAAAACGTCTAAATGCCCGTGGTACAGACGCACAGCAGATCATTGACGGCCGTATCGAGATGGCAAAACGCGAGGTTCAGCGCATCAGTGAATATGACTACCTGGTCGTCAATGACAACCTTGATGAAGCGGCTGACATGCTCGTCTATATTGCCAAAGCGGCAAGAATGAAGGTACCGAGTATCACCATCAATGAGTTCGTATTTAACTGGGAACGTAACTGTTAGTTATACCTCTCATATCCAACACAACGTATACAAACTCAGGCATTTTTAACGATTTTTACACCGTTTTAGAGCCTTTACTTTTAAGAAATTTCTATCTCATTATTATTTAACGTCCTCTTGGATATAATCGCGTATTAAATCAGGCCCCAAGATGGGCTTTCAAAGACAGAAACATGGATGTTAGAAAAGCATTTTTAGATTATTTTGAGTCAAAAGGGCATGCCAAAGTGGCCAGTGCCCCACTGGTGCCGGACGATGCAACACTGTTGTTCAACAATGCGGGAATGGTTCCGTTCAAGTCGATTTTCACAGGGGAGATCCCGGTGCCCGAGAATCCGCGTGCAACATCGTGCCAGACCTGTCTTCGTGCGGGCGGTAAACACAATGACCTTGAAAACGTCGGTCACACTGCCCGTCACCACACCTTTTTCGAGATGCTCGGCAACTTCTCGTTTGGCGACTATTTTAAAGAAGAGGCTATTGCGTATGCCTGGGAGTTCATTACCGAAGTGCTCGAACTGCCGGTCGAAAAACTGTGGGTAACCGTACATGACAGTGATGATGAAGCGGAAGCGATCTGGAAAAAATATGTCGCGGCAGACCGTATTATGCGTCTCGGCGACAAAGACAACTTCTGGCAGATGGGTGACACGGGGCCGTGCGGTCCCTGTTCAGAGATCTTTTTTGACCAGGGTGCAGAGAACTTCAGCGGTCCCGAAGACTATATGGGCGGCGATGGTGACCGTTTCCTAGAGATCTGGAACCTGGTCTTTATGCAGTATGAACGTTCGAAAGACGGTACACTGACACCGCTGCCAAAGCCGTCAATTGACACCGGTATGGGGCTTGAGCGTGTTATCGCGGTCAAAGAGGGCGCTTTGAGCAATTACGACACCTCTCTCTTTATGCCGATGATCAATAAGGTCGAAGAACTGACCGGCAAGAAATATGCGTATGAAACAGGCGCTTCGTACCGCGTTATTGCGGACCATATCCGAACGGCCGTTTTCCTGTTGGCACAAGATGTAAACTTCTCGAACGAAGGTCGCGGTTACGTCCTTCGCCGAATCCTGCGCCGTGCGGTTCGGCATGGATACCTTCTGGGTCTGCACGAAGCCTTTATGTACAAGATCGTGGATATCCTTGTCGCACAGATGAAAGGGGTCTACCCGTATTTGGCGACAAAAGCGGAAGCGGTCAAGACACAGATCCAGCTTGAAGAGGAGCGTTTCTTCAAGACGATCGCTTCGGGGATCGAGCTGTTTAACGAAGAGTTGAAAACAACCAAGGATATCTTCAGCGGCGAAGTCGCGTTCAAGCTTTACGACACGTTCGGGTTCCCTCTGGACCTTACCGAAGATATGCTCAAAGAGAAAAACCTTAAGCTTGACACCGCAATGTTTGATGCCCTTATGAAAGAGCAGCGCGAACGTGCAAAAGCGGCCTGGAAAGGGAGCGGTGACGCGGCAAACGAGGGTGACTTTAAAGCACTGCTTGAGAAGTTCGGTAAAAACGCGTTCGTCGGTTACGAAGGCGGAAGCAACGAGACAAAAGTGCTGGCACTCTTAAGCGAAGATTTCAAGATCGTTGATGCGCTGCACGCGACACATACCGGCTGGGTCCTGCTCGAGAATACACCGTTTTATGCCGAGAGCGGCGGACAGGTCGGTGACAAAGGTGTGATCGAGGGGTATGCAACGGTAACCGATACGCGCAAGTTCTTTGATCTCAACCTTTCACATGTCGAGGTAAAAGAGACGATCACTGCAGGCGATACTATCAAAGCGGTTGTCGATATCAGCCGCCTGGAGATCGAAAAGCACCACTCGGCAACGCACCTTCTGCATGCGGCTCTTTATGAGATTCTCGGTGATCACATCTCCCAGGCAGGTTCACTAAACGATGACAAACGTCTGCGTTTTGACTTCTCCCACCCTAAAGCGATGACCGCAGACGAGATCGCTGCCGTTGAAGAGCAGGTTAATTACCAGATTCTTCGCGGTATTTCCGGGCAGACCAAAGAGATGAGCATCGATGAGGCGAAGAACAGCGGTGCCAAAGCGCAGTTTGGTGAGAAGTACGGCGATCAAGTCCGTGTGGTCAGTTTCGGTGACGCTTCTGTCGAGCTTTGCGGCGGAACACACGTTGACAACACGGCGGTCATCGGTACCTTTGTCATCACCAAAGAGTCGGGTGTTTCTGCCGGTGTCCGCCGTATTGAAGCGGTCTGCGGCAATGCAGCCTACAACCTTTTCAAAGAGCAGCGCCATACGCTTAACAGCGTGGCGGAAGAGGTCAAAAACCGTGATGTACTTTTGGGTGTCAACAAGCTCAAAGAGCAGATCAAGACACTGAAAGAAGAGGTTCAAGAGGCACTTTCTGCGTCCAAAGAGGAACTTTCTGCCGAAGAGATCAACGGGGTCGCCGTGATCATTGAAGAGATCAAAAGCGGTGATGTCAAGACACGCATCGACGAGATCAAAAATGCGCACGAGAAGGTCGTTGCGATGCTTTTCCAGGTCAAAGGCGACAAGGTCATCCTTGCTGCAGGCGTTAAAGATGCTGCTGTCAAAGCCGGCGACTGGATCAAAAACATCGCACCGATACTCGGCGGCGGCGGCGGCGGACGTCCGGACTTCGCGCAGGCGGGCGGTAAAGATGCCTCCAAGCTGCCTGAGGCAAAAGAGAAAGCGTTACGTTACGTGAAAGAGATCCTGGCATAATGAAAGCGTGGATGGTCGAGTTTTTCTGGGCTAATACAGAGTTGCTGGTCTTTTTGCATGTTATCAGCGCCGTCGTATGGGTTGGCGGTATGATCGCTATGCGTTTCGCCGCGCACTACTCGTTCCAGCAATTGGAACCGGCGCAGCGACTTCCCCGTACAGCGCAAGCACTTGGTCATCTCTTTACAATCGTAGCGCCGTTTATCATTGTTTTGATCGTTACGGCCGTGTTGATGGCGGTAGGCTGGGGCTTTAGAACGGCCGCTGTCGATGCAAGTGGCAATGTAATCGACGAAGTCGCCTTCGGGGTCTACCAGCTGGTCCATGTCAAAGAGGCGATCTGGATGGTGATGGCGATGAACTACGGCTATATGGTCTGGCGTCTTGTCAAAGCCAAGAAGTTTCTTTTAGCAGACGACTTTCCGGCCGCCAAAGCGATGCTGGGGATGATCGGTAAATATCTTGTTCCTTTGAACATCGCACTTGGACTGATCGCGATCTATCTCGGTGTCGTACTGCGTTACTCGCACAGCTAAACTCTTTTCAGAACCTTTCTCATAAGGAATCCGATGAATTTACCTAAAATCCGCCTCTGCTCACAATCAGAGAGCCGGGCACTTCTCCTTCGCGATGCCGGTATTGATTTCGTTCAGTCGCCGGTGGATTATGACGAGGAACAGATCATCGCTGACTCCCCTAAAAACTTTGTCTATCAGGCGACCGTCGGAAAATATCAGGCGGCGCTCAAAGCCTATGACTACAAAGAGATGCCGTTACTGGTCTCGGACACCGTCGTCACTTCGCAGGGGAAGATCCTGCGCAAAGCAAAGTCGCTGGAAGAGGCGAGGGAGATACTGAAGACGCAGAGCGGCAGTGTCACCTCCATCGTCACCTGCATGATCTATAAAAGCGGCAAACTCGAACTGCTTGACATCTCGTCGACCGATTACCTCTTCGACACTTTTGATGAAACGGAGCTTGAGGCCTATCTGGCTTCCGGCGAGTGGCAGGGCAAAGCCGGAGGCTGCATGGTGGAGGGTTTCTGCAAGCCCTATATCAGAGAGGTCAAAGGGTACGAGTCGTGCGCGATGGGCTTGAGCGTCGAAGTCTTAAAGAGATTTATCTGAGCATCAAATGTTCTCTTTTATGTAATATTGTATAATTGATCACAATATATTAAAGGATCGTCCATGGAAGCTGTCAGCGCTATCAGTATTGCCATCGTTTTTGCGGTGTTAATCATCATTGTCAAAGGGATCAAGATCGTTCCCCAGTCCCGTGCTTATGTTATTGAGCGTCTCGGTAAATACAACCGGACTATCGAGGGGGGCTTTCACGTCATCATCCCGATTGTGGACGCCGTGGCCATGATGGTGACCAAGCAGGAACAGATCATCGATATCCCCGGGCAAAACGTCATCACGAAAGACAATGTCAATATCAGTGTGGACGGTCTGGTCTTTATCCAGGTTGAGAACGCCAAGATGGCAGCCTACGGGGTGGTCGATTTCAAGCGGGCCATCGCCAATCTGGCGACGACAACCCTGCGTGCCGAGATCGGCCAGATGGCGCTCGACGAGAGCCTCTCTTCCCGTGATACCTTGAACCGAAGTATCCTGACGGCGATCGACGAAGCGTCGCAAAAGTGGGGTATCAAGACGATGCGCGTGGAGCTGCGCGACATCTCGGTCCCGCTCGAGATCGAAGAGGCGATGAACATGCAGATGAAGGCAGAACGTGAGAAACGCGCCATCGAGCTGAAAGCACAGGCGAACAAAGAGGCGGTGATCCGCGAGGCGGAAGGCGAACGTCAAAAAGCGTTCTTGCAGGCCGAAGCGATCGAACGTATGGCCGATGCGAGCAAGTACGAACAGGAGAAGACGGCGGAGGGACAGTTCAAGGCGATGGAGATGATTAATACGGCCATGGCGTCCAACCCGCAGGCTGCAGAGTTCCTGCTGGCAAAAGACCGTGTCGCTGCCTTTAAAGAGCTGGCGAAAAACGAGTCCAATGACAAGGTGATCGTGCCGTATGAGACCACTGAGCTGATCGGATCGCTTTCGATCTTAAAAGAGTTTATGGGCGGTAAAAAAGAGGTACAGGCGTAATGGAAATTATCGACTGGGCCTACCTCCTCGCCTTCGGTGTTTTTCTCATCGGACTTGAGGCGCTTGTCTTCTCATTTTTTCTGATCTGGATCGGTATCGGTTTTGTCGTTGTGGCCCTGTTGACCTACATGGGGTTATTTGAAAGCGGCTATGCGCAGATCGCGGTCGCCGTCTCGATCGGTCTTATCCTTCTGTTGACACTGAGGAAGTGGAGTATGCGACTTATCGTCAAGAGCGAAGACAGCAGTGAGGAGAAGATCCATAAAAGCGGTTTGGGGGTCATTGAGGGCGGCATGGTGAAAATGGACGGCACCTACTGGCAGAGCGATGATGATCTGAGTCAATATAAAGACGGCGACAGGGTCGAAGTGGTCGATATCGTGAACAACAAGGCGAAGCTTGGCCAGTAGCGGGTTTTATGCCAAAGAGCTGGCTGCACTGAAACGTTCGGGCCGCTATCGTGAACGCCGGATTTTTGAGGATACGGTCATTGATATGGCGTCAAACGACTATCTTGGCCTGGCGCACAACAGCGAAATACTGGACGCGGCGATAAAAGAGTTGCGATCGTTGGAATCACACGCATCAAAAGCGTCGATGTTAGTGAACGGTTATACCCGGACCCATCAGGATTTCGAGCAGGCACTGTGTGCGGCTAACGGTTTCGAAGCAGGCGTTATCCTGGGGTCGGGGTTCAATGCCAACATCGCGATGATCGAGACCCTTGTACGCAAAGGTGACGCACTCTTTATGGACGAGAAGTATCACGCTTCCGGGGTTTTGGCGTCGAAGCTGATCGACGGTGAACGGCACTATTTTGCCCACAACAGTGCGGAGGAGCTTGAGCAGCTTTTGGCAAACTCGACGGCTAAACGCAACATCGTCGCCGTCGAGGGGATCTACTCCATGGACGGTGATCTGGTACCCCGTTGGATCATCGAACTTGCCGACCGTTATAATGCCCTGCTGATCCTGGATGAAGCGCACAGTTCGGGTGTTATCGGCAAGAAGCTGATGGGCATTTTAGACTATTACGATATCAAACCCGGCCCCAACCATATCAAGATGGGGACACTGGGCAAAGCCTACGGCAGTTTCGGTGCCTATATCCTGGCGTCGGAACACATCATCGACTTTTTGGTTAACCGTGCAAAACCCATCATCTATGCGACAGCACCATCGCTCTTTGACACCTTGCTCGGACATCACGCACTGCGCTATATCCAAGCCAACACCCCGCAGCTGACAGCGGCGATCAAAGAGCGTCAAGCGACAGTGAAAGAGCTCCTCGGCGTGGAGGTGAAGGGTCTGATCGTGCCGATCGAGGTCAATGACAACCGCAGAGTGATGGCGATCCAAAAAACGCTGCTGGAACAGAATATTCTAGTGGGTGCGATCCGTCAGCCGACGGTCCCTGCCGCTATTATCCGTTTTATCGCGCGTCTCGGACCGGATGAGACGGATTTTCGGGAGGCCTGCCTGAAGATCAAAGCCGCACTCAACGAGGCCGGAATAGGCGATTAACCAGAGTTTGGATAAAATACCTGCTATTTAAGGGCTTGTGAAGGGCGTAATGAAGATCAAAAAACTCCAGGTTTTGCTTGATGAGAAACCGCTTGTGGACATCGGCTTTACCATACGGCATGCATTGGCGCTTGTCGGCCAGAGCGGCAGCGGTAAAAGTCTGACCCTCAAAGCACTGCTTGGCATGCTCCCTTCGCAGATGACCTTGAATTTGGAACTGGACGCTGATTTCAGACTGGAACGGGGCAAGACGATTGCCTTTGTGCCGCAGAACCCTTTTACGGCACTTTCACCGCTGACCAAGATCAAAGATCAGTTCTTTGTGGATGAACAGAAGATGCAGGCGTTGTGCGAAAGTGTGGAGCTTGACCTGGAACTGCTGGAACGTTTTCCCCCGGAACTCTCAGGGGGTCAGCTGCAGCGTGTCGTGATCGCCATTGCTTTGAGCGGTGAACCGAAGCTGCTGATGCTGGACGAGCCGACAACGGCGCTCGATCCCAAGACGAGGGTCGTGATTATTGAGCTCCTTAAAAAGCTGCAGCAGAACCAGGGGTTCAAGATCCTTTTTGTGACCCATGACATGCACTCGGCAGCGATGCTCTGCGATGAGATCTGTGTCATCAAAGAGGGTAGCGTCCAAGAGAGCGGTATGATGGAGGAGGTGGTCAATAACCCGGCCAGCCCCTATACGAAGACATTAATAGAAGCAAGTTTTGCAAACAGGAAATTTAGAGAATGAATATTGATAAGATATTAGAGAAAAGAAGAAGTCGAGAAAGCGGTCTTAAAATAGAGATACCGTCATCTGCCCCGAAAAAGCCGGGCCTCAAAAAAATTATTATCGCCGCCGCGCTGCTGCTGGTCATCTTCGGACCGATAATCTATGTCGGCTCTATTGCCTTAAACCTGACCTATGATACACGCAAATTGACGACAGAGTACAGTCCGAAAGTCTCTTCGCGCATCTACGACGTCAACGGTGACAAGATCGCCAATGTATTTGAGAAGCGTCACCGCTTTTTTGCGCCGTTTGAGGAGATTCCGCCGAAGATGGTCGAGGCACTGCTGGCGATCGAAGATACCTCGTTTTTTGAACACGGCGGGATCAACTATGATGCGATCTTCCGTGCCATGATCAAAAACGTCAAGGCGATGAAAGTGGTGGAGGGGGCAAGCACCCTGACGCAGCAACTGGTGAAAAACACGCTCTTGACCCGCGAAAAGAAGATATCAAGAAAGATCAAAGAGCTCTTCCTCTCCTATAAGATCGAGTCGGAGCTGACGAAGGTCGAGATACTGGAGCGCTACTTCAACGAGATCTATCTCGGCCACAACTATTACGGGGTCAAGACAGCGGCTGACGGCTATTTTCACAAAGAGCTAAAAGATCTGACACTCAAAGAGATCGCGATTCTGGTCGGCTTGCCGAAAGCGCCGAGCTATTATGCACCGACAAAGAACTATGACATCTCTCTGGGGCGCGCGAACCGCGTTATCGAACGTCTTCATACGCTGGCCTGGATCGATGATGAGACCTATGAAAAAGCGCTCAACGAAAAGCCGGTGGTTTATGACGAGACACTGACACAAAACAAAGCACCTTATGTCGTCGATGAGGTGGTGCGCCGTCTTAAAGACGATTTCCCTGATTTTAAGACAGGCGGCTACAAAGTCTATACGACGATCGATCTGAAGATGCAGGCGGCGGGTCGCGAAGCTTTGGCCTATGGTTACGAGCAGGCAAAGGGCCGCCTTGCGGATTACAACGCGACGGTCGAAGAGAAAAAAGATCCTGAGCACTACCCTCTATATGAGGACCAGAACCTGAGCAAATTTAACGGTGCTTTGGTATCGGTCGATCCGAAACTGGGCGAGATCCGCGCTTTGGTCGGCGGCGTTGACCACTCTAAAAGTGCCTTTAACCGTGCGACAATGGCAAAGCGTCAGCCGGGTTCAGCGTTCAAGCCGTTCTTGTATCAGGTCGCCTTGGACTTCGGCCTTTCGCCTGCGACAAATCTTATTGATATCGCACGTACCTATGATTTTGAGACAGACCAGGACAAAGAGTCAAACGAGACGCGTCAATGGAAACCGAAAAACTATGAGAATAACTTTAAAGGGCTGATCTCACTGCGTGAAGCGTTGGTGCATTCACGCAATCTTGCGACGATCAACCTTGTGACCGATATCGGTATCAATACCATCAAGAGCAAGCTCAAACAGCAGTATGAGATCGAGGATCTGCCGAGTGACCTTTCACTATCGTTGGGGAGCATTACGTTGACACCGGAGCGTTTCGCACAATATTTTACCTCGTTTGCCAACGGGGGCCAGTTGAGCGATCTGCGTCTGATCAACTATGTTGAACAAAACGGTGAGACGCTTTGGGAACACCCGGCACAGGTTGTCAAAAAGGTAACCGAAGAGCGACAGGCCTTTTTGATGACGACAATCCTGCGTGACATCGTCCAGCGCGGTACCGGGATCCGTGCCCGGGCATACGGCATTGAGCTTGCAGGCAAGACGGGAACGACCAACGACTCTATCGATACCTGGTTCGTCGGCTATTCACCTTCTATCGAGACGGTGGTCTGGTTTGGAAATGATGACAACTCGCCACTCTGGGGTAAAGAGCAGGGCGGATGGACAGCCGCACCTTCGTTTGGCTATTATTATAAAGAGCTCATCAAGATCTACCCGCAGATGCCGCGCAAGTTTGAAAAACCGGATGATGTGATCGAGGTAACGGTGGAAGGTAAGAAAAAAGAGTATTTCACCGACATCTCAAAACCGCCGCATGTAGAGGTGCAGGCGGAAGCAGACGAAGAGCTGCTTTTTTAAGGAGTTTCAGATGATCAGGATCATTTCGACACTGCTGGTCTTAAACACACTCGCCTTTGCCAACCCGTTTGGTGTAGGCCACAAGAGTGTCGGTATCACATTCGGTTCCGGCAGCGTCAGCTATTCAGATGGCACATTCATCGGCACCTACGTAGAGAATTACTACGTTTTAGGTGTCAGCGTGGACTATTATCTTTTAGAGAACCTTGCCGCGGGGCTTGGATACCGGGGGTGGTTCGGCGGATCGCCGACGATCCACCAAGGTACGCTTCCTGTCACTTACTATGTACCGACAAACACAAAGTTCCGTCCCTATCTCGGAGCGTTATACCGTTATACCTATTTTGACAATGATGTTGAAAACTATAGCAGTGTCGGTGCACGTGCCGGTGTCGCCGTGCTGTTTCAAAACGGTTATGCAGGGTTCGGTTGGATACAGGAGTATAGGTTAGATGCTAAAGATCTGCGGGATGACACCTCGGGTTACCCCGAAGTGGTGATAGGCTTTACTTTTTAAACGCCCGGTTGATCGCACTGAAGAGCGCTTTGATCGAGGCCAGCGTAATGTCACTGTCTTTGCCGACGCCAAAGAAACGGTCGCCTTCGTCGGTTTCGATCTCGATGTAAGCGACGGCTTCTGCCGTCGATTTTTCGCCGCATGAGTGCTCCGAATAGGAGTTGATGCTAAAGGCGTTCGGATAGTCTTTCAGCAAGGCTTTACGACAGGCGTCAATAGGGCCGTTGCCTTCGCCTTCTGCAATAATCTCTTCGCCGTTATAGCGGTAATGCAGCTCACACCATACGGCATTCTCTTTTGTCGAGGCTCTACGCGAGATGAACTCAAGATGCGACGGCGGCGAGAAGTAGCTCTTCTCAAAGATCGCCAGGATCTCGTCGTTGTCAAGTTCCCTTGCTTCTGTGTCCGTCACCTCTTGGACGATCTTGCCGAATTCTGGGTGCATCGCCTTTGGAAGCTGATAGCCGAAGCTGTCTTCCATGATATAGGCGACACCGCCTTTACCCGACTGGGAGTTGATGCGGATGATACTTTCGTAACTGCGTCCGACATCTTCCGGGTCGATCGGAAGGTACGGTACTTCCCAAAACGGCTCCTCTTTGGCACGTTGGTAGGCCAACCCTTTGTTGATCGCATCCTGGTGGGATCCCGAAAAAGCGGTGTAGACCAGTTCGCCGACATACGGATGGCGTTCGTGGGTCTTCATATCGGTACAGCGTTCGACAACATCCAAGACGGTATTGACATCACTGAAGTCAAGACCTGTGTCTAACCCTTGTGTATACATGTTCAGTGCCAGGGTGATGATGTCGACATTACCCGTACGTTCACCGTTGGAGAGCAAGGTACCCTCAACTCGGTCCGCACCGGCCAAAAGGGCAAGTTCTGTTGCCGCTACCGAAGTCCCGCGATCGTTATGCGTGTGTGTCGAGATCAAGATGTGCTCACGGTTGTCGAGGTGACGGCTCATCCATTCGATCTGGTCGGCATAGACATTCGGTGTCGCCATCTCGACCGTTGCCGGCAGGTTGATGATCACTTTACGATCTGCCGCGATGCCCCAGCGTGCGGTCACGGCATTACAGATCTCGGCCGCAAAGTCCAGTTCGGTACCGGTGAACGATTCCGGTGAATACTCAAGCTGGATGACACCATCGTGTTGGGCTTCGTACTTCTTCACCAGGTCAACACCCTTTAGGGCAAGATCGATGATCTCCTGACGCTCTTTTTGAAAGACGATCTTTCGCTGTGCGATCGATGTCGAGTTGTACAGGTGGACGATGGCGGTTTTAACACCTTCCAGCGCCTCGAATGTACGTTTGATAAGGTGCTCACGTGCCTGTACCAGGACCTGAACAGTCACATCGTCAGGGATCAGTTTGTCATCGACCAGCTTGCGCAAAAAGTCAAATTCGACTTGTGAAGCCGACGGAAAACCGACTTCGATGGTTTTGAAACCGAGTTTTAGCAGGAGGTTAAAGAGTTCAAGTTTTTGGTCAAGGTTCATCGGTGTAATCAGTGCCTGGTTGCCGTCACGAAGGTCAACGCTGCACCAGATCGGTGCTTTTTCGATTACATTAGACGGCCATTGTCTATCTGGCAAATCAACTTGTGGGTAGGGACGGTATTTTCCACTTTGCATGGTGCTCATGGTAAAATCCTTTATATCTTGAAATTCTGATAACTCCTGCTAGACTTATCATTGGCGCAATTATAGCAAATAGAGGGGTGAAACAAAACCGGCATAGAGAGATTAACCCGAAAATAAAAGAGTTGCCTAACAGATTGGGTCCTATAATAAAAGGGTATGCGGTATCAAGTAGCATATAAAGGGGGTAGTCATGTTAAAACATATTCCGTTTGAAACCCTGTACCTGGCCGATCACGGCTGGCTTAAAAGCCGTTTTCATTTCTCGTTTGCCGAATACCGGAATCCGGACAACATCCGTTACGGTCCGCTTCGGGTTATGAACGACGACTGGATCAATGGAAACACAGGGTTTGGTACCCATCCGCATAACGACATGGAGATCATTACCTATGTCCTACGCGGCGAGCTGACACACCAGGACAGTATGGGGCACAAGGAGAGTTTGGGACGCGGTGCTGTACAGTATATGAGTGCCGGAACCGGCGTAATGCACTCGGAGATGAACGAAGGCGATGCGGTTGTCCATCTTATTCAGACATGGATCATTCCGCAGAAGAAAGGGCTTACGCCGCAGTATGGTTCTAAAACCTTTGATTACAGTGAACGCCATAACAAGTGGCTGCACCTGGTAGGGCCGGAGTGGAGTAAGAGCGCTATCACGATCTACCAGGATGCCAACATGTTTGCAAGTGAGATCGATGCCGGAGCGGCGTTGACGTTCGAACTTTATCCAGACCGTCAACTCTATCTTAAAGTGATGGAAGGCGGGGGTGTGATCAACGGTGTCGCATTTCGGCAGGGCGATGCGGCAGAGGTGACGGATGAGCATCTCGAGATCGAAGCGCAGAGCGATCTGCACCTGTTGCTTGTCGAGATGGGCAAAGAACATTAAGATACCCTGCTTCATCGCCGGTAATGACAAAGGCGCATTATCCTATACTTCAGAGAACACAACTCTTGATAAGATGACAATAGGGCAAGGAATCAGATGCAGAAGAAAACAGTCTCATTAGTTCTGGGAAGCGGCGGTGCACGCGGCATGGCACATATCGGTGTGATCAAATGGCTCGAAGAACACGGTTATAAGATAGAATCGATCTCCGGCTGTTCGATGGGGGCCCTGATCGGGGGATTTTACGCGGCCGGCCGATTGGACAACTATACCGATTGGCTCCGTGAGCTTGACACACTGGGGATGCTGAAACTGCTCGACTTCAAAGGTTCGGGCGGTCTGGTCTCGGGTGAGGTCCTGATGAATAAGATGATTGAACTCGTCGGCGAGCACAAGATTGAAGAGTTGCCTCTCAAGTTTACGGCTGTCGCGACCGATATGCATGAAGAGAAAGAGATATGGCTCAATCGGGGTTCGCTGATCCAGGCGGTCCGTGCCTCTATCTCGATGCCGCTCTTTTTTACCCCCTATCAATATAAGGAGCACCTGTTCATTGACGGCGGTGTGCTCAACCCGGTCCCGATCGCGCCCACCTTTCATGATGACACCGACCTTACCATTGCAGTGAACCTGGGCGGAAAAGTTGATCCCGATCTGGCCCTGCCTCATACGAAAAAAGAGGAGGGGGTCAGCGCCAAGTTAAAAGAGTATTTCACGCAGTTGGCCCTGCCCGATGTTATCTCCCAGGAAAACAGTATCTATGAGGTTGCCGGCAGCTCTATTGATGCGATGCAGGGGACTATCGCCCGTATGAAACTGGCGGCGTACCCGCCGGACGTCGTGATCGAGATCCCCCGTAATCTCTGCGGGACGTTGGAGTTTAACCGGGCAGATGAGATCATCGCCTATGGCTATGAACTCTGTGAACGACAATTAAACGCGAATGTTTAACCAGCCTTTTGTTTATAATGCTTGACAGCCTTTTCTAGTTCCATAAAGAAGGGATGAAAGTCGGCTTCAAGCGCAGAGAAATTGTTCATAAGCTCTTCAACACCCCCGTACAGATTGTTCTTAAAGCGTATACGCTGCGAAACACGGTTGACGGCATGTTGCATCCCCTCCAATGTACTGTAGTTAAAGAGGAGGTCAATCTTCTCCATACGGGTAATAGCCTCGGAAAGTCTGGTCGGCAGCGGCATCTCGGCAGTGCTGAGATGTCTATAAAAAGAACGGGTGCTGTCAAGAAGTGTATCGCCACTGTAACGTTCCCAGTGCAGAGCAAGAAAGTGGTCGTAAAAGATGTCGACCAATACGGCTGAAAAGCGTCTTCGTTCTGCAGAGATCCGCATTCTGCTCTGCCTAAAAAGAGGATGCTGATCGGTGAAGCTGTCGATAAAACGGTGCAGCTCGGCACCTTGTATGACCTCGGCAGAATAGATCTCTTTATCGATCTTTTTTGCAAAGTCAGGCAAGAGGTTGCCGACCATAGAATCCGGCGAAGGTGAAGCGAAGTAGAGGTGGGCCAGATAGTTGATCTTAACTTCTCGGTAGGTAGCTCAGTGTGCCTAGCTGCAACAAGGGTGCACTTCGAGCGTAAACTCAGCGCCGCGTTCGGTGTTGGCAACAAAGAGCTGTCCGCTGAGCTTCTGGGCGATCTGGGCACTCATATAGAGGCCAATGCCTGTTCCCTCTTCTTTTGAGGTGATATTGGGTTTAAAGACATCTTTGATAATGTCATCGGGAATGCCGCCCGCATTGTCTTCGATCTTCAGGATCACATTACCGTCTTCCTGATAAAACCGGATATAGATCGAACGCTGTTTGCGTTCACGTTCGATAAAGGCATCTCTGGCATTGGCGATAATATTTAGAATAAGGTGTTTGAACTCATTTTCGATCCCGTTGATAAGTATCTCTTTTTCACTCTCTATGTGGACCTCGATCTGATTGCGCATCAGTTCATCTTTCATCAGGAGCATAACGGTCTGAATACAGCGTTTAAGACCGAAAGGTTCCGGCTCTTTGTCAGGACGGAAGAAGGTACGGAACTCTGTCAATGTCGAGATCATGTGTTGGATCTGTTCATCCATATCTTTGACAAGGTTGTTGACATAGGCCTCGTCGACATTGCCCTCACTGTAGTCCATCTGCAAGAGTTGGCCGAACATGCTTAAGGCATTCAACGGCTGTTTCCACTGGTGGGCCACCGCATCCATCATCTCACCCATTGCGGCCATTTTTGCCTGTTGCTGAAGCATCTTCTCGTGTTTGAGGTGCGCTTCGGTCTCCTCTTTGACCAGTTTTGTCAGCTCATATTTGTAACGCGCCAGATCTTTCTCTTGGCGTTGCAGCTTTTCATTGTAGCGGGAGTTCTGATCGACCAGCATAGCACGAAAACGGACATCTTGCATATACATTTTAGAGAGTAGAAGGACTTTTTGATGGATGTCAGGGTGTGATGTACTGCTGAGTTCGATAACAGTATCTAAAAGGTCTTTGGTCATCTCTTTTGTCACCGTGTACAATCCATCCCAATTTTATTATGCAAAGTTATAACACGGATTTTCTAAAGTGTGCCTGATTTTGGGCGTTAAGTCATAAAATAATGTAAGAAAAAAAGGGGAAAATATAGAAAGCTGATGCCCGAAGGCATCATGGGATTAACACTGGTATGTTGTTTTAAACTCGTACGCTGTTGGACGACCTTCGTCTGGCCATACATCACGCTCAAATTTGTAGTGTTGGTAGGTCTGGATGAACTCTTCAGTAAAGACAGGTTTCAAGAAATCGTTATCAGCGATTAGACCTTCAAGTGCCTCACGTAGTGTGTGTGGCATTTGAACGATACCTTTTTCACGGATCTCGTCAAGAGTCAGTTCAAAAAGATCGATATCCATCGGACCGACTGGAATAGTCTTGTTTTTGATACCGTCAAGACCGGCCATCATCATTACGGCGAACGCAAGGTAAGGACATGCCGTTGAATCCGGGAAACGCATCTCGATACGCGTCGCTTTTTCACCTGCACCGTAAGGGATACGACAAGCAGCAGAACGGTTTTGAGAAGAGTAAGTCAGAATGCTTGGCGCTTCGAAACCTGGGATAAGACGCTTGTATGAGTTAGTCGAAGCATTCGTGAAGGCTGCAACCGCTTTAGCGTGCTTGAAGATACCGCCCGCATAGTGAAGTGCCATCTCAGAAAGGTTGCCGTACTCACCCTCTTTGTAGAAAAGGTTTTTACCGTCTTTCCATAGAGATTGGTGTGTATGCATACCGTTACCGTTGTCACCGAAAAGCGGCTTCGGCATGAATGTCGCTGTTTTACCGTTAAGGTGTGCGATCATTTTAACAACATACTTGTATTTTTGAACGTTGTCTGCTGCCCCGATGATGTCAGAGAAAACGATACCGATCTCGCCTTGACCCTGTGCCACTTCGTGGTGACCAAGAACAACTTCAAGACCGACTTGCTCAAGAACCATCATCATCTCTGCACGGAGGTCGACCATAGAGTCAGTCGGCTGAACAGGGAAGTAACCACCCTTAGTTCCTGGACGGTGTGCTGTGTTGTACATATCTTCGTAGTGTGTACCTGAGTTCCACTCACCCTCTTCAGTATCGACTTTGTAACCGGCTTCATTGATGTTGTCAGTAAACTTGACATCATCAAAGATAAAGAATTCGTTTTCAGGACCGAAGTAGGCTGCATCGGCGATACCGATCTCTTCAGCATGCTTAAGCGCTTTTTTGGCAACTGAACGCGGACATTTTTCGTAAAGCTCACCTTTGTAGATATCGAAAACATCACAGAAGACGATGATGGTCGGATCGGCAGTAAAAGGGTCAAGGAATGCTGTAGGCACGTCGGCTTTCAAAAGCATGTCCGACTGGTTGATCGGCTGCCATGCATCGACTGATGAACCGTCAAATGGGAAACCATTCTCCAGGTTATCATTGTTAACCGCGCTCATGCGATAAGTAAGGTGGTGCCATGCCCCTTTGATGTCTGTAAAACGAAGGTCTACAAACTGTACATCGTTCTCTTCACAGTATGTAAAGAACTCTTCCGTATTGTTAACGAATTTTCCCATTGTGTAATCTCCTAGATAATTGATTACGGCAAGTATAACTCAAATGAAGTAATACTTAACTGTAAGCTCTGCTTAAAAATTAGACAGTTTATATGATGTTGCGTATTGTAATAAAAAAAGTGCGTTTTTTTGTGTGTTTTTATACTGTTGATAACAGAAAGCTATTGCCGAAAGCAACGTTTTTGTTACAGAAATCCAAAAAGGTTTAGAACGTGACCATCACTCTTTGACGTTTTTTAAAGTAGGCACACTGCGTGTAACCAATCGATCGGGCCAATGCTTCAGCCTCTTCTCTGTACAACCCGACCTGTTCGGGGTTGTGGGCATCGGAACCAAAGGTGATGGGAATACCAAGCGCAAATGCGGCTTTTAGAATGTCGGGTGAAGGGTAGGGCTCTGCACACGGCTTTCGATAGCCGGCCACATTGACCTCGAGGACCATGTCCGCCTCTTTGATCGCTTTAAGTGCCGGCATGGCGATCTCCAAGATGTCGCTGTTGGGCATAAACTTGAAGACCTTGATCAGGTCGATGTGGCCGACGACGTCAAAGAGCTTGGTTTTCGCCATCGCTTCGATAAGGTCGAAATAGTTCTGCCAGATGGCATCGATATCTTCGTGCTCGTAACGCCCGATGAACTCAGGGTTGTCAAAGCCCCATCCGTTGATAAAGTGTACGGATCCGATCAGAAAGTCGACATCGGCCTTTAAAACGCGCTCATCCATATGGCCCGGCAGGTAGTCGACCTCATAGCCAAAAAGAACCTCGATCTTGTCGGCATATTTCTCTTTTGCCGCCATGACCCATTTTTTATAAAGTGCCATTTCGTCAAAACTCATACGGTAGGTCGGGTCGAAATCCATCGGCGCGTGGTCGGAGAAACCGATCATATCCGTACCCTTTTCGATCGCTTTTTCGACATACTCGTCAACCGTGCCTTCGGCATGGTTGCAGAGCGTGGTGTGACTGTGCAGATCGATTTTCATAGGTTCTCCGTATAAAGTAATGCTGTAATTATAATATAGATCAATGGTTTAAATGATTTTATTTTGCATTACGGTAAAATTGCAATAATAATTTAATAAAGATGAACTATGTCTCAAACCAATAGAGTTGAACTACTCTCGCCTGCGGGCAACCTTGAAAAACTGAAGATCGCACTCGATTACGGTGCAGACGCTGTTTATGGCGGCGTCAGCCACTTCTCTCTCCGTATCCGTTCAGGCAAAGAGTTTTCGATGGAGGACTATGCGGAAGGGATCGAATATGCCCACGATCGCGGTAAAAAAGTCTATACGACGATCAACGGGTTTCCTTTCAACTCACAACTGAACCTGCTCAAGAAACATATTGAAAAGATGGCGGAGCTGGAACCGGACGCCATGATCGTGGCCACACCGGGTGTGCTGAAACTCTCTCAGGAGATCGCACCGCACATTCCAAAGCACCTCTCGACACAGGCCAATGTCATGAATGTGCTGGATGCGCAGATCTATCATGATATGGGGGCAAAACGTATTATTACGGCGCGAGAGATCTCGCTTCGGGATCTTCAGGAGATCAAAAAAGAGTTACCCGATCTTGAACTGGAGGTCTTTGTACACGGTTCGATGTGTTTCGCCTACTCGGGACGTTGTCTTATCTCGACTCTGCAGAGCGGGCGGGTTCCCAACCGCGGTTCCTGTGCCAACGACTGCCGTTTTCCGTATGAGATGTATGCGGCCAACCCGGATACGGGCACGCTCTTCCGCCTGGAAGAGGACCCGGGGGTCGGTACCTATATTATGAACTCCAAAGACCTCAATTTGGCATCACATATGAGAGAGATCCTTGACAGCGGCTGTGTCGACTCGGTCAAGATCGAAGGCCGTACCAAGACCTCGTACTACGCCGCGACAACAGCCAAAGCCTATCGCATGGCGATCGATGACTACTACCGAGGAGAGAGTCATCCCGAGCAATACCAAAAAGAGATCCATACGATGCAGAACCGCGGCTTTACCGACGCCTATCTCATCAACCGTCCGTTTGAAAAACACGATACGCAGAGCCTTGACTTTACGATGCAGATGGGAACGCACCAGGTCAGCGGTATGGTGACACCGGAGGGAACGCATTTCCTCTGCAAGTACAAAACCCTGCCGGGTGATAAAGTCGAGATCATGGCGCCACTGGGCACCGTTATCGAAGAGGTTGACAACGAGATCGGCACTGTTACAAAAGAGGGCGATACCTACTTCATCATCTTTAAGAAGCTGATCGCAGAAAACGGTAAAGAGTGGGAGTCGGTCCACAGCGGCAACGTCAACCCGATAGCACTGCCGATCACACTGCCGCAGTACACGTTTTTACGCATCCCGGCAGACGGGATCGACCAGTCTCCGCCCCAATAAGGTTTAGAAGATGTGGCCGAAGTTGATGTAGAAGCCGCTGTCCTCGACGCTCTGACCGTAATCGATCATGATGATGGTCGCCTGGTTCCAGGCGATGCGCGCACCCGCACCATAGGTGTATTTGTATCCCGACAGATCGGTTTCGCTGACACGGTCAAAAACTTTACCGGCGTCAACAAAGGGAACGGCCATAATGTCAAAGGTCTGTCCCAGGGTACGGGCCTTGTACAGATCAAAACGGGTCTCAATGTTGGCGAGTACTTTGACGTCGGCAACAAAACGGTCCTGCTGATATCCGCGCAGGGTACGGTAGCCGCCCAGACCGGTCTTTTGATCATCGGCAAAATCGAGAATATTCTGATCGAAAAAGGGGGTATCGCCGGTTTGAACACTGTAGATACCCCGAACGGCCAGGGTGAAATAGTCGGCCCCTTCCGGCGTAAAAAAGTTACGGGTGGAAAAGGTGTAGCGCTGATGCTCGAAGTCGCTGCCGAGGAATTTGCCGTAGAGACCGACGCTGAAGTCATGGATCGATCCGTTTTTCGGGTTCGGCGCGAAGTCACGCGAATCATAGACGACGGCCAGCTTCAGACCATTGTCCCAACCCCCGTCGTAACCGGTCAGCGTCTCCCTGTCCTCGGCGAGCTTGCTCAACGCGTTATAGTTCTCCAGGATGGTTGTGTCATTGTAGTCGGTAACAGAAGCTTTTGCCAGGTTTACACCGGCACTTAACCGGACCAGACCGCCGAAAAGGTCTCTGGCCAGGTTAATTTCGACCTTAGGTTTGATCAACTGGTAGCGGTTGTAATAGCGGCTCCCTTGCGCATCGAGTGCGTCTTGTTGGTCCTGCGCCGTGGTATAGCTGTTGCCCAACGTGTCCGTAAGGTCATTGAGCGAGTCTGCCGTCGTACCGAAGTAGTTTGCCTGCGTGTTCTTTTCATAGACGACCTCGCCGGTCAGACGAAAAAGTGAGCCGGCGATATAGGGGGCATCGTAGTGCAGTACGTGGTAAGACCAGCCGTTGGTCGTCTGAAAAAACTGCGCATAAAGCTGATGCCTGTAGGGCGTCAAAGTGAAGAGCTTATCGTCTTTGTGGCCATTGTCATAGAGGTAGACACGAGCGCCGTAGCCAAACCCTTTGTCCGCATCATAGTTTACCAGGGGGAGACCGGTCAGGTAGATCCCGTCGCTCTTGTCGGCTATCTGCTCTGAAGTGAGTGTCGACTTGGCATAAAGCTCTTTGGAGATATCGCCTGCATAGAGTGTGAAAAACGGCAGAAAAATGAGCCAGAAAAATCGCATAAAAGACCTTCTCAGTTTAGTGCCGATAATTTTACAATGATGAGTTGAAATTAACCACTCTGCACGGCCGGTTATTATACTAATAACGATTTTGCTATAATTCCGGCAACCAAAAAAAGAGCCATCGTGCCAAAAGAGGAAGAGAGATGAAATTTGTTTCAATCATCATTGGAAGTAAAAGCGACTACGAAGTTATGAAGTCATGTGCAGATACATTGGAAGCGTTCGGTGTACGACACGAACTGATCATCTCGTCGGCACACCGTTCGCCGGAACGTACAAAAGACTACATCATCAATGCCGAGAAAAAAGGGGCACAGGTCTTTATCGCGGCGGCAGGTATGGCAGCACACCTGGCAGGTGTTTTGGCTTCGAAGACCGTTAAACCGATCATCGGTGTACCGATGAGCGCTTCTGCCCTCAGTGGTATCGATGCCCTTCTTTCGACGGTACAGATGCCGGCGGGTATGCCGGTTGCGACTGTTGCGATCGGCAAAGCGGGTGCGATGAACTCGGCATATCTGGCGATGCAGATACTGGCGCTTAGCGACGAAGATCTTTCGGTTAAACTCAAAGAGGACCGTATCGCAAAAGCGAAAAAAGTTGAGATGGACTCTCTGGAAATCGAGACCATTATTGACTAAAACCCAACATGGGCTCTGCCCATGTTGGTCTCGCTAGCCGCAAAAATATTTCGGCATTTTCGCACTATTGCAAACTCCCGTTATTCAAATGACCCCCTAAAGTGAACAAACCATGAAAATCGACAATGCCTGTGTTGAATGCATCATAAACCAAAGCCGCCGGGTGACCGAAGCGATCAGGGCCGATGATGTACTGAGCAAACGAATGGTCGATCGTGTTGCAATGCTGGGTGAAACATTCGACTTCACCCAGTCACCGCCGGAAGTGGCTTCGGATGTCTATGAACAGATGGCCGAACTTGCCGGTATGGATGACCTCTACGGCGAATTGAAAGCGCATGCGACTGAAAAAGCCAAGGCTTTTGTCCCTCAGCTTCACGATGAACTGGAAAAAGCGGAGGACAAACTGATGACGGCGGTCAAGATCGCCGTTGCCGGCAATGTGATCGACCTTGCGGCTGAGGTGACCTTCGATCTCAATGAGGAGATGGCAAAGATCTTCGAGACCAACTTCGCTTACGATGATGTCAGTGAGTTGGAACACGCGCTGCAGCAGGCTTCGACGCTGCTCTATATCGGCGACAACGTCGGCGAGCATATCTTCGACTATCTCTGTATCGAAACCCTGCAGCAGCTCTACCCAAAGCTGGAGGTTTTCTACATGGTCCGCGGCAACCCCATCATCAATGACGTGACGATGGTCGAGGCAAAAGAGGCCGGTTTCGACAGACTCTGCCACCTGGTTGACAGCGGCGTCAACACCCCGGGATTTGCCTATGAGAGAGCCAACCCGGCGAGTCAGGAACTCTTCGATAAAGCGGACCTGGTCATCACAAAGGGAATGGGAAATTACGAGTGCCTATCGCCGTCGCCGAGAGCGAACCTCTGTTACCTCTTAAAGGTGAAATGCAACGTTGTAGCCAATTCGTTAGGACAGAATGTCGGTGATATCGTCTGTAAGATGAATGGATAAAATGCAATGGCTGGTACGAATGTGAAGCCGGTTATAATCGTTTTTGACAGGCTTTTACAAGGCTGAAACTAAAAATGCTATAATTCGCCAATTATTACTTCAAGGGTCTCAATTTGATTACGTTTAGCGATCTACTTTTAAAATTGCAAGAATTTTGGAAAGAGCAGGGCTGTAACATCGTTCAGCCTTACGACATTCCGGCAGGTGCAGGTACCTTCCACCCGGCGACTTTTTTACGTTCTCTTGACTCACAGCCGTGGTCGGTAGCCTATGTGGCGCCGTCACGCCGCCCGACAGACGGCCGTTACGGTGAGAACCCCAACCGCCTTGGAAGCTATTATCAGTTTCAGGCACTGATCAAACCGAGCCCGGACAATATCCAGGAGCTTTACCTGAAAAGTCTGGAGTATCTCGGACTGAACCTCAAAGAGCACGATATCCGTTTTGTCGAAGACAACTGGGAGTCGCCGACTCTCGGTGCCTGGGGACTTGGCTGGGAAGTGTGGCTCAACGGCATGGAAGTAACGCAGTTCACCTATTTCCAGCAGGTCGGCGGGATCGCATGTGACCCGGTAGCGGTCGAGATCACCTACGGGACAGAGCGTCTGGCAATGTATTTGCAGGGCGTGGATTCGGTCTTCGACATCGTCTGGAACGAGAACGAACACGGCAAGACGCTCTACCGCGACATCCATAAAGAGAGCGAGATCGAGTTCTCGAAATACAACTTTGAAGTTGCCGATACCGAGATGCTCTTTGCCGACTTTGAGGCGAAATCAAAAGAGTGCAAGCGTGCCTTGGAAGCAGGCCTTCCGCTGCCGGCATACGATCTCTGTATGGCGGCATCCAACACGTTCAACACCCTTGATGCGCGCAAGGCGGTCTCCCAGACAGAGCGTGCCAACTACATCCTGCAGATCCGCGAACTCTCCAAAGGGTGTGCCGAACTTTACAAAGAACAGGAAGCTGAGCGTATAGCGCGCGTTAAAGCCTGATCCTTCATAGGGCGGCGGATGCCGTCATAAACTCTCAAAGTAGACGTGATGAAAACAGTCATTGGACAGATCGATAAAATCATCTTTGAACAAGAAGGCTTTTTCATCGGTGTGCTCAAGTCCGGTGAAAAGATCCAGGGTGAGTACCATGAAAGCGAGGTCAGCAACCTCGTCGATGCCGCGGTCACACTCAAAGGCGATTACCAGGAACACCAGAAACACGGCAAATCCTTTCTTTTTGAAACCATTACGGTCAACCAGAACGAACTCTTCTTTTTTCTAAACCGCGTCGTCAAAGGTTTTCCCAAAAAGGTGACGGCCGATCTGATAGAGAAGTTCGGCGAAGAGGGGCTGATCGATATTCTGGACAATGACATCGAGCGGCTGCTGGAGTTCAAAGGGATCAAGAAAAAACGCCTTGACAAGATGCAGGCGCGCTGGAAACAGTTCCGCTCTCTTCGTGAACTCGGCAGTTTCCTCTCACCTTTCGGTGTCACACCGGGGATACTCTCTATCATCGCGGGTGCGATGAAAGAGGTGCAGAACCCTGCCGAAAAGATCCAGAACAACCCCTACATCCTGACCTCCATTCGCGGGATAGGCTTTAAACGTGCGGATGAGATCGCACTGAACATGGGGATTGACCCGCTTTCGGAAAAACGCATCAGTTCTGCTATGGATTTTGCCCTCAACGAATACTGTGACCAGCAGGGCAACTCCTGTGTCGAAAAGAGCCTTCTGTTTGAACAGCTGGACAACCTGTTGGCGTTCAGCGGCCAAAACAGCACCTATGAGATGGTCCTGCTTGAGCGTGTGAATGAAGGGAGTATCTACCCGCTTGCGAACCACCGTTATGCGCCCGACAGACTTTACGAGGCGGAGAAGTTCCTGTTTGACGAGTTTAAACGGCGCTCCAAGGTGGACAACGGCGTCATTGTCAAGGATCTCGACAGCTTTGTCGCCAAGGGCGGGGTAGAGCTCGGCGATCAGCAGCGTGAGGCGGTAGAGGTGATCAACAGCGGCAAAGGGATACTCTGCCTTGTCGGTTATGCCGGAACGGGTAAAAGTACGACAGCGCGTACGATCTTAGACGTTTTGGCAGAGCGTTACAGAGCGGAGTCTGTGATCACCTGCGCCTTGAGCGGGATCGCTTCGCAGCGTATCGCCGAGACGACGGGCTATGCCAGTGCGACGATCCAGAGTCTGTTGGTGAAGTATGAGGATCGGGACACGCTGCCATTCGAGGTGGTCTTGATCGACGAGGCTTCGATGATCAACTCGCTGCTCTTTGCCAGGCTGCTTTCAAAGGTGGCACGCGATGCGGTGGTCATCATTGTCGGAGACGATGCGCAGCTGCCGCCTATCGGTGCAGGCGATGTCCTGAGCGATCTGCTTCGTCTTGAGCTCACGCCTATCGTCAAGTTGACGAGGATCTACCGACAAAGTGAAGAACAGGCGATCGCCTTGATCGCCAATGATATCCGTCAAGGTGTCATACCCCAGTACACGCATGCATATGATGACTTCTCTTTTATTCACGTCGACATCGAGAATTACTATGCACGACGTGCCAATGCGTCGCAGAGCGAGCTGGCAGAACTCCGGCAGGAAAATGCCGACGCTATTGTACGGGAGTTGATGCATAAAGCGGTGGTCTATATTCCCAAAGCACGTCGCTACCTGGCGCAAAAAGAGATCAAAGAGTACCTGAACTACTTTCAGGTGATTACGCCCATGAAGGGCGGCACATTAGGTGTGGACAACCTTAACATCGTTTTGCAGTCCTACTTCAACCCCAACCCCAAACAGCTGGTTAAAAAAGGGGAGCGGGAGTACCGCCTGATGGACAAGGTGGTCCATACCAAGAACGAGAACATGCCCTCATGGAGCATGGAGGGATTCAAAAACGGTGAAGAGAGCAGCGAGAAGCGGATCTTTAACGGCATGAGCGGTCTGCTCTTCAAGATCGACGAGGAGGAGGAACTCATCTATGTGGTCTACCCTAATGAAGATACGGTGGTGCAGTACGGCTATGACCAGCTTACGTCGCACCTGATGCTCTCCTACGCGCTGACCGTTCACAAGGTCCAGGGAATGGAGTATGATGTGGTGGTGATGCCGATGAGCTTTTCGCACTTTATCATGCACAATACCAAGCTGTTGTACACCGCGATCACACGGGCAAAACATAAATGCTATGTCATAGGTGAAAGCGGCGCCTTCGAGTCGGCCTGTAGGCGCCTTGAGGTGACGAAACGTGACACGGTGATGGCGGAGCTTGGCGGTGTTTAGTTAGAAAATGCTTCTTTCGTAATATGTGCAGTAGCGGTCTTTTTACCATTAAGAGGATAGAATTTAAATAATAAAAATTATTATTTAAGCTTTTAAACCTTATAATGAACAATAACAAAATAACATATCCAAAAGGATTAAATATGAAACATCTGCTACTTACATTCGCCATCGGTGCATCCGTTATGGCTTCGCCACTTGTCAAAGAGGCCAAAGATAACGGGTTGGTGGCTATTCCTGCTGACCAGAAAGCGTTGAACAAGCTTGTTGAGAATCCGAAGAACAAGCTGACGCCCGCCAAGATCGAGCTTGGGAAAAAACTCTATTTTGACCCGCGTCTTTCAAAAAGCGGTCTGATCAGCTGTAATACCTGTCACAACCTTAGTGAAGGAGGCGATGACGGTGTCGGTGCCGCGATCGGTCACAACTGGACAGCCAACCCGCACCATCTGAATTCACCGACGGTCTACAACGCCGTCTTTGCCGAGAAGCAGTTCTGGGACGGCCGCAGTCCTGACCTTGAAGATCAGGCAAAAGGACCGATGGTGGCAGCACCGGAGATGGCAGGATCGACAGAGCATATTGAAGCCGTTGTCAACTCAATGCCGGCGTATGTCGCGGAGTTCAAGAAAGCGTACGGCAAAGATGTGAAGATCGATTTTAACGCGATCGCAAAGACGATCGGTCTGTTTGAGCGTACGCTTGTAACACCTTCACGTTTTGACGACTATCTCAACGGTGATGAAAAAGCGTTGAGCAAAGCAGAAAAAGAGGGGCTGAAGACCTTTATTAAGACGGGATGTACATCATGCCATACCGGTATCGCATTGGGCGGTTCGATGCAGGGCTTCGCAATTACAGGCGACTTCAAACATGCCAAAGTGGGTGACTTCAAAGGGGATGCAAACGGTCTTGTCAAAACGCCGACCTTGCGTAACGTGACACAGACCGCACCGTATTTCCATAACGGTACCGTCTGGAGTCTGAAAGAGGCGATCCAGGAGATGGGACGTATTCAGCTTGGCACTGCTGTCAGTGACAAGGACGCCGCGTCTATCGAGACGTTCCTGAAAGCACTTGACGGAAGAAAACCGGCGATCGCACTGCCGATTCTACCGGCAAGCAATGAAGCGACACCAAAACCGCAGGTAAACTAATACAATTTCGGTGCGGTGCAGGCCGCACCGCACCGAAGACCCTTCATCTCCCGACCCAATAATACGATACGATTTTGTCATTCTTTGAATTTACAGTTGTTTTATTGATTTCAAAACAGTTTGAATTGACGAATCTAAGAAAGAGAAATAGGGAAGAAGATGAATGCTAATTAGAGATGGATCTCTTTAGGTTAAAGAAGTGGCTTTTGCTCTATGGCTAAACCATTTCTCCTCTTTTAAGCACTTTTATCCTGGCACTCAGGGCAGAGGCCGTCAAGTACAACGGTCGAGTGGTTGAGACGGTAGCCGCTTTCACTCTCAGCCGATTCCATGAGTTCGTCGATACATTTGTCCATGTCCATGACCAATCCACAGCTGTTGCATGCCAGATGGATGTGGGGCTCTTTGGCGATCTCATATTGAAGTTTATGGTTAGGGACCTTTATCACTTCCAAGACACCCAGTTCATTCATCTGATTGACGTTTTTATAGACGGTTGCGAGAGAGATATTGGGAAAACTCATTTTTAAAATATCATAGAGCTTGTCGACATCGATATGACCCGCTGCCTCGATCTCCTCTAATATTGCCATACGCTGCGGCGTAACTTTAAGTTTATGTTCTTTCAAACGTTGCGAAAATTGCATTGATATAACCAACTTTGTACTATTTATTACTACGCGTATTATAGCAAAAAATTATAAGAAAGAATATTAATCAAATAATAAAAATTATTATTAAGAGTAAAGTCTTTATAATTTCGTTTCCAAAAAACAATGTATATGCGTTGTTTTAGTGGTATCTACACGATTTCTACACAATTTTAGAAAATAATAACAGTGTAAAACAAAGGAAATAACATGCAAAGAAGAAAATTTTTAAGCCTAGTCGGACTAGGTGCCGTAGCACTAACAGCTGCTCCAGTAGCCGTAAACGCTACAGATTGGCGTGCAGAGAAGCCGGATGTATGGACAGCGCACACAGTTGACGATGCAATCAAAGCGATGTACGGTGACAAAGCTATCGCAGAAGGCGATGTGACTGTTACAACTCCGGATGTTGCAGCAAACGGCGGTGCCGTACCGGTTAACGTAAAAAGCGGTATCAAAGCGAAGACAGTCGCTATCTTCCAGGATGCAAACCCTGAATCGGCTGTTATGGTCTTTGACTGTAACCAATACAGCATCATCGACTACGATGTCAAGATGAAACTAAA
>JBFFKK010000016.1:0-44279 GCA_041555445.1 Sulfurimonadaceae bacterium
ATCATCTTCTTTGCGGCCATATTCGCCAATTTTTTTGTTATTGAATCGATGCTCAGTGACCCGCTATACACGGTTCAGCACAATCACTTTATGGCGAGGGCGGGCATCCTGGCCTTTCTGATCACTGTCGTTTTTGACGTCGTCGTGGCATGGGCCCTCTATGAACTGTTCAGAGATCACCCTCTGTCCGGTTTGAGCACGCTCTTTAGGATGATGCATGCCGCGATTATGGGCGTTGCCATTTTTGCACTGCCCTTTGCGCTGGTTTCCGTTACCGCGGAAGAGGTGTTGAAACAGGTAGACATTTTCAATACCATATGGCTTATCGGGCTCTTCTTTTTCGGCGTGCATCTTCTGCTGTTGGGCAACATCATCGGCAGGCCGAAAATCATTGCTATCTTTCTTGTCGTTGCCGGCATCATGTACATGGTTGATACGGCCGCCCATTTCATGCTGCCAAATTATGAGACCTATGGTTCAGTTTTCTTGGCGCTTGTCGCGGTTCCCAGTATATTGGGAGAGATGTCGTTTTCGGTTTGGCTTCTCGTAAAAGGAGGGAAGGTATAATGATACAGGCGAGGGACAAGGGACAAAATCAATGATCAAATTACTTCATTTTAATACCGTAGTAGGCACATTCTATATCGTAAAAGCTACTGACGGCAGTTATCATCCCTATTTTGATGAACATGACCTGGGCAGTTATCCGACTATTGTCGATGCGATAGAGGGTGTCGCGTACGACACGTCTCTGGCACTGGTCCATCCGGAGATGGGTGACCCGCTTGACCCCACTGACCTGGGCGTTCCCGATGACATAAGCGGTTGGCGCCCCGTTGAGGACTAGAGAGCGCTTTTAAGCCCTTCAACGCTTTTAGCCCACCCGTTTATGGTAGGTGGCTTAGACCCTGGAGAGCAATACGATGATAAACGGTACAGGACGTTTTGGTGCACCCGCCGCTTCAAAAACGTCACAAAACGTCGTGGCGATATTTCGCATCATATCTTTGGTGTATTCGTGTTCGAACGCCTCATCGAGAATCTCCATCGTTTTATCGAGCACCGATTCAAATACGTTGGGATTGTCACGGTGCACTTCATAAGCGGCGATGTTCTTGTCAAAACTGCAGGCGTGGTGAAAGATGTTGAAGTTCTGTTCGATCTCTTCATCGCTCAAGTCGTTGAGCAGATTGTATTCGCGGACAAATTTGATGACCTCGTGTAGTTTGCAGACCATAGTATTCCTTTTCACTGTTTCTGGATCATATGCATAATCTGTGCAACATAAGCCTCTTCTAACGGATATAGCCGTGTCGCCGTGGGCACACCTACCTATTCATACCCCGGTATATTATTTCGATCTGCCATATATTTGGCATCTTTTTTCTACACTTTGCTACAATCATAAAATATTTCACTAAGGCATACGATTGAAGAGATTTTCCGCCCTACCGCCACACATCAAAACCCTACCCTCAAACTGCGCACCCGAGGTGAACAATGGCTAAGAAAAAAGTTCTCTTTGAATGCCAGCACTGCGGTCTGACCTCGCCCAAATGGATGGGAAAATGTACCAACTGCGGGGCATGGGACTCCATGGTCGAGCTGAGTGAACAGCAGCAGGAGATCGTCAAACTCACCTCCTCTTCACCGACGGGAAAAAGTAAAGCGCAGGCTATCAAAGATGTCACCAATACCGAGGTTTCCCGCTTTAGCAGCAACGACATCGAACTCGACATGGTTCTCGGCGGCGGCGTCGTGCCCGGTTCTCTGACGCTCATCGGCGGCAGCCCCGGGGTCGGAAAGTCGACACTGCTTCTCAAGATCGGCGCCAACATCGCCAACGCTGGTAAAAACACCCTCTACGTCACCGGGGAAGAGTCGGAGGGTCAGGTCAAACTCCGGGCAGACCGTCTCAATGCCACGACAGAAAACCTCTATCTACTCAGCGAGATACGGCTAGAACAGGTCCTCTTTGAGCTTGAACAGCGTGATTACGAGTTTCTGATCATCGACTCCATCCAGACCATGTACTCCGAGAACATCACCTCCGCACCGGGCTCCGTGACCCAGGTGCGCCAGATCACTTTCGATCTGATGCGCATCGCCAAAGAGCGGGGCATCGCGATCTTTATCATCGGCCATATCACCAAAGAGGGCTCCATCGCCGGGCCGCGTGTACTGGAACACATGGTGGACACGGTCCTCTACTTCGAAGGCGACAGCTCCCAGGAACTGCGCATTCTCCGCGGCTTCAAGAACCGTTTCGGTCCGACCAACGAGATCGGCGTCTTCGAGATGCGCAACGAAGGGCTCGTCTCGGCCAAAGACATCTCCTCGCGTTTTTTCAACCAGAGCAAAGCACAACCCGGTTCGGCCCTGGCCGTGGTCATGGAGGGGTCACGCCCGCTTATTCTTGAAGTGCAGGCCCTTGTCAGCGATTCGCACTCGCCAAACGCCAAACGCCAGGCGACCGGCTTCGACAACAACCGTCTCAACATGCTGCTGGCCCTGCTTGAACGCAAGCTGGAGATCCCGCTTAATGGGTATGATGTCTTCATCAACATCGCCGGCGGCATCAAGATCAACGAGACCTCGGCCGACCTGGCCATCCTGGCTGCCATCATCAGCTCGTTTAGAGACCGCACCATCTCCAAAGAGACGGTCTTCATCGGCGAGGTCTCGCTCGTGGGCGACATCAGAGAGGTCTTCCAGGTCGACACCCGCCTGCGCGAACTGCAGATGCACAACATCAACAAAGTCCTTCTCGCCAAAAAGCCCAAAGACACCCACGGCGTCAAATGCTACGAAGTCGACGAAGTCACCAAACTGATCGATTGGATGTGAGCTCGCCAATAGCAAAAGCCAATTTCTTGGCTTTTCGGCGAGCGAAACCGAAGGTGTTATGCGAAACATCACCGAAGGCTTGGACATCAATAAAAAACCGAAGGTTCTCATCACGAAACCGAAGGTGTTATGCAACGCATCACCGAAGGCTTGGAGATAGATAGAAAACCGAAGGTTCTCCTATAGCAAAAGCCAACTGCCCTAAAGAAACATCACTACGTGAGCGGTTCCCTTGTTTTGGCTTTTCGGCGAGCGAAAACGAAGGCTTGGAGCTCAATAGAAAACCAACGGCTAAAAACCTCCTTCCTACATCCCAAAAGAGATTTTCAGCAGGCATACAGCGCTTTATAACAGCGTACAAAATGATTACAATACGGCGATTTTCTTAAGCATATAAAAAGTTTAACAGTATAAGATAGATTTATGAAGACAATCGAATCCTATATTTTTCTGCGCAGGCAGATACCGGTAATGATCGGTCTTACACTTATTCCGGGTCTCGGCTACATCTTTCTGGGCTGGATCAACGGTGTTGTCCTTCCTGCACTGATCTGGTATGCGTTGACGATTGCCGTTTCAGTCTCAGGGTTTCGCCTGTATAAGGCGTATCATCCCAACCGCATGAACACGCAGGAGATCAAATATTGGTACGCCAAGATCTCCGTCTTTTTTCTCATGATCTTTTCTCTTTGGACGCTGATCTTTGTCCTCTACATCACTGAAGTGCGCGGCCACATGAACTATATCGCCATCTTTACGCAGATCGGTGCTTCCGTCGTCGCTTCGACACTGCTCGCGTCGGACAAGCGCCTCTACATCCTGACACTGCTGTTTCTGATGATCCCGCTGGCTATCTGTTTCTCGCTCATCGGCGAGTTCTACGGTTATGTCCTTGCACTCTTTTCGCTTATCCTGCTGGGTGTTCTTTTCTATGCATCGTCCAGTAACTTCAAATTGATGGAAAAAAGCAATTATCAGGCCATCCATGACCATCTTACCGGACTCTTCAACCGCCGTCACTTTATCCGGTATCTGGATCAAAAGGTCAAAAACATCCGCGAGTCCAAACAGTTCTCATTTATCATGCTCATCGACCTGGACCATTTTAAATCGGTTAACGATTCGCTCGGACACGACGTCGGTGACGAGCTCCTGAAAATTGTCTCTTCACGCCTTAAGCACCATACCAGCGAAGATCAGCTGATCGCACGCTTGGGCGGTGACGAATTCGTCATTATCTCCCATGATTTCGACAGCAGGGAAGAGGCGCTCCAGAACGCGACGACACACGCGAATACACTTTTAAACCGGCTCAAGGAGCTCTTTGTCATCGGTCAGCACCATATCTATATCAGCGCCAGTATCGGCGTTGAGATCATTGACGCCAAAACATCGGGTGCCAACCGTCTCATCAAAGAAGCCGACATCGCCATGTACGAGGTAAAAGCACAGGGACGTGACGGCGTTGTCATCTTCAATGACGAACTCTCAAAACGCATCGAAAGCCATCTTCAGATCGAGCATCATCTGCATCTTGCCCTCCAGAATAGAGAGATCAGCCTTCTTTATCAGCCCCAGTTCAATGAAAAAAAGAAGGTGATCGGTTGTGAAGTCCTGGCCCGATGGGAGAACCAGACACTCGGCACCGTCACGCCTGACAAATTTATTCCTGTGGCAGAGCAGACAGGCCTCATTGTTGAACTGGGCAACTACATTCTGGAGGAGTCGTTCAAGACATTAGCAGCATGGAAGGCAAACGGCATCGAACTTGAGCAGTTCTCCATCAACATCAGCGTGCGGCAACTTTTTCACGGCAGCTTTGTCTCTGAGGTAGAGCGGTTAAGCAAAAAGTATCTTTCACCCGAGCTTTCTGCCAAGATCATCTTCGAGATCACCGAAACGGTCCTCGCCGATGACATCGAAAGAGTCATCAAAATCATGCAGCATCTTGCGCATCTCAACATCAACTTTTCAATGGATGACTTCGGTACCGGCTACTCGTCACTGAGTTATCTGAAAACGATGCCGGTCTCCGAGCTCAAGATCGACCAGAGCTTTATTGCGAACCTGGGTAAGAACAGTTATGACCAGGCGATGATCGTCACTATTTTGAACATGGCCAAGATATTCAATCTCAAAGTCGTTGCCGAGGGGGTCGAGACGCAAGAGCAGCTCTCTTTTCTGCATCAAAACGATTGCCACTTCTATCAGGGCTATCTTTTTTCAGAACCGCTCACCTATGACGATTTTGAACACTTTTACAATACAAAGCATCTGTAGACGGTTTTGTGCTGCTGACTTGAAGAATATCTAAATTTTTATGTTGTATAATCGAACTATATAAAAAAGAGGGTTTTTAATGTCTATTCAATGTATCGATGCGGAATATAGAGGCGAGGAGCGTTATACCAAGATTTCGTTAGCCTATTCAAATGAAGAACAGCTTGCGGAGATCAATGCTGCATTGAAAACTGCATTGGAAGGCTGTACTCTTGACTACAACAGCTATATCAGCGATGTATCAAACGGCCGTAAAGTGATCGTCACGGAGTTCCATGACGACAATGACCGTGAAGGCGGTATTATTCTGGAGAAGCTGATGAAGATCCTCGGCATCAAAGAGTGCCAAAACTAATAACCTTCGTTATTAGCCTCCACCTATGATAGGAATTGATCTTATAAAAATCGATCGGATGAAAAAACTGATCGAGAAATACGATACCAGGTTTTTAGAGAAGTTCCTGTCGCCCGAAGAGGTTGCGCTCGTCAAGAACTACCGTACCGCTGCCGGTTTTTGGGCGGCCAAAGAGGCCGCATCGAAGGCCTTGGGCTGCGGTATCGGCGCTGAGTGCGGCTTTCATGACATCACCATTACGAAGACGGCGAAGGGTGCGCCGCTTCTGGCACTTTCCGAGAGTGTCAAAAAGCATTTCGGCATAGACGCATCAGCCCTCTCCATCACCCATGACGGCGATTACGCCATTGCCGTCGTTACGCATCAAAAACGCTAGGTTCTCACCCGCCCCCGACGAAATCCAGAAGTTCAAGTTTGTCATTGTCGTTGAGAACATGAACATCCCACTGATCCTGCTTGACAATCTCCATATTGACCGCCGCGGCCATCACCTTGCCCTCCAGCTCCAACTCTTTTAACAGTGCAAGCAGCGTCGCACCCTCTTCTACTGTTCGCTCGTTACCGTTTACTATAACTGTCATCTTTTTCTTCCCTGTTATTTTATGATTTCGATCTAAATATCTTGCGCTTTTTGTATGGTATTGTATCCATTATAAATTTCAAGCCTCTGAAAAAATGCATGCCAAAGTATGTGTTCAGACAAAATTGAGAAGTGCATGTGTTTTTAAAGAGCTCCTATTAAAGCGCTTGTAAAAAGAGGAAAAGAGCCCGGATCATATAAAGCATCTGTTCTGACCGGAGAGCCCGGTCAACGAAGAAGAAATCGGCTGCGGCGGCCGTTTATTTGCAGATCTGTATGCTGTTTTGTTGGCAGACCCGCCCATCCGTCCAAATGGTGCCGCCGAGTTTGGTGTGATCGAGCTTGACCCCTTTGATGTTGGCACCGGTAAGGTCTGCCCACTGAAGGTCGGCCGAAGAGAGGTCCGCATTGCGCAGGTCGGCACCGTGCAGTGAAACATGATGCAGGTTGGCACCGTGAAGATGCGCACCTGAAAGGTTGGCATCGGAAAGCAGTGCATTCCAGAGGTTGGCGCCGTGCAGATCGGCTTCGGCGAGGTTGGCACCGGAGAGGTCGGCAAAGGAGAGGTCGACACCCCTAAGCATGCTTCCGGCCAGATTGGCGCCTCTCAGGTCCGCCCCTTTTTTGATGACATGACCATTGACAACGGTTTCGGCAGCGAAACAGAGCAGAGAACTCAACATGATCGTGATCAGATATTTATACATAATAGACCTCCTGTTTATATTTACAGTATATCAAAAAATGTAATAATCTTGATAGAGATCCGCTTTTTGTGATGCCGCACTGGATATAGACAAAGAACGTTGTGTGGCTATCACCCCTCTTTACGAAACTTTATCATCTTGAAACGTTCGCCCAGGAAGTCAGGCAGGATCAGAGTCTTGACCTTTTCAAGCTCCTGTTTGTAGATGTCGTTGTCGACATTCGCGCGCAGCATCTCCAGAAGTTCCAAAATACCCATGTTAATCAGTGCTGTCATCTGCGCCTTGAGCTCGACGAATGTCACGCCGGCCTCCTCGTAAGCGTCTTTGACATGCTCAAAGGTGACATCATAGGTAATGTCCGTTGTGCCGAAGGCCTCTCTGCGGTTCAGCTCTTCGTCAAAGAAGGGGTAGACCTTGTGTTTGTCGTAGACACGCAAGGAGAAATCCGGACGGGCCATCATCTCACCGTAGTCAAAGCTCATAAACTCAAAGCGCTTGGCCGCCGCGGCCATCTCTTTGGCAAACGCTTCGTAGCCGACAGCGATCTCCCCGCGGTCTTTATGGTACTTTGCCGCCTTTTCACTGACCCATGCGTCGTCAACATCAAACTCGACATTGCCCTCTTCGTCCACGCGCCCCGTTTTGCCTTTGAAAAAGAGTTCGCAGGGAAAGGCATCGAAGATCTCATTGGCAATAAAAAAAGCGTGATCGACATTGAGCTCGCTTAAACTTTTGACGTGTGAAAGAGTAATAGCGTCCCCGAAGCATTCGTTCAGGTAGTTGCGCTGCTGCTCCTGCAGGGCATCAAAACGCTCCACGATGACAAAGTTGAAACGCTTCAGCAGCTCCGGACGCAACGTGTAGATAAACTCAATGACATCGGCGGTAAAGTAGCCGTGGTGGGCACCGATCTCGCAGATGGTGGCATCGCTCTTCAAAAAGCCTTCATCCACCAGCGCGATGATGTGTTTGGCGATCGTCCCGCCGAAAAACTTTGACGTCGAGACCGCCGTATAGAAGTCGCCCTCTTTACCGATGGCTTTGTAGGTCGCGTAGTACCCCTGCTCGCCGTAGAGCCACTCCGTCATGTAGTTACTGAACGTCACTGCTCATCTTTTCATACAGGGTCAACAGTTCCAACTGTTTGTCGATCTCGTAGATCTTCTGGTTGATCGTTTCTATCTTCATAGAGTTGTTGAGGATGTCAACGTCATATTGTGTTTTATAACCGGCTCTGAAGAGATCTTTCGTGTCGGCCAACAGTACCTCGTACAGTTTTCTGTTCTCTTCGGAAAGCGCGATCTTTTTGTCAAATTTGATCAGGTTTTGCATCACCTGATCATAGAGAAGCTTGAGCTCCCGTTTTTTGTCATCTATGACGACGCGTGATTTAAGATAGTCAACCTTGGCCGCTTCAAAATCGTTGTAAGCATTGATGTCCAGCGGCATCGAAGCACTTAGACCGTAACGGTAATAGGTCGTTTCGGGCGGCTCTGACTTCACAGGATTGGTTCCGGCGAAGAAAAAAGACTCCTGCTTCTGCCAGTTGTACGACGCCTGGAGGTTCACCGACGGAAGGTACTTGACCAGGGTGACATTTTTATAAAGGCGATTCTTTTCGCTCTCGCTTTCCGCCAGCTTGACATCGATGTTCTGTTCGAGGAACTTTGATTCGTCGACGATCGCAAGAAACGGTATCTTGGCCGTTTTCGGGTCAAGGTCGCTCAGCTTTTTGAACTGGGTTGTCAGCTGTGCATCCCGCGTTTCGAGATCGAAAAGTGCCTGCTTGACGAGGTTCAACTCGATGATAGCGTTATTCAAAAAACCGGAATCGAGTTGACCCGTAAGGTACTGCTCCCGTTTTTGTTCCAGGTTGATCGCCGAGTTTGCGACCTGAAGCTTCTGTTTTTCCAATGAAAACGCTGACTGTTTGACCTGCATCAACAGATCAATGGTCTGTTTGATCATGATCCGTTTCTGTTGATCGATGCTGTAGTTGGCAAACTCTCTGGAAGCATTGGCAAATTTCACACCGTAGATGATCCCGCCGCTTTGAAAGATCGGTTGATCAAGCACAATAGCCGCGGTCTGGTTCTCTGTTTCAGGTGCATTTTGTTCATTATACGGATTTTGACGTGTAATGCTGTATGAGAGTTTGACCGGGCTGATCCATGAATCGCGGAGTTTGCTACTCTCCTGATCACTCTTTTCATACTCATAGCCGAACTGTTTGCGTTTGAGCTCGGAAAGGTAATCTTCGAGCGATCCGGTTGCAGCACTCTGTTCCTGCGGGCTCATCTGCTGATCGTCAAAAATAACGGTAGCGTTATGCTCGCTGTTGTTGAGCTGTGCCGTAAGATTAGCATCATCTGCCGCCAGCAACGTGGCAAGGACGATACTAAAGGCTGCTGATAGCTTTTTCAAGTCGTGCAAAGCCTTCATCCATCTCTTCCTTTGTGATTGTTAACGGCGGTAAAAAGCGGAGGGTATTTCGCCCTGCTTTGAGTACCATAACGCCGTGTTCACGGGCTGCATTGATCAATTTGGCCAAAGTATCCGCATCCTTGACCCGCAGGCCGCGCATCAGGCCAAACCCCGTCGCTTCGCTGAAGATGTCGCTGTGTGCTTTCTGAACCGCTTCGAGTCTCTCGGCAAAGGCGATGATCATCTCGTCCAGTGCGCCGCTCTCTTTATAGTGGTTTAGAAAATCGACCACGGTCATCGCTGCCGTACTGGAGAGGTAGTTTCCGCCAAAAGTCGAGCCGTGGTCGCCCGGACCCAGTACATCTTTTTTACCGCTCATCACAACGCCGATCGGTACACCGCCGCCGAGACCTTTTGCAAGGGTGATGATGTCCGGTTCGATCTCATAGACCTGTGAGGCCGTGAACTCACCGGTTCGATAGACACCCGTCTGTACTTCATCAACGATCAGCAGAATGTCTTTCGCTTTTAGAAATGCCGCAAGCTCCTGGACTTTCGCCTTGTCGATCGGCTGCACACCGCCCTCGCCCTGGATCAGCTCGATCATAACGGCGACCGTATGGTCATCCACCTGCCCGGCAATATCATCGATCGTGTCGGCATAGACAAAACCGTCCGGGAACGGGCCGAAATAGTTGTGCATCGCCTCTTGACCTGTCGCTTTTACGGTTGTGATGGTACGACCGTGAAACGAATGTTTAAGGGTGATGATCTTGTAGCGTTTCGGCTGCCCGTCGACTTCGCCGTACTTTCTGGCGATCTTGATAGCCCCTTCATTGGCTTCGGCTCCCGAGTTGCCGAAGAAACAGTTCATATCGTAACCGCTGGCCTCAACGATCTTCTTTGCCGCGCGCTCCTGCTGTTCGATGTAATAGAGGTTGGAGATGTGAATGATCTTCTTGGCCTGATCGCAGAGCGTCCGTGCAAGGACATTGTCACCATGGCCGATACTCACGACACCGATACCCGATGTAAAGTCGATGTAATCACGTCCTTCACTGTCCATAAGCGTTGCATTGTCACCCGAGACAAACGCGATGTCTGCTCTTGCATACGTTGGCATTACATAAGATTTTTCTAACATTTTTCTACCTTTACCTTGTTTTCTTGATACGCGGCATTTTTGCCTTCGTAGCTTAGCTTACTATCACTTAACACATTGACCCCCGGGGTCCCCGAATAGATCAGGACAGAGTCATCGCGGAGACGGTCGTTTATGGATACTTCCAAAATTAAAGCGCCGTTTTCCGAACTGATACGGACACGCTCTCCCGAACCGATACCGTGCGAACCGTTGAGATAGACCTTGTTATCACGACCGAACTGCGAGTTCAGACTCTTGGCACTTTTAGGGGTAAGCAGAAAGAGACCGTCGTCCGCTTCGACGTTCAGATCATACTCTTGCAAAAAGCAGAATTCCTCGTCATCCGTGTCAAAGCCTTCGCCATAGGGGATCTCCTGTCGTCCTTTGACAACGCTGTCGGTCGCCCTGATTTCACCAAAGTCCCTAAAATGCTCCAGGTAGGTGAGCTCACTGTCGATATCGATGTCAAACGCCTTGCAGAGCGCGGCCGTCAGCGCATACTCACTGATACCGGTACCACTCTCAGAGACCGTCGGCATCTCCAGAAGGCCGGGATGGCCGTATGAACTGCGGATATCATCTTTTTCCAAAAAGGTCTTGGCCGGGATGACCAGGTCTGCGATCTGTGACGTCTCGTTCTCATAGAGACCGAAATAGACGACAAAGGGGTTCTTCTCGATCGAAGCACGGACTCTGTTGGTGTCCGGCATCTGGTTCAGCGGATTGGCACCCTGGATAAAGGCCATCTCGAAACGGCCGAACTCAACATCGCCGACGGCGACAGGTTTGAGCTTGTTTTTTGTCGTAAAAGGCGCTGTGATCCCCTCTTGGGAGTTCCCCAGGAAGTTGACCCCGCACCCCTCTTTTCCGAAGAGGCCCAGCAGCGCGCCGAAACCATCGATCGCACGTATCACGTCCGCACCGTGGCGATATTTCTGAACACCGACACCGGCCAGGATCACCGTACGCTTGCCGTTGACAAGGTCCAGGATCTTACCGATGTCGCCCAGGGTCACATCGATACTCTCCAATACGGCTTTGATTCGTACCGTCTGTGTCAGCTCGTAGAAATCTTCATATTCGGTCGCATACTCGTCCAGAAATGCCTTGTCTTCCATACCGTTGATAATGGTAAACCGGCTCAACAGCAGCGCCAGAAAGAGATCGCCTTTGGGTTTTATCTGCAGGTGGAAGTCTGCGGTTTCGGCCATTTTCGTCTTGACAGGGTCGATCACGATCACGGTCTTCTCTTTCAAAAACGGCAGCAGGTGCGAATTCGTTGTGTGGATATTGCGCCCCCAGACAATAATGACTTCCGCTTTATCGATCTGCTCCGGAGGAAGCAGTCTGTTCGCACCGCGCCCTTCGATGATACCCGCTTCGCCTGCCCCGTCGCAGAGCGACCCTTCCGTCAGCGTGGCGCCGTAGCTGGCGAAAAAATGGTCCGTTACCTGCTGCATCAGACCAAAATTACCATGCCCCCGGTAATGGAGGATCTGTGAAGGGTCGGAGACACGTGCACTCTTCTCTTGCAGAAGATGCAGCGCCTCTTCCATTGAGATCTCTTTGCCTTGAAAACGCGCTGCCGTGATACGTTCATGCTTTTCGTAATGGTTGAGATGGGGGCAGAGGTAACCGTGTGTATAGGTATCCTTTCGCCCTTTTAGCGCCCCGTCCACCACATCAATGCTGCAGGCATCATAACAGTCTAACGGACAGGCTGTTGTTTGGCTCATTTTAGCTCTACTTTCATCAGCTCCGAAAAGTACTTCGGTGCCGTGATGATGATCTCGGCCTTATAGCTTGAGAGGTGCGTTGCGTCCGCGATTTCCCACAGACGGTCGATCCGGTACTCCGTCTTTTTGCCATTGAGATAGACCGTCTTCTTTTTAGCGTCTTTCATGTCCCCTGCATTGAGAAAAACAGTCAGTTTCGCCTTTGAAATGTTGGCCACTTTGGAGAGTTCCATGCCGGGGGAGACCACCTGCCCCTCTTTGACGCTCAGTGCGTAGAGCACATAGCCTTTGGCGCTCAGGGATTTGTCGGCAATACTCTTTCTAAGCTGCGCGGCACGGAGATTCAGATCATTGATCTGGACTTTAAGGTTGTCGACCTCTTTTTCCGTCGTTATAAGGGTATTTTGCGTCGCAACGAGATCGTAGAACTCTCTGTCTTTGTCGATCACCGACTTGGTCTTCAATGTTTTGATATTGTCGTAGTTTTTCTGCTTTTTGGCCAGGATCGCTTCATAGTTTTTCTGCATCGCCTCGTTGAGCTTCAATGTGTTTTTAAGCAGTGCGATTTTTTTATCGACGTTGGTCAGTTCGATGCGGTCCAGTTTGTCGTCTATCTTGACATACGCCTTTGCGCCAAGGACTTTTCCCTCTCTCTTCTCATCCGCGAACGTGACCTGCCCCGACACATTGGAAGAGATCGTCAGAATCTCATACGGTTCAACCTTGGAGTAATACTCTTTGGCAAAAAGTGCCACCCCTGAAAGCAGCAGCAGTGTAAAAATCTTCTTCATCTATCTGACCTTCTTTGTTTATCTTCTTATTTTACCAAACTTCCACAAACAGCATCCTCGGATACGCTGTTTTCTATCCGTTCGGCACATTCTCTTTTTGCACTACGGCAGGTTGATCCGTGATCTTGTTGACCATCGCATAGAGCGTCGGCAGATAGAAAAGGTTCATCACCGTTCCCCAGATAAGACCAAAACCGAGCGAGATCGCCAGCGGCTGCATGATAATCGCCTGCCCCGAAGCAAAGAACATCAACGTCGAGAGCCCGACAAAGGTCGTAACCGTCGTGATCACGATTGGGCGCAGACGCAGCCTGGCCCGGTAGTAGAACTCTTCGGGCTTATGGGTACCGTGCAGGAAATCCAGCATGATGATACCGTCGTTGATCACAACACCGGCCAGTCCCAGGATACCGATGACCGACGGCATCGCCAGGTTGATGTCCATTATGAGGTGGCCCAGCAGTGCGCCGAAGATCGAAAACGGGATAACCGAGAGGATCATCAAGGCATATTTGATCTTCGGAAAGATCAGCAGCAGCAGGATCAGCATGATAACCAGTGCAAACGCCGCCGCCGTCAGCATGTCGCTTTTTAGCTGCTGGTTCTTCTCTTTCTCGCCCAGGATGTCGACACGGATCCCCTCTTTCTCGACCGCTTCGATCGCCGGCGCTATGACGTCGAGGACCTGTGAGGCGGTCGTGACCCGTTTATCAACATTGGCACTGACCGTTTTGACGATATCGCCGTTCTCTTTTTCAATGATCTCATAATCCTGGACCTTGATAAATTCGGCCACATCTTCAAGTTTGACAAAACGCCCGTCGCGCAGAGGGATCTCAAATTCGTTGAGCGTGGCGAGTCTGTCTTTTTGTTCATATTCGGTCGTAATGTCGACCACCCCGTCGCTGCCGAAGGTCTGTGCCTTGCGGCCGCCCAGGAAATAACCGCTGAGCATCTGCGCAACACTCCCTTCGGAGAGCCCAAGCTGCTCGCCGTACGCATTGAGCTTGATCTTGTACTCCATCTTGCCGAGCTGGATATTGTCGATGACCTCCTTGACCCCGTTGACCTTGCGCAGCTCGTTTTGAAGCAGTGCAATCGCTTTTTGCATCTTGGCATCATCGCCGCCGATCAGGTTAAGCTCGATGTCGGTCTTGACGATTCCCGCTCTACGCTCCACGACTGCCAGTTCATCGATGCCGTACTGTGCTTCCAGCGGCTGAATCAATTTACGAAGCCGAGCGGCAACCTCGGAAGAGGAGATCGTGCGTATCTTCTCCGGCGGATTAAACTCAAAAGAGAGGTCCAGGATCGGGTTCACATAGTGGTTGACCCAGTTCTGGGGCACCTGCTGTTCCAGTTCCAGAGAGATGTAGAAGAGATTGGTGCCCGTATCCCAGGAGTTGGAGAGACTGCGGCGCATCCCGCTCAGCATCGAGGTACTCTTGACATAAAGCTCCTCTTTGTGGTCCAGGATCACTTTTTCGACCTCGTTGGCGACTTTGTAGGTCGTCTCCAGGTCCGTGTTGATGTTCATCTTGGCTGTGATGTTCATCGTTCGGCTGTCAAAAGCCGGAAAGAGCTGAAAGTGAAGTGACTTTAGCGTCCAGACCGTCAACAACGGCACAATGATAAAAAAGAGGGCCAAAGTCAGCTTCTTATGGTGGATCAGCTTATGCAGCACGACCTCATAACGGCGTGTCACGGGGGACCAGTCCAGCGATTTACTGCCCCGTTTCAACAGCTCCTTGGCGTGCAGCGGCAGGAAAAAGAAACTCTCTATCAGCGAACCGAACAGCACCAGAATAACCACGATAGGGATCAAGACGATCATCATGCCCATCTCGCCACTGAGCATAAAGATCGGCATAAAAGCCGCAACGGTTGTCAAGGTCGCCATCGTGATCGGCAGTATTACCTCTCTCACCCCGATGACCGCAGCCTCGGCAGGTTCCATTCCCTCATCAATATGACGCTGGATATTCTCCGAGACCACGACCGCATCATCGACAGCGATACCTACGACAAGGAGCGCACCGACCAGTGAGATCATGTTCAGCGAGTAGCCGCCGGTATAGATAAAGAGCAGTCCGATTATAAATGCGAACGGTACCCCCATCGTCACCACGATCGCCGTATTGTGGTTGATGAGGAAGTTCATCGTGATAAAGATCAGGATCAGACCGAATGTCAGGTTGGCGATGATAATGCTCAGACGTTCATCGATCGGTTCCGAAGAGTCTTGAAAAAAGTCGAAGATCAGATCAGGGTATTGGGGCTGGATCGTCTCTTCGACATACGCTCGCAACTGTTTTGAGAGCTCTATCGAGTTGCCGGCGGTCTCTTTTGAGATCTTCAACACCAGGTTGTATTCACCGTTAAAGGTCGACAAGGTGACATCCTGCGGATGATAGAAGCGGATGGAGGCGATATCTTTGAGATAGAGCTGTTTTCCGCCGATGTCCAGCAGGCTGTTCTCCCACTCCTGTATGTTGGCTTTACCGTTGGCAGTCGAAACGTAGATGAAGTTATCGACATCATCGATATCACCGATCGGGTAGATATAAGAGAGATTCTGTATCGCACTCAGAACATCACTGGCACTCAGTTTATAGGCGCTCAGCGCATACTCATCGATCTTGATCTCCAGCTTCTGATCCGAGTCGCCGTAGATGACCACTTCCGAGATATCCTTGATCTGCGATATCTTGCTTTTTATCCGTTTGGTCTCTTCAAGCAGTGTCTCGAAATCGGCCGTTTTGGAGGCGACGGAAAGCTTGATAAGGTCCCGGCTTCTGTCGACGACCGTCGCTACCGGCTCGTTCATGTCCGGCGGAATGTTCTGGCGGACATTGGCAAGCTTGTCTTTGACCTTGTTCAAAACGACATAGCTGTCTGCGTTGTCATCGAGTGTCAGAACGACCGAAAAACGGCCCGGCCGGATCACGCTCTCGATCTTGCTGACCCCGCTGACGGAACCGACATCATCTTCGATATCGCGCACCACCATCTTGTCAAGCGTGTTGGCGCTTGCCCCCGAGTAGGCTCCCGAGATCAGGACCATGTTGAGCGTGACATCCGGAAAGATCTCTTTGGGGATCTTGATGTAGGAGAGGACCCCCGCCATCAACAAAACGGCCAGCAGCATATGGTTCAATGAAGTGTTGTGAATAAAATATTTGATGAGCTTTGTCATTGATTTTCCAGTCGATTAATATGTAAATTGTAACCAATACGCGTTAATAAAAGCAGAAAAATGCCCTTTTTAACACGCCTATTTGCTGCTGTCCGTTTTAATTGTATGTAAAAACTCCTCTTTGCTGTTGTAGCCGAGGAGACTCTTATAGCTTCGGAGTGTTTTATAGTCTATGAAATGGATGATCGGCGTAAATGCCATGTCCAGCTCTTTTGGGAACGAATCCCTCTCTTTGTTGATGATCAGAGGGATGTAGTTCTTTTGGATCACGGCATCGACCTCTTTTTTCAGCAGTACGCGCTGTTCGAACTTCCGGCACCACGGACAGTAGTTGGAGACCAGCACAAGCATGACGTTCTTTTGCGCTTTTTTGGCCTTTTTGAGCGCCGTTTCATAATTCGTCTCATATCCCATTGCGGCCGCGAAATTGTTCTCATCGACGACGACTTTGGCGATCGCCTTGTTCTCTTCGCCGTACTGCTCCGAAAATCTTGCCAGAAGTTCATCCATGGCATCCTCAAGATGCTCCTCGATATCTTCGTCTGCCGTAAAATGCACCGCATCATCATAGGTCAGCGCAAAGGTCTTCTCACCGGAATCAAGACGTTTCACCTCTTCACCTATGACTAGCCGGACCTTGATCACAACGCTATTGCCTATATAGAGTTCGTTGACAAGCAGGGCCAGAGATCTGGGGTCATACCCCTTCGTATCGAGTCCAAGCTCGTCAGCGCTCTCTTTTAATTGCGCCATGATGAGCGATTTATACTTTTGAGGTACTCTCTTGCTTCCTATCTCGACAACGGGATACACTTTCTCAATGCCCGACAGTGTGTACATCGTACCGGCGCTAAGCAGCGTGTTTAGAAACAACAGTGCGGGGAGAATATATTTCAGATGCATCATAGCGTTGACTCCGGACAGCAAAATACTTGCGCGTTACAGTCCAGAATGGAGGGGTGCTCGCCACTATAACTTAAGGTGATGTTAGTCATTTGTTTTCCTATCAGTTTAAATGAGCAATAGTAGCCAAAGAACGTTAACTTACTGTTAAGCTGCAGGCGTACGATACGCGCTTTGAAGCAAGATGATGCAAAAAAGCAACCAGAGTCGGCAGAGGCTTGGCCGCACCTCTACTTCTGTATTGCCGACAGATGCCGACTCACAACTTGACCAGTTTTGTCTGCTGCAGGAACTTGAGTACGCCGATAAATATCATTACGGCCAACAGCTCCCACTGCAGAGGGCTGAGCACTTTTTGTGCCATGACAAAATGGGTACTCGCCAAAACCAGCGCCACATAGAGGAGTCTGTGGTATCTGTAATACTTTGAAAAGAGTGACGGCAGCGAGGTGACAGCCATAAAAAACAATATAGAGAAGGCGAGCACCCCGAGGTAGATAAAGGGTTTGTCCACGGTCTCATTGAGAATAGAAACGGGGTCAAGCTCCATATCCAGCATGACAAAATTGCTCAGGTGCAACAGGGCATAAAAAAAACCGAACAGTCCGACAAGCCGCCGGTAACGCACAAGGTTCACCCTCCTCCGCAGTATCGAGATTGAGGTCGTGATAAAGAGCAGGGTCAATGCCGTACCGCCGGTCACACTATAGGTATATTTGATGGGGTCTTCCACACCGTCTACGAAAAGCCGGTAGAGCAAAAACGATAACGGCGAAAGCAGCAGCAACCAGAGAACGATACGCATCAGAAGAACTTTCTAAGGTCCATGCCCCGGTAGAGGTGGCCGACCTCTTGCTCGTAACCGTTAAACATCAGCGTCGGCTGTTTAAAGAACTGTCCCAGCAGGCGTTCGCGTTTTTGGGACCAGCGCGGGTGGTCGACGTTGGGGTTGACGTTGGCGTAAAAGCCATATTCGTTCGGAGCCGTTTTCTGCCAGCTGTTGAGCGGCTCGCTGTCGGTAAAGCTGACCTTGACGATCGACTTGATGCTTTTAAAGCCGTATTTCCACGGCACGACAAGCCGCAGAGGCGCCCCGTTTTGCGGCGGCAGGGAGTGGCCATAGAGGCCGACGGCCATGATGGCAAGCGGGTGCATCGCCTCGTCCATGCGCAGCCCCTCGACATAGGGGTAATCCAGCGCCTTGAAAAAGCTGCGTTTCTGGTCGGGAAACTGCCCGGGATCATAGAGGGTCTCAAAACGGATATACTTGGCTCTGCTCAAGGGCTTGGCGAGCCTAACAAGCTCGGCCAGCTCGAACCCGACCCAGGGCACCACCATAGACCACCCTTCGACACAGCGGAAACGGTAGATGCGCTCTTGCAGCGTCACCTTTTTAAGCAGGTCGTCAAAGTCGATCTCGAAGGGTTTTTCAACCATCCCGTCGATGCGGATCCGCCACGGATCGCTCCTAAACCCCTTTGCCAGCGACTTGACCGCTTTTTTGTCGGTACTGAACTCATAGAAATTATTGTAAGAGGTGATCTGGTCGTAGTCGTTGATTTTGAGCTTTCGGGGGTTGGGATCTTTACGGTATACCAGGTTGGGTGGCGGCACGACATCCTTGGCGGCAAGTGCCATCACAGCCGATGTACTCGCCACCATGGCCGCTCCCAATTTGAGGAAATGTCTGCGTTCATTAAACAGATCTTCATCGGTCACAAATGTCTCGCCGATCTCCCACTTCTCTTTTTTTAGATAATGCATAACAGCTCCTTTACAACGGAGAAGATGACTCTATCACTATAATAATACGCTAAGGAGATAAAACAGATCAAGACGGAGAACTAGCTTGAAAAATAAAGGAAGGTTCTATTATCGCCAAAGAGGTTCTGTACGCGGCACGCAACAACAATGCGAGTCATTTTATGTCGCTAAAGTCATACATCCGTTCTTTGAAATCAACGATCACACCGTTCTCGACGGCCACACCCTCCTGTTCCAGTAGTCGGATCTTTTCGGCGACGCCGCCCGCTGCTGAATAGTTGCCGATTTTGCCGTCGGCGAGGACAACACGGTGGCAGGGTACTTTCGGCGCATCAGGATTTTTGCCGATAGCCGTACCGACGGCACGAACAGCCCCGGTCCCAAGGTAGTCGGCTATGGCGCCATAGCTCGTGACCGAACCTTCGGGGATCTTTTCGAGGGCCTTATAGACCTTCTGCTGAAATAACGTCGGCATATCCAGTTACGATTGGAACTGCTCTTTGAGCTCTTTTAATGCCCGGCGGAAATTGCGCATGTGTTTCGCGATCTCATCCGGATCGCTCGATGTTTTCATGTAGGTATTGAAATCGACCAGGACATCGGCCACACCGCCTGTTCCAAGGTTGGTAGCCGAACCTTTGAGCATGTGCGAGATCTCTTCGATCTGCTTACTGTCATTGGCACTGACGGCCTCTTCCAACCCCGGCAACTCGCTTTCGATCTGCTGGATCATGTCGACAATAAAGTCGTTCGCCTCCTCTTTGGAGAGTCCGAACTCCTCCATTGTACGGGTATTGTCAAAAGGTGCATAGTCATACGCCTCCTCTTCTGTCACCGGTTGCGGTTCTGCAATCGCCTCTAGCGGCACCTCGACAGCCGTTTCACGCGGTACCTCTTCGCGCACAGGAAGTTCTTCTGTTACCGGGGATGTCTCTTCGACAACAGGCGCCGGCTCGGTCACGCTCTCAACAACCCTTTCGGCTTCAAACGATTCATCCAATGTAATAAACGGTATCTCGGCAGACGCCTCAGGCTTCTGTTGCGCTGCCGCGACTTCTGCCGGTTCTTCGGTAACAGAAAGCTGCGATATTGGAGCGGTTGCAGGTTCCTGACGGTTCGGTGTCTCTTTAACAGGCTCCGGCTTAGGCTTTTCAGCTTTGGCTTTCTTTTTCGCTTTGGGTTTTTTGGGCTCTTTTTTCGGTTTCTGTTTCGGTTTTCGTTTCTCTTTCGGCCTGCGTACTGTCGAATGTGCTGAAGTCCGCATCGTAGATATAAGTATATAAATAAGCAAAAATATAAACAGAACAATCGGTACAAAAACTAACCAGAACATAAAGAACTCCCTTGATATCGCCGCAGCAATATGACATTGATGTATTATCAATCATAATATAAATGTCTGCACGACAAACTTAATGCACTGGGAACGGCACTATTTTGTAAAAAATCTGGTAAATAAGTAAAAGTTTGGGAGCAGACGGTGCTACCACCGTCTCTGTAAGGGATTATCCGAAGATAGAGATCATAACACCTGCTGCAACAGCAGAACCGATAACACCGGCAACGTTAGGCCCCATTGCATGCATGAGAAGCATGTTAGAGCGGTCATATTCCATACCGACCTTGTTTGAGACACGTGCCGCCATCGGGACGGCAGAGACACCTGCCGAACCGATAAGCGGGTTCACTTTTGACCCCGGGAAGAGGTTCATGATCTTCGCCATAATAACACCTGCCGCTGTACCAATCGAGAAAGCGATAAGACCAAGGATCAGGATCGCCAGTGTATCAACGACAAGGAACTGGTCGGCCGCCAGTTTGGAACCGACACCGAGACCGAGGAAGATCGTGACGATGTTGATCAGTGCATTCTGAAGCGTATCGTTCAAACGCTCGACCACACCCGACTCTTTCAGGAAGTTACCGAACATAAACGCCCCGATAAGCGGTGTCGAGTCCGGAAGCACCATGATCGCAAGCGAAAGCACCATAATAGGGAAGACCAGTTTCTCCAGACGGCTGACGTGGCGAAGTGTCGTCATCTTGATCTTACGCTCTGACTCTGTCGTCAACGCCTTCATGATCGGCGGTTGAATGATCGGGACAAGCGCCATGTAGGAGTAGGACGCAACCGCGATCGCACCCAGGAGTTCCGGAGCCAGTTTTGTTGCGATGAAGATCGAGGTCGGACCGTCTGCCCCGCCGATGATCGAGATCGCAGCCGCCTGTTGCAGCGTAAAGTCAAATATGTCCGTATACTGTGAAAGGGCGACCGCACCGACCAGCGTACCGAAGATACCGAACTGTGCCGCACCGCCGAGCAGTGCCGTTTTAGGGTTTGAAAGCAGCGGCCCGAAGTCCGTCATCGCTCCCACACCCATAAAGATGATGATCGGGAACATCTCATTGGCGAGACCCATGTTGTAGATAACACCCAGGAAACCGTGAGCACCTGCAATGTTCGCTACCGGTATGTTGGCCAGAAGACCGCCAAATGCGATCGGAAGCAGCAGTAACGGTTCATACCCTTTGGCGATCGCCAGGTAGAAGAGCAGGAAGGTGATCAGGATCATCAAGACACGGCCCCATGACTTGTGAAAGTCGCTCATCGGTTCGCCGTGCGCGTTCACCTCGTTCGGGTCCGGATTCAAGATAGCGTTGACGCCTGTTGAAGCCAAAAAGCCCATCGTCATCTCGGCAAATGTCTGAGGCTGATAGGTCTCTTCCTTGTGTGTGCTGCTTGTAGGCTCGCTCTCTGCTGCAGGCGAATGCGCCTCCGAAGCGTGTAGAGTGAGGCTGAAAAGCATCAATGCAAAAAGTTTAAGTACAAATGACTTCATAACTTATCCGATAACTGCGACGACTTGGCCTTCGACCACTTTGTCATTGATAGCAACATTGATCGACTTGACAACACCGCCCTTTGGTGCGACAACATCGATCTCCATTTTCATCGATTCAAGGATCATGATCGTGTCACCTTCGGCAACACTCTGGCCCGGATTGGCAACGATCTTCCATACCGCGCCCGGAAGAAGGGCTTTGATATCCATACCGACACCTGTTGGTGCATCTACCGGTGCGGCACTCTCTCCCTCTACGCCGATGACTTGGATGTCACCGCTGCCTTCTGCTACCTGAACACTGAATTTTTGACCGTCTACAACGACTGTATAGTTACCACTTGCCATATCTTTTTCCTCCTCGTTTTGCATATCTGAATTTTTACGTACGTTAACTTCTGCCTCGCCTTTCAAGAAGGTAATACCCTTCTCCTGGCACGCTGCTGCGATGAAGATGTTCTCTTCAGTCGTTTCGATCCCCTCTTCTTTCAGGATGTTCTCCCAGTGCGCCAATGATTTGGTCGGGTCGGCATCTGTCAGTTCAAGGACTTTGGCCGTCGTCGGCTCAAGGTTCATCTTCTCTGAAGCGATCTTTACGATCTCAGGATCCGGTGCGACCGGTGTCTTACCGAAGTAGCCCAGTACCATCTTGCCGTAACCCGGTGCGATCGCTTTCCAAGGGCCTTGCATCACGTTGTTGAGTGCCTGCTGGAAATAGAACTGAGAGACCGGTGTTACGGATGTACCGTAACCGCCGCGCTCCACCACTTCACGCATCGCATCGATAACGTCCGGGAAGCGCTCCAAAATACCGTTGTCGCGCATCATCTGCGTATTGGCCGTCAAGGCACCGCCCGGCATTGGCGAGAACGGGATCAATGGTGAGACCATGGTCGCTTCCGGCGGCATGAAATAGTCTTCAAGACAGTGCTGTACCTCTTTTTCATACGCCAGGATCTTGTCGATCTCGAGACCGCCCAGGTCGTAGTCCATGCCCTTCGTTGCATGAAGCATCGTCAGGATGTCCGGCTGAGACGTACCGCCCGAGACCGGTGCCGCCGCCATATCGATACCGTCAATACCGGCGTCAAGTGCCGCCATATATGCCGCTACGGAAACGCCCGCTGTCTCATGGGTGTGAAGACGAAGGTGTGTCCCTTCCGGAACAAGTCCGCGTGCCATCTTGATCGTCTCATAGACTTTTTTCGGGCTGGATGTACCGGATGCATCTTTGAAACAGATAGAGTCGTAAGGGATACCGCTGTCAAGGATCTCGCGAAGTGTCTTTTCATAAAACTGAACATCATGGGCACCGAAACATCCCGGTGGAAGGTCCATCATCGTCACAACCACTTCGTGTTTCAAGCCGTGATGGCTGATACGTTCGCCCGAGTACTTGAGATTCTCAACATCGTTCAGTGCATCGAAGTTACGAATCGTCGTCGTACCGTGCTTTTTAAACATCTTGGCATGCAGGTCGATCAGTTCGCGTGAACCCGTATCGAGCATCACCGTGTTGACACCGCGTGCAAGTGTCTGCAGGTTCGCCTCCGGACCTACGATCTCGCGGAAACGGTCCATCATCGTAAACGCATCTTCGTTCAGGTAGAAGTAGAGCGACTGGAAACGCGCCCCTCCCCCGAATTCAAAGTGCGTAATCCCTGCCTCTTTCGCCGCTGCTACCGCAGGGAAAAAGTCATCCATCAATACACGACCGCCGAAAACGGACTGGAATCCGTCACGGAAGGTCGTGTCCATAATGTCAATAAACTTCTTTGCCATTTTTATCCTTATTTACTTACTTTTCTGTGGTGCATGATCGCACCCGTAATCGCTGCTACTTTTTTGGCGGTATTCTCTTGAGCGGATGATGGTGTGTTCTCAACATCATTCGGCTCAGGAAAAAAACGGTGAACGATTTTTGACATGATGTTCATCATGACGATCATGACGATCAGGAACGAAAAAACCGTTCCCATACCTAGCATCATGATCTTCAAGCCTTCAAATACATAATTAACATCCATATTTGGCCCTTTACACTGAATTTCGCTTATATTAGTACAAAGCCCTTTAAACTATTATTTCCTTGCTGTACAGGGCCTTTATAATAAGCCAGATGTTACTTTATTGCGCGATAACAGCAGGGGTTTTGTGGCGAGTTGTTTATTAATATTATTCTACTCCTACCATACACCGGAAGGCGGCTGCGCAAAATGGTCTTTTGAGCATCTTTTCGCTAGAATATGAACCAAAAAAATTGAAACTTTTATGCTTGTGAAAGATCGTCAATCAGCATGATCCGAAAAGCGTAATGACGTAGGGAGACATTATGATCGCAGGAATGTATGAACAGGATCTGGCCGCAATCGTACTTTTTGGTATTATCCTGAACTTTCTCTTCTCATTTCTTTTCGGCTGGTACCTCAGCATCAATATCGGTGTCGAGGAGATGATGCTCTCCAAGGGAGACAAAAAACAGCCTTCGTGGATGGTCCTGACACTGCTGATTCCGTTTGTCAAAATGGGCATCACGCTCTACCGTGTTACCATTTTACAACTCTATTTTCTCAATCAAGGCAGAAGCCATAAGGATTTTTGGATCTATCTCACCGGCGAAAACAGCTAAACTCCGGACCTTTTCCTATTTTGCGGCTGCCCCTTCCCGGCGCTAAACCTTTTTACAAAAAAACTGCATGAAACAGAGCTATAACTTTTTCTAATTTGCCTTAAGCATTATCCGATAGAATAATTTCACTTTTATAACAATCGGGAGAATATCTAATGTTTCGTATTGCAGTCGCAGCAATCAGTTTGATCGTATCTGCCTGGGGCACCCCTACGCTTCAGACAATGAAAAAAGAGCACCGTGTTGCCATCGTCGTCGGTAACGGTAACTATGATGAAAATGCTATCGACCACGCGGAGACCAACGCCCGCAACGTCAAAAAATTCCTGGAAGAGAACGGGTTTTATGTCTACTACGGCGAGAACCTGGACAAACGCAACTTCGTTCGTCTGCTTAGAAAATTCAACAAGAACCTGCACCCCAACGGTATCGGCCTTGTCTACTACTGTGGGCATGCCGTCCAGACGAAGGGAAAAAACTACCTGCTCCCCGTTGATAACGGCATTTTAAATGAATCCATGATCGCCCGTAAAAGCATCGCTCTCAACTCCATCTACAGCAACATGGAAGAGAGCTACGACCGTCTCAACATTGTCGTTTTGGACACCGCCTACGATGCCCCGTTCGGAACGCTTTTCACGCCACAGAAAAAGGGGCTGGCCAAGATCAAGTCCTCCAAAGCCCAAGTGACGTTTATGGCCACCCCTTTCGGTACCGCCAACAGCTCAACAAGCTTTACGAAAGATTTTGTACATATTGCCCGGGAGAAAGGCGTTGAGCTAACAGCACTAGAAAGCAAGCTGATAAAGGTGCGTCAACAACAGCGTCAGCCAAAACCGCAGGTAGAGATCGTCAGAAATCAGCCCTTCTACTTCGTACTCCCGGACCACTTGCCCTCTGCCGATGAACTGGCCTACAGCAAGATCCAAAACAGCGAAACCAAAAGTGCACTGGAAAAGTTCATCAACACCTATCCAAAAAGCCGTTATACCCCAAAAGTACGGGCGCGGTTGGATACCGTAAAAAAACAGGAACTGGAGGCGCAGGCCGCCGAAGCGGCACGTCAGGCAAAAAAGAGAGAAGAGGATGCCGCCAAGGCGAAAGCAGTAGCCGACAAAGAGGCGGAAACCAAAATCGCGCAGGAGCGCGAGGCAGCACAAAAAGCGGCTGAAGAGAAAAACGACATCTCCTTTATTCTTACAAAACCGGAAGATGTCGTCGAAACCAAACCGGTCAAGCCCAAAGAGGGTGAAGAGCGTCAAATCCATTTAGAGTAGATTTTTTCATCCATGGTCTCACCTCTCGCTGCCGACCATGAACGCGTTCTCTATGTCCGATGTCCGGATTCTGATATAATAGAAAAATCTACAATGCTATGCAAAGCGATCATAAATCTACATCGAGGAGCAAGACGATGAAGCGAGTCCAGCAAATCCTAGTTGCAATCGACATGTCTGCCATGGCCACTGAGGCGCTCAAGCGTGCCATCGCCATCGCCAGTGACCAAAACGCCCAGCTTATCGTCATCCACGTCATCGAGCCACTTTTTATGGAGTCGCCGTTGGCAAAGTCGGCCGATGAAGAGGCGATCAGACAAACACTGCTCAAACTGATCGACCGCTTCAATGCAGAGGCCAACGTCGAGTACATGCTCTTTATCGAGTCCGGCAAAGCAGCCGAGACCATTATGCTGACGGTCAAAAAGACCCAGGTCGACCTCATCGTGGTCGGTTCGCATGGAAAAGACGATGTCGACAGCGACCATTTCGGTTCAACGACCCTGAAACTTGTTCAACGGACCAGACTCCCCGTACTCATCATCAAAAACAGAGTCAACACCGCCTATCGGCATATGCTTGCACCGACCAACCTCTCTGCCCACTCCAAGGAGAGCATACTCTTTGCCAACTCCCTTTTTGCCGAAACGACCCGAAAATATCTTTATGCATATGAGACGATCAGCAAGGCGCAGGCTATGTCCTATCACTTCAGCGACGAAGAGGCCGAAATGTTCAGAGCTCAGAAGCGATCCATCGCAACAATGGCAGTGGAGACTTTTGTCAACGAGGTGGGTCCGGGAGAGATGACACTCATTGACTACAGCGCATCCGTCAACGAGGACCTGCTGGATTACATCGTCAATGACGACGCCGACCTGCTTGTGCTCGGTTCCAAAGGCGTTGAGAACCTCAACTCGTTTGTCTTCGGCTCGACAGCATCTTACCTGGTACAGCGCTCACCTGTTGATGTACTGGTCTATGTTCCGCCAGAAACATAAAAGAGCCTGACTGCCAGAGAGTCAATATAGTCTTATAGACACTTGAATCGTTTTTTTTATGGTGTTCCATTATCAACGGCGTCATCTACCCGGAGTAGGTACTCTTTTTGATGTTCGCACCCAACTTCGTCTATCGTCTGCAGAGACGCTGCTTCCCTGTACCACGGGAGAGCTATGATATTGCCATGTACGCTCTGCCCGGGGCATTCAAGATCTTTTATATCTTATTTAACGTTGTGCCTTATCTGGCACTGCTGATCGTTAACTGACAACCGCACTCCTGCCTCTTTTTCGAAAAAACTTCTCCAGCTCCATCATAACGACAAGCCCCAACGCGATCGCAAAAAAGGTCAGCCACATTGTCAAACTGACCGGTTCGACAGAGAGGATATTCTGCATCGCCGGTATAAACATACAGCTTATGTGAAGCAGCTGTGTAAAGAGCACCCAGACGATCAGCAGCAGACTCTCACGGTACTGGATCTTGTGAAGGAAGTGGTATTCGCTTCGGGCATTGAAGACATGCACGTTCTCAAACAGCACCATCAGCAGCAGGGTCCCGTTACGCGCACTGAACTCGCTGTAGCCCAGCTGCAGGAGCGTCACAAAGACGAGGTAGGACATAAGGGCGATATAGAGCCCGCCGACAACGACCCGACGGACCATGACCGGGTTGAATATCCGCTCTGCAGGGGGTCTCGGACGGCGTTTCAGAATGCCGGGTTCGGCCTTTTCCAACCCCAGCATAACATCCTCCAAGCCGTTGGTGACCAGGTTGAGCCACAGCAGCTGAACCGGAAGCAGGGGTAGCGGCATGCCGGTCAAAAACGCCAGCATCACCAGTACGATCTCCGCAAACCCGGTAGAGACCAGCAGGTAGATCACCTTGCGGATGTTGTCGTACGCACGCCGCCCCTCCTCGATGCCGTTGATGATGGAGGCATAGTTGTCGTCGGTCAAGATCAGGTCCGCACTGCTTCTGGCAATATCGGTGCCCCCTCTTCCCATGGCGATCCCGATATTGGCGAATTTCAGTGCCGGCGCGTCATTCACCCCGTCACCGGTAACGGCGACAAAATGGCCCAGTTTCTGAAAAGCCTCGACGATCGCTTTTTTCTGCTCGGGAGAGACTCTAGAAAAGACTTTTTTACCGGCGATCACCTCCGGGTCGGCACCGTTCTGCTGCCATTTCGACAAGGCCCTCCCCTCGATCACCTCATCCTCGTTTTCTGCTATCCCCAGCTGCTGCGCAATGTAGAACGCCGTATTGGGATGGTCCCCCGTAATCATGACAGTCTCGACTCTCGCCTTTTTGGCCGTTTCCACCGCCTCTTTCGACTCTTCACGGATCGGGTCGATGATCGCCATGAAACCCAGATAGACGAAGTTCTCCAGCGATATCGTCTCGCCGACCTCTATTTTGTAGGCCAAAGCGATATTGCGGTACCCTTTTTTTGCCCAGCTGTCGACATCGGCAAGCAGCTGCGCCTTCTCCTCCTCCGAGACGTTGCAAAACTCCAACACCGTCTCCGGCGACCCTTTGACAAATTCGTAAATACGGCCGTCATGTTCGACCTGAACTGCACTGTAACGGTTTTGGGGCTCATAAGGGATCTCGTTGACTTTGACATGGTTTTGCACCGCCAATATGTAGGCCTCGTCTGCGCTTATGGCATGCCTGGCCAATGCCACATCAACCTGGTCGCCGATGTATTTCAGTGCGGCAGCGTCCTCTTGGATCTGCATCTCGCCACAGAGCACCGAAGCCAACCGCGTCACGTGGACCAGATCCGCATTCGTATCGTGGTCTTCTCTCTTAGGGATGAAATATTCGACGCTGAGCTGGTTCTTGGTCAAGGTGCCCGTCTTGTCACTGGCGATCAGCGTACACGAACCCAGTGCCTCGATGGCGGAAAGTTGACGTACGATGACGTTGCGTTTGGACATCACCAACGACGCCGAGGTCAACGCCACCGTAATCGCGACAGGGAGCCCTTCGGGTATTGCAGAGACCGCCAAAGCAACCGAAAAGAAAAAGAGCTCGTAAAGCCCCATCCCTTTAAAGGTTCCGATCGCGAACAGAAGAACGATGATGGCACCGACGGCTTTGGCGATCGTAAGGGAGAGTCGCTCCATTCGGATTGTCAGCGGGGCTTTGCCCTCTTCGGCAGAGGCCAGCATCATGGCGATCTTGCCGATCTCGGTTGCCGTACCGATCGCCGTAACGACACCCTCGGCACGCCCGCTGGCAACATAGCTGCCGGCATAGAGCATGTTGATCCTCTCGGCCACCGGCAGCATTTTGTCCGCAGAGACAAAGGCCGCTTCTTTATGGACTTCGAGCGATTCACCGCTTATCAGAGACTCATTGACCATCAGGTTGGTCGAGGTGACCAGACGGAGGTCAGCCGGTATCTTGGTACCGGATTCGAGTTTGACGACATCACCGACTGTAAGAAGTGCGCTGTCCAAAGTTGTACTCTTGCCCTCCCGAACAACATTGACCGTGGTTTTTATCGCTTTTTTCAGCCCCTCCGCCTTGATCGCTGCCGTATACTCCTGATAGGTACCGATAGCCGCATTGAGCAGAAGGACCGCCATAATAAAATAACCGTCGATATACTCTTCGATTACAAAGGTGACAATAGCGGCTATCAGAAGGATGTAGATGATCGGACTTTTAAACTGCAGTAAAAAGATCTCATAAAGATGCTGGACCCGTTTTTTCGGCAGCGTATTCGGTCCGTACCGCTTCTGCCGTCTGGCAGCTTCCTCAGCGGTAAGACCCTGTTCTGTACTCTCCAGTAGCGCCAGGCTTTTTTGAACAGAACAGGTGTGAAACGCTTCCATCACATTCTGCCTCAAACGCTAGAGGCGCGCTTCCAGTTCTACGACGACCTGGCGCATCTTGAGCACCGAATCGGGGTTTAGGGAGATGGAGTCGATGCCGTTTTCTACGAGGAACTCGGTGATCTCGGGGTAATCGGAGGGGGCCTGACCGCAGATACCGATGTATTTGCCCTCTTTTTTACAGGCGTCGATGGCCATTTTCAGCATCCGTTTAACCGCTTCGTTGCGTTCGTCAAAGATGTGGGCGACCAGCGCGCTGTCACGGTCGACCCCCAGCACCAGCTGCGTCAGATCGTTTGAGCCGATACTGTAGCCGTCAAAGACCTTCAGAAACTCATCGGCAAAGATCACATTGCTCGGAATCTCGCACATCGCGTAGATCTCAAGAGCGTTCTCTTTTTGCACCAGCCCCATCTCGTTCATGATCGCAATGACCTTGCGCCCCTCCTCCGGAGTCCGCACAAAAGGGAGCATCAGTTTGACGTTGGTCAACCCCATCTCATCGCGCACTTTTTTAAGCGCCTCGCACTCCCACTTGAACGCCTCTTTATAGGCATCGGAGTAGTAGCGGCTCGCCCCGCGAAAACCGATCATCGGGTTCTCTTCATCTTTTTCATACGCTTCGCCGCCGAGCATGTGTTGGTACTCGTTGGACTTGAAATCGCTGGTACGGACGATCACCGGGTTGGGGTAAAAGGCCGCCGCGATCATGCCGACGCCCGCAGACAGCCTGTTGACAAAGAAGGTCTTGGGATCACTGAAGCCCTGCATCAGCGTCTCGATCTCGCTGCTCCCTACGACCTCTCTTCCCTGTGCCATATCGTAGAGCGCCATCGGGTGCGCGTTGATATGATTGTTGATAATGAACTCCATCCGTGCAAGCCCTACCCCCTGGTTGGGAATGTTCGCCAGCGAAAAGGCCTGTTCGGGGTTACCGACATTCATAAAGAGTTTTGTCTTCGGCTCTTTCATCCGGCTTAGGTCAAATGACGTGATTTCAAAATCGAGTCTGCCCTCATAGACATGGCCCTCTTCCCCCTCTGCACAACAGACACTCACCTCCATGCCGTCTTTGAGCAGCTCCGTCGCATTACCCGTACCGACAATGGCGCTCACCCCGATCTCTCTTGCCACGATCGCCGCATGGCAGGTACGCCCCCCTTTGTTGGTCACAACGGCTGCCGCCTTTTTCATGAGCGGTTCCCAGTCCGGGTCGGTAATGTCGGCAACCAATACCTCGCCCGCATTAAACTTGGACGCTTCGCTGAGATCACGAATGACCCTGACCACGCCGACACCGATCTTTTCACCGATCGCACTCCCCGTTGCCAGAACCGTACGTTTGGAGGTCTCCTCTTTGATGCTGTATTTCTCGATCTGCGTTACGTTCTCTTTACGTGCCTTTGAGTGCACGGTCTCCGGACGCGCCTGTACAATATAGAGTTGATGGTTTTGTCCGTCTTTTGCCCACTCGATATCCATCGGTGTCTTGTAGTGTTCTTCGATCGCAAGTGCATACCGCGCCAGCCTCATGACCTCTTCATCATTCAGGCTGAACGATGCCCGCTCGCTCGGCGTCGTTGCCACATTCAGGGTCTTATGCGCATCGTCGTAGAGCATCTTCATCTCTTTGGAACCGAGTTGACGCTTGATGATCGCCACTTTGTTGATTTCAAGCGTCGGTTTAAAGACAAAAAACTCATCGGGATTGACCCGCCCGCCGACAATGTTCTCGCCCAGACCGTAGACCGAGTTGATCATGATGATGTTCTCACTGCCGCTCTGGGTGTCGAGCGTAAACATCACCCCGCTGCTCGCCTCGTCACTGCGTATCATCTTCTGCACGCCGACACACAGAGCAACGCTGCGATGGTCAAACCCGCGGCTGAACCGATAACTGATGGCACGGTCGGTAAAGAGTGATGCGTAGCAGCGCTTGGCATAAACGATCAGAGCTCTTTCGCCCTGAACATTCAGGTAACTCTCCTGCTGCCCGGCGAAGCTGGCATCGGGAAGGTCTTCCGCAGTGGCAGAGGAACGCACCGCCACATCGACCGCACTGCTGCCGTATTGTGCAGAGAGTTGCCTGTAGGCATCTATGAGCTCTTTCTGGAGCACGTCGGGAAGCTGTTCATTGACGATCATTTCGCGCACCTGCTTACCGACCGCCTGAAGCTGCGCCACATCTTCGACGTCGAGCTCCGCTATGAGACGGTCGATCCGCTCACCCAGACTGTTTTGCGCAAGCAGCAGCATGTAGGCATCTCGTGTTGTTGCGAATCCATTGGGAACGTTGACCCCGGCACCGGAGAGATGCTGATACATCTCGCCCAGGCTGGCGTTTTTGCCCCCGACGAGACCAACATCGTTGATGCCGACTGTTTCAAAGAATCTGATGTACTTCATAAGTGCTCCTTGCGGTTTACTCATGTAAAGGATAGCACGAATTTGTCTTCTTTCCAAGTTTGATCAAAGTGTTAATCGCTTTATACTTCCTTGTTGCACCTCTTCCGAGATGGTGTGCATGCAGAGTTCTTTCGACTAAAGCAGATCACTCTTTTATAGGTCAAGGCTAAATTACACAAACATACAATACAACTTAATTTTTTATATTAAATTATATTATTAATGATATCCTTACACGCCAATTCAAAACGGGGTATTTATGAAAAACATCTATCTGCTGCTAATTCTCCTGCTCTCGTCAGCTGCATATGCCGCCTACGACGAAGCGTCGCTCTGTAAAGAACTCGACGTAAAATTCGAACAGGCGGACTACCTGCTTAAAACATTCAACGATCACCGCGGTGCCTACACAGTAGTCAAACATTCACCGATAAATTATCGGCAAAACGGCACCCGCAACGCCAGCTTGCAGTGTCTGGATACCTACAAAGAGAGATGGATCTATCTTCTGTACAAAAACGACCAATTCGGCAGCCTCGAACAACTCTTCCGTCAGGACGAGACCAACCCCCTTTTAGCGCGCTACCTCGGCGATCTTTCAAAAAAACACAAACGGTCCGAACAGGCACTGACCTACTACCGCCAGTACGTCACCCTGACCAAAAAGCCCGATCCGAAAGTGCTTGAGTACATCAAAAGCGGCGGTCTGATCGCCTACAAAAGCAAATGGGCGAAGCACCTCAATCCGGGCGGTGATATCCCCACCGGAAAATTTAAAAACATCTTTTTCGATACCAAAACCAAGAAGGTATTTAAAACCACCTACAGCGATACGATCGACATCAGAGCCAACATAAAGATCTTCGGTCAAAACACCATTGATGCCGCGTCGTATCATGTCGGTTATTTCAAGGTCGAACAGGAAACTCCATACACCATCTTACTGCGCGCTGGTGCCAAAGCCTGCCGGGTGGTCATCGACGGCAGGCTTTTAACCGAACAGACCCGCTACCAAAAGCCCTACACCTTTTCCAAAGGGGTCCATAAGATCGAGATCGAATATCTTAACCGCAACTATTTCTACGACCTCCATTTTTCCATGACGCCGCATCAAAAGCGTTACAGTAACGACGAGCTCAAACAACGCTTCGCAAATCAAAACTACGACGTGTGGGTGATCAACTATCAGCCTCTGCGCAAAGGCACTAACAGCGGCGGTTCCGTCAATTACGAACCAGGCGCACGTACCCCGGAGATCACGCTAAAGAACTCTGCCAAACCCGTCTTGCTGATCCTGCAATCGACCGGAAAAGTCGAATGGCGACTCAAAAACACCCAAAACGTCAAAGCGATCGTCGTCGGCAGTCATAACGAGTCTTTAGACTCGGTCAAAACGGGCCGAAAACACACCATCTACCATGCCGAACGCAGTTTTAAGGCTGCCGATTACAAAGCCGCAAACCACCGCTGTATCGGCTCTATACTCGTCGGGGGTTCGCCGTTTTTACGTTTGAACGATGACGTCTCCAAACTTTTCGGCCGACCGGTTTTAGCTTATACCTATAGCCGAGAGCAGCGTTTTGAAGCGCCCCAAGAGATCATCGATCCAAAAGAGGTCAGACAGATGCAAGTAACCTACGATCAGGCCAAACAAGAGTGCGGACAGAGCAAACTTGGCAAAGTAATCAACGAAAAGAGAGGCGAATAGATGTTCAGATATATTATATTTACACTCATGATCCTTACACAGCTTCATGGCTTCATGGCGACGGATCAGAAAGAACAGTGTCTTTATATCAAAAAGCTGCCGGCCATCTCCAAAGCGTTTTACAAAAAATTTAATGATCCGAAAAGCACGTTGGAGCTCTACCGTCCATACGAGTACCTTATCAATGACCCAAGCCGACTCTCCTGTCTCGACGACATGGCCTACGAGCGCGTACTGGACGAATATGCAAATATTCTGGTTTTAAACAGAAATGAATCCAGGCTCAAACAGCTTGCCGAATCACACCCCCAAAAGACCTTTTTGTTAAAACGTCTCGGTGATCTTTACCGGGCCAATGCCGCTTCGACCGACAAGCAACGGCTTTCTCAGCAGTGGAAAGACCGTTTTCTGGCACTTGAGACCTACAAAACCTATATCAAAAAAGGAGGCTTTGCAACCCGCGACATTCTGGCATATCTCGACAGCCAAGGTCTTGTCAAAGCCAAAAACAGATGGTTTGAAAAGTTCAACGTCAAAGAGGTGCCGGTGGGCAGTTTCAAAGCGATCTACTTTAACGACACCGAGCCGGACAAGATCGTCAAGGAGACGCGCGTGCCCTATCCGGCAGTCAATTTTTCAGACGGCAAAGTCTACGGAAAAAAAATACCGCCACAGGATTTTGCCGCTTACTGGGTCGGGGATTTCATCTTTGACAAAGATACCGTCAGAACATTCAACTTCAGTCTCAGCTGGTCAGAATTCAGGCTGATCATCGACGGTTACGAAGTCGCCAAAAGCGTAAATTCCACAACCGAAGTTCCCTTCTTCTTCAGTAAGGGCAAGCACCGAATCGAAGTGGAGTATCTCTGCAACTACGGCTCCGCCGACTTCATGATGACGATGTTCGATCAGAGAAAGACAATCGACCTGCATGAGGTCAAAAACACCCTCGGTGATGACGATTACCTGCTGTTATACGCCGGTGTTTACGAATCGGACAATTTCAACCGCTCGCTCAGGCTTAAATTCGAAAAACAGTATCAAAAACCGGTCGTGCTCCTACTCTACTCTTACGGCAACGTCCACTGGAAGATTGATACCGGAGCCAACAATGTCAAGGCCGTTTTTGTCAATTCCTACGAGAAGGGTTCGCTGGTTGACCTCAGCAAACCGAAAGATGCCAATTCGACTGAGGTCTACGCCCTGAAAAACTTTCGCGGCGAACACTCTTTAAGAGTCAAATGCGACTGCAGCAGCAGCTACTCCGTTCATTGTGAAGGTACAGCTCTCAGTGAGTTTGACAAAAGAGTACAAACAATCTTCGGCAAACCGCTTGACGGCTATACCACCCTCTATCCGAAAGAGCGTAACAAAAACAAAACACTGCCATTGCCGAACGTTGTTTTGAGCGAAAACGTGCGAAAGAGCATTGCTAACGAAGAGAAAGAAGCCAACGTGGTCAAATACGAATGCGAACGTCAGTTAAGGATGGGGATCGACGATATCTTTTAGGGCCTACGCCTCTACATTCGCACAAAACCTGTATAACTTCTCGTTCTAACCGATGAAGATAAGGTCCGATGTCTTATGTGTAACCACATTTAGCTCTGTGCCGATGCGATGACATGTTCACTGTTTAAATAGTGCAGGCCGATCCAATCTTATACGCGCTGATCCCCTCTCCTGTCGCACATGACATACAGACTCAATACTCCCGACAGTTACTTCACCCGAATGACAAGTATTTAAAAAAAAAGGGGTTTATGTGGCGGCGTCAAGAAAATTTCCCTTGACAGACATCAGATCCCGGAGCATGAAAACCGCCTACAGAACCTGTTCAAAGCCTATAAGATCAATTCGATGGGGTTGGATAAGGATTTTCTGGAAGATATGCTAACCATCATCAACAACAAGACTGTAACTTACGCCAACATATACGCATCGAAAGAAGAAGACAATCGAAAAGATGCCAGTGCATTGGGTAAGACTTGTAATAAGGATGATCATTTTGCTATCCTGTAACTAGACATGCCATATAAAGGGGATAAGATGCGAGTCAGAGTCAACGACATCATGGTTGGGTACAGCGAACAGGGGGCGCCCGATGCGCCGGCAGTCATCTTCATCCACGGCTTTCCTTTCAACCGGTCCATGTGGCGGGAGCAGATGGATGCGCTAGCTGAAGAGTGGCGTGTAGTTGCCTACGACGTCCGGGGGCACGGGGAATCTGGCGGTGGGGAGAAGTCCTTCTCCATCAAACTTTTTGCGCAGGACCTGATCGCTCTGATGGACACCCTTGAGATCGAAAGAGCGGTGCTTTGCGGTCTTTCCATGGGCGGCTACATCGCACTCAATGCCATCCTGACCCATCCCGACCGCTTCAAAGCGCTTGTACTCAGTGATACCCAGTGCGGTGCCGACACGCCCGAGGCGAAAAAGAAGCGCCTGAACGCGATAGAGAGCATCGAAAAAAACGGTATAGAGGCATTCACCGACGCAGGCCTGCCGAACTTCTTTGCACCCGAATCACTGGAAAGCCGGCAGAACACGGTCGAACACGTACGATCGATGATGTCCGCCACCCCCGAAACGACACTTGTAAAGACTCTGCGCGCCTTCTACGAGCGCGAAGAGAGCTGCAGCAAACTGCAGGAGATAAGGGTACCGACGCTGATTCTGGTAGGCGAGGAGGACAAGATCACCCCTCCCGAAGCGGCAAAACTGATGCATCAGAAGATAGAGGGCTCACAACTGGAAATCATCGCCCATGCGGGGCACCTGAGCAACATAGAGCGTCCCGCCGAATTCAACGATGCACTCGCGACTTTTCTCGGTTCGCTGTGATGACAGCAGTTGAACGCTTAAATATTTTTAAGCAGGCATCCCGTCAAATGTGTATTCTCACATAAAACGTAGGAATGCATATAAACAAGACAATGCCTATAGATTAAATACTACACGCCGATCCAATCTTATATGCGCTGATCTCCTCTCCTTTTATATCCATCACATGCACCGCACAGGCCAGACACGGGTCGAACGAATGCACGGCGCGCAGCACTTCCAGCGGTTGGGACGGGTCGGCAAGCTTTAGACCGACAAGTGCCTCTTCGTAAGGACCGCGCCGATCATCCTCATCTTTCGGCGAAGCGTTCCATGTGGTCGGGGCGATCACCTGATAGTTGGCGATCCTGGCATCCTCGATGCGGACAAAGTGCGACAGCACGCCGCGCGGCACCTCAAAAAAGGCATGCCCCTCTGCCGTGGTCGGAAGTGCCTCAAAGTCATACTTCGTCCAGGTCGCTTCGTCGTAATACTTGATGTTCTCGATAAGGTCGTTCATATAGTCGAAGGTGGCGGCACAGCAGACCTGCGCTTCAACGGCGCGGGCGGCATTGCGGCCGATGGTCGTGTCAAAGTCCTGCAGTCCCATCCCCGTGTCGTCCATAAACTGCTGCAGGTACGTCGTGACACTTTTTGCCCCTTTGCTGTAGCCGATGAGCATTCTGGCCACCGGCCCGACCTCCATCGCCATACCGTCGTAGCGCGGGGCCTTGACCCAGCTGTATTTGCCTTCGCTTTTCAGCGTGCCGTCTTCGTTCAAGTCGGTGTAGTGCGGTTCGCTCTCCCCCCTGTACGGATCACTCTTGCCTTTGCCTTCATACCAGCTACGCGTCACATCTTCGGTCACTTTCGTGACATCGAAAGCGAGAACATCATCAAAATTGGACCCTTTGACAATACCGCTTGCAAAGAGAGGCCCCTCATTGCCAAGGTCATACCCGCCGCAGGCAAGAAAGTTTCCGCAGCCGCGCCCGTCGCCGCTTTGGATCTCCTCTCTGTACGCCTCGACGATCATCTTCATATCCGGCAGATAGGCCCGTTCGATGAATTCCCAGGCATCTTTGAGGATAAAGAGGTAGTCATTGAGCCGCTGCGGGTTGAGCATGTCCATCACGCTGGTGACCCCGCCGACGACAAGGTTTTGCGGGTGCGGCGTCTTGCCGGCGAAGATGGCGATCGCTTTGCTCAACTCGCGCTGCAGACGCAGCGCTTCAAGATAGTGGTTCATGTGCACCAGGTTCTGCTCGGGCGTCAGCCGGTAACGTTCATGCCCCCAGTAGCCGTTGGCAAAGAGGCCCAATCGCCCGGCCCCGACAAAAGAGGCCAGCTTCTCTTTGACGGTTTCCAGATGCCCGGCGGAAGCGCGGTAGGGACTCTTGTGGTAGTGCTGTGCAGTCTGCAGCGCTTTATCAATGTCGGCGTCCAGGGCGCTCACCACATCGACATAGTCGAGCGAATGCAGGTGATAGTAGTGCACCACATGGTCCTGCACGAAGAGCGCAAGGCTTATGAGGTTGCGCACGATCTCGGCGTTTTTGGGCGGGACAATGCCGTAGGCATTCTCGACCGATGCGATGGAAGCGCGGTAGTGGACGTTGGTACAGACCCCGCAGATGCGCTGGGCGATCAGCCCGGCATCACGCGGGTCACGTCCTTTGAGAATGAGCTCGATACCGCGAAAAAGCTGCCCCGAAGCCCAGGCTTCCTGTATGACATTCTCTTCATCGACCTCGACTTCGATGCGCAGGTGCCCCTCTATTCGTGTAATCGGATCAATCACGATCTTCTTATTTTTACTCATTGTTCTCATCCTCTACCGGTCGATTATTGGCATACTTGTCAAAAGCGACTTTACCTTCGCCACAGGCAAAACAGCCGTGGCCGACACCGACCGGCCAGTTCGTCCCCTCATTGAAACGCACCACCGAACAGTTCAGGTCGGCGTAGGGTCCTTTGCAGCCCATCTCAAAAAGGCACCACCCTTTCTTGGCCCCTTCGTCGCCCCACTCTTTGACAAACTCGCCCGCGTCATAATGGCCTCGGCGTTCGCAGTTGTCATGGATGCGGTAGCTGTAGGCCCATTTCGGCCGCCGTTTTTCATCCAGCTCAGGGAACTCCTCGAACATCAGGTAGTGCAGCAGCGTGCCGACGATGTTGACCGGGTTGACCGGGCACTGCGGCAGGTTGATGATGTCATCGCGCCCCAACGCCTCTGAAACACCGACGGCACCCGTCGGGTTAGGTGCCGCAGCAACGACACCGCCGTCATAGGCACATGAGCCTACGGCGATGACCGCCGCCGCCTTTTCGGCAGTACGGCGCAGCAGCTCCAGCCCCGTCTCCCCTTTGGGACCGATACGCAGAAACTTTCCGTCGAGTCCCAGCGGAATCGCCCCCTCGACCAGCAGGATATACTGACCGGCATCGTTTTTGATGAGATCATCAAGCACACTTTCCGAGGCATCACCCGATGCACTCATCAGCAGTTCATGGTAGTCCAGCGAGATGTAGTTGAGGATCAGCTCGTCCACTTCGGGATTGGCGGATTTTATGAAGGCCTCTGAGTTGCCCGAACAGTCGGCAAGTTCCAGCCAGATAATGGGAATCTTGTTGAGCGCCTTGACCCCTTTGCCCACCTCCTCTTCATAGTCGGGGTGCAGCCGCATTGTCGCCGTCACCATCGAGACCCAGCGGTTGTAGTCTTCACTGATGTCCAGAGAGTGCATCGCCTCTTCGAGGTTGGTCTCGCTGATCTGGTTGCGCGGATGAAGGGTGTTGAACTTCGCGATGCGGCGGCGCACCTTCTCCAGTTTCGCCGCCTCTGCCGCCGCCTCGCGTTCGGTTTTCAAACGTGCCGCTTCGATGGGATCCACCTCGGTCGAAGCAATAAGTTCCGCCACCTCTTTCTTGCAGCGCCCGCAGACCCGTCCCGCCTCGCTGAAGGCTTTGAGCTCGGCAAAGTCCGTCACCGCATTGGACTGAATAATCTCGACAAGGTCCTTCTCATGGCTACCCGTACAGGAACAGATAAGCTTGCCGCGGCCGCTCTCAAGACGGTTGGCATAAAAAAAGGCCGGATCGACCGCTCTATCCTTCTCCATGAGTGTCTTGAGTGCCATCAGGTCGATGTTGGAGTTGATCCCGATAAAACGGACCAGCCGCTCGTGGTTGATGATGTACTGGTCGATCCGGTTGTCGGTTTTGGAGGTGATGACGATCTCTTCGTTGTCGGCATCTTTGGCGTCATACTTCGGCGACGTGACATCCGCAAGCATAAAAGCCCCTACCTTCAGGGCGTCCATGCTCACCTCCCGCGCAAAACCTTCCGAGACTTCGCCCACGATGTGCGCTATCGCCGCGTCAGCCTCACGCGTGCACTCCTTCACATGGCCGGTACTGTAGCCGTCTTTCATCTGCGCCGCTTCGCCGACCGCATAGATGTCGGCGACCGAACTCTGCATCTGCGCATCCACGATAATCCCGCGTTCGCACGCCAGAGTCTCACGGGCAAAATCGACATTGGGGGAGATCCCGACCCCGAAGATAACGTACGGCTCCTCTATCGTCGTCGTTTTCGTCTGCACGCTGGTGATATGACCGTTTTCGACCCTCTTGTCGACGATCTCGTCATTGAACAAGATCCTGACCCGCTTATCCTGCTCAAAGGTCCTGGTGACCAGGGCAACCGCGGTCGGCGTCAGGTCCTTGGCGTAGAGGCTTTCGGAACGCGACAACAGGGTGATACTCTTTGGCGCGTCCATACGGCTCAGGGTGTCCAGCAGTTCCAGCCCGATGGGACCGCTGCCCACCAGCACCACGTTTGCACCTGCTATCTTGTCTGCAATCGCAAAACTGTCCTTGGCACTGCGAAAGGTGGAGGCATTGTCGATCCCGGCGATGTCAAAAAGCGCACGCGGCTTGGAACCGGTTGCGATAATGAGCTTGTCGTAGGCATAGCCGGCGTTTTCGGAGAAGATACGTTTGGACTCGGGGTCAATAGAGACAATGCGCTGATCCAGCTCCACCCTGACCCGTTCGTCGAGTTCCAGCGCGATCTCATTCACTGTCGCACTGCCGTCAACCAAGGCACAGAGGTGGATACGGTCATAGGGGTGGTAGGGTTCAGAAGAAACGATGAGAACATCCGTCTGAGGCAGTTTTTGCAGCAGTGCATTGGCCATATAGACCGCCGCAATCCCGCCACCTACTATCACTACGCGCATAATCGCTCCTTCTAGCTCTTGCGTATATTATACATAAAAATCATTTTGCATCACTGCATACTGAACGAAACATTTTGAGCACAATCGGCATATTCAGTGAAACCGTTTAATTACAATCAATACACACCCTTGAAAACTCTCCATATTTTGAGAAAAAGTAAACAAGAGAACGGAAAAAATAGACTATAATCCCTGCGACAATTCATCTACAGAGGAGTTATCAGTGGCATACGATGTGACATGGGGAAAAAACACAAGTCTCTTTACCTTTTTCGACAAAACGGACATCTATGAGGTAAACAGAGCGAATGGAACTCTCCATGGAAGCAGAAACTACCAGCACTACCACTGCTCTATATGGAATTTTCTAGATTGCGATACCTCTAACATCACCAAAGAGGATGTCAAACAACCGGCCTACATCACCAGGGCTTCAACGCTCTCGGTGCAATACATAAAAAAAGCGCTTGTTGCCAGAGATATTTACGCCCTGGGGTTGTGTCACGAATTTGCCACCCTTTTTCAAAACCTTGAGGCATCAGGAGAAGTTCGCATCTTCACCTCGCTTGACGCGGCCCAGCAATGGTGCAACCCCGAAAAAAGCCATTCACAGGAACGCTCCTCTCTGCACACCTACTGACTCTCTTGTTTAGAGGGGCAACCCCGACAGCTGACAAAACCTCTTCCCTGAATAACGTGCCCTGCTGCTTTTTGATTGCCGTTTGACCAGCCTCTTTTTTCTTCCGCATATCGGACAAAACGTTTATGCTAAAATACAACCATCTATTTAAAAAAGACCCCGACCATGCCAAAAAAACTCCTGCTTGTTCTTCTGCTTGCCGTCTCTGCCTTCGGCATGGCAATTGAGGATGACCCCGCTTTTAAAAAGATCTATCAACTCGACCAGAACAGCGGTAAGCTCGTCTTGATGATCTACAGTGCACAATCGTGCCCCCAGTGTGCCTACATGAAAGAGAAGGTCTTCAAAGAGCAGCATGTGCAGGCGTTTCTGAAGAAACATTTCGTGGTGTTGGAAAAAGATGTCCACAAAGATGATCTTCCGAGCGGTTTTGACTATTTCGGTATTCCCACCATCTTCTTTGTTGACAGAGAGGGCAGAAGCAGAGGAAAATTTGTCGGGTCTTCAAGAGCCGCGCCTTTTTTACAAGAGCTTAAACAGGTCGTACAAAAGGCGGAGAATCCATGAGAACGTTTTTTTGCTCTCTCCTTTTATCGACACTGCTTTTGGGATTTGACCAGCACCACATCGACAGACTTTTGGAGGAGGAGAGCTGTGAGAACTGCGACTTCAGCGGTGCCGACATGCACGGTCTTGACCTGACCGGATTTGAGCTGAAAGGGGCGAACCTTCAGGGGGCCAACCTGCAGAACACCAACCTCTTCTATTCGGAGCTGCAAGGGAGTGATCTCCGCGGAGCGAACCTTGAAGGGGCCATTTTCTGGAAAGCGAACCTGTCGTCATGCAACTTGAGCGGCGTCAACGCACGCAAAGCGAACTTCAAAGGGGCAAAGCTTACCCATGCCCTCTTGAAAAACAGTGACCTCAGTGAGAGCATCGCCTGGAAAGCGGATTTCAGCAATGCCAAAATAAACCGTACGGATTTCAGCAACAGTGAACTGGGCGACGCCACCTTCTACCGCAACGACCTTACCGACAGCAACATGAGCGGCGCCATCCTCTGGAAAACAAAGTTCAAAGAGAGTGTTTTGACGAAAGTTCAGTGTGAAGCGGCAAAAAAGGAAGAGGCCCTCTTGGGTAAAGATGTCACCTGTAAAGAAAAGTGAGTGGACGGCGGGTGTCCATCATCTGCCTCAAATCAGTTCTTGGCGCTCTTTCGCCTTTTTGACGACGATCAAAAACTCACGCTCCACCTCTTCGAGCGAGGCCGTCGTCTCTTTGATGGCCTTGTCGTATTCCGGCACATAGTACTTCTGCAGGGCATTGACCCTGACAACGGTCTTTTTGAGCTCTTCGGCAAGACGCCACGCTTTGAACTCTATCTCGGCAAGTGCAAGGATCTGCCCGGTCGTGTCGATGAAGGACTTGCGTGCCACCTCTAAAAAGAGGGTTTCGGAGCCGATATCCAGAGGGAAACGCACCTGCTCGAGTTCGTAGCTTATCTTGGGGGTGAGGATGCCGATGAAGCTCTTTTCGTAGACCTGCAGTTTGCCGTTGAAGAGCGGCAGTGCCGCCTCTCTTTTGAGCTGACTTTTTCCGCTCTCCATAAAGGCCTTTATGAGCAGGCCGTAACTCGCACGCACGGACGCGTTGAGCTTAATGCGCTCCTCTTCGACCTCGTCCAAGAGGGCGATGATCTCTTTGAGCAGGATGTTGCGCTTCTCTTCAAGGATCTCGGCGCCGTTATGCACCAGTTCAAGGTCTTTTTTAAGCTCCAGCAGTGCGGTCTTGTTCTTGGAGTGGATCATTGCAGGTGCTCGGCAATATCTTTGGGTTTAAGCCGCGTCAGCGATCCGACAGGCAGCAGTCTCAGCAGTTCCCAGCCTATGGCCATGGTCTCGTCAAGCGTGCGCTCTTCGTCCTCTCTCTGGGTGATGAAACGCTGCTCGAAAGCCTTGCCGAAAGCGAGGTAGTCGCGCTCCGTCTCAGCCATCTCCCCCTCCCCGATGATGGAGGCGAGCATCTCCGCTTTTTTCGCCTTGGCATAGGCCGCATAGATCTCTGCCGACCACCGACGGTGCAGCGGCTCCGTCCCATGGTTCATCAGGCGCGAAAGCGACGGCAGGACATTGATAGGCGGGTAGACCCCTTTTTGCTGCAGATCGCGTTCAAGCACGATCTGCCCTTCGGTGATGTACCCTGTAAGGTCCGGGATAGGATGGGTGATGTCTCCGTCAGGCATCGTCAAAATAGGGATCTGTGTCAGCGACCCCTCATGCCCTTTCAGAATGCCGGCACGCTCGTAGATGGAAGCAAGATCGCTGTACATATAGCCCGGGTACCCTTTTCGGCTCGGGATCTCTTCGCGCCGCGACGAGACCTCTCTGAGAGCGTCGCAGTAGTTGGTCATATCATAAAGGATGGTGACGACGTCGTAGCCCCTCTCAAAGGCCAGGTACTCCGCAAAGGTGAGCGCCGAACGTGCCAGCAACAGGGTGTTGATGCTCGGCTCGTCCGCCAGGTTCAAAAAGACCGCCGTCGAGTCGAAATTGCCGCCGGCGCTGATGCTCTGCATAAGCGCCGTGGCATCTTCGTACTTTATCCCCATCGCGGCAAAGACCACGGCACCCTTTTGCTCCGAAGGACGTATCTGGCGTACCAGCTGCGCGGCCAGCTCGTTGGTTGCTGCGCCGGCGACAGAAAAGACCGGAAGCTTCTGCCCTTTGACCAGCACGTTCAGACCATCGATCGCCGAGACCCCCGTCTGGACAAAGTCCTGCGGATAGCTCCGATGCGCCGGGTTGTAGGCGGAACCGCCGATCGGCATCTGCTTCTCATGACGAAGCTCATCCCCGCCGTCCGTCGGCTCACCGAAGGCATTTAGAACCCTTCCCAGCATACGCTCGCTCACCCCGAGCTCAAAAGTGCTGCCGCTGAAATGGACCTTCAGATTGTCGATGTCGAGGCCGTAAGGTTCGCCCAGTATCTCAATGAGCATCACACTCTCGGAGAGCACCGCGACCTTGCCGTAGAGCATCTTGTCGTTGGAGCGGATCACCACTTTTTCGCCGTAGCGGACATCGGCGATGGGCTCGAAAAAGAGGAGTGAGCCTTTAAGTTTCTGTGCGCCC
>JBFFKK010000017.1:0-43307 GCA_041555445.1 Sulfurimonadaceae bacterium
AAAATATTTTGCATCATATTTATAATATAATTCACAATATGCAGCTTTATCAACTTCATCATAAATCTCTTTGGCCTTCTCAGGAGTCTCAAGCACTTTTTTATAAGCTCTAGCTGCCTGAAAAGCAATATCCACATGAATAGGGTGTTTATCTTTGTACTTGTTGAGTATCCAAATCTCCACATCATCCCTCACGCCGTTCCCATTAGCGTCAATCCCGAGCAGTGTCGAATCATTAACAACCGGGTCAGGCTCCGGCGGGAGCTGATGCCCTTGAATCACTTCGGGGACATAAAAACGGTACTTGATCTCTTTGATCTGTGTCGACTTGTAGGCTTTGTCCGCTTTGAGGCTTTTGATCTCCACTTCGTAAACACCTTCTTCCAGTAAAGCATTCGGTGTATAGAGCACTTTGTTGTTATATTTGTCATACTCGATCGTGCCGTCGATGTGGTCGTTGGTCTTGGAGGAGAGATGAACGAGTTTGATGTTGTTCTTCTGCACGCTCGAAGCGTCGAGCGGTACGGTAAAGTGCACTTCGATCTTGGCGTTGTTCCAGACATAGGTCTGTGCTACAGTAGGGGAGAGCTGAACAATTACAGCTTGGTCGGTGCCTTTGGACAGGCTGAGATCATCACCGGAGCCGTAGAGCAAGATAGAACCTGTTATAAGGAACAGGAGTGTCAGGACGCGTTTCATCATTGTATCTTTTAGCGCAAATTTGACGCAGTATATCATAATTGTTTTGTTTATATTTATGACATAATATGTCAAATTATTCCAAATAACTTTGGTGCCAGCCACTCCTCTATGGCTCACCCGTTACGCCATTCAAGGTTCTCTTGTCATGATTCACATTCTTTTGAAGATGCTTTCCTCCCACCCTGATTGCCATCGGTAACCGAACCCGCTATTCCAGTACTTATGTATGCATTCTAACTCAAAAAGTGCGAATGCGAAAAACCCCTACAACAACGTCTCCCTTTATGTCGGTTAGATTGCCTGGATAAAAGTTCATTTGTGTTCAAATTTGTTTTTTTGTAAAAGATTTGGCTATACTGTCTCAAAAAGAATCAGTAGTACCCTATGTCAAGTAAACTATTTACTTCTCTTATACAACAGCCCAATCGCCACAACCCTAAACCCTACACTGCATTTCAGCACTCTCTGCTCTCCTCTTTGTTAACCTTTTTTGCCGCTGTCTCCTTGCTGTTTGCTCTTCGTCAGACACTTGTTGTTCACGACTCGGCAATGATCATTGCAGACACTCTTGGCGCTATTACCGGCGGTCTCCTTCTTTATAAACTTAAAAAGAAGCGCAAAGTTGCCCAGATCGCAAGAATGACAACCTATTTTATGTTTGTGTTTCTTTTAGTTTTCAGTTTTGTCAACCAGAACAGAGAGTTTGGACTGGTATGGAGCATCTTTTTCCCTGCTTTTGCTATTTTGCTCAACGGTATACGTTTTGGGTTAAGTATTACCATTCTCTACTATCTTATTTTGCTGCCAATGGCCTATCTGGGTATCGGTGTCTGGGATAATGGGGCCTGGACCTTCCAGGCATTTTTACGCTTCACTGCCGCCTCTTTCGGCACTGTTTTTGTCATCTCGCTTGCAGAGCACAGCCGTGAACGTGTCTTCAGGACCATGCACCTGATGCATGAGAAAGAACGCCGAAACTCGAGAAAGCTTCATGAGCTCTCATGCAAGGACCATTTGACGGAGCTCTACAACCGGCGAAAACTGCAGGAGATCTTTCCCAAAAAAGTCGACAGCGCGTCACGCGACAGCACCTACTTCTGTTTCTTTCTTCTGGACATCGACTTTTTCAAACTTTACAATGACACCTACGGTCACCAGATGGGGGACAAGACACTCAAAGAGGTGGCCAGGATCATGCACGAACACCTGCGCCGAAGTGACGACATGGTCTTCAGGGTCGGCGGCGAAGAGTTCGGCGGTATTATCTTAGGCAGTTCCCGAGCGGTGATAGAAGAGCGGCTAAACACGATACTGACCGCCATCAGAAATGCCAACATTGAACACAAGTCCAGCGATGTTGCCGCGCATCTCACGGCTTCCATAGGTGCCGTCATCTATCAACCGAAACTGGTATGTCACGGTTTTGAGTACCAGTTCTCCGAGGCGGACAAAGCCCTCTATGACTGTAAAAGCCGTGGGCGCGACTGTATCTCTATCGTTGAGATCTAAAACACAAAAATAGGACTAGAAGCGGTCGAGTTTGATGACCTTGACGGTTTCACCTGCCTCTTTCGGGCCGTCCTCTTCGCTGCTGACGATCAGAGCGGCATCACCGAGCATGTTGGTCAAAATAGCCGATGTCCCCACCTTTTTGCCCGCGAAGTCGACAACGTATCTGCCATCCTTAAAGGCAAGGTTACAGGCCGTAAACTCACTCTTTCGGGAGCGTTTGTTGAACGGCTCGGCCAAGGTCGCTTCGACCATCTCGAAAACCTTCTCGCTCCCGAGGAACTTCTTGATCAGCGGCACGACATAAAGCAGGAACGTCACCGTCGAGGAGTAGGCAAACCCGGGTAGTCCGAGGATGAACTTCTCCCCTTTTTGTGCCACGAGGATGTGCTGTCCCGGCTTGATGTTGACCCCTTTGAAGATCACTTTCGCGCCAAGGGCCGGAATGACATCTTTGACAAAGTCGTAATCGCCCACGCTGACACCCCCGGTACTGACCACGATATCGGCCGACGCCAGGGCGTTTTCAAAGGCGGCGGTAATGGAGTCTCTGTCGTCTTTGACGACCCCCATCTGTAGCGCTTCTGCCCCCGCCATGGTCGCGATAGCGGCAATGGTGTGGTGGTTTGAGCTGCGGATCTGCGAGGCATGTTCCTGCGCTTGACCGATCTCGAGGATCTCGCTTCCGGTAGAGAGGGTCGCCACACGCGGACGAAGCATGACCGCCACCACGGCGATGTTCAGTCCCGCCAGAACACCGATCTCGGCAAAACCGATCTTGGCCCCTTTTTTGATGAGGATGTCGCCCTCGGCGTAGCTCTCACCGACCGGACGGACGCTGTTGCCGAAAGGAACGGTTTCGTTGATGATGATTTCGTTGCCTTCGACAGTGACATTCTCGATCTGGATCAGGGTGTCCGCACCGCGCGGCATGCCTGCGCCGGTAAAGGTCTTGATACAGCTGCCGCTTGTCACCTCGCGTGTCTCGTCGCTGCCCGCCGGGTTGTCGCCCAGGATCGTAATACGTCCGCCTGCAAGGTCGCTGTGCAGCACGGCGTAACCGTCCATCGCCGAGGTCGGCTGCGACGGTGAGTTCTCGTCGGCGACGATATCTTCCGCCAGGTACCGGCCAAGGGCATCGCTTAAAAAGACCTTCTCCTGGCGAAGGGTACCCGCCTCAAGGGCGTTCAAACGTTCTATCGACTCTTCATAACGTAAAAAACCCATCTACTCTCCTAACAGGCCGGAACCGCTGATCGGGGTGGAACGGTCGGCCGCATAGAGACGCTTGCCGTCTTTAAGATCATACTTCCAGATCGGCGCGCTCGCTTTGAAATCCTCGACAAAGTCGTTGATCATCTTGAGGGCCACCTTGCGTTTTGGCGAAAAGACGGCAGCCACATACGAAGAGGTGTGCAGCGGCACATCACCGCGTGAGTGGGCCATCTTCAAGATCGCACCCGCCTCTTTGGCTCTCGCCTGCCACGCTTCGAACCATGATTCCAAAATCGGCTCATAGATGTCAAAGCTCAACCCCGAAATGCCCTCTTCGTCGCGGATCGTCCCGATAAACGGGATATAGGCACCGTAATTACTGCCGGCTTCCTCTCGGTACCAGCGCACCAGTATCTCTTCGACCGGAACCGGCCCGTCGTATAACTCCAGCATCTCAACCGCCGCAGACAGGAGGAAGCAGAGAGACCTTGTCGCCGGACTTCAACTCGGTGTCAAGCGTTTTGACCATCGTGTCGTTCACCGCCACCGCACAGCTCTCCAGCCAATCTTTGACCTCGGCATCGTTTTGAAGCGCCGCCGCCACATCTCTAAGTGTCGCCGCCTCGATCTCCAAAGGCTCTTTCTGTATCGGTCCTAAAAATTCTACACGTACCATTGTCTATCCTCAAAGGGCTCTTTGCCCTCTTAATTGTTAACGCGATTATAGCATATTTGCTGTTTGCAGGCCGTTGGAGAGAGGGGATAAAGCAGAGCCCTGCTGTTGCCGTGTCGCAATGACCCGTTCTCTCTGCACACACCCTTTTTTCTTAACCCATTTTGCTATAATTGCACCAAAAAGAGAAGGGGATGACAATGTTGTTTGGCAAAATCGAATACCTGAACCTCCTCCCTTTCCACCTCTTTATGAAACGCTACGGCCGTTCGACACGCCACTACATGAGCTTTCGCTACAAAAAAGGGGTCCCTTCAAAGATCAACGCGGAGTATGCTGCCAGACGCGTTGACGCCGCTTTCATCTCCAGTATCAAAGGGCGGAGAGAGCGGTATGTCAAGTTGGGTATCATCGCCAAAAAAGAGGTTCTGAGCGTGCTGCTGCTGCCGGCTGAAAACGATGTGGAGGACACGGAGAGCGCAACGTCCAACGTACTGGCCAAGGTTCTGGGACTAAAAGGGAAGGTGATCATCGGCGACAAAGCGCTTCGCCACTACCTGACAGGCGATGCGGACGCCATCGACCTTGCCAAAGTGTGGCATGAGCGCTACAACCTCCCCTTTGTCTTTGCCCTGCTCTGCTACCACCAGCACGACAGAGAGATCAAAAAGATCGCACGTACCTTCAAAAAATCGCACCGCAAAATCCCCCAATACCAGCTTTCCAAAGCCTCAAAACGTACGGGGATCCCGACCAAAGCGATCCGACACTATCTCACCTACATCTCGTACGAGCTTGACAGCAAGGCAGAAGCGGGACTGCGCAAGTTCTGGCATCTCTCCAAAGAGCACCTCTAGGCACCGCTTTTACGCATTCAAAATAATCCCACCTCTAAGGGGTAATATTTTTATCTTTGTTATTGTACTATTAAGCCCATGAACAGATTGGTATATTTTTTACTTATTTCAGCCGCCCTTTTTGCTTTGGAACCGATCGCGCCGCTGCCGACCGGTCTGGACGGCATCAATATCGCCAAAGCAAAATTGGGGCGCATGCTCTTCCTTGACCCGGTCCTCTCCTCCGACCGGACGGTATCGTGCCACAGCTGCCACAATTTTGATTACGGCGGGGCCGATCCGCGACCGGTTTCTCTGGGCGTCATGGCCCGGGAAGGGGATATCCAGTCACCGACCGTCTATAACAGCCGTTACAACTTCAAACAGTTCTGGAACGGCAGGGCAGCCAACCTGAAAGAGCAGGCAAACGGTCCCCTAACGGCGCATGTCGAGATGAACATGTCCCCGCAGACCGTCGAAGCCCGTCTCAATCAAAACGAAGTGTACCGCGAAGCGTTCAAAGAGGTCTACGCGACAGAGCAGATCACCATGGCGGATGTTGTCGATGCCATTGTCGAATTCGAGAATGCCCTCGTCACCCCCAACAGCCGTTTCGACCGCTACCTCCGCGACGAGATAGAACTGACGGAGGATGAAAAGCAGGGCTATGAGACATTCAAGTCTCTCGGCTGTGTCACCTGTCACAACGGGGTAAATGTCGGTTCAAACGCCTTTCAGAAGATGGGGCTCTTCAGAAAATACCCCCATAATGCAAAATACCAGGATCTTTATGCGGTGACCAAAGAAGAGTTCCACAAAAATGTCTATAAAGTACCGACGCTCCGCAACATCACCCTGACCGCTCCCTATTTTCATGATGCGAGTGCCAAGACGCTTGAAGAGGCTATTGTGACGATGGGACGTTACAACCTGGGGATAACCATCTCCAAAAAAGAGGTGGCACTGCTGGCAAGCTTTTTGAAGAGTCTGGAAGGTGAACGACCTGCCATACTGGACATGCCGTGAAACGAAATCTCATACTGGCCTTGCTGCTGGGTCTCTTCTCAGTGCTTCTCATCACCTACTACTACCTGCATCAACGGGCCTATTCACAACAGTACAAGACCGTTATCAATGGCTTCCACACCTTACAAAAAGACTTTGACACCCTCTCCTATGACATACTTAAGAGTGCCCTGTACAGCTATAACAACCAGGATGACATTTCGCGGGGGATGAACAACCTCAACATCGATTACGCCAACCTTTATAACGCCCCGCTCCTGCATCAAAAGCAGTACCTTCCGCTCGATTACATGTTGATCGACCTTGGGACCAATATTGCAGATTACAACAGTGCCATCGAACACTATTTGATGCTCAATGCCGGCATCAAAAACTCCTTTGTCTTTCTGCTCAACTATACCGAAAGCACCCATGACATTTTTCCTCCCGATGCCGCCATCTATACCGATATCAATGCCATTGTCACGGAACTCTCCAATATGCGCCGGCTCTTGGACGAAAAGCATCTAAAAACAGTGGATGAACATCTTAAAAATCTCAATGACTATACGACCGCGAATGATCAACAGGCGATCTTTATCGAAACTGCGACACTGCACATCAACTACATACAGAAAAACTTTTCGGAGTTTGCCGCCTTCATCGGAACACTCCAAAACAAAGAGATCGACATCGCCTTGGCCGGTCTTAAAAAGAACTTCAACAAAATCGCCCAGACGGACTTTGTGTTCATCGATACACTGGCCATTCTCCTGCTCTTGATGGTCATTACGGCCCTTGTCGTCATTATTTTGCTGCTGTTGCGCTCGCAGCGTGAAAACCGCCGGCTAAAGGCCCTCAAGAAAGAGCTGGAACACAGTGCTAATTTCGACAAACTTACCGGTCTGTACAATCGCAACAGTTTCAACCGGACAGTGCTGAAGAGAGTGTATAAAAAACCGACCTTCCTGCTGATCAATGTCAACGGTTTCAAACATGTCAACGACCTCTACGGCGCCGAGATCGGTGATTATATTCTCCAGGAGGTCTCCCAACTGATCCAGATGCCTATCTTCGAAGCCTTCACTCCCCGATACTACCGCCTGGGCGGTGATGACTTCGGTATTTTGCTCGAAGATATCCCCGCTAAAAAAGCAGAGAGCTTTGCGGAGGCGCTGGCCCAGAGCATCAAGCACTTTATCTTTATCGACAACGAGATAGAGATCAACATCACGGTCAGTATTGCGATCAACAGTGTTGAGCCGCTGCTGGAAAATGCCGATATGGTCCTGAAGCATTATAAAAAAGAGAAGCCCGAAAGCATTGTCTTCTTCTCCAAAGAGCTCAAGCTCAAAGAGCAGATCCAGAACAACATCAACGTTCTGCAGTCGCTCTCGGTTGCGATCGAGCAGAAGCGGATCATCCCCTATTTCCAGCCGATCATCGATCTTGCAAGCGGCAAGATCGTCAAGTACGAAGCACTGGTCCGACAGCTCCAGCCAGACGGCCGGGTCATCGGCCCCGATCAGTTCCTTGACCTCGCCGCCCAGACACCGCTCTACCGCGAGCTGACCAAGACGATGATAGAACATGTCTTTGCTACCTTTGCCGACAAGCCGTACCGTTTTTCCATCAACCTCTCCATGCGCGACCTTCTGGACAGCGAACTGATGCAGATGCTCGAAGAGCAGCTCAAAGCCAATCCGGCGAGTGCCAAACGTCTGGAGATCGAGCTTCTGGAGAGTGAGAACCTTTTTGACATCCAGGCGACAGAGCGTTTTATAACCCTTCTGAAAAGTTACGGATGCCGCATCGCGATCGATGACTTCGGAACAGGCTACTCCAACTTTTCGTACCTGGCCAAGCTCTCGGTCGACACGCTCAAGATTGACGGTTCACTGATCGCAAAGATCGAAACAGACGAGAAGTACTTTAAGACCGTCCAGACCATTGTCCATTATGCCAAGACCCTGGGTGTCGAGACCGTTGCCGAATTTGTCGAGACAAGAGAGATTGCACTGATACTCAGAGAGATCGGCGTCACCTATGGTCAAGGCTACTATTTTGACAAACCGCAAGCCACCCTCTCGCAAAAAGAGATCGTTTTATAACCTTCCTGTGTTACAATAATCAAACCATACCAAACCTATTTTTAAAGGATTCATTATGCCTCAAAATGAGATGATGAACGCCATCTGTTCCCAACTGCTCACCCCGGACGACATCAATATCTCCGACGAGCTGGTGACACGTATAGCGGCAGAAAAGATTGTCGTTCAGGTGCTCATTAAAGGCGATAGTGCTGCGATCCGCATCTATTCGCAACAGGCGCTGATGCTCTCGCTCATCATGCCGATACTGCACCACTTCGGCTTCAATATCATCGATGAAGTCGCCTTCAGTTTTGAGCACGGCAAAGAGACCGTCCATCTCAAACGCTTCAACCTTAACCTGGTCAAGATAGGGCAGATCACAGCAGCGAAGAAGAACATCGAAACCGTTATCACGCAAGCGCTGAAGGGGGAGAGTTTCAAGATCTCCCGCCTCTTTTCGCTGGTCTGTGAACAGAACCTGAACCTCAGACAGCTTTCGCTGCTCAAAGCGATGGTCGAGTACATGAACCAGGCGGTCCTCGCCATCAACCTGGACACCTTCTTACACACCCTGACAACACAGTCGGAGATGGCAACCCTCTTTTTGCACTACTTCGATACCAAATTCAACCCGGAGGCAAAAGCGCGTAAAAAGAAGATGAAAGAGCTCGAAACCTCGATCGAAGAGATGATCAAAAAGGTGCCTAACATCACGGATGACAAGATCTTGAAACTCACCTACGCCCTGATCCAGTCAACCGTCCGTACCAACTACTTTTTTAATAAGGAGAGCATAGCCTTCAAGGTCGACACGGCGAACTTCGCCCACAACCTCAAAGGGATGCAGCCCCGTATTGAGACCTATGTCTCGCACAAAGATTTTTCCGGTATCCACCTCCGTATGTCCAACATCTCGCGCGGCGGGCTTCGCTGGAGTGAACGCCATGAGGACTTTCGTACCGAGATCAAATCGCTGATGATCACCCAGGAGGGTAAAAATGCCATTATCATCCCCGATGGGGCGAAGGGCGGTTTCGTCATCCACCGCGAGAGAAGTGAGATAACGAAGGCGTTTTTCACGGAAACGTATTCCGCGTTTATCCACAACCTGCTTGACCTTGTCGACAACCGCGTCGAGGGGGAAGTGGTGCGTGACAAAAATATCATCGCTTATGATGATGAGGACCCCTACTTTGTTGTCGCAGCCGACAAAGGCACCGCGGCGATGAGTGATGTCGCCAATGCCATTGCGATCGAGAGGAACTTCTGGCTCGGGGATGCCTTTGCCAGCGGCGGCTCCAACGGTTTTGGCCACAAAGAGCTCGGGGTCACCGCCAAAGGCTCCCTCACATCGACCGAACGTTTTTTCCTCGAAAAAGGGGTCAACTTCCGCGAGGAGAGTGTTACCGTTGTCGGTATCGGTTCCATGAACGGCGATGTCTTCGGAAACGGGATGCTGGAGTCCAGACATTTTAAACTTCTGGGGGCGATCTCACATCGGGAGATCTTTATCGACCCCAACCCGGATACCGAGATTGCCTTTGCGGAGAGGCAGCGTCTCTTTGTTGCCAAAGACGGTTCATGGAGTGCCTACAACCGCGACCTGATCTCTGCAGGCGGCGGTGTGTTTTTGCGCAGTGACAAGGCCGTAGAGCTGACACCCGAGATGCAGACGATGCTGCACACCCAAAAGCAGTCGATGAGCGGTGAAGATCTGGCAAAAGCGCTGTTGTGCATGAAGGTCGACCTTCTTTTCAACGGCGGTGTCGGGACCTATGTCAAACACTCCGAAGAGAGCAACCTCGACCTGGGCGACAAGCAGAATGAAGCGGTCCGTATCGATGCCAATGAGCTCCGGTGCGAGATTGTCTGTGAAGGGGGCAACCTCGGTTTTACCCAGAGAGCCCGTATCGAATATGCCGTCGGCGGCGGCAAAATCAATATCGACGGTATCGACAATGCCGCCGGTGTTGACACCTCGGATCACGAGGTCAACCTCAAGATCCTTCTCAATATTCTTAAAGAGAAAAGGCTCATCAACGAGAAAGAGAGCCGGGACACCCTGCAAGCGTTGACGCATCAGGTTGTCAAGATGGTCCTCTGGAGCAACTACCGTCAGGCACTGGCGCTCTCACGGGATGAGATGCTCAGCCGACTCTACCCCGACGATTTTTACACAACCATCGACATATTGAGTGAGCATATCGAAATCTTTAACCGCCGGGACTTCTTTATCCCCAAGGCAGAGAACATGGACGAGATTATGACCAAGAGCGGGGAGATCGTCAGACCTATCCTCGCTTCGCTGCTTTCCTATGCCAAAATATTTATCAAAAAGCTGCTTCTTGACAGTCCTTTGATAGACGATCTACACAGCATCGACTATCTGTACAAATACTTTCCGAAGTCCTTTGTCAGTGTCTATGAGCATGAGATCAAATCCCATCCGCTCAGAGACCAGATCATCGCCACTGTCATTGCCGATACGATCATCAACCTGCAGGGTGCCAGCTTTGTTCATGACTATAACCGTTTAGGCAGAGAGAAGTTCCTCGACAAGATCAAATCCTACCTTATCGGCAACGATCTCTTTGGCGCCAATGATATCCGTTTTGAGATTTTCCGGCATGATTACGATATGCCGCTTCGCACGCAATACGAACTGCTGAGCAACATCGAGAGAACCCTCACCTTCTCCACAAAATGGATGTTGAACTACCTCGACTCCGAACAGATCGACTCTGCCCATATCCTTGACTACAAAGACCGTCTCCACGTTCTGCTGAACACGATGGAGACGGAGGTCGATCAGGAGCTGGTTGCCGGTAATGAACATTTCAACCGTTTTTTTACGACCATCGACTATCTTCGCTTTGCCGTTGCCGCCATTGTCATCAAAGAGCATACCGACAACAGTTTTGAAAATGTTGCTAACCTCTTCTACCTTATCTTCCGCGAGATGAAGATAATGAAACTGTTGCGCATCCTGGATGAGCTTAAGATCAACGAAGCTGCCGACCGGGCGATCAAAGCGCAGATGCTCCACTATATCGAGTTTATTGTTGTCAACCTCACACAAAAGATCTTAAGTTTTCAGCGTGTGGGTGAATCACCGCAAGAGGCTTTTGAAAACTATATTGACAGCAACAGGAAACACTTCGGGTCGGCTGTTGAACAGATTGACAAACTGCTCAATGAAGAGCACAAAGAGGTCAAAGAGGTCGTGGTCACGATCAATCAATTGATGGTGCTTGCCATTTGAGTGTACTTTCGACAGCTAGCGATTCGACTTTAAGAAGTTGCTTTAATAAATTTCGATAGGCTTGTGGTATAACAAGGATAAATTAGAATTTCTTATTACATAGTAGGCATTTCTTTTTTACTCAACACCTTAGCAGGAGTGACAAAGTGACCAAATATTTTCTTACCATCGTCATGCCGATCTTCTTGATCGCTACAACCGCAAGTTATGCCAAGAGCAGCGAAATGAGATCACACGCCTTTGCTGCGGTCAAAGCCAAAGCACAAGAAGGTGATGCCAACAGCCAATTTGCACTCGGAGGCATGTATTTTCAGGGTATCGGCACGGAAAAAAATCCTGAAATGGCAGCCGAAATGTACCGCAAAGCGGCTGATCAGGGGCATGTTAAAGCGTTGTTCAACCTGGGTGAAATGTATGCCGGCGGCATCGGTATCGAAAAGGATATGCACAAAGCCGTCTCCTGCTTTTCCGAAGCCTCAAAAAAAGGCGATATCAAATCAACCGTGAACCTTGCCGAAATCCTTTATAAAGGCAGAGGCGTTGACAAAGATCTTGAAACAGCCTTTGCCCTCTATAAAAAAGCTGCCGACAGCGGTTATCCAAAAGCCCAGCATAAGGTCGGTACCATGTACAAACGCGGGCTCGGCGTCCCCAAAGATATCCAGCAGGCGAAAGCCTATCTGAAAAAATCAGCGATGCAGAGCTGTGCCGATGCGCAGTACGATCTTGGCAAAATGTACTTTGAAGGCGATGGTCTTGCCAAAAACGACGAAGAGGCAAAACAGCTGCTGCAAGATGCCTACCTTAACGGAAGACCCGAGGCAAAAGAGATCCTCGACAAAGAACACTGGCAGATAACAACAGACCAATCGGTACTCCCTGAGGAGTAACAGTGTTCAAAATGTACCCATATAAGATAACAGATATAAAGGAATAGTTATGACAAAAGCATTGGTTCTTGTATCGCTTGCCTATGCTACTTTATCGGCAGTACCCAACGGTGCTGAAATCTTCAAGCAGTGTGCCATCTGTCACGGTGAACAGGCCCAGAAGCATTCACTCGACGTCAGTGCCATCATCGCAGGCATGGATGCCAAAAAGATCGTGGCAACGCTAAAAGAGTATCAGGCAGGCAAGCTCGACCAGTACGGTTTCGGCAACATGATGCAGGGCCAGGCAACGAAACTCTCGGAAGAGGAGATGCAAGCTGTCGCAGCCTATGTCTCTTCTTTGCCCCCTGTAAAAGCTGCCGATGCCAAGAAAATGCCAGCGCCGGAGCCCAAGATCACCAAAGAAGAGGTGAACTACAACAGCTTCATGAAAGCGTATTTCAAAGCAAACCCCAAAGCGACCCTCAAAGAAGCCAAACAGAAGTGGGACGCGTCGCAAAAACAGGCAGAATAGTTCGACTCGTCTCACTCCAAACAGCTTTTTGCCCATGCAGGCTCCCTCCCGCCTGCTCAACCTTAATTAAAGTAAATGCAGGTATATTCTTACAAAATTTCAACGACCAAGGATTATAATGAACAAAACATCTATCACGCTGGCAACACTTTTACTGCTCCTCGCCGGATGCAGTGAGAAGCCGCAAGAGTCAGGAAACACAACCGAAGCCGCCACGGAGAAGGCCGCAGCAGCGCCAGCAAACAAACCGGTCGACAACCTTTACGGAACATCGACGCAGCCACAGACGGCCGCAGCTGAAGAGAACCATCCACAGACCAACAATGTGCACGTGGCCAAGGTGATCGAAACCATGGATGCTGCCGGTTACACCTATGTCAAAGTTGATGAAGACGGCCAGATCTACTGGATAGCTGGACCCGAGTCGAAGGTCACGGTAGGAAGCAACGTCTCGTATTTGGAGCAGATGATGATGCAGGACTTTACGAGCAAAACCCTGAACCGAACGTTTGACATGCTGATGTTCACCAGCACTATCATCCCGGAAGGAAAAGCGGATAGTGCTGCAGCGGCACCTGCTGTTGCGGCGCAGGCAGCGGCACCGCACTACAGCGATACCCAGGCGGCGCAACAAGCACCATCAGATACGATCAATGTCGCCAAAGCCGAAGGCGGGTACACCGTCGAAGAGCTCTATGCCAAAAAAGCGGCACTCAAAGGGCAGAAAGTCACACTCAAAGCCAAGGTCATCAAGGTCTCTAAAAACATCATGGGCAAAGACTGGGTCCACCTCCAGGACGGAACAGGTGTTGCCGGCAGCAGTGACGACATTGTCGCAACCGGTCTGAATACGACGGTCCAGGCAGGTGACACCGTCACGGCGACCGCCACGCTCAACACCGATGTCGACCTCGGCTACGGCTACTTTTTTACCGTTATCCTGGAAGAGAGCAGCTTTACAAACTAGCCTACTCCCTCTACGCCTCTCTTTTTCCTGCCGCGGCACTGCAGTGCCGCGGCTAAACCTTCTCAACCATTTAAATAAAAAAATATTATAATTTTAATGACTTTTTCATGTTTTTTTCATTTTAGCGCGATATACTACAAGGTAATAGTGTATATAGAAAGAGTATGCACCATTGAAGGAGTTATATAAAATGAGAACAAAAACGTTTATCCGTTCATTAGCATTGTTCGGTATTGTCGCTGCAACATCAGCAATGGCAGCAATCGGTACTACACCGCACAACCTTGCCGGTACAAATGCGTCCGACAACGGTGAAGTGTGTGTCTATTGTCACACGCCTCACGCCGCGAATACCGCTTTCACAGGCGCACCGATCTGGAATAAGGCGCTGCCAAGCACGACTTTCAGTATGTATGGCGGCGGTTCTGCAGGCGTCGGTACTGTAGCCGGAACAACAACTGACGATACACCGGGTGCCTCTTCACTGGCATGTCTTAGCTGTCATGACGGTGTCAGTGCAGTCGACTCGATCCTTAATGCACCGGGCTCGGGGATGAATACGATCGCCGGTACAGTACTTCTGACTGATATCAATACAAGTTCGGCATCGGTTATCGGCGCTGACTTGACAAATGACCACCCGGTCTCTATCCAGTACCTTGGTACCGGTTTAGCGGACTCTCCGGCATCATTGAGAGATCCATCGACTACGTTGACGGGTTGGGTAGGCGCAACGACCATTGCCGATCTTCTTCGTCCTGATCCTACAGGTACAACAAGAGACCGCGTTGAATGTGGTAGTTGTCACGATCCGCACAACGGTAACGGTACAGCGACTCAGGTCAACTACCTCAGAGTTTCAAATGCCGACAGTGCACTTTGTATCGGGTGCCACGATAAGTAATGACGTTCACCTGCCCTCACGGCAGGTTGTTCTTGCCAGCAGCTCTTCCGAGTGCTGCCGGCATCTGAAATACGGTAACAAAAGAGCATTCTGTTTCATGTGTTTTTTTGTCACTGCATTTTTACTTTCTACACACCGACATCTACCAACGGTTATCGTGTTTCCGTATGTTAAGAGAGGTTGACCCCTTAGTTGGGTAAAATTAAATTTACTACATAAATGGAGGCCATTTGAAAAGAGAGTTCATAATAGCATTGGCAGCAGTCGCCCTGAGTACACTGTTTGCGGGATGCAGTGCGGCATCTAAAGAGAGAGAGGTGCGTATCATCGTTCCGGCAGCGCCGGAAGAGCCGAGGGTTTTTTATGTCAAGTCCTACCGCGGCGAGAAAGACTTCGAGATTACCAAGACATTTGCGCAGTTGTTGGGTGAGAAGAGTGGCGCGGTCAGAAGCATGGTCAAACCTTATGGTGTCGCCTCTTCCGGTCAAAGAACGTTTGCCGGTGATACGGCTAACGGCGTGGTGTTCTGTTTTGACGAGGCGAAACAAAAAGTTGCCTTTTTCGGCGACAGAGATCAGGGAAAACTACAGCAACCTGTCGGTATTGCTGTGGATGACAGACAAAATGTCTACATCAGTGATGCCAAGCAGAAAAAGGTCTTTGGCTATAACCAAGACGGCCAGGTGATGTTCGCCATCGGAAAACAGAATGAGTTTGCCCGTCCGGCCGGGATCGCCATTAACCGCGCGATGCAGCGGCTCTACGTTGTCGACACCAAAAGCCATGACATCAAAGTCTATGATCTTACGGGGAAGCAGCTTTTTACCTTTGGAAAACGGGGGCATGAGGAGGCGGAGTTTAACTTCCCGACCAATATCGCCGTCGACCAGAAAAACGGCAATGTTGCTGTAGTGGATACGCAGAACTTCAGGGTGCAGGTGTTTGACAAAGACGGTACATTCCTCTTTACATTCGGAAAGATCGGTGACAGACCGGGCATGTTCGCACGTCCGAAAGGGATCGGTATCGACAGTGAAGGTCATTTTTATGTCGCCGATACCGCTTTTAACATGATACAGATCTTTAATGAAAAGGGCGAGCTGATGCTCTATTTTGGCGGCGCGGGCTCGGGTCCGGGAAAATATCACCTGATGACAGGGCTTTATGTCGATGACAATGACAGGGTCACGGTCGCAGACAGCTTCTCGGGGAACATCCATGTCTATCAGTATGTCAGTGAGCGTTGGAAACAGGAACACCCGCAGAAGTACCTCGATCTTAAACGGTTAGAGGTTGATATCGCCAAGTCAAAGGGTAACGATGATTAAAATAGTTCTGGCCATTCTGATCACAGCGCAGCTGTGGGCGGATGAGAGCAGTGAAAAGAGTGTGAAGAAGTTTACATTGGCGAGTGTCAACGGCACACTGATCAATCAAGTCGATATCAAGTACGAAGTCAGCAGGTTGATGCCCGAAACATTTTATCATGCCACCGTAACGGATGAAAAGCTTGCCAAAGTCGAAGCGGAAGCCCTTGAAAATGTGATAGACAATACCCTTCTCTATCAGCATGCAAAAGAAACAGGGCTGCGTATCTCAGACAAGGCCTTTGAAGAGGCCAAAAAGAAGACCCTGTCGGCGTACCCTTCAAAAGCGCATTTTGAAGCAGCCGTGAAGAAGTACGGTTATTCGCTGGAGAGTTTTTTTGCAGCGCTGCGGGTAAAGATGTTACTTGAAAAACAGTATGATAAAGAGATCAGAGCGTCCTTTACGCAAGACGAACTCAAGGCCTATTATGAGAAGAACAAGTACAAGTTCAAAGAACCGGAGAAATTGCATATCTGGATGATCTATGTCAAAAACGACCCTTCCGATCCCGATGGACGTCAAAAAGCGAGAACGAAGATCGAAGAGGCCGAAAAGAAGATCAAAGAGGGGGCCGACTTCGGGGATATTGCCGCAAAATATTCGAACGCTATGAGCCGGATCAAAGGCGGTGATATGGGCTACCTTCATAAAGGTCGGCTTGAACCGTTCGTCGACGAAGTCGCATTTGCACTTCAGTCCGGGGAGATGAGTGCCATCATCGAAGAAGATGTCGGCTGTTATATCGTCAAGGTCGACGGTAAGCAACCGGCACGCCAGTTGACGTTTGACGAGATCAAGAAGAGTTTGGAGACAGATCTTGTCAAAAAGACACAAAAAAAACGAAAGTCTGACCTGCTGAAACGCTTGAAAGAAAAAGCTGATATCAAAAGGTTTTAAAGAAAATGAGTCGTTGTAGCGGGATATGCCATTGATACGGATTATCTGTTCTCTTTTATTGTTGGCATCGATTGCGGAAGCTGAGACGATGCGTGGGCTCTACGGCGAGCTTGGCGTGCGTTATGAACAGTATGATCGGGCCGATAAATATGCTGACACAGAGCGGAACACACTCTTGCAGGATTACAGCATGGGCTACGCCAGTTACCTTTACAATCCGCTTTTCTTGATGTATGACCTCGAAGCCACACTGCACTATGAAGATACGCATGTCACCTCAAACGGCAATGACAAGAATAAAAAAATACGCGGCGTAGAGTATAATCTTGATCTAAAATTTATCCAAAAAACGGACTACCCGTTTAGGATTTTTGCACTTAAGAGACAGAGACCGTATTGGGATGATTCCCCGGGCCGAAACTATTATCTCGATGAAAATGTTGAACGCGCCGGTATAAACGGTCTGGTCCGGATGGCACTGTTCAACCTTGGCTACACGGCCGAAATAACAGATATAAACCGTGACGGTAACGAGGAGGTGGATAACCGCAAAGACATCAGATACACGCTGTCGCTTGATAAAAAGATGTCTGATAGTTATCTCAATGCCAACTACATCCATAACAACAGAGAGGTCAACCGTACCATCCTCGCGTCAAATTATTCACCGCAGAGTTATTCCTATCAAACACATGAAACCACCAACGATGTCAACTTGCGCTATGATTGGACAATTTCGCCGACACTCAAATTCAACACCTGGGGACGCTACTTTGACAACAACAATACGAACTTTGTCGACACCTCGGGAAGTGCGGGGCTGCAGTGGCAGCCGACCAAGCAGTATACGGCATCAGTGGATGCGAGGGTCGACCGCTTCAAAAGTGATTATGGTGAAACAAAAACGATGAACCTGATAGCAGCGTCCTACTACCGTGTCGGTCGATCCCTCACGCTCGACCAATCACTCTCAATGATGAACAGTTCCGGAGATTTCGGTTCATACAGTTCCAACAATGTCAGAGTGGGCGGACGATACAACAAACCATTCGGCGACAACTACACCTTCAGGGCAAACGGGTACATTACCTTGAACAATGACACCAATGCCTTTACGGATCTCAATGAGACCGAATATGAGAACAATATCGTGACCTACAATGTCGGAAGCGGTATCTCAAAATACATTCTTTCTCTCAAGGGGACACTCTCGTTTGATGCATCGTATTCGAACCGTCAGGCGACAGCCTCCGAAAGTATAGAAGTGATCTCGGCAAACACATATTTTAAGGCCAAACCGCTCTCTAATCTAGAGTATCTCTTCCGGGCGGATTATACAAAAGAGTTCAGGGATTATGCCAACAGCGTGGTGCTTAGTCAACTCAACAAGATCGATGCTGAGCGTTACAGTGCCGACACCGGATTCAAATATACAACAAGTCTTACCCGCAAAGGAAGAATGTCCTTAGAAGCAGGGATTTCGCATTCCTCGCGGGAAGATACGACCGGAGCATCCGTGCAACGGACGCTGCCGCGCGGCAGATTGGATCTGCGCTACAAACCGGTCAGAAGTGTGACATACTCGGCCGTTGGAAATGTCTTCCAGGACATGCAAGCTGAAACAACGACCTATACGGCGAGAACGGATCTTGTATGGAATGTTCGTCAGACCATCGTACAGCTGGGCGCTTCCTACCTGGAGCAGGTCGGCGGGTATCTGGGCGAAAGAAAAGACACCAGATTGCATGCAGAGATAAAAAGGAGGTTCTAATGATGGAGAGAAATATGAAAAAGACCGTTTACAGTATGCTGCTTCTGTTATGTTTCACAGGGGCAGCGACGCTATACGCTGCAAAAGAGCAGCGTCTGGTCTGGCCATCTAAGCCGGACCCGGCAAAAATAGAGTTTACCGCGATTATTACCAAAGCGAAAGACCTTAAGATCGAGAAGGGTTTTTTCTCAAAGTTCTGGGACTTCGTTGCAGGCAATGAAGAGCAGATACTGGTAAAGCCGTTCGGTCTGCATGCTGATGACGAAGGCAGGATCTTTGTCGGCGATGCTGCCTCAAATGCGGTTTATTACTTTGACACTCAGCATAACAAGACGACGGTCATCGAAGGTTCGGATGACAAAAGTTTTATCTCGCCGATAGATATCGCCAGCGACGCAGGCGATAATATCTATGTCTCTGATTCGGTGCTGGCGACCATCCTCGTTTTTGACAAAAAGGGGAAGTACCTTCGAGAGATCGGCCCGGCGCATAAACTGCACCGCCCTACCGGGATTGCCATCAACAAAAAGCTCAAGAGGCTTTATGTGGTCGACACTATGGTCAGCCAGATCATCGTCTTTTCACTTAACGGAAAGTTTATAAAGACGATCGGAGGCTATGGCAACGGTGAAGGCGAATTCAACCGTCCGACTTTTTTGACGATCGACGGTGCGGGTACGCTCTATCTCTCTGACTCGATGAACCAGCGTGTACAGATTCTTGACGGCGAAGGAAACTTTATCCGCGGATTCGGTCAGCTTGGCAGCACTGTCGGCAGTTTTGCAAGCCCCCGCGGTATCGCACTGGACCAGGAGAACAATATCTATGTCGTCGATAATCTTTTCCATAATATCCAGATATTCAACCCGCAGGGAGAACTTTTACTGGTCTTTGGCAGTTATGGCGCTGCCAAAGGAAAGTTTTCGATGCCGACCGATATCACGATCACGGCCGACGGTACGATCTATGTTGCAGATGCATACAACATGAGACTGCAGCAGTTTAAACGGTTGAAGTAGAGGAGACCACATGCGAATGTTTAACTACATATTTATAGTGTTAATGGGAACATATACGATAGCTTTCGGAGCGATCGTTAACACAAAACACAACCTTTCTGTCAGCAATACGGTAGGCACCGTCAAAGCAACGCAGGAGCAGGAGATATGTGTCTTCTGCCATATCCCCCACAGTGCGCAGACCGGTGCGCCGCTTTGGAACCGTGCCATGCCGAGTTCAGCCTATACGATGTACACCAGCGACTACCTTGAACGGGGCGGCTATCCTCTGCCGACCGAACTGGGCTCTACTGACGATACCCCGGGAACCCTTTCGCGCCAATGCATGAGTTGTCACGACGGTACGGTTGCTGTCGGTTCTGTCTATCTTTTGCGCGGTACGGTCCTGGGAACGACCCTCATTGATATGACCGGTGTCGATACGGGTACGGGGTCGATCCTGGGAACGGCGACGACGAACTTCGGCACGAATCTGGTCAAACACCATCCTGTCGGGGTCGAGTACGATCCGGCACTGTTTGCATTGACAGACGATTTTGACGTCGGTACCAAGAATTCGGAATTAAAAACAACACCGGACGCGCCGATTAAGCTGTATAACTACGCTGGAAAAAATTATGTCGAGTGTACCTCATGCCATGACCCGCATCTCGAAAACGGTAAGTTTCTACGTGTTACAGGGGGGAGTCACGGGGTGAATGTCAACACCACCTGTAATTCCTGCCATGACAAAGAGGGCTGGAGCGGCAGTGCGCACCAGGCGTCAAGCGGTCTCTATACCGATACGGCAGTCAGCACAGACTATGGAACAGACAAAGTCTCAGACCTTGGCTGTATCAACTGCCACACGCCTCACAATGGTGAAGGGGCGCCTTACCTGTTGCGAAAAGTGGAACAGAACACCTGTTTCCAGGGTGCCGCAGGCACAACAAGTACGGCACCGTGCCACGGTACAGGAAACTCGACCGGCACAAGAAACGACATCGAATCTCAGGTGACAAAGGTCTTTGCCCACCCGGTAACAACGATCGATGGCGTACATACCAATCTGGATGCGATTTACGGTACAAGTCTGCCTGACCCGGGTAAGGGCGTTGAGTGGGGTGACGCCAAGCACGCCGAGTGCATGGACTGTCATAATCAGCACAAAGCGACCCCAGGCACGCACACTCCGGCGGACCAATGGTACCCGACAACAACATCGACAACGACAAACAACATCTCCAATGCCTTGAACGGGGCGTCGGGGGTTGAACCGGCATGGGTCAATACATGGACACAGCCGACAGGTTTTACGACGCTCGAATCGGCAACACAAGAGTATCAGATCTGCATGAAGTGCCACTCGTACTGGGGGCTGGGAACGGCTCCGGAAGGGGTTAGCGGGTACCCTCTCTCCAATGAGCCTATCAACGCGACGGACCAGGCGTTTGAGTTTAACCCTAAAAACCGTTCGGCCCACCCGGTTGTAATGACAACGAATGATATGGACATCTTGGGCGGAAACGCCGGGAACGACCCGACCCTGGACGGACGTTATGCCCCGCCTTTGACAGCTGCTGCATTGCAAGCCCCATGGTCGGGAAGTCCGGGTAACCAGACGATGTACTGTTCGGATTGCCACGGGGCCAACAATGAAAACACAACGGACCCTAAAGGGCCGCACGGCTCAAGCAATAACTTTATGCTCAAAGGCGCGGCGACAAACTGGCCTGCCGACAGTACCGGCGTGCTGTTCCAGATGGATGACGGACAGGCAACGACTGCGACCTCAAATCCAAAAGGGATCTTCTGTCTGAACTGCCATATTTACGAACCGGGCGACGGTACCATCACCGTGCACAGTACCACCCGAAACGGGATGAGTACAGCGGCCTGTGTAGAGTGCCACGTTGCCGTACCGCACGGCTCCAAGGTCTCCAGACTGCTTGGCTACGCCACGATGCCGGAACCCTACAACTATCTTGGCAATACACTGAAGATGGACCGGTTCAGACAGGAGACCGCCAGCTCCTACACCGGCGGAAGCAACAATAATCAGAAGTTGAATGTCTTCTCTCTGGACACAGCTTCATGCGGTCAGGGCGGCTGCCATGATACCAACGACGGTACCAACTATGACGGGTGGTAAAAGACTGCGCGTCGGCGTATTGCGAAAAGTGGTCTTGTCTCTTTTTCTATCCTTCCTTCCTCTCTATGCAGGGGCGTCGGATGCCGCGATCCAGAAGACCATCACGCAGTACAATCTCGGGGTGCTTGAGGCGGTGAAGACGGGGAAAGTCCACACACTTTACCCCTATGCCAAAGAGGAGGTTGTCACCAAGATCTATGTCTGGATCATGTCCTGGCAAGAGAACAACCTCTATATGCAGGCCAGGATCGAATCGCTGGACTTTAAAAAGATCGAGGCCGATCAAAAACATGCCCGGGTAACGACCAACGAGGTTTGGACCTATCGCTACTATGATGCTAAAAACGAGAAGATGGCATGGCCCGAAACACGGATCACCTATGAGACGGAGTACCGTCTTTTTTTGCATAACCGCAGGTGGATGATCGACAACGTCAGGGTGATCTCCGAGAAGCAGGAAAAGCTTTAGATGTAGTCGATTCACGGTACCCAAAAGAGCATTCTGCAGAGACAGAAGAGATAAAAATTACTATAAAGTCAAAGTCATTATACCGTCGACAGCACACTACTTTGCTGTCGACTGAGAAGGAAAGTTTTGTTTAAACGCGTTGTACAGTCGGTTGTTTTGTTTGCTGTGATATCCATCACGTATCTGCTCTACAGTGCCGCTGTTGCTGACGGTGACAAGAGCGCTGCCCCTAAGCAGGAACCCGATGCGGCAAAAGAGCAAGCGACCGTAAAAACGGTTGAAACAGCGCCTGCAACTGCTGCTGTCATACGCAAAGCGGCCACAACGCAGAAGAGCGAAGAACCTGCAGCTAAGCGAGCAGAGTCTGCCGTTGACAACGTGGCCGAGCCGACCGTTCAAAAAGTAGTGCCTGCCAAAGTCAAACCGGTTATGGAGAGTAATGAGAAGGCCGAACCGGCCCTTCCTGTAAAAGGGGTGTCGAAAGCGATCGGCAGTGAACCTAACACCGGGGTTTCCTCTCGCGAACCACGACGTAAAACAGATGCAGAAACCGACTTGACCCCCGCAGCTGATGTCAAGATGCACGAGACCGTAAGAACGGTTGAAACACCGCCTGCAGATGCTGTTGTCATACGGCAAGAGCCTGCACCAGAACGAGAAGAGTCTGCCGTTGACGAGGCGGCCGAGCCGACAGTTCAAAACGTGCTGCCTGTCGAAGTCAAAAAAGGCATTGACAATGACGAGAAGGCCGAACCGGCCCTTCCTGTAAAAGGGGTGTCGAAAGCGATCGGCAGTGAACCTAACACCGAGGTATCCTCTCCCGAACCGCGACGTGAAACAGGTACAAAAACCGATTTTGCCACCGCAGTCGATGCCAAGATGGATGAGGCCGAACACATTGAAGGGGCTGTTATAAAAGAGGAGCCGAGCGGTGTTGAAAAGGACCCTGCCCCAACGGCTGTTATTCCGGAAACTGCTGCCGTTCAAAACAGCGAAAGCAAAGTACGGATAGAGGAAGAAGAGCTCTTTGTCGCTGTCGCACCGACGGCTGAAAGAAGTGCTGCAGCCGTTGTCGAACCGACAGCCGAGAAGAGAGCCGTTACAGCTGAATCAAGCGCCGTTGAAGATGCCGGTAAGGTTGACGGCCCACCCGAATTGACAGTAACATTCCCAACGGAAGCTGACGTTGCATCCGAAGAGGTGACGGCGGGTGTACCGATAACCGAAACAGTCGTCGCAGCAATGCCTATTGTTGCGGAACCGGAAGTCGTGCAGGCATCATCAGTGGCGATGGCCGAGGACGTGCATAACGTGTCTCTCATCGCTGCCGATCCGATCGTAGGGGATGGGACTGTTTCCAGTGACAATGAAAAAGAAAAAAATATCGCCGTTGAGCATAAAACAGTGGCTAATGAAAAGAAGCCCGAAGCGCAAACCGTTCCGGCACCTCTCTTTGAAGAGGAAGAACATGAAGTGGTACCTGCGGTCATAGCAGCTGTCGAACCGGTTACGGTACCCGTCGTTACCGTTCCCAAAGAAGAGCCGGCCCGAACATCAGCAGCTGCGCTCACAAAAAGTGCGATGCCTGAAGAGGTTGACGATGAGCAGAGCATTGTCACCGCCGCGGCATCGCAGGTTGAAGAGGTGGCTCCTTTGATTGTGCAGGAGGCAGAGGTTGTCGAAGAGGCAGCGCCAAAAGCCAGAACAAAAGAGGATGAAAAAGCGGCGCGCAGAGCATATCAGAACTACGGCAAGAAGGCCGTTTCGGAACCACAAAAAACCGAAGAGAGTGAACTGCTGCTGCATCAGCATGCGGGTTATTCTATACGAAACAGAAAAGGTACCGAAGGAGTTGACAAGCTGGATACGTCCAAAATGTCATTTGCCCTCGGCGTCGGTTCGGGTCGCAGTCACTATACCCTGGGGCTGGATATGGTACAACTGAGATCCGGCCGTCTGAAAACCGAAAACTATACCTTGTACGGAAGTGACGGTGCCGTCGCGGTAAATACGCCCTCGGACAGCGAAGGCGGTGAAGCCCTTAACCTTGGTTACCGCTATGAACATGAAAACTTCGCGGTATCGGGCTTGCTCGGCATGACACCGAATGTTGGCAACGGGATTGCGGTCGCACCCCTCTTTGCCATCATGGTTGAAAGCTATTATGATCTGTGGAAGACATACGGGCGCATCATTCAGAGTGCGGTTACGGACTCCCTGCTCTCGTCAGTCGGAAATCAGGACCCATACACTGAGCAGGTCTGGGGCCGTGTTGTGAAACAGGGCCTAGAGGGCGGCCTCTCTTTCGGCGACCGGTACAAGATCGCTATGGACCTGGGGTATTATCCGGTGATCAAAGGAGAAAACACGCTCGAAAACAGCGAACTTACTGCGACATTGCGCGTCGTAAAAGCGATGCAGATCCCTCATGTAGACAATCTTGACGTGGGCCTGCTCTTTGTTTATGATGACTATACCTTTAACAGCGACCACTTCACCTTCGGACATGGCGGGTATTTCAGTCCACAGTCGTACTACAACGGCGGTGTGATGCTGGATATGACCGAACGGTTTTCAGGCAACCTCCTTTTTGACGCGAGAGGCAGTGTCGGTTATACCACTTATCAGACCGATGCCGTTTTAAAATACCCGCTTGAAAACGGGGTGCAGACCTATGCGGCTGGCACGGAAAAATTCATCGGCGCCGACGCCACTGCTTTCTTGGGCATGCAGTTAAGCGATACGGCTCAGGTAATAGCCGCTGCCGGCTATCAGAACCACACCGGTACCGATGAATATTTTATCCATATTGCTTTGCAAATGTATCTGCAAAAACATCGGATGACGCGTAAGGACTTTGTATCGGTCGATCTTTTTTCCAGCGGGTCATGACAACGGCAATAAGGTTGAAATAAAGCGTATGCCTCACGCGTATTTGCAATAGGTAGATATAATCTTTGCCTATATCGAAATGACCGCCAGATAGCATGCGGGCACAGAGGTGTTGTGAGCTTCGTCAAAGCTATGTATCGATAGCGTTGACGAAGGCCATAAAGGCTTCACCAGACAACATAGCCAAGACGGCAGACCCTTTTTTTGGGCTGCAGGCAGGGTTATGTTGTGTGACTAAAAAGGAAACTTCTCTATGATGATTGTTAAAAAGATCTGGTCATTTTTGATCTCGATGAAGCTGATGGTGCTTCTTCTACTGGTATTTGCCACCGCAAGCGGTGTGGCAACATTTATTGAAAACGATTACGGGGTTAACACCTCCTGGGCACTGGTTTACAGTTCACGATGGTTTGAAGCGGTGCAGCTGCTTCTTGGTCTCAGTATCATAGGCAACATTGTCCGATACAAAATGTATAAGAGAAAGAAGTGGCCGGCGTTTATCTTCCATGTCGGGTTTCTGGTCATTCTAATCGGTTCGGGGATTACCCGCTATTACGGTTATGAAGGCGTTATGCACATCCGCGAAGGGAACACCGAGCACCGTATGTTGTCGTCCGATGCTTTTTTGCAGATCACGGCAAAAATGAAGGACAAAACCTATTATGACGAAGAGATCGTCTACATATCGGAACTCGGTGGCAGAGAGTTTCAAAAGGACCTGAATATAGAGGGCAAAGAGGTCGTCGTTACCTATAAAGACTTCATCACCAAAGCGGTAAAGACTGCCGTGGAAGACCCGGCAGGAAAGCCGATCGTCGTCTTTGTGATCCCGACACCGCAAGGGCCTGAAAAATATTTCCTCAGCAGCGGGGAGTCTGTCGACGTCGGGCCGCTGGCTGTCTATTTTGACAAAGAGCCGGCTGTCAATAAGCCCTACATCCGCCTTTTCAGTGATAAGGAGACGATCCGTTTTGTCTCTAATGTCCCGATATCATGGATGAAGATGATCGACCGCTCCCAGGGCGTCTACAATGCCAACACGGAGTATGAATTTGATGCGAGACGCATGTATAACATCAATGGTGTCCAGCTTGTCACAAAGTCAGTCTTTTCCAAAGGTTCGCTCACGGTCGTCAGCGAAGAGGCCTACAAGGCATCGATGAAGATGCAGATGAAGATGGGCGAGGCCCTCTCGGCATTGATCGTCGATGTGGCGTACGACGGCAAACATCATGAAGTGACCCTCATGGGTAAAGGCAAACGCTACAAAGGCTTTACAGAGACCTTGGACTTGGGCGATATGGAGCTGTCGCTCGAGTGGGGGGCCAAGATAATAAAACTGCCCTTCTCTCTCTATCTTCGTGACTTTGTCCTGGTTAAATATCCCGGTTCCATGAGCCCGTCATCGTACGAGAGCCATGTGACCCTGGTGGATAAAGAGAAGGGTGTAGAAGAGGAGCACAGGATCTATATGAACCATGTACTTGACTACGGCGGCTACCTCTTTTTCCAATCCTCATACGACAAGGATGAGCAGGGGACGATCCTTTCTGTCAACCACGATCCGGGAAAATGGCCGACCTATCTAGGCTACATTCTGCTTGCGATCGGCATGTTTTTCAACCTGCTGAACCCGAACAGCCGTTTTGGAAAGCTGGCGCGAACCAAGTATGAATACCGTGCCAATGCGCTGCTGCTTGCGGTACTGCTTGCAGCACTGTTGCATACGCAACCTCTCTCGGCATCTTCACACCAGCAAGCGGCACCGGTCAGTATGGAAGCGCTTCTTGATGATGTCAAAAAAATCGACCGCGCGCATGCCGACCACTTTGCGACCATGCTCGTGCAGGGACGTGACGGTCGGGTCAAGCCGCTCGATACGCTTGCCATCGACCTGCTCAACAAGATCTCCGGCAAAAACAGTCTGCTGGGTCTGAACCATAACCAGATCATCTTGGGGATGGCAACCAAACCTGATGCCTGGAAGCATATCGAAATGATCAAGGTCTCCCATCCGAAAGTCAAAGAGATGCTCGGGATCAAAGAGACGCAAAAAAGCTTTGCCTATGCAGCCGCTTTTGACAAGTTCGGACAGTACAAGCTTGGCAATATAGCCGAAGAGGCGCTTCGCAAACGTGCCGCTGAAAGAGGGAAGTACGAAAAAGACCTTATCAAAGTGGACGAGCGGATCAATATTGCCTATATGGTCTATTCCGGCCGTTTTATGACGGTGTTCCCGCTCGAAGGCGACGCTAATAACAAATGGTACTATCCGGACCATGCCATGAACAATTTCCCTCAAATGGCCAAACAAGAGGTGTACGCCCTGCTGAAAGAGAATGCTGCAGGGTTCAGCAAGGGCCTTACCCAAGGAGATTGGGACGAAGCCAACAGCGCTATCGATGCCATTAAAGCGTATCAAAACAGATACGGTTCAGCCATCATTCCCGATGCTACCCTGATCAAAGCAGAACTTCTCTACAATAAACTGAATATCTTTGAACGCCTTTTCCCGATCTATCTGATAGCCGGATTTGTATTGCTGGTACTGATCTTTGCCCGTCTTGCCAAGCCGACACTGAATTTGAAGATAGCTATGCGCATTGTTCTGGCTGTCTTCGTAGCCGGTTTTATTGCACATACCCTGAGCCTTGGTCTGCGATGGTATATTGCCGGGCATGCCCCGTGGAGCAACGGGTATGAGGCGATGCTCTATATCTCCTGGACGATCATTCTTGCCGGTATCCTTTTTGCACGGAGTTCCGAACTGGCATTGGCGACGACCGGTATCTTTTCGGGGATCGCCCTCTTTGTCGCGCACCTGAGCTGGCTGGACCCGCAGATTACCACGATGGTCCCGGTGCTCAAGTCCTACTGGTTGACCATCCACGTCTCCATCATTACCGCTAGTTACGGTTTCCTGGGGTTAAGCACGCTCCTCGGCTTTGTCTCATTGATCTTCTACATGATGCTAAACAATGAAGCAAAACGCGAACGTATCAGTGTGAATATCCTCGAATCGACGCGTATCAGCGAGATGTCGATGATCGTCGGCCTCTCACTGTTGACGGTAGGTAACTTCCTGGGCGGTGTCTGGGCAAACGAATCATGGGGACGCTACTGGGGCTGGGATCCGAAAGAGACCTGGGCACTGGTAACCATCTTGGTCTACGCCTTTGTCATCCACATGCGTTTTATACCGATGCTGCGTTCCAACTTTGTCTTCAACGCCGTTTCGGTTGTTGCCTACAGTTCTGTTATAATGACCTATTTTGGTGTCAACTACTATCTCTCCGGTCTGCACTCCTATGCTGCCGGTGACCCTGTTCCCGTTCCGGTATGGGTCTATTATGCCGTGACCGTAGTTGCCGTCGTTATTGTTGTTGCATCGTTTAACCGTAATAAATTGATGCAGATCAAACCCGTCAATTGACAAATCAAGGAGTCGTTATGAAACAGTGGCTTGTTGCAATCGTTGCAGCTTTTTTCATGAGTGGATGCTCAACACTTCAGGTGGAGATCGACAGTGATCCGGAATATGATTTCACCGCGCTCTCAAAGTTCAATGTCATGTATACCAAGAAGAATGATGACAAAGATTTCTCCCGCAGCCGATTCAGCAAGATGCTGACGGCGTATTTCGAAAAGAAGGGCTATGTCGCTGTCGATAAAGCTGACGCCGACTTCTATCTAATCTTCCACCTCGATATTACCAAAAAAAGTGAGATCGAGACGAACTACGAGACAATGGATCTGCATCCGCGCATCGAGTACTATAACCGCAGAGCCTATCCGGTGCCCGTTATGCCGGGTGTCTATGCAGATCCCTATCGGTATGACGACAGAAGAACCGTTGCCACGACCCGTACCTATGATTATGAAGAGGGAAGATTGGTCGTCGAGCTTCTGGATGTCAAGCAAAACGCCGTTGTCTGGCAGGGGGTAGCCCAGGATGAACTCGCCAGTCTGCCGACACAAGAGGCCAAAAGCGCCTATATACAAAAAGTACTGGACAAACTGTTTGGTGACTTTCCTCCAAAAACTCCGCAAAAAAAGTAACAACACCCGCTACACAGAGCCGGCTTAGAAGCATATGGCTCTGTTTAGTATCTGCTGAATCCTATTAAATATTATTATAAGTTCAATCATGGAATAATAGAGTAATTGATATTTATAAGAAATATTTAATGTAATAGATCAATAGAATCTATGTAATTCTAAACGGGGCGTAAGTGGGCAAAAAACGAAGCATTGTACAAACCTTTTCTACTCTTTTTGCAGTGGCGATATGTCTGACATTCACCGCATCTTTGGCTGCAAAAGAGTCCCGCATTCAAGAGGAGATGGCATCGCCGATACCTGAGGTCCCGTTACAAAGGGCTATGGGTAAAGAAGCCTATGACAAGGCAATGGCCTCCGGCAAGTACCGCTATCTTGACAACTCGAAATGTCGTCTCTGCCACCGTGAGTTTTTTATCGGTCGCAAAAACGATGCACACGACCATGCAATGGAAAATCTTGTCAAAAGCGGTCATGATAAAAATCCCCGCTGTCTGACCTGCCACACGACCGGGTACGGCGTGAAGACCGGGTTTGTCAATATGAAAAGTACGCCTCGCCTCGCCAACGTCCAGTGCGAAGGATGCCACGGCCCCGGCAATGTTCATGTCGCCCAGGTAAAAAGCGGTCAGGGGAATAAAGGTTTTCTTGCCGGACTGGACCATCCGGAGCGCTTGAAGAAGATGTGCACAAGCTGTCATACAAAACGCTGGAACCGCGCCTATCATGACCTTCAAAAAACTTATGTCAAGTACGGTCAAGCGAATCCGAATGATTAAGGATACGAAATGAGTACAACGATCTTCGGTTATCTTAAAAAACACAATGTCCCTGCCCTGTTACTTATGCTCGTATTGAGTATCTCCTACCTCGCTTTTTACAACTATGACGAACAGAAAGATCTCCTGCTCACTCAGATGAAAAGCGACACCGAGCATGTCGGAAGTTCGATTTCATCAGCGATGCAGCGTTTCCACGACATCAAGTCGACGATGAACCTTCAGAAACTTGTCAACGATGTCTCATTTGGGCTTGAGATCTTTGAATTTCGTTACTTGGAACCCAACGGTATTATCAGGAATTCAATGTTCAATGAAGAGATCGGCAAGCTGCACAGTGCTGAAAGTTTCAAGGAGATCCTCCAGCGAAAACGAAAGCTTAAAACGTTTTTCTTCGAGGTACGGGACTATGTAAAGGTCATGGCCATCTATTATCCGATCTATCGCAACAAAAGATTGATCGGCATCATTGATCTGGCGGTCGACGTCTCGGAATATGCAGTTATAACAGGTCCCGATACTGATTTCGCACTGACACGCCGAAAAGTCGATATTTTAAACCTTCTTAAATCGATCGAAGGTTCCATAGAAAACAGCCTTGCCGTTTTTGAAGAGACCGATATGCACAATTTTCTGCGTGCTTATGTGCAGTCGGCAGCCAATATCCTCGAAGTATCACAGATCGATGCCGACAAAAAGATCCTGATGAGCAGCAATAAAAAACTGATAGGAAAAACCTTGAAGGTCGACAAACTGCTCCCTCTGGAACTGATCGATCACGCGGGACGCCAAGTCTATAGAACCGTCACCGATATCGGCCAACTAAATGGGAATGCGAATAGCAAATTGATCATATTGATCGATGCAGCCCCCTATGAAGCCAACAGACGCCAGCTCTTAGAGACAGCCTTGATCACCAGTGTCATTGCGCTTATTATTGCCCTCTTTATTGCCAGATCGATCTACTACTTTGCACTGGAGCGCTCGCGCAGTGAGAAAGAGCGCCTGGAACGTCTGGTCAAAGAGCGTACGCATGAGATAGAGCTGCTGAGCAAAACCGATGCCCTGACCGGTCTGTGGAACCGCGGCTATCTCGAAGAGATGCTGGAGATGGAATATAAACGCGCAAGACGCTACATGCATGATATTTCGATCATGTTGATCGATCTTGATCACTTTAAACGTATCAACGACACCTATGGCCATATGGCAGGTGACGAAGTACTGCGTCAAATCAGCCAGCGTATCCGAAGCTGTGTACGCGAAACAGACTTTGTCGGACGCTACGGCGGTGAAGAGCTGGTGATCATCCTGCCCGAAACGACCCTGCGATCAGCCCAGACAATCGCCGACAACATTCTTAAGCTCATTGCGGCAGAACCGGTTGTATTTGAGTCCCATACCATTGATGTCACGACCAGCATCGGTCTGAACAACCTGCGTCTCACCCACACCAATTACCAGGCCGTCTTTGCTGAAACCGATGAAGCCCTCTATCGTGCAAAAGAAGAGGGACGAAACAGGGTTGTTGTCTTTAAGGCGGATTAGATGTAACCGCCATCTCGGAGAGGACGGCCGAGAGAGCTTTTTCTTACTGGAACGAAGGCGTTTAAAAGATGCTACGTTTTACAAGCTATCTTTTGTCATGACACCGCTGGCAGACATTGAAAGCGACACTGCCTTTCATTCTCAGCAGACTGACACCGCTGGAACCATGCGGATTATGACAACCGCTGCAGACAAGTTCGCGTCCCGGTCTTGACGGGTCCGGCTTTCCTTGTGTCGGGTGTGTCGAACCAAAAACAAAACTGCTGATAACATGTTTCCCTGACGCCTTTTCGGCGTGACAGGTCGTACAGAGCTTCCAGATCGGTTTACGCAGGAAAAACGCATTGTCGGAACCGTGCGGATTGTGGCAGCGTTCGCATCGTCCGTCATTGACGGGTCCATGGACATAACGATTATTATCCCACTGCTTTGCCTTCTCATGACACTGTTCGCACATTTTATTAACAGGGTCGCGTACCATATATTTTGATATATCTTCGGATGGCGTATCATAGGCGCCGAGTTTGCCGTCATGGCAATCTGTACAGCGCCAGTTTATGGCCGGCGCATGGCTGTTGCGCTTTGACACGATACTTTTGTGGCACGTGTAGCATGTCGTCTGTGATACATCGTCAAAGACCTTGTCTCCGGTGGGAATGTTGGATGTCATATTATGGCATGAAGCACAGACTTTCTCCTTCTTCTCGACATGGAAAAAACCTTCTTCGTACTCTTCAGGATCGTCATCAAACCCTTCATAAAGTTCAGGCAAAAAGAAGATATGACGTTGGGACTGCTGAACCTTGAGACCCTTAAGATAGTTGGTCACCGTAATGATGTTTGCACCCTTTTCAATCGTTACGGTCTTGCAATAGGTCTCTTTTTTCGGATCGGCTTTCAACTCGTAAGAGCTGTTGTTATCCACTTCGATCACTACCGTATCGATATCATCGGCAGATGCCTTTACAACGATGGTGACCAGCTCCCCGTCATAACGGAGGTAGTCGGCAGGTGCCAAGAGTTCTACCGGAGCCAAAGGCTCTGCCGCCTTGAAGCTTACCGCAAAAAGGCAGCCGATAAAGACCGATTTCAGAAGTTTCGTATACACGTTATTTAAGGTTTACTTTCGGCGTCACACGATCGTAATGACGACGGGCATGACACGCCGGTGCACACGAACCGCCATTCGGTGTCTCGATATAACGGATCGGGAAGTTGATCTTACCGAACTGCGTCTTTTTGCGAAGGTGATGCGGGTACTCTTTTGTACCATGGAAATCGTGACAGGCACGACACGTACGCCCTTTCTCTCTATCAACATGGACAAAGTGCATGTTTTTGTCGCCATTTCTGAAGTTGGTGGCCGTCAGCGTCTTTTCATCCTTGATCTTTTCAGGTTCATGACATTCGAAACAGATATAGTTCTTTTCATCAAATTTCTCATAGAAATTTCTCGGGAACGGTTTGTTAAGCATTCTCAGGTTGTTGGATCCGTGCGGATTATGACAGGCGGCACAGTCACCCCAGAGAATCGGACCATGCCAATCCGGGTTTTGCTCCAGATGCTTCGCCATATTGGCAAGTTTATACCCCTCTTCGTCTGTTGTCAAACGCTGGTTGTGACAGCTCAGGCAGAGATCTTTTGACGTGTCTTTGACCAGGAACTTCGGATTTTCGGAACCGTGAGGGTCATGGCACTCAAGACATTTACGCGGACGATCCAGTGCCCCGTGCTTTGACGTGACCGTACTGGTCCATACCTCTTTGTCGGTATGACACATAACACAGAGATCTTTCTTGCCGTCCGCTTTGAGCTGGTACTGGTGATCTTCTGTATGCGGATCATGGCAGTTCGTACATTGGTCTTTAACCGGAGGGTGGATGTTACTCGTCTTTTTCAGGAACTCCGCTTTAGCCTGGTGGCATGAGGTACAGAGCTCGTTGATACTTGAAGCGACCAGCAATCTGGCATTGTCCGATTCATGCGGATTATGACACGCGGTACACGCACCGGCCGCTACCGGTCCGTGAACGAACTTTTTATCGCCCTTATCGCCATGACACATGGCACAGAGTTCAGGCGGGTCCATCACCAGTTCGACACCCCCTTTTGGGTCCGTATGACAAACGGTACAGTCACCCCATTCGTACGGGGGGTGCACCACTTTTTTCGGAGCACGCAGCGCTGTTCCGAAAAACTTTTCATCCTCAGTCATTACGACCTCTTTTGCTGCAGATGCATTTGTCTCCGCAGCTGCATTTGTCTCAACTGTTGCCACTGCAAAGAGGTTTGAAGACAATAGCAGTAACCCTGCCCATCTTCCGATAGCACTCATATATCTGTTTTTCAATTGTTTCCCTTAATTATTTTATCTCGTTGGTCGTTACATTTTGAGGGGTGTACCCCTCTTTTATCTTATAGCGGACGGTCGGAAGCGGCGGTAATGTACTCAGCCAAGGCGCGCATGTCCTCTTCCAACAGTGTACGTATTTTGACAAGTTGCGGGTTCATCACGGAAACGCGCGCCGGATCAATAATCGCGGTGCCTTGTCCCTGGAGGTATGGCACCATTGTGCTCTCTTTACCTGCATAGCTGGCAGCTATTGTCTTGAGAGAAGGCCCGATGTTGTCAAGGTCCGGTTTATGGCACATTGCACACCCCTTCTTTTCAAAAATTGTTTTACCCTTCAAGTTTTCTGCAAACGCACTGCTGGTCAAGAACGTTGCGACCAAGGATAAACCCAATATTAACTTTTTCATTTATATTCCCTTTGTAAGATAACATCCGATTTTCTATACTAACATAAATAATTTTCGGTTTTGATTAAGCTTTAGTTATATCTCGATTCTCTGCATCCCCCCTCTCCACGAAGCTTTTCAGGAATGTCCGTTTGAGACTTAAAAATATTTTGATGATTGCTTAAGATTGGAAGAGGATAGGATCAAATCCGATGGAAGAGAAAAGTCAAGGGAGAAGCGCCCCGCAGTCGATATGACCCTCTCTGCATTTTGCTTGAGGCAGACACAGATGCAGGATCAGATTATTTTAATCGTCGCAATCCACGCAGACACGCTTTTGCAGCTCTTTTTTGTAGGCATTGATATCGAAATCGCTTTGCGTACTGGATCCGCTGTGAAGTGCCGCAGCGGCAACGGCCGAAGAGACTTCAACAATAAGGCGTCTGTCAAAAGGCTTGGGGATCAGGTATTCACGCCCGAATGTTATCTTTGTGCCGTACAGGTCGTTGATATATGCCGGCACCTCTTGGCGTGCAAGATTGGCGAGGGCTTCCGAAGCCGCCACCTTCATCTCCATATTGATCTTTTTGGCGCGTACATCGATGGCCCCTCGAAAGATAAACGGGAAACCGAGAACGTTGTTGACCTGGTTGGGGAAGTCACTTCTTCCGGTAGCGATGATCGCATCCGGGCGCACTTCAGCCACCTCGTCGGGGAACATCTCGGGGGTCGGGTTGGCAAGCGTAAAAACAATAGGATCTTTGCGCATACGTTTAATCTCTTCTGCGCCGAAGGTACCCGGTCGCGAAAGCCCGACGACAACGTCGGCACCCGTGAATGCCTCCTCCTGGCTCGTCTCTACCTGAAGCGAGAACTCCTGCTTGTACTCGTTCAGATCATCGCGGCCGTTATGGATCACCCCTTTGGAGTCGATCATGACAATCGTTTTGACCCCCATGTGACGGTAGAGACGGCCACAGGAGATAGCCGCGGCACCGGCACCCACGATCACCACACGGATATCGGAGATCTTGCGTTCCGTGATACGGCACGCATTCATGATCGCCGCCGCAGAGATCACCGCAGTACCGTGTTGGTCATCATGCATCACGGGGATGTCAAGCGCTTCGACCAGTCGTTTTTCGATCTCGAAACACTCCGGTGCTTTGATGTCCTCAAGGTTGATCCCGCCAAACGTCGGCGCGATCGCTTCTACGACATTGCAAAAACGGGTAATGTCCTTGGTGTCGACTTCAATGTCATACGCATCAAGATCACTGAACTTTTTGAAAAGGATCGCTTTGCCTTCCATGACCGGCTTTGACGCCAGCGGACCGATGTCCCCGAGACCGAGCACTGCCGTACCGTTCGAGATAACGCCGATCAGGTTGGCTTTAGCGGTGTAACGGTAGGCTGTTTCGGGGTCCTCTTCGATGTGCAGACAAGGTACGGCAACGCCCGGCGTATAGGCAAGACTCAAATCTTTTTGCGAATGGAACGACTTGGTTACTTCCGTCGCGATCTTGCCCGGACGGTCTCCCTCGTGGTAGTCCAATGCCTCCTGTGCGAACGATCCTTCTCTGATGCTCATCTTTTTTTCCTCTTGTTTATGAAAGCGTCTCTACCGCTTTTTTGATGCGTGCTATCGTCTCATCTTTGCCGATGATCGCCATGACACTGTCCATACCCGGACCGCCCATCGCACCCAAAAGGGCAACGCGCAGCGGCATACCGATCTTTCCGAAACCGATCTCCATCTCCCCGACAAGCTCTTCCATCTGCTGATGATAGTCTGACGGCAGGTGAAGCTCTGATGCACCCTCAAGTTTTGTGACAAAGGCTTCCAAAACAGGAACCGCGTCGCTTTTGAATGCTTTCTTGACCGCTTTTTCATCATAAGAGGCCGGTGCTTCGATGATACCCGGGATCATCTCGGCCAGCTCTTTCATGTTTTTGGCACGCTCTTTGAGCGCGTCGAGCAGGATCTCTTTCTTGTCATGGCCGTGAATATCCACGCCGTAATCATGCAGCAGTGTCGCCAGATCCGTATTGGCACTGTTCTTGATGTAGTGGGCATTAAGCCAGTCCAGTTTCTCCACGTTGTAGATCGAAGCCGACTTGTTGATGTTCGAGGGGTCAAACAGCTCCAGCATCTCTGCCATGCTGAAGATCTCCTGATCGCCGTAGCTCCATCCCAGACGGACCAGAAAGTTCAACAGCGCTTGGGGCAGGTAGCCCATCTCTTTATAGGCCATCACATCGGTGGCACCATCACGTTTCGACAGTTTTTTGCCGCTGGCGTTGTGGATCATCGGTACATGGTAGAACTTTGGCAGTGTAAACCCGAGCGCCTTATAGACGACCATCTGTTTTGGTGTGTTTGAGAGGTGGTCATCCCCGCGGATCACCTCATTGATCCCCATCAATGCATCATCGATCGCGACAACGAAGTTATAGGTAGGCGAACCGTCGGCACGCGCGATAATAAAGTCATCCAGAATGTCCTCTGCCTGAAAACTGACACGCCCCTTGATACCGTCGTCGATGACGATCTCGCCGGTCTGCGGTGCTTTAATGCGGATGACCGGTTCGACCCCCTTCGGCGGCGTCCCCTCAAAATCACGGTAGCGTCCGTCATAACGGGTACGCTCTTTGTTGGCCATCTGCGTCTCCCGCAGTTCCGTCAGCTCCTCTTTTGTCATATAGCAGCGGTACGCCTTGCCTTCGTCAAGCAGCTGTTGCACATATTTGTCATAGATCGCATCGCGCTGCGATTGATAGGTGATCTCACCGTCATGTTCCAAACCGACCCATTTAAATGCTTCCACGATCGCCTTGGCCGCCTCCTCTGAGTTGCGGCTTTTGTCCGTGTCTTCAATACGCAAAACAAATTGCCCGCCATTACGACGTGCCCAAAGATAAGATAAGAGTGCTGTTCTAAGACCTCCGATATGTAGGTAGCCTGTCGGGCTCGGAGCAAAACGTGTCACAACCATGGTTGACCTTTACAGTAATGTCAAAACATCACAAAAAATTGATCTGAATTCTAACAAAAGTGCGCTTTAAAAGCAGAGTCTCTTGTAGCATTATATTAAAGTAGGTAAAATACGCCCAATATAATCCAAGTGAGTCCTTTTGAAATACCTACTTCTCCTACTCTTTTTTATCACCCTTCATGCCGAGACCGTCAACGGTATCGCCATCATGGTCAAAGACCAGCCTATCACCCTTTATGACATTTCCGAAGCGATGGAAGAGCACAACATTCCCCAAGAGCAGGCAGTCGAGCTTTTAGAGCGCAAAAAACTCGAAGAGATAGAGATCAAAGAGCGTCATATCACGGCTTCCAAACAGGAGGTTTTCGATGACATCCAGCGCATGGCCGAACAGAACCGCATGAGCGTTATTGAACTTTACTCTGCCATTCAGAGTTCACAAGGGCTGAGTGAGGCGAAGCTAAAAGAGAAGATCGAAGAGAAGATCCTGAACCAGAAGCTCTACAGTGCCATCGCCTTTTCCCTCCTTGAGCAGCCCAACGATGATGAGATCGACGAGTATTACAGACTCCACCAAGAGGAGTTTCAAAAGCCCGATTCGTTTGATGTCCTTCTCTACCTCTGCCCGGACAAAAACCGTCTTCAAGAGAAGATCGACAACCCGATGTTCTATTCACCGGATGTGACCAGCGAAGCGCACACGTTCAAAACGGCCGAGATGAACCCCCGCCTAGCCGAGCTGCTGAGCAGAACACCGCTGAACAGTTTTACCCCGGTCCTTCCCTCACCCGAAGGCGGTTTTATGAGCTTTTACCTCAAGGAAAAAGGGGCAAGCAGTACGCCTGATCTTGAAGCGATCCGACCGCAAATATCCAATGCGATCATGGCGCAAAAGCGCGAGACGATTCTAAAAGACTATTTTGATCGTCAGCGACTCAATGCTGACATCAAGGTGATCCGTCTGCCCCGTAACTAATCCAGTTCATCACTGACACTTTCATGGATCACGCCGTCTTGGCGTCATTCATCTGCTTCTCTACAGACAATCAACAACACAGCAAACGTAAAAAAAATTATGAAGCCCGGATTAAATCCGGAAAATGGGGAAGATAAAGGCTAAACTCTAGCCCTTGCACAACGCAGGAGCACGTCCTTTGCTGCTCTGGAGCCTTAGCCCTTGTAGTTCTCAAGATACTTCGTATCGAAGTTATTGTTGATGAAGTCGGGATTCGCCATCATCTTTTTGTGGAACTCGATCGTCGTACGGATGCCCTCGATCTTAAACTCACTCAATGCGCGGTGCATACGTGCGACCGCTTGCTCGCGTGTGTCTGCTTTGACGATCAGCTTACCGATCATAGAGTCATACGTTGATGGTACGGTGTAACCGGCATGGGCGTGTGTATCGATACGGACACCCAGACCACCCGGTGCAACCCACTCTTTGATCGTACCCGGAGACGGCAAGAAACGCACCGAGTCTTCTGCAGAGATACGACACTCTATAGAGTGCCCGTGGAATTTGATACTCTCTTGTGACGGAAGCTCTTCGCCCTCGGCAACACGGATCATCCACTCGATCAGGTCAAGTCCGCTCACCTCTTCAGAGACAGTGTGCTCGACCTGAAGACGCGTGTTCATCTCCATGAAGTAGAAGTCAAGGTTTTTGTCAAGAAGGAACTCAAATGTTCCTGCACCTTCATACTTGATGAACTGCGTAGCACGGACCGCTGCTGCGTGAAGACGTTTACGCACGTCAGGCGTCAGCACATTTGCCGGCGACTCTTCGATCAATTTTTGGTGACGGCGCTGCATAGAACAGTCACGTTCTCCGACATGGATAACGTTACCGTGGCTGTCTGCCATCACCTGCACTTCGATGTGACGCGGTGCTTCGATGAACTTCTCCATATAGATGGTACCGTCGCCGAATGCAGTGATCGCTTCAGACTCGGCTGCCAAAAAGGCATTTCTGAGATCTTCTTCTCTCTCAACGACGCGCATACCGCGTCCGCCGCCGCCTTGTGCCGCTTTCAGAATGACCGGATAACCGACCACTTTGGCACGCTCGGCAGCATCCGCAATGTCGTGAATCGCACCGTCAGAACCCGGTACGACAGGGACTTCAGCTTTGATCATGACATCTTTCGCTTTGGACTTGTCCGCCATCATCTCCATGACGGCAACAGTCGGCCCGATGAACTTAATGCCGTGATGCGTACAGATCTCTACAAAAGTCTGGTTCTCACTCAAAAACCCGTATCCCGGGAAGATCGCATCACAGTTGCTGATCTCGGCAGCAGAAATGATCGCCGGAATATTGAGGTAGCTCTCGGAGCTCGGCGCCTTACCGATGCAGATCGATGCATCTGCAAGCTTCAGGTACTCAGAACCTTCGTCACCTTTAGAGTAGACAGCAACGGCCTCTTTACCCATTTCTTTAATGGTACGGATAGCACGAAGAGCGATCTCCCCGCGGTTCGCAACTAAGATACGTTTGATCTCAGCCATATTTAGATCTTCTCTACGACGAACAGTGGCATATCGTACTCAACGGCCTGACCGTCAGCAACAAGGATTTCAACGATTTTACAGTCAAATTCCGCTTCAAGTTCGTTCATGATCTTCATCGCTTCAAGAACAGCGACCGCCTGACCTTTTTTGACGGTATCACCAACTTTAACAAACGGAGCCGAGTCTGGAGATGGTGCTGCATAGAATGTACCTACCATTGGAGAATCGATCGTATCGCCACTAACTGCCGCTGCAGGTGCCGCAGATGCTGCCGGTGCTGCTGCCACTGGTGCTGCTACAGCAGGTGCCGCTGCTACTGCTTGAACCGGTGCGGCAACAAGACCCGTTGCTTTTTCCATCTCGATCTCAAATCCGTCTTTATTGATCTTGATCTTTGAAAGACCACTTTCGTCAAACTTAGTGATAAGTGAGTTAATTTGCTTCATTTCCATAGTTAAAGGCTCCTAAATAGCTTCTAAACACCTTTGCCCCCCTTCTAAAGGGGCGCAAGTGCTCTTAAATTTATTGCGATATAATAGCACAAATCATATTAATAGAAGTAATGTTTGCTTCTCAGTATACTTTAAAAGAAGATCTGTTTTTTACGGATTTACACAGACGAAAAAGGAATAAACTTGGGTTTAAAAGCTGATACATGGATTCGCGAACAGGCACTTGAAAATGGAATGATCTCTCCTTTTTGTGAAGATCAGGTGGGCAAAGGTGTTGTCTCTTACGGATTGAGCTCATACGGGTATGACATCCGTGTCAGCAATGAGTTCAAAATCTTTACCAATCTCAACTCAACCGTGGTTGACCCGAAACACTTCGATGACGCCAATGTCGTGGATTTTGAGGGGGATGTCTGTATTGTTCCGCCAAACTCATTTGCCCTGGCGCGCACGGTCGAGTACTTCAAAATTCCGCGTGACGTTCTTGCCATCTGTCTGGGCAAATCGACGTACGCCCGCTGCGGGATCATCGTCAATGTCACCCCGTTCGAACCGGAGTTCGAAGGGCATATAACCATTGAGATCTCGAACACAACACCGCTTCCGGCAAAGATCTATGCCAATGAAGGGATCGCCCAGGTCCTTTTCCTCCAGGGGGATGAGGATTGTGAAACAAGCTATAAAGACAAAAAAGGGAAATATCACGGTCAAGAGGGCATTACGTTACCGAGGATCCTGAAATAATATATTTGAGACCTTAATCAATCTCAAACGAAGCAAGCGATATAATTTCAACAACTAAAAAAACCAAGGATATCTATATGTTACACGAATACAGAGACATCATCACACACATGAAAGAAAACGAGGCGGATAACGCACACTTTCTACACATTTTTGACAAGCACAATGCTCTAGACGATCAAATCGTTGCCGGTGAAAAAGGGACAATGACGGACGTTGAGCTGGAGAAACTGAAAAAAGAGAAGCTTCTTCTAAAAGACGAAGCGTACGCTATCTTGATGAAATACAAAAAAGAGCACAACCTCTAATCACAACGTGAACGTTTCGGCGAGCAAAGCTCCCCTTCACTACGTTAACACTGAGTTTGACTTAGCGTCAGGCTCACGTGTAGATACACCACACTCGAATAAATTCTCAACTCCATTTTAACTGTTTAAAAACTCTATGACCTTTTCAGGCGGTCTACCGATGACAGCTTTATCACCCTTGATGACAATCGGACGTTCGATCAGTTTCGGAAAACGGCTCATCGCACGGATCAGCACCCCCTCATCTTCGACATCGGCAAGCTTTAACTCTTTAAATTTATCTTCTTTGGTGCGCATCAGCTTCTTGGCATGAATACCCAGCTTTTTGAGCACCTCTTTGATAGTCTCTTCATCCGGTTCAGCCTCAAGGTATTTCACCACATCAGCCTCCACACCGTTCTCCTCCAACAGCTTCATCGCCTCTCTCGACTTCGAACAGCGCGGGTTATGCCAAATCTGAATTTCGCTCATTACAATCTCCTGATATTTTTAAAAATAATAACAGAGTCGCTATAAAAAGCTCTCTTGTCTTTGGTGTCGTCGGAAAAGATTAAGAAAAAAGTTGCGTTTTTGCGGAGAGCCCGCAGGCATCTCTAATCTTCGATGCTGGAGACTTTGTTGTCAGTGAAGTGATAAATAATCTTGTCTGACACATAACCGCGTTGAAACTTCCAGTACGTCCAACTGTTTTGTTCCAGAGTTGGCGTAGCGTGTACCGGCGGATACCCTTGCGCAAGAACGACCGCCTCTTTGCGCATCCCGACTTCGACTCTGCCCTCTTTGATAGCGGCCTGCTCTTTTGCCGTAAACTTGGAAAGGTTCACTTCCTTGGCGGCAAAATAACGGTCTAGCATCTGATCCATGTTGGTTTTTGAATGTTTTGGACTGTTTCTTAGATAATAACGTTTGTCATTGTAGGTGAAAGCGACTTGTTTGGAGTTAATGTCCTCGTAGAAGATGACGCTGTTCACCGGTATCGGCGCTCCCAACGTAAAGTTCAGCGTCGAAAGCCCGCTGCCCTGTGCATGCATCCCCACCTGCGTGTACATTTTTGCATGTTCGCCGACCTGTTTCTGGTGTGCAGGGGCAACAGACGTCCCTCCGCAACCGCTAAAGCCGAAGCCCATCATCCCGATAATACTGCCTAAAACAACCTGTTTGACAACGTAGTTCATTGTATTCCTTGATTCATAAATTTCAATAATGTACAACAACAATGATTTTACCAATGTTAAATTGTCCTCTAAACTACTTGCAACATTCAAAAGCTATAAACATTGCGTACGATATAAACAACCCAGACCGCTATAAAAGATGTTGATTGATCCAATACGACAGTACATAGAGGCCCCAGACATGCTGTTTAAAACGACCGCGCTTGCCGCGCTCAATATACTCTCGTAAGATTTCCCGGTTGAAAAGCCCGGTCTGTTCGTTGACCTCTTCGATCAGTTCGATCTTGCCCGAAGCGGCCAGCCACTCCATATAGGGGTTGGAGAACCCTTTCTTCTTTCGACTGATCACCGAGTCGGGAAGATAGTCCGCTGCCACCTTTTTCAACAGCGCCTTCGTCACGCCGTCACGGTAGCGCAGTTGCGGTGCGATGCTGAAGACCGTCTCCGCCAGGTTATGGTCAAGAAACGGCGTTCGTGATTCGATGGAGTGGGCCATCGAAACGCGGTCAAGCTTGGTCAAAAAGTGTTCGGCCTGGAAGAGCTTGAGGTCGATATAGCTGTACCAGATACTCGGATCGCTGTGACCGCTCGCCTCAAACGCACTGCGGTATGGCGCCAGGAAACGCAGACCGTCGCCGTCTTTGATGTTTTGACGCATCAGGATGTTTTTTTGCAGGTCGGTAAACTTCTCGCCCGAGGTCCGAAAGAGCAGCTGCTCGTCAAAGACCCGCTTATACCACTCCCACTCCCTGTTCATGGAGAAGTTGGCGCGAAAATACTTTTTAAGCCAGTTCTTGTGCTGGAGCGAAGCCGCCTTTTCGATATCGAGGTACTCAAAATACTGACGGTACCCGAGAAAGAGCTCGTCGCTTCCC
>JBFFKK010000018.1:0-42698 GCA_041555445.1 Sulfurimonadaceae bacterium
CTCTGAAGGACATACAAATGTAAAATCCAGTGGATAGAAGAAAAGAACCGTTCCGTTTTCACCGAAGTTCTCGTAGAGGTTGAAATCTTCTTTGATCTCGTTGTTTCCCATTACAGTCGTTGCTGTAAAGTCTGGCGCTTTTTGTGTGACTAACATTTTTGTCTCCTAAATTTGTTGTTTTGTAACCCCTGAGCAGATGCCACGGTGCGGTACCATCTGTTCAGGGGTTACAATTGTGTACGCTTTACGTAAAGATCACCAAAGGGCGTCCGAATGGGACCTTGGCCGGCCGCGAAAGTGCCCAGAGCACATCATAGCCGGGTGCGCGTTTCGGAAACCAGCCGTCGCCGTCGGTAAAGTAGAGCAGCATGGTGTTCATCGGCAGGTTGGCATCGATGTAGTCAAAGACCGGACGGTAGTCCGTTCCGCCGCCCCCTTTGATCTTGAAGTCCAGTTTCTCTCCGCCCCGGAAGGTGTAGTGGGCATGGATGCGTGCGTCGCAGATCAGCAGTTCGATCCTGACCGCCGGGAAGTTGGTCATGATGACCTTGAACTCTTCGACAAAGGCGCCGAGCAGATGCTCGTCGATGGAACCCGACGAGTCGACGGCCACACAGAGGCTCAAGGTGTCGCTGGCAAGCGAAGGGAGGGCGAAACCGCGGTAGAGGTGCTTTTTGTTGGGCGGCATAAAGGCGTAGTTGTTGCGCATGTGGCGGTTGATGGCGTTGTAGAGCTCAAAACGCCAATCCACCCCGCTGGCTTTGACCTTTTTGCCCAGCCGTTCAAACCCGGAGGGGGTGGCACTTTTGCGTGATGCGACTTCGTTGGCCGTCGATGCGGCATACTCCCAGTTGGACTCCGTCTGCGGGTCGAGCTCGTCATCGATCCCCTCAAGCGAGGCGAACGCTTTTTGGTCGGCCTCTTCCTGGCCGCCGTCATTGAGCTGGACTTTGGGCGGGGCGTCGGTGCCGAACGCCTCCTCATCGTCAAAGGCGTCTGCACCGCCGTAGTATTCCTCTTTGAGCAGCTCGTAGATCTCTTCGGCGTACATCTTTGCGTACTCCTCATTGAAGTTCGCCCCCTGCGGAATCGTCATACCGTTTTGGTGGAGTATGTTGTTGATGGCAAAGTCGGTGGCCAGCTGCCAGAGGTTCCCTTTGCGGTTAAGGCGGCGCTGCTGGTGCGAAAGGACATGGTGCATGACGCAGTTGGTGAGGATGAACATCAGCTCATCATCGCTGCGCCGCTGTATAAAGGCTTCGTTGTAGAGAAAGCGCACGCCGTTGCTGGCATAGGCAGTGATCTCCTCTTTGGGTTCCTGCTTCAGGCGGGAGGCGAGCATACCGAAGTAGGGGTGCTTGACGCTGAGGAGGCTTTTTGCCTTGACGAGCCGGTCGTTGGCGTTCATCTTTTTCCTAACGCAGCAGCTGGTTGAAGTTTTTCATCCAGAGCGTCCAGTTGTCCACGTGGTCCAGTTCGATGTCGCGCTGGCGAAGGTCCTGAACGACCATCACCGCAAACTCGCCGGGCATCTTCAGGGTATAGCCGACAAGGTTGTTGAGCTTTTTGGTCGAGGTGCCCTGGTCGATCCGCATGCTCAGTGCCGTACTTAACATGTGCAGTGCGGAAGGGTCATGCGGCACGTCGCTGCATTCGCCGGCGAGGATGCTGTCGATGTCAGGCAGATCGCTTGCGACCACTCTGAAGCCGAGGAATGCGGCTGCCAGCTCTTCGCCGATGGCACCGCTGACAAGGGGCATCAGCAGATCCTCTTCGGGGTTCGAGGCGATCACCTCGTTGACATACTCCCATGTTCGCGGGGTGGCAAAGGAGCGGCTGTCGTTTTGGGTGTCGAAGGTGAAGAGCGCATCCGGACGGTAGGCGATAAAACCGATGATGGTGCTGTCGATCCCTCTGTCGATAGCCCAGCTCTTCCAGTCCTCGACACTGCTCTCCATCTCCAGGTGGATGAAACGGTTGGAGAGGGGGGCGGCCATACGGAAGACCACCCCTCTGTCGCTCTCGCGGTTTCCGGCCGCGATGATCGACCAGCCGTCCGGCAGGGTGTATTCGCCTATCTTCCTGTCAAGGATAAGCTGGTAGGCTGAAGCCTGGACCATCGGCGCGGCGGTGTTGAGCTCGTCCAGAAAGAGGATACCCTCGCTTACGCTGCCGTCGGGCAGGAACGAAGCGGGCGCCCAGATCGCGCTCTCGTTCTTGGCGTCGAAGAAGGGGATGCCGCGGAGGTCGGTCGGGTCAAGCAGGGAGAGGCGCAGGTCGATGAAGCCGATCTTCTTCTCTTTGGCGATCTGGGCGACGATAGAGGATTTTCCGATCCCGGGAGGCCCCCATAAAAAGACGGGGACCTTCCTTTCACTGAGATGCTGGAGTGAACGTTTGGTGTGTTCGGGGTTCATAAAAAGCCTTATCGTGTAGTTTTACTATAGAGTGCAATTCTGATGCGAATGGAGGGTTTTTGAACGAATTTAGGGAAAAAAAGGAGAAATTTAGTCCGATATACGCAAAACGGACACGGTTTTCGCAATAATCCGACAATTTTGTCGTTATGTAATGTAAATAGTATGAAATTTGCATATCCGACCATTTTTTTCAGGAATGCGAATTGTAATAGTAGGGGTATACATCAGCTAGCCGGAGAAAAACTCCGACAGCTTAAAAGGATTTATTATGTATGACAACCAGATGATCGAGTTTGAAGACGAAATGTTTAACCACTACCTGCACCACTTTGATGAGTGTGACATCGAACATATTGCGTTTAATGAAGAGTTTGACTGTATTGAAGTCGCGGCGGACCTGATCGAAGAGATCGTTTGGAACTAGTTATCCGGGTCCCACATAGAATGCAGGAACAGGCTAGGCGTCTATCGGGTTCACTTCGGTGCATCGGCTAGACGCCTAAACACACCTATTACTTCCCTATTACTTCTTGAACCCCAGGAGTGTCAACGCGCTTTTTGTCGCGGCGGCGATAATGCTCGGGTCGGGTCGAAACATCACGTCCGAGATCGCCTTGGACGTCTCAAAAATCTCCTCAAAACCGTATTCAGGATAACCGCTCTGCATCACCAGCTTCTCCATAGGCAGTTTTGCAAGCACTTCCGGATCGAACTTTCCGACATTGCCGGGACCGACGGCAAGACAGAACTTGTCCAGTTCATCATGCGCAGTGGTCGCATCCAGGATTATCCCGCGATAGTCCCCTTCGAGCAGGGCTGCGACCATCTCGTCATTGAGCTGGGACTCGTCGACAAAGATGGGCTTGTTCGTTGATCTGACCGGCCCGAGCGCATGGATGTTGTCGACATAAAAGCCGACACAGTTGCTGTCGATCTCGTCGTAGCAGGTCAGCGGTGCACAGTAGAAGATGGAGGTGTACTCCTCGGCCTGCTCCTTGGCCGTTTCGAGCGCATCAAGGTCTCTCGGCTGAAGGATGAACATCTGCACCATGGTCTCTTCCATGATCTCATCGATGTCGTCCAAAAACGCGTCGTCTACAGCGTGTACGTTGACATCGACCGTCATGCTGCCGTCGCTTTTCGCAGCATTCGCAATATGGTCGGTGTGACGGCGAGGTCGAGCGCGGTAAAGTCGTCGGGATTTTTGATGGTGACATCGGCGCCGGCGTCAAGGAGCATCTTGACCATCAGCTCTTTGCCGCTGGAAGCCGCGTACATCAGTGAGGTGACGCCGTTGACGTTGGAGGTGTCGATCTCGATGCCCGCGTCGATCAGCATGGCGACAACGTTCGGGTTCTCGCCGAAACAGGCCAGCCAGAGCGCCGTGTTGCCGTCGACATTTGTGAGGGTGATGTTCGCACCGTGCTCAAGCAGTTCGGCGACGATGGTCTCGTCGCCCTCTCGGGCCGCTTTCATCAAGGCCGTATTGCCGTAACCGCCTCTGAGGTCCAGGGCGTCCTGCTGATAGCCGTTCTCCTGCAGCCATTTCAAGGTATTGTTAGTCACGCACTCTCCTGTTTCTCTTTGATGTCGCGTCTGATCCGGTTTAACGTTTTGAAAAAACAGTCGTCATCGTAGTAGTAGGTGTTGTGGGCGAAGGTGATGCTCTCACCGTTCACCGCCTGTATCAACCTGACATCTTCGAGCTCTACGTCATAGTACTTTTCACAGTGTTTACAGTGAATTCGTGCTTTCATGGTCATCCTCATTGCTAAAGTGTTTTTTACCCGATATGCATATTTTGTTCATTACTACATCTTACATGGCATAAAACTTGCAAGTTAGGCGGTAAAAGGATAAAACATGGAGACATTTTTCTACTGCCAGGCGTGCGACGCAAAAATAACAATCGACCAGCTGGCGCTCTTAAACGAGGGGAAGTGCCCCGCTTGCGGAAGCATTGAGGGATTCTCTTCGGTGCCCAAGAGCGAAGGCGACCCCTTTACGACGGTGACGGTCATCAACGATGCCGAGCTGTTGGAAAAGAGCTTTGAGGCGAAGCGGTAGTACGTTTCGCTTAGCGCTTTCGAAACATGCCGTTCATGTTGTCAGCAGCACACTTTTGCGGTTTGAAATGCGTCGTGGCGATAACTTCCGCCCATTTTAAGAAGGTCGCTCTCATAGATGCGCGTCTGCTTCTCCGAGAGTCCGGCCTCGTTCGCATGGGTCTTTTTATAGATCGAGGCAGAAGCATTGCCGAGCAGTTCCACCGTCTCGGCGCCGGCGATCATCGCTTCCACCCCTTCAAGCCCGTTTTTTGGCAGCGGCAGATCACAGTAGTAGTCGCCGACGCTGTTCACTCCCCAGTAGATAAAACCCAGCGAGAGGTAGAAGTCCAGCGATCGTGAGATCGAGGTCAGACGAAAACGTTTGACGTTGGTCGTCGCCGCCAGCGCCATTGCCATCGAGAGGAGGGTCTCGGCATAGCCTTTTCGGCGGAGGATCGCGGGCGTAAAGATGTTGTGGATCGTGATGTAATTGTTGTGGCGGTCGATCTTGTAGAAGAGGTAGCAGAGGTGGTTCTCCTGCTCATCGCACAGGACGGTACACCCCTGTGCACGCCAGCTGAAATGACGGTCCCACCACTTCATCGACATGTCGGCAAAACGGAGGCTTCTCTCATCGCCGATGGTGTTGGTAGAGGCGATATAGTCGTTGCGGTCCAGAGACGCGAGGTGGAATTTTGGCATGGCTTGTCCTTCTGACGCACCTGTTGATGCAAGAGGAATGCTTCCATGCCTGATTCAAGAAAAAGTGGGTTTGTTACCAGAGTAAATGCATTTTCGGTTCCACTACCGGGCCTGGAGCAGCGCTTCGATGCTGCGTACCTCGTCAGGCAGGAGTTCAAAGCTGAATATTTCTAGGTCCTCGGCCATATGCGCCTGCGAAGTGGTGCCGTCCAGCGGGACGATCCCGAGGGCATTTAGAAAGGCGTAGAAGATCTGTGCTTCGCTTTTGCGGTATTTGCGCGCCAGTCTGAAAACCGCCTCGTTGCCGAGGAGGTGCGGGTTGGCGGTAAGGCTCCAGAAGCTCTGGTAGATGATCCCCTCTTTGTCGCACCATCGGCGCAGCGCTTTGTCGTAGCCCGACTCGTCGTAAAACCTGTTCTGCACGATCGCGGGTTTGACCTCGGCTTCGCCGTAGAGCCGTTTCAGTACGGCAAGGTCGTAGCAGTTGCTGATGCCGAGCTGGCGGGCGCCGCCGTTTTTCCGGATCGTCTCCATGGCGCGCCAGACGCCAAGCAGCTGTGAAAAGGGGAAGAGGGGCGTGTGCAGCACGAGGGCATCCACATAGTCGCTTTGCAGGTTCTTCTGCGAGACGGAAAACGACTGCGCGACCTGTTCAGCCAGGGGCGCCTCTTTGTCGTAGGGGAGAGTGTCAGGATCCTGTCCGGAGAGCGGGGTGAACTTGGTCTGAAGGTAGAGCTCTTCGCGTTTTATACCCTGTCCACGGAGGATCATCAGCGCCTCGCCGACGCCTGCTTCATTATAGTGTCTCGGCTGGCAGGCGGTGTCGACGGCACGGAAACCGGCCTGGACCGCCTTGACGACCAGTTCGGCCGTGCGCTCTTTTTTCCATGCGGTACCGTAGATGAGTCTAGGCATCTTGACGCCCGCCGTTGTCAGGAAATACTCGCCATCCTGCACTATTGCGCCTCTGTAAGCTGCTGCTCTTTTAAGAACATGGCCAGCTGCGAATCGATGTTGAGGATGTGGCGGGTGAATTTCTCGAGGGCGTAGTCGTTGATGTAGGCGCGGCCGACCATCGGCATCCGTTTGGACTTTTCGAAAAAGTATTGCATCTCGCCGAGAAGCGTAGCGTGTTCGTCGATGTGCTCCTGCCGTCCGTAGAAATTGTAGGTGTGCATCATCTCCTCTTCGAAGGCGAAGTGCTCTTGGGTGTGGAGGATCATCGCTTCAAAAAAGGACAAAAAGGTGTCCGTTCCGCTGGCGCGGACCGCCTCCAGCAGTACCAGAAATGCATCATGTTTTTCGTCCATCGACGGGACGTTGAGGTGAAGGGTGTCAGACATCTAAACTCTTTGTTGTAAGATGCCCTTATCTATGCATATTATGTACTATTGCAGAGGGGTCAATGCCCGCGTGCCCCGAAATGGTATTGCGAGGTGTCTTCGTCTTCGGTCTCGGTGTTCGCTTTGGGCTCTTCTTTGGGAACATAGACCAACTGCGCGAACTTCTCCTCCGGCAGACTCGAAAGCTGTGTCTCAAAGACCCTCAGTTTTTGTTTGAGTTCGTCCGAAAAGACGACCATCTCTTCATAAAGACGCTGGGCCAGCTCTTTTTCCGCATCGCTGGGCTTGTTCTTCTTGCCGAGGAGCCCCATGATCCCGCCGGACTGGTTGTTGAAATAGATGGTGTAGATCTTTGCAAAATGGTCATGCAGTTTCAACAGCAGGTTTTCGATCGCCTCAAGGGACATACGGCTGTTGCCGGTCGCAAAGAGCATCGCCTCCTCGTGAAACCATTTTCCGAAAGCCGTTTGGGTCTGTCCGAGTTTGAATTGCGACGCATCGACACTAAGCCCTGAGACCAGGAGTTTGACGTCGTTGAGTGTTCTGATATGGGCAGTACGGGCTTTGTGAAGATTGTGTATGGTCTGTTCTTTCATCATGGCAGTACCTTTTTCTTAGAGAGTTTATTAGGGTGATTATAACCATGCTAACGCAGCATGTTTACATTTATTTGATTAAATTATAATCAATTTATTTATTTTATGAGTTATTTTATAGGCAAAAAAGTAGAGCGCTGCGGAAATCTATTTTCGTTGATGGGTGAGTTGAAAAAAGCGCTCTTCCGCAACCGCATATAGAAGCGATTCGAGAAGATTCATCTGCTGTTTGAGCTGATCGGCAAGATGGATCATCTCGTTATAGAGGCTGTGCGCCAATGCCCGCTGAGAGGGTGAGACTTTTCTTTTGATCCCCAGAAGGCCCAGCAGACCGCCGGCGCGCCTGCCGTAGTAGATCGCATAGATCTTCGTAAAACGCTCATGGAACGCCAGCAGGATCTCTTCGATCTTATCGAGACAGTGGCGGCTGCTCTCGGACAAGAAAAGCATCGCTTCGCCGTAGAACCATCTTCCGAAGGGGGTCTCCGAGAGCTGAAGGGTAAACTGGTGCTTCTCGATCTCAAGGCCGGAGACCAGAAGCTTCAGCGAGTGCAGCAGCCGTACATTGGACGTTCTGGCATGCTGCAGGTTCCGAAGGTAGCGCTCTTTTACCATCAGCACACTTCCTTGTATGGGGTATGGATGTCGGATTATAGCATCAAAACGGCGGCCAATGTAAGGCCCCTTGGTTAAATATTAGTCAACAAAGCGGAAAAAAAGCGGCTCTGGTACATTTAATGCATCCGTATGCCAAATCACAATAAGGAACCCGACATGGACCACCACGTTATCATCGAAAAACTTTGCAGTTGCGCCAAAAAAGAGGGCTTTGCCCAATACGAGACCTTTGAGGACAAGGCCTTGGCAAAAGAGGCATCCGAAGCACAACTCGCGTATATGCAGCAGAGCTTTTGCGGCAAACACAATTTCGACGTGACCGAAGTGGACGAGCACTTTGTCATCGGGATGACCGGCGGCGGCTGCGGCTGCGGCACCCACGACAAGCATTAAGACTGCTGCAGCAGCCAGCTGCGCATGCTCAGGCTGCCGTGCTCCATCCCTTCATAGACAAACCGGCTCTCATCATCGTCAAAAGCGGCACCGGCCACGTAGAGCAGCGGAATATAGTGCTCCAGTGTCGGGTGGGCGAGACGGGTGTCAGGCTGCCGTGCTTCGATCTCGATCAGCGCGTCAAAATCCCTCTTCTCGATCGCCTCTTTGACAAAATTGTCGAAGTCGGCTGCCCAGGCTACAGGCGGTGCATCCTGCGGCATGCGGACCTCCCTCAGGTTATGGGTGACGTTGCCGCTGCCGATGATCATGACCCCCTCTTCACGCAGCCGTCTCAAACCCTGGCCGACCATGAAGTGTTCGCGCAAGGTGAGGTCGTTACGGATACCGAGCTGCATGATAGGCACATCGGCATCCGGAAAAAGATGGAGCAGCACGCTCCAGGCACCGTGGTCAAGCGGGCGATCTTCGACGCGCAGCGGCTCAAAGAGCTCTCGCATCGACGGGAGTAAAAAGGCGGCATTCGCTGCCGGATACTCTACCTTCTCAAGGGCGTCGGGAAAACCGAAGAAGTCGTACATCAGCCGGCTCTCTTTGTGCACGGAGACCGCCGGGTAAGGCGGCGTCCAGTGGGCGGAGACGACCAGGGCGGCTTTGGGTCTTTCAAGACGCTCTCCCAAGCTGTTCAGTGACGCGGTATAGGCGTTGGTCGCAATAGCGTTCATCGGGCTGCCGTGGCCGACAAACAGAGCGGGGGCTCTTTTTTGTGTCGTTGTTTTGGCATTTAGTGGCATGATCCGTCCTCCAACTACTAAGGCAAGAAGTTTCAAAAATGTTTTACGTGTCATGTCAAAACCTCTGATTAGTGTAATTACTCTAATTGTAGCACCTTTTTGTAAACCGTTAAAAAAAGAGCGTATGGACAATGTCGCGGAAGTCGCCGTTTTTGGCTGGATTGTCAGTCGTCAGCGGGGCGCAAAACCCTGCGGTTTTTGGGGCGCGGGCGCGCGAGTAGGCAGAGAGGCGAACAGCCTCGGGTGCGTCACGGGGTGACGACGACGTAGACGACTCGGTCGCCCTGTATGGACTGCAGAAAGTAGACGCCGCCGTAGCGGTAGTACTGCACGCCGTCGATGGTGACCGTGTAGGCGCCGTCGGGCAGCGTGTCGATGATGTCGCCGGGCTGGTACTCAACATACTCGTCGGGCACGTTCACGACGCGGTAGGCGCGGTGATCGATGTCCCAGACATAGTAGACCCCGGCATAGTAGTAGTAGGTGCCGCCGTAGAGCTGGAACACCGTGTAGCCCAGCGGCAGTACCGGCACGATCAGCCCGATCGGCGGTACGATCACGATGTAGCCGCTGTGATGGCGGCGGTAGTAGATACCGTCGGCGTAGTAGTAGACGAGGCTGCCCAGCGTCACGGTCACCGCCACTTTGGGAATGGTACGGATGGTGTAGCCGGGACGGTGGTAGTAGGGCAGGGGTTTAGCAGCGGGCGGTACCCACTTGTGCGTCTTTTTGGCAGGTTTGAACTCTTTGCGCTGCGGTACTTTTGTGGCTGCCTTTGGCGCTTTGGACTTCGGGATTTTGTTGCCACGCAGGATCGGTTCCGGGGTGATTTGCCGACGTGTTTCCGGACGCTGCTTAGGGCTGTCACTGCGTTGGCTCCGTTCGAAACCCCCGCTTTTGCGGCTCTCGCTCTGCTGCGAAGCGCTCTCCTTTTTACCGGCATGAAAGGCATCCGCATAGAGGGTACCGCCGCAGAGCAGGGCTGCGACGGCGGTGATCTTCAGGGTGGTACAGGTCATTTTATCCTCCTTGTATGAGTGTGAAGGCAGGGTGCTGAAGCGCTTTTAGAACCCGCCCATCACCACGGCATAAACCGCGTAGACCGCCAGGGCAATGGCAAAAGCTGCGACGATCAGCTTGATCTTCTTGTTGCTCAGCGGTTTTTTGTAGTCGTCCATCTCTTCGAGGTTCGGTTCCATACGTTTCTCCATCTGTTGGTCTGCTACTATGATACTACTAAAATGTAACAGATGTGTTAACTTCTTATTGTTAGGTTCATAGTACAGCGGAGCTTAATCCTGCATTGGTGTACAATATTACTATAAAGCTATAGTAACTACTGTCTTTCGTTCATGCATTTGTGCAGGGCAGAGCCGGCAGAAGAGAAGGAGATAGCATCGTTAGAAAACAGGGTATTGCCTAATATGCCGGGAATGTTCAGACGCCGTGCCAGCATCAAAAAGAAGCTGTTTGTCAAGTACATGTTCTTTTTTCTGGTCTCGTCCGCTACTGTTATCGCGGTGATGCTCAACATCCGTGAACAGCGTCTCAATGAACATCTCAGTGCCGAAAAAGAGATGATGTCCACCGCGTTCAGCATCATTGTCGGCGCCATGAAATCGCAGTCGGACATCGTCTTTGACAACCGTATCCAGGTGCCGGAGATCATTGCGCTCTACCGCGATGCCTGGGAGGCTCCGCCCGAGCGGCGCCGTCAGATCCGCGAAGCGATCTACGACGAACTTCTGCCGGTCTATCAGAATATCCAGCTCAACCATCTCAAACAGCTTCATTTCCATCTGAAAAACAATGACAGCTTCCTGCGGTTCCACCGTCCTGATAAGTTCGGCGACAATCTGACCGACGTGCGGGGCACGGTCGCCTACGTCAACCGGACGCATAAGCCGATAGAGGGGTTTGAAGAGGGGCGCATCTTTAACGGTTACCGCTTCGTCTACCCGCTGTTCGACGGCATCGAACCCATCGGCAGCGTCGAGCTCTCCGTCTCCATCAAGACGATCCTAGAGAAGTTCCGCGAGGCCACCCGGGCCGACGTCGATTTCATCATCCGAAAAGATGTGGTCGAGGCGAAGGTCTTCGCGGACGAACAGCAGAACTACAGTGCCTGTGAGGTCTTTGAGGGCTTTATGAACGAGCAGGAGATCTTGCCGCTGCGCAATCCCGAGACGAACCGCCTTATCAGAAAGCATCTCGGCGCGCTTGAGAAGGGGCAGGAGAAGATGCTCAACGACGAACCCTACAGTTTTATCGAACGCGACGGCGACGGCTTCCACATTGTCACCTTCCTGCCGCTTGCCAATGCGGTCTCCAAGAAGACCATCGGCTACATCATTCTTGACAGAAAGCACGATGACATGCAGTATGTCGCGACCCGCCCGGTATCGTTTATCGTCGCCGTCATAACGCTGCTGGGACTGCTGTTCTACCTGCTCTGCCGTTCCGAAGACCAGAAATACAAGATCGAGTCCGAACGCCGCCGGCTCGACTCTCTTCTGGAGCTGCAAAAGAACATTGTCGTGCTGACCGACGGCCAGGTCATCGAGTATGCCAACAAGCTTTTCTTCGACTCCTTCGGCTACAGCTCGCTGTCGTCGTTTCTGAGCGAACACCAGTGTATCTGCGACCTCTTTATCGAAGACGACCGTTATTTCCATCTCGGCAAAGTGCCCGAAGGCCAGAACTGGCTCGATGTGCTGCGCAAGCTGCCGGCCGTACAGCGCATCGTCGCCATGATCGACGGCGAAGGGCGGACGCGCATCTTCACCGTCTCCATCAGCTGCATCGATGAGCATGAGTACATTTCGACCTTCACCGACATCAGCCTGACGATCAGCCAGCAGGCAAGACTGGAGGAGAAAGCCTCCCGTGACAAGCTGACCGGCGCCTACAACCGCGAGTTCCTGGAGACAAACCTGCTCGGCATACAGCATCTTGTCGAGGAGAAGGGCAAACGGCTGGGTATGGTCATGATCGACATCGACTATTTCAAGCGGGTCAACGACACCTACGGCCATGCGAGCGGCGACGAGGTGCTCAAGCGCTTTGTCGAGATCATCCGTGAGACGGTGCGTCAGGAGGACTACCTTATCCGTTGGGGCGGCGAGGAGTTTTTACTGTTGACGATGGTGGACTCCATAGAGAACGTTGCGCAGATCGCCGAGAAGATACGCAAACACATCAGCGTCGACACCTTCCCGCAGGTCGGGCATCTGACGGCAAGTCTGGGGGCCGCCTGCCACTGCGAAGACGAAGAGTTTGACGAGACGATCAGGCAGGCGGACCTGGCACTCTACGAGGCCAAGGCCGACGGCAGGAACCGTGTCGTCGTTGCCAAGAGGTGTAGGGCCTAGCAGCACTCCAGTTCGCAGCGGCGCAGCGCGTCGAGCCCGGCCTCGTCTTCGGCGTTCTCAAAGAGCTCTTCGAGGTAGAAGACGTTGGAGCAGACCAGGTAGAGCAGGGCCTCTTTCTCATCGGCTTTGGAATCCCTGTCGTAGTAGGCCTGCGGGATCGTCGGGATGATCTTCTCCCAGTAGAGGTTGACGTGCTCGGCCGCTTCGGTGACCGCCAGAAGGCGGTCGATGGCCAGGCAGGCGTTCTCAAAACAGTCGATGTTCTCGAACGAGACGTAGCGCTCGTCGATGCGTATTTCATTGGTGCTCATAATTGTCCTTGGTAAAGTTATAAAATACTATGCAATTATGGTACTAGTGGTATTTTGGGCGAAGCGGTTGTCAGAAAAGCGTGCCGATCTCCGCGACGGAGTTGAGGACGGCGTCCGGCGTGATGCCGCGCTCGAGGTCCTGCGGCGCAAACTTCCCTGTCTTCACGAGGACGGCTTTGATGCCGGCCTCCTGCGCCCCGAGCACATCGCCTTCGATGTCGTCGCCCACCATCACCGTCTCTTCGGGCTTCACCCCCATCGCGCTGCAGGCGAGGTGGTAGAAGGCCTTGCTGGGCTTGCCGACGATGCGGGCCTCTTTGCCGCTGGCGTACTCCAGCGCCGCGACGAACCCGCCGGCATCCATGCTCAGTTCGCCGTCATGGTCTTTGAAGTAGCGGTTCTTCGCCGCGGCAAGCAGTTCACCGCCCTGCAGCAGTACCTTGAAGGCCCGGTTGAGGTTTTCGTAGCTGAAGTTCTGCTGCGCGTCGCCGACCACGACGTAGCGGCAGGGCTCTTTGGGGAGGTCGTCGAAAAAGCGTGTCGCGTCATCGGTGAGGAGGAAGTAGGCCCCGCTCTTTTCGCGCTCGAGCAGCATCTTCGTGACGTCGAGCGCGGTGATGACTTCGGAGGCTTCGATGTCAAAGCCCATCGCCTGCAGTTTTTCGACCACCTGGGCGCCCGTCTTCTGGGTGGTGTTGGTCAAAAACCGCACCGGCACCCGTTTTTTCAGCAGGGCGATCGCCTCGACGGCACCTTCTATGGGCGTGTCGCCCACATACAGCACCCCGCCGATGTCGCACAGTAATGCTTTCACAGGAGGCTCCTTTTGAAACAGTTATGCCTCTATTGTAGCGATATTTTGAGATGCAGGGCAGCGCCCGTATGGCCATTTTTTGGTCACTCAGTCCAGCTGCTCGAAAAAGACCTCAAAGACCTCGCCCTCCCTGTCCTCGATGACGGCGATGCGCTTGCCGAGGCGCGAAAAGGTCTCGACGATGGCGACAGGCTGCCCCTCGAAGGTGTAGTCGTGCTGTTTGGGTTCCGCCGGAGTGCGCCGGTTGCGTTGCGACTGCATGGCGCTGCGGTGTGCGCTGTTGGATAGGTTGTTCATGGTGCAATGATGGCATACTGGTTGGTAAAGCGGGTGAATTATGGCAGGGTGCAATGTCTGTTTCAGGTTATGAAGAGACAGGAAAGCGGAGGTCTGCCTCCCGGGGTGCAGCCTAGTGCGCGTCTGCCGCTTCCTGCTCGGCGATCTTTTTACGGACCATCTCCATGTCGAGCGTCTGCGCCTTTTCGACGATCTCCGCCAGCCTCTCTCTGAAAAGGACCCCCTCCTGAACAAGCACGACGATCTCCTCTTTCATCACCACGGTCGTCGGGATGGAACGGACCTGAAACTGCGAGGCCAGTCCCGGCTCATTATCGGTGTTTATCTTTGCGAAAACAACGCCGGGGGTGTTCTCCGCCACTCTCTCAAATATGGGTCCGTACTGCTTGCAGGGCGCGCACCACTGAGCCCAAAAATCCATAATAACAATTTCGTTCTCCGCAATCGTCTTCTCAAAGTTCTCTTCTGTCAATGCCATCAATGCCATGTTTTATCCTTGTGTGTTTAATGGTTCAATGCATATTGGGTTCGAGGCGGGTTTGTAAAAATAATATTTTAAAAGATATTTGTATTAACAGCCTGATATAACATTATTAGTTGTAATATGTGTTGGAAATAATAGAGTTCGTAATTAAAGATGCTCGACTAAAACTAAGTGACTTGTAGGATATATGAAATATAGAAAAGTAATTGCGGAAAGAAAAGTTGGTGGCAAGATTGCAAAAAGTGACGGTAGATTTTTTGTTTTAGTAGAAGGAAGTGACAAAAAAATTTATCAAGTCAAAATTAATCTTGTAACAACCAAAGGCAATCAAAATGAGATGATCACTCATTATATTGGCACAAAAATGGATGCGCCCGTGTTAGATGGATGTATACTTGTTTTTTCTAAAAGATTGCTAGATTCAATTATTGATCTTGCAGCAGCCTCAATGCAAGCAATACCAGATAAATCATTTTTTAGAAGGACAGAGCTTTTTGGGGTTGAATGGCATGATGGCGCTAAGTTTGCCAACAGTGAAGATGAAGTCAAATTCTTCTTTCAGATGTGCAAAAATAGAAATGCATTTTTTGCAATTTATCCTTTTGATCAATATCTTAGAAATTATGATCGACAGTATCATAACCATATGATTATGAAGAGAGACGAAGATAAAAAGCCATCGCATTATTACATGACTATAGATGGGGATAGAATTTTTGGATCTCCAGGGTGGAATCTGTTAAATGAAGAGAAAAGTAAATTTGAGTGTTTTCCTGAGAAATTTCATAATCTTTTGTATTCGATCGTTGATGATGAGAGTTACAAGACTGTAATGAGGTATGCGGTAAATATTTCACACATTAACGAATCTGAACTAGATCTTTTATTAAAGATTTTAAATGATGTTTATAATGATCCGAAGTGTGAACACGATAAAATTATTGAAATTCTAAAGTACAGAAAAGACAAGCTTTATGACTTCTGTGATGGAACATGTTTTAGCAATGTAAAAAAGAAAAGGCTTCCCACAAATGCAAATAGGTGAAAAAAATGTATAATGAATATCAGTTTTCGCCGATTAGAATGAAATTTCCAAGAACAGGAGAGGTGTTTAATATTGGCGTTATCGTTATGGATGAACATGGAGAGAACAGAGAAATTAGATGTATAGATAATTTTGATGATATATCAAAATGTCTTCGTATTGATGAACCTTCAAGTCATAATTTTATACTTAATCTTTTAAATAGCCAATACAATACTGAGAAGTTTACATTTGGACAAGAATTTTCAAATACGATGCATGTTGAATCTCCCGATTGGTTAAATACGGAAAAGACAATTTCAGACGCAGCAGATGAATTGTACGAAGAACTTGTCACTATTAAAAGAGCGATACACAGTCATCGTCATATCAGTGAATATACGCCTACAAAAATTGTTACGAGTCTAAAAAGCTATGCAAATAATAAAGGGTATAAACGTATAGATTTTCGTAAAAGAATAAAAGTTGCTTTTAACAAGAAAATTGATGCAATTGTATATAGTGATGATGAAATGCAATTACCTGTCATAGGTGTTGATGTGTGCACTCCAGCAGTTGAACAATTTATCCAAAATACTGCTTTTGCAGCAATGGCCCTACAAGCAGCACGAAGAGCTAATATGATTAAGAAACCAATTATTTATATGCCAGAAGTTGGCGATATGACACCTAGCCTTAGACGAGATTATTTTAATGCAAAAGCAGGTGTTGAAGAACAAGACATTATGGTCATAGATACGAAAGACAGTGAAGAATTTTTTGGATTTTTAAATCAACAAGCATCAAGCTATGGTACAAGTTTGTTTTAATTACACTGATCGTAGTTCTCACGTTAAAATTTTTGAATACAACGCAAAATTAGGGTCAGGTGACGACCCACTACTTTGCTCTGTTGCTAAAATTACACTCTGGGGTGTAATTCAATGGTCTTCTCAAAGTTCTCTTCTGTCAATGCCATCAATGCCATGTCTTATCCTTGTCTGTTTAAGGGCACAATACACATTGGGTTTGAGGCGGAAATAGCGCTCCGGTCATCATCATTAAGCTAACAACACGTTGTGATGCCTGGAGGGTCAATTGGTCTGAGTGGTTTTTTCCGAATGATTTTTTAGAAAGGTCATCACTTCTTCTTCTCGCCTATTTTTTTTACATTTTTTTTGAGCGATATCAAGGACACTCATGCCTTGATCGTCTTTGAGTGTTATATCGGCACCATGATCAAGCAGGATCTGAAACGTAGGTATGACATTGGGGTCCCGGCATGTTCCCACTGCAAACATCAGCGGTGTCCTGCCACTGGTTGCCTCCTTTTTATTTACATCCACACCCGCCTGGATCAAAATTTCCAGGATCTTTACTTCTTTAGCTTGGGCAGCATGATGTACAGGAGCGATGATGTAACCCGATTTACTATGCTTCGGAGCATTTATATCCGCACCTTTATCTACAAGTATTTTGAAAAAATCAACTTTGCTAAATGAAATGGCATAGGATAATGGGGTATTTCCCTCTTTGTTTCTGGCATCCAATAGCGCGCCATGATCGATGAGAAGTTCGATCATATCTGGACTATTTTTATTTATTGCCCTAAAAAGCATTTTATTGAGGGTTTTACCTTTTTCAGCATCATTTCCGAGTTTTCTCAGATAGACACGTAATTTTTCGACATCCTCCTCGTTAACCGCCTTTTGTATCGGTGTTGGTTTTCGATTTTTTTCCTTGTATCGTACCATGAAAGGTACAGGGGCTTTTTCTTCAGGATGGTTTTTGAGATAAGCGATCTGCAGCAGTTTCACAAGAGGTTCCGGCGTGCCCACTCGGATAAGGTCGTAGGCATGTTTGTTGGCCTTGTTTTTGGCATCAATATCTACACCGTTTGTCAGCAGAAAATCGGTTAATTCTGTATTTTTGAACCATACGGCATCAAAAAGGAGCGTACTGCCGTGCTTGTCACGTCTTTTATAGTCCGCACCGTTTTGTATCAGCGGTTCCAGCATACTGTTTTTAAGGTGCATGACGGCATACATCAGGGGTGTCTCATACAGGTTTGTTACTGTGTTGACGTCTGCACCGTGTTTGATCAACAGTTCGAGCATCGGAAGGTTTTCCTTGTCGATCGCGAAAAAAATCGGTGTAAGGCCATACCTGTTTGTCGCTTCTATATTAGCCCCTTCCGCCAGAAGCAGTTGTACGATCTTCTTATGGCCCTTTGCAACGGCCATATGCAATGCCGTCGTTTTGTTATTGTTGTAATCATCGACGTCCGCGCCGCTTTGCAAAAGTTTCCTGACCTGTTGCAAGTCGTTATCTGTGACCGCATGCATCAGCGGAGTCCAACTGTAAGGATTGTTATAGGATTCCACAACATTTTTTCCCATCAGGGAGTACGTTGACTCTCTAAAGTTGCGATGAGTTTCACGGTATTTTTCCAGCCATAAATGGTTGCGGATCTTATACGGCACACTCTTGTCAAAGTAATCAAAAACAGTTTTTCCGTAATCATCTTTTATGTTGTAGTCTGCACCAAGTATGAGGAAGCTCCGCAGCATGTCCGTACTGTTGGAGTGGATCGCATAAAACAACGGTGTCCGGCCCTCATCATCAGTGACATTTATGTTCGCATGGTAGCGTTTGACCTTGTTTCTAATGTCCGGGTCCGTCGCCTCTCTTTTTGCTATCTTGAATAGACGCTCTTCCGTTTCGGCTGTTCTGTCGAACACCCTCTGCTCAAATGTCCGGTAAGGCCCGCACGTCGGGCACGATTCGGTAATGATCTTCAGCCATTCGTCGTACTTGACATAATGCTCCTTCATCTTAGGTGAAGGATGTTCCCTCGAGGAGGTGAGGTCTTCTTTGTATTTTTGGACATAGATCGGCAAAAAGAGCTGGTAAAGTTCCTCAGCACTTTTACCGACCTGGCATTGGGTCTGTTTTTTCTTGTCGCCCCAAAGGTTTGTGATCACTTCGGTGGTATGGTTGACGAGGTTGAGGTCATACAGGTAAAAGTTCCTTCCCATATGATCGGAGTTTCTTCGTTCGGCCTTACGTAGTTCTTGGGTCGGCGTTAAGTCGTGTCTGACCACGCGTCTAATCTTCGAACCTTCACCGATCCAGTCTTCATTGCCACTGGATTTGGTACGCCCGCGGATACAATCCATCGCCATATTTTTTTTGATATGGGCATGGAAAATGTCGAGCAACCCCTTGGCAGCCATGAATTCCTTTGCCGCCTTTTTGTACTCACCGAGATAAAATTGTATTAAGGGATCACTGTAGGCTTTCATATTTGGAGCTTTGGGTTTTTTAACGGATTTGACATCTTTAAACGAAGTTATATCGAGAGGACCGCGGTATTCGCAGGAAAAAAACTTCTTCATCTCACTTTTTGAAGTGTTATCCTCTTTGGCTTTCATAGCCATTGTCGTTATCCACCACATCGTCGATTTCACAAACCCGTCTTGAAAATCTTCATAATATCCATCGGACTTGATCTCATCCAGCATCGTTTTACTAAACAATGTACCATCTTCCTTCACAAGGTGTTTGTTGACACAATCCGAAAGACGCATAATCACAAGTCCGTCTGCGATATTTTGCGCGGATCCATTAGAAGCATTATAGGTGATTGACTTACTGACGGCAAGCATTTGTCGCATTTCTTCTTTGGTACTCATGTTGTAATCAAGCGAATCGATATATTTAAGGGTTTTTGGAAACGACAGTTCATCTGCGTTTGCGATCAAGCTGATAAGGCATAGCATGGTCATTATTATCTGCGGGTACTTCATGGTTTTTTCCTTATCTCAATGTTTAACAGTCATTACATACAAGTATGCTGTATCTATTATGTTTATTTTAATTAAAATATATTACACAAATAGGTATGTGATTTAACTTAGGAGTTAGAGTGGATGTTAAGACTATCCTTGAATACAAGCGCCACTGACCGACCCATCAGCGCTTTCTTGCATAAACCTAAAAGTTTGCCGTTTTCATGCTCAACGACGACTACACGACGTGGGAGTTCTGTACACGTATTATCAGTACTGTTTTTCACAAGAGCATTCAGGAAGCGGACGCCATTACGCGCGACATCCATACTAAAGACAAAGGGCTTTGCGGGGTTTATAGTTATGAGATCGCCGAGATTATGACCATCGATTCTAGCGTAAGGTGATGTCGTCGGTGCGTTATACCGCGGGGAAGTTGCGTTCCAGCAGGGTTTGCAGACGTTCGAGGTTGGGGGCGAGGTCGAACTCTTTGCCGTAGACGTCGTGGACGGAGAAGCTCTCCAGCGGCGTCGCCCCGCAGAACTGGAAGGCCTTGTGCAGGGCGATGTTCGCCCCGTCGACGCTGAGCCCTTCGAAAAAGCCGTCGGGATTGTCAAATTCGCTCGTCGGGCAGTTGTAGGTAAAGCTGAGCATGTAGCGCTTTGGCTTCATCAGGCCGCCGCTGCCGTACTTGCCGCCGTCTGCGCGCCCGTCGTTGTTGTAGGTGACGCTGCCGTAGCCGCCCGAGAGGATCTCGTCGAGGTACTTTTTGCCCAGCCACGGCAGCCCCATCCAGTAGACGGGGCTCTGGACGAAAATGGTGTCGGCACGGCCGAACTTCTCCAGCTCTTCGGAGACCTCGTAGCCCGCATCGATGACGGTCTCTTCGACGCTGAAGCCCCGCTCTTCGAAAAAGCGTTTCGCCGCTTCTGTGATGGTCTTGCTCAGCTTGCCTTCGGCGAAGCCTTCGTATTTCTGGTGCAGGTTCAGTATCAGGATGTTCGGCATGGTGGTCTCCTTGTTTTCTTAGGGGTATCCGCACAGTATACCCCTCAAAGGAAAACGGGCAAAGGGCAAGGCAGCAATGAAGGGGAGCGCTCGCTCCCGCCATCGTTACCAGCTGCAGACCCTGTTTTTGCCCAGTTTTTTCGCAAGGTAGAGCGCTTTGTCGGCCTGTTCGAAGAGGGTATCGAAGGTGTCGTTTTGGTTTCTGGCGGCGCTGACGCCGAAGGAGCAGGTGACCTTGCCGACCTTGTCGAAATGCGCGGCGAGGACGGCGCTGCGGAGCCGTTCGGCGTACTCTTCGGCGGAGCTCATGTCGCAGCTCTCGATGACGATGAGGAACTCTTCGCCGCCCCAGCGTACGAGGATGTCTTCGGGGCGGGTGGTGTTTTTGAGGGCGATGGCCAGCCCCTGCAGGACCGTGTCGCCCACCGAGTGGCCCAGGGAGTCGTTGATCTGCTTAAAGTCGTCGATGTCGACGATGATCAGCGTGCAGGGACGCTCCAGCGGTTTGGACTGCTCGACCTTCTCCTGCAGGCCGCGGCGGTTGAGCAGCCCCGTCAGCGGGTCGATGATGGACTGGGCGCGCAGCTCCATGTTGGCGCGTTTGAGGTCGAACTCGTTGTTGTGCAGGGACTCCAGCAGGTAGTTGAAGAAGCGGGCCAGTGTCCCGACCTCGGTGCCCTTCTCCTCGTGGACCCGCCCTTTGAGGTTCTGGGTACGCATGATGCGGATAATGCTCTCTATCGTCTCCACCCACGGCATGCGGGCGTTGTGCTCGGCGACGTTGAGGCCGATGTACTCGTTGCGTCTTGAGACCCGCAGCTGACGGCTCATGGAGAGCAGGCCGAAGAGCAGCAGCCCGGCAGGGAAAGCAAAGGCGAAGGCGGTCGCGGCGCCGAGGAGCTGGACGCCGATGAGCTCCATGCGGGACATGGCGTCGGGAACCGCTGCAAAAAAGCCGACGGCGACGGTGCCCCAGACACCGGCAAACCCGTGGACGCTGACGACGCTGAGCGGGTCGTCAACGCGAAACACTTTGATGAGAAGGTGGTCCGAGACATACATGACGAGTGCCGAGACAAACCCGACGAACGCGGAGTCGACCGCCGTGAACTCGGCGCAGCCCGCCGTGACGCCGACCAGACCCGCGATGACCCCGAAGGAGAAGACCTCCACGCCGACGCGCTGCTTGAAAAAGAGACTGAGCAGGTAGCCGCCCATGCCGCCAAAGGCCCCGGCGATCAGGGTGTTGAGCAGGATGACCGTGACAAAGGCGTCGAACTTCATCAGGCTGCCGGCATTAAAGCCGAACCAGGCGAACCAGAGGATAAAGACCCCGAAGACGATGAAGTTGTGGTTGCCGGGGGAGAAGTAGGTCACCTTGGCGCGGCTGAACTTTCCCAGGCGCGGCCCCAGCATGATCGCCCCGGCGAGCCCGACCCATCCGCCCACCGAGTGGACGACGGTCGAACCGGCAAAGTCGATGAAGCCCATCGTCTTCAGCCAGCCGTTTTCATGCCAGGCCCAGTGGCCGTAAAGCGGGTAGATAAGCGCGATCATGATGACGGAGGTGAGGATGTAGCCGTTGAACTTCATCCGCTCCGCCACGGCGCCCGAGACGATGGTGATCGAGGTCGCGGCAAACATCACCTGGAAGAGAAAGAGAACGTTGTCGTTCATGTTGGTCGCATCGATGAGGAAGAGGTCGGTGCCGAAGAGCCCGCCGACGTCGCTGCCGAACATCAGGCCGAACCCGACCAGCCAGAAGAAGATGATGCCGAAGATGGTGTCGATGAGGTTCTTCATCGCCACGTTGATGGTGTTTTTCGGGCGGACGGTGCCGGCCTCGATCATCGCGAAACCGAGCTGCATCAAAAAGACCAGGCAGGCACTGAAGAGTATCCAGAAGATATCGATGTGGGTGTAGCTCATATGTTTCCTTTAAAGACACAAGAGGTGATTGCTGCTACAGCGACAGGACGATCGGTACGTTGATTACAACCGTTACATGATTTACGATTATAAAAAGTGATACACAGTTGTACAGTTTTTATACTAAAAATTGGCAAAAATAGTTACAATTTTCTGTTCATAAGTAGGGGTACGACTCTCTTGAGATGATGAACCCTCCCTGAAACAGGCACGCACCCTTCTTGTCAACAGAGAAGATGCTGATGATAAATCGTGCACTATCAGCGCCTGAGGCCTGCCTCTATTGTGCTGTTGATCATGTTACAGTGTGCATTTTCGCTAAAAAGGGTCGGCAATGGCGAATAACAGACCTTTCAATATTTTTTATCTCAGAAAATTGTGATATTATGTCGCTCATATCATATTCAGGAGAAATTGTGAAAAAATGTTTTTATGTTGCGTTTGCTATCGCTGCACTGCTGCTTACCGGGTGCCGTACACCCAAGACACCGGAACAGTATAGAGAAGCCGTCAGGAGCTATCCTATGGGGACGACCGTTGAAACATTGAATGTTGATCGTTCTTTGTCGGAGGTGACTAAGGACTTTAGAGAAAGAGCGCCGAAATGCCTTAACGTAGATGTCACATCAACGTTTTGGAACGGTAGTTTCTATCAAACGGAATTAGTCCAATACCACGCAACAGTCGTCGAGAACCCGGAAAAGACGGAACTGTATGTTCAAAACAAGCAGAACTATATCATGGTCATCGATGCCGTTCCGGTTGAAAAAGACAAGACAGAGGTCACCCTCTATCGATCATCTTTTGGATACGATCTTATCGCGTCAGCCGTTAGAGGATGGGCAACCGGTGAGAATCTGGGCTGCCCGGCGTTTACGCAGTAAGGGGTACGCAATATGAAAAAAACAGTTTTCCCGTTAACCGTTTTACTGCTTGCTGTGCTGTTTCAGGGATGTTCCGGGACGAAGCCCTATCCTAAGCAGAGTAACGACAACATCGCCGTCACGACCAAGATCGATCCCGGTTATGTGGTGTCATCGATGAAGGCGTATATGAATGTCTATAAATTCGACGCCGCGTGCAAAGAGAATTATCTCGGAACGATTCAGCTTGATAAAGAGCGCATAAGCAGCGGGGTAGACGTCAACGAAGACATGCAGTTTTATGTCGTGTTTGCCACTTCATCGTTCCTGTCAGTGTTTTTTCCGGAACTTAACGGCTCAATGGGTGTTCCTGTCAACATCAAGACCAGAAAGGGCTATACCTATGAGTTTGGCGTGGTCTACAAAGACGACATCTACAATGTTGAAGTGTTTGAAGTCAACGACAGCACAAAGAAACGCCAAAAGCTGGATTACGAAAATTCGACATGTCAATCATAACATAGGGGTCGGGCCATCGACCTCTGATGTTTGACATCAACACCGAAAGATGCCGGAGCCAGTCATCCTTCGCACCGGCGGCACTGCCAAAACGACCCCGGAACACCTACATCACCACTACCGACACTCCCTTCTCGCACACTTATTGCATATGCTTGTAAAACAACAATAGTTAAAGCAGGCGGATGAGCGGCTTTCTTGTTTACTACAGGAGATGATGATGGTAAATCGCGCAAAGATCAAAGAGCTGATGAACGAGAGTGCCTGTTCGCACAGTAAGGACAAAAAACCGGGTGCCGGCTGTGACATGCCAAAACCCGGACTGGCGGCGGGGGGCTGTGCGTTTGACGGCGCGCAGATCTCGCTCTTTCCCTATGCCGACGCCGTGCACCTGGTGCACGGGCCGCAGACCTGTCTGGGGGCCTCGTGGGAGACCCGCGAGACCCTGAGTTCGTACGAAGGGCGTGACCACACGGTGATGGGCTTTACGACGGGGATCACGACCAACGACGTCATCTTCGGCGGCGACAAACGCCTCGAGGAGTCCATCGACTACATCATGGAACACTACGGACCCGAGGCGATCTTCGTCTACTCCACCTGTGTGACGGCGATGGTGGGCGACGACATCGACATGACCTGTAAGCTCGGCAGCGAGAAGCACGGCGTGCCGGTCGTACCGGTCCATGCGCCGGGCTTTGTCGGCGGCAAGAACCTCGGTTCACGCCTGGCGGGCGAGGCGGTGCTCGAACACCTTATCGGCACGAAAGAGCCCGAGAAGACGACACCCTACGACATCAACCTCATAGGCGACTACAACGTCACCGGCGACATGTGGCAGTACCTGCCTATCTTCGAGAAGATCGGCATCCGCGTCCTCAGCTCCATGAGCGGCGACGGGCGCGTCGGCGACATCCGCGGTGCCCACCGCGCCAAGCTCAACGTCATCGTCTGTGCCAAGTCGCTGGTGACGCTGACGCGCAAGATGCAGGAGCGCTACGGCATCCCGTGGATCTCCGTCTCCTTCTACGGCAAGCGCGACACCACCTTCGCCATCCGCGAGATCGTCAACGCGCTGGGCGACCCCGAGCTCATCGAAAGAGCCGAGAAGATCATCGCCGAAGAGGAGGCGAAGCTCGAAGCCGATCTCATGCCGTACCGCCGCATGTTCGCCGGCAAAAAAGCGGTCCTCAACACCGGCGGTAACAAGGCGTGGTCCATCGCCTCGGGGCTTCAGGACCTCGGCATCGAAGTGGTGGCGACCTCCATCCGCAAGTCCACCGAGGACGACATCGAAAAAGCGCGCGACTACCTCGGGCCGGAGGGGGTGCTGATGAAGTCACCGGCCTCCGAACAGGCCAAGGTCATCGACGAGCGCGGTGCCGACATCCTGCTGGCGGGCGGGCGCAGTCTCTATACGGCGATCAAGAAGAAGATCTCCTTTATCGACGTCAACCAGGAGAAGAAGGTGAGCTACGGCGGCTACAACGGCCTGCTCAACCTTGCAGAAGACCTCAAATACGCCTTCGGCAACCCCGTCTTTGCCAACGTCTCCAAAAAGGCCCCCTGGGAGTGAGACCCTGCCGGGCCCTCTCTGGAATCCTATGCTGTCCTCGTAGGGTTTCAGAGAGGGCCTGACACGCCATTTTTATGAGCATATCCGTTCAAGAGAGTATAATGTCGGATAACGTTCGACACCACAGGGAGCCCCGTTGCAGATCTCGCAAGCCACCAAAGTGACACTCCTGCTGCTCTCCATGGTGACAATGATGGCCAACGTCGCCATCGTCACCTCGCTGCCGCACCTCAAAGACCACTTTCCCGATGTCAAAGAGATCGAGTTCTATTCGCGGCTTATGATCACCCTGCCGTCGCTCTCCATCGCGATCCTCGCCCCGTTCATGGGCCATCTCCTCCACCGCGTCAAGCGCAAGAGCTCGACCGTCGCGGCGCTGCTGCTTTTCGCCGCGGCCGGGAGTGCGGGGCTCTACCTCGAAGGGATCGAGGCGCTGCTCTTTTCGCGCGCAGTGCTGGGCGTTGCCATCGCGGTCCTGATGATCGTCACGACGGCACTGGTCGGCGACTACTTTGCGCAGGCGGCACGCCACCGCTACATGGGGCTGCAGCGCGCCTTCACCTCGGTCGGCGGCCTGCTTTTCCTGATCGGCGGCGGTCTGCTGAGCGACTTTGACTGGCGCTTTCCTTTCGGTATCTACCTGGTGGGGCTGCTCTTCGTACCGCTGACCCTCCTCTTTCTGGTGGAGCCCAAGGGTGCCGAGGATGAAGCCGAAGAGACGGTCCAGCCGCGCCTTCTCGGCATCTACGCACTGGCCTTTCTCCTGATGCTCATCTTCTACGTCCTGCCGACGCAGATGCCCTTTCTGATGATCAACCATTTCGGCGCCAGCGGTACGCTGACGGGGGCCATCATCGCAACGGCCTTCATCGCCAACGCCTTCGGGGCGCTCAGTTTCGCCCGCCTCAAAAAGCACTTCGACTACGGCGCCATCTACATCATCGGGCTGGCCATCATCGGCTTCGGGTTCCTGCTTATCGGCGCCGTCAAAGAGATCCACCTCTTCTTTCTGACCTCGCCGATCATGGGTTTCGGCGGGGGCGTGCTGATGACCAACGTCACGGCGTGGATGCTCAGCAAGTCGCATCAGAGCCGGCGCATCAAATCCTCGGGCTACCTCACCAGCGCCATGTTCCTCGGCCAGTTCTTCTCGCCGATCGTCTTTCACCCGGTGGTGATGCACTTCGGGGTGCAGGATTTCTTCAGCGTGGTGGGGGCTGTTCTTTTGGGGATCGTTCTTCTTTACGGCGGGTACGGTAAACTCTCCCGATAGCCGGTTTTTGGGCTGCAAACAGCAGGCTTACATTTTTGTCGTACCTGTTTTTGTATTGATTTGTTGTTTTACTGTGGCTGTTTTATGGACCTCTCTCATACTTTTTACGACTCGGCATTTAGTGCCTCCCTGCATTGCGCTGTTGGCGCTGATTTGCCGCAAAAAAAGTAAGCAAAAAAGCTCTCGAATCGGCTTTACCCGAGGGCATTTCCTTTGGTCACGGGTCGGCAGGCTGCCGACTCCTTTCGCTTCAGTCGTTCTTTCGCTAAAAACTGCCGCACCGGTGCTATGCACAACGGTTTGGCGCGTCGGCTAAAAAACGCAAAGAAATTTGCCTTTTTCTTAACGCCTTTGGCACTCCCTCCGCTCAGACAGAGTGATTTTTTTAACGCTCATTCACTCCCTCCGCTCAACTCTGCAGATGCTTCGAAAAGAGAGCAAGCGGTGACGCATTAATTTGAATGTCAAAGCTGACGCTTTGATCCCTGTTCGAATTGTCTAGAAGTAACCACTCTTTGTGTCGCAATGAGATCTTGGAAATTCTATCAGGCAGTTAGAGAAGTAAATAGAGTTGATACACCGCTACGTCAGGATATTAATTTCGGCAGTAGTGCCGAAATGCACGGAGGTCTTGAGTTCATGCTTATAAAAAAGTGAATAGTGGCCGGAGGGTATCGCTCTTTTCTTTTTTGGTTACTTCTTCTTTTGAGCGAGCAAAAGAAAAAAGTGACATAACTAACGCTAAAAAAACATTCAAAAAACAGCTCAAAATCAGATAAGGATACACGTGAGTGAAAAAATTTAACATTTTTCAAAAAAGCCCAAAAAACAGGGGTGTAAACCAGCTTTAGAGGCGCCAAAAAAGCCTCAAAAAACGCCTTCTCGAATGCTTATTGCATCAGCAGTTGCAACAAGGACAACTATGGATACTGAAACGAGCATCGAACTTAGTAAACACGAACACAAACCTCTTCAGGTCAACCCCATTAAGCACTCCCAGCCTATGGGTGCGGCGCTGGCCTACATGGGCATCCGCAACTGTATGCCGCTGATGCACGCGTCACAGGGGTGTGCCTCGTATACCAAGGTCTTCTATACCCGCCATTTCAACGAGCCTATCGCCATGTACAACACCTCGGTGAGTGACATTACGGCGGTGCTTGACGGCGGGGACTACTCCATCTTGATGGCGATCGAGAACATCACCAAGAAGAACAAGGCCTTGAAGCCGGAGCTGATCGGGCTGCACACGACGGGGCTGACCGAGACCAAGGGCGACGACGTCCGCGGTGTCGGGATGCACATCGAGATCCCCTACTGCTATGTCAACACGCCGGACTACGAAGGGGGCATGGAGAGCGGCTGGGCTCTGACGGTCAAGGCGCTCATCGAGCAGCATACCGAAGCCGCGACGGAGATCAAGCCCAACAAGCTTTTGCTGCTGCCGCATGTGAGCATGCAGCCCGTGGAAGTGGAGAAGGTCAAAGAGCTCTGCGAGGGTTTCGGGTTCGAGACCTATGCGCTGCCGGACCTCTCCACCTCGCTTGACGGCTTCCTGAGCGAAGGGCAGGGCAAACTCGGCACCGGGGCGATCGGCATTGACGAGATCCGTGCACTCGGGGATGCGGCAACAGTCGTGACGATCGGCACCTCGATGCTGCCGGTCATCAAGTCGCTGCACGCCAAGAACCCCGCCATCGAACACCTGCACTTCGACCACCTGATGGGGCAGGAGAACAACGACAATTTTGTCGCAGCCCTGATGAAGATCCGCCAGATCGAACCGGCGCCGCTGCTGAAACGGTGGCGCGGCCGGCTGCAGGATGCCATGCTCGACAGCCATTTCCTGATCGGTTCATCCCACTTTGTGGTGACCGGCGAGCCGGACATGTGTATCGGGATCTGCGAGCTGCTCCAGAGCGTCGGCGCGACTATCGATGCCGTCGTCGCGACCAACTACAGCCCCGTACTCGAGAAGATCGACGCGACGGCGGTCTTTGTCGGCGACCTTGAAGATGCCGCAAAACACTTCAAAACGGCCGACCTGGTCATCAGCAATTTCCATGCGGAACGATTATTGCATATGCAGGAGAAACATACGGGACTCGTGCTTCGCGGATTCCCGAACTATGAGGAGCTGGGCAACCAGCTAAAGAACGACCAGCTCTACGAAGGAAGCACCTACTTCCTTTTTGAGATCGCCAATGCGCTGCGCCACGTCAAACACGGCGAGCCGGAAGCTGCCCACGGGGAGCAGGTCTGAGCCGATGGCGGCCGGTAACAGCGAGCCGGGCTCCGGTTCGAAAAAGCAAATACAATACAAAGGAAGAAGATATGAGTGATACAACGACAATTACAATCGAGAGTACGGACAGTATTGAAAATGCGATGAAAGTGGCATTTGCGACCAAAGATATGGAGAACATCAACGCCCACTTCGGCGGGGCGAAAGAGTTTGTCGTCTATGACGTCAGCAAAGACGGCTTTGCCCTCAGCGGCGTGATCAAGACCGACACCTCCAAGCTGACCGGCGACGACAAGACGGACTTCAAGGTCAAGGCGCTTAAAGGGATCAACATCATGTACTGCGAGTCTATCGGCGGTACGGCTGCGGCGAAGGTGATCCGTGCGGGTATGAACCCGATGAAGGTCCAGGAGCCGAGAAAGATCGAGGATGTCCTGGGCGAACTCGTCGCCATGGTCAACGACAATCCGCCGCCGTGGGTCAAACGCATTATGAACATCGAGACAACGGAAGATCCGCGTCTGGCACGCTGGGCTGCCGAGTAACACAAAAATCAAAGGAATAATATGAGCGAAGTACTAGAAGCAAATGCATTTACAGAGGAGCTGATTCGTCAGCTGCGCGCGACCGACCAGTTCGGAAACTGGGCAAAGATGAGCGATGAAGAGCTCTTGACCAAAAAGTATGTCAAGACAAAAGAGGACCTTAAACAGCTGCCGATCATCGCCGATATCGATGAGATGCTGATCGGTGAGATCAAGATGATCTTCAAGGCGGTCGCACTGCAGTTCGAGCGCAAGACAGGCGTGATGTGTAACGTTGTCATGGAGATGAGCCATGAAGGTTTCGGGCGCTGTATCGTCATCGCCGGACGCATTGTTCTTGTGGACAAGTACTTCAAAGATGCCCACCGTTTCAGCTTCCGTACACTGGAGAAGCTGTATGAAGAGGGGCAGAAGTACCTTGACAAATCGTATGAAGTGTACGAACAGTACAAACCGTGCAAAGACTAAGCAACAACACATTTAACAAAGGAGAAAAATAATGGCAAGTGTAGGTATTTTTGTAGGCAGCAGCGGCGGCGTGACACAGGAAGCAGGTGAGAAATTGGAAGAACTTTTTGACGGTGCGGAACTGATCAATATGGAAGAGGACTATGACGATCTCGAGCAGTTCGATGAGTTCGATGTCCTTTTGATCGGTTCGTCGACCTGGGGTCAGGGCGATCCGCAGCGCGACTGGGTCGATCCGCTTTACGAGATGGAGAACGAAGAGCCTGACTTCAGCGGCAAAAAAGTGGCGTTTTTCGGTGCAGGCGACCAGAAGACGCACGGCGAGCACTTTGTCAGTGCACTGGCCAAGATGGAAGAGGTCTTTCACAAATGCGGTGCCAAGACAGGTTTCGGCCACTGGCCGACTGACGGGTATGAGTATAAGTACTCATTGGCTGAGAAAGCGGGCCGCTTCTGCGGTCTTCCGATCGACGACATCAACCAGCAGGAGCTGACGGAATCACGCCTTAATGCATGGGCCGAACAGATCAAAAACGAGATGGGTATCTAGAGACGGTCTGACGCAGTACCTTTCTGAACAATTCATATAGGCGTTGTAAATACAACAAAAATGTAGTAATTTGTTTCAATTTTCGGAAAAATCCGGGACAATAAATTGCACTAAAGTAACTAACAAAGGATTGATAATGAGCGCATTAGCAGAGTTTGAAGCATTGACGGATACGGAAGATTATTTTGATTTTTTCGATCTTGACTATGACGAGCGACTGGTCTATGTCAAACGTTTCCACATCATGAAAAAATACGGCGAGATGGTGGAGAAGGCCAAAGGCAACGATTTCGGCAGTGATGAGAAGCTGTTGGACTACTACAAATTTGCGCTTATCACGGTCTATAAGAATTTTGAGAACGGGTACTCCCCATCCGCAGCAGAGGTGTGGGACACATTCGACAAGCCGAGCGCCTGCAGCACCTGTTCGACATCAACCGATTGTAACGACGTAGAGGAGGTAAGCAATGGAGTTCACGCATGCACAAGCCAGCCAGATCTCAGCTTCAACTAAAGACGAGATCCTCCCGACCTTCCGTCTGGGACAGCGTGTCCGCATTACCAAGCCGATACGCAATGACGGTTCAAACCCGTTCGAGGCGCCCGATGCCATCCTGGTCCAACCCGGCGCAGAAGGGTATGTAAAACATATCGGTGATTTTCTGCAGGTCATCCGCATCTACGAAGTCCATTTCATCGAAGAGGGAAACACCTTCGGTTGCCGCGAAGCGGAACTGGTCGCCGTCGAGGAGTATGACGGCAGCGACGAGGTCGAAGAGGAACTTCGCTGGATCCGTGAGCACCGGGCAAAGCGCGCCGCAGAAAAAGCTGCTTTAGAAGCGCAATCTCAAAAAGAAGGAGCGTAACGACTCTTGGCATTTTTATAGACCCTGGAGGATCTTTCAAGTGCCTTTTTTGTGTATTGACAACCAGTTGCGTATAGCCATAAATACGGCATTTGGAAAAAATAAAAGGAACAACAATGACAACACGCGTGGAAATCATCAACGACTTTCTGGCTCTTAATGTAAAGCCGGGAAAAACAATTCAGGATATCGTCGAAGCATCAGGTAGTGCACTGCCTTTCGGTTGCCGTGACGGTGAGTGCGGAACATGTATCGTTAATATCGAATCAGGGATGGAGTTCCTGAGCGAAGTGACTGAAAAAGAGAAAGCGGTTATGAAAACACTGAACGAGACCAGCCCGAAAGCGCGTCTCTCTTGCCAGATGAAGATCGTTGAGCCAAACGGTCTGGTACGTATCAAGTACTAAGCAAACACCCTGCCCGCCGGGGCAGGCCCAAACCCCATTCACTCCAAAATTGTCGGAATTATTTTTAATAACTGCTTTTCTAGAACAAAAATTGCATCAGTGTATAAAAAATCATCTATATTTATATGGCAATAAGCCAGATACAGCGTATAATAGACCAAAGAAGATTAATTATGAAACAAGCATTACACCTCAAACAGAAACAACTTCCACGACTCTCCATGCAGACATGGCTGCCGCTGCTGCAATGTTCTCTCAGTGATCTGGACAAACACCTCCAGGTGATCACCAGCGAGAACCCCTGTCTGGAGGTCAACTCCGGATTTGAGGTCTCGGAGAGCTCTTCCGCATCATCGCATCAGGCCTACATGGAGTATCAGAACCATGTCTCCAACGCATCAAGCGATGAGATCGAATGGATGAGCGTCTCGACGCAGTCGCTGTACGAAAAACTTGATTATCAGATCTGCGCGCCGCTCTTTCCGACACCGATCTCGCAGAAGATCGCCCACCAGATCATCTTCTACATCAATGACGAGGGCTATTTCGAAGGGGATCTCAAAGAGATCGCCAAGGCATGCGATACCGATGTCTACCAGGTCGAACAGATTCGTCAGCGTTTTGCCTACCTTGAACCGGTCGGTGTCGGGGCGGTCGACTACAAAGAGTCCTTCCTCTTCCAGCTCAACGAACATGAACTCGACGATGAGCTCAGTATTTTGATGAGCGCGCTGATCATCCATTTCGAAGATATCGAAAAATACATGAACCACAGCCGCATACATGATGCCAAAGAGATCATGCAGCACTTCCGAAATCCGCCGGCACTGGACTACATGGAGCAGGAGGAGCAGATCTTACCCGACATTTTTGTCGAGTTTAAAAAAGATGAGCTGACGATCCGCGTGAACAACTCCTTTTATCCGGACCTGACGGTGAACCAGATCGACAAGTACGACAATTTTGCCAAGCAGAAGTTCAAGGAGGCCCGCGAACTGGTCAAGCTGCTGGACCTACGAAAAGCGACACTTTACAACGTCGCCCTGGTGCTCATCGAAAAACAGTACGACTTTTTTATGGGCGGCGAGCTCCAACCGCTGCGGCTACAGGATGTGGCCGATGTGCTCGGCTTCAACGAATCGACCATATCGAGGGCGATCAGCGACAAGTTTCTGGAGTGTGACCGCGGCACCTACTCGTTCAAAGACTTTTTCTCCAATGCGATCGGTGACGTCTCCACCTCCGAGATCAAACACTTTATGCAGCGGCTTGTCGCCAGTGAGGACAAGGAGAAACCGTTCAGCGACAAGATACTGCATGAGCGGATAGAGGAGCGTTTCGGCGTGCAGATGGTACGGCGCTCTATTGCCAAGTACCGTCAGGAACTGGATATTCCCTCTTTCAAGGATAGGAAGTTCTTGTATAAGCTGGAGATGCTGTAGCAGAGGGGATCTGCCTGTTTTGACGATTGAGGGTATTTTGCGCCCGGATCCTCCGGGCAGCGTGTCACCACAGAGCGCGGTGACGTTTTGCAGGGGTTAGCTCGCCGGCGTATCGACCGCGGTGAAGTAGTTGTCGTGCAGCGGCTTCTTGCTCATGGCATTGCTCTGTGCCAGGGCGGCCTCATTCGTCTCGCCGGTACGGATGCGTTCGACCTCGAGGACCGGGGTCACCCACATCTTGCCGGCACCGTGGCCCATGTCCTGGGTGTTCGAGCGGATGGCCTCTTTGGCGCTCTCTTTATACTTCTCGGACGAGAGTACGATGTCGATGCGGACTTTTTCGTCGAGATCGACATTGCCGTTCTCTTCGATAAAGCCGAGCCCCCCTTTGCCGATGACGCTGCTGACGGTCACCCCCTCGAGTTTGCGTTCAAAAAGTTCCTGGAGCACGTCTTCCAGACAGTTTCGGTTAAAGATCGCGGTAAGTTGGTACATGGTCTATCCTTCATTTTTGTAGTTGGTTGTGTTGTATAAATAGATATGCATTTAGTATTCTCAAACGCCAAAATATCCTACACTTTTGTTGAATATAACGTATCGGAACAAAAATGTGGCATTTTCTTTTATGGCAGCAGGAACGGCAATTGCATTACCGGAGATAAAGACTATTTTTAAAGGGACACCATGGCAAGAGATGATTTGATCGGCGGAGCACTTTGGGAAGAGTACTCGCAAGAGGTACAAAAGAGAATGGACGCACCTATGCATATGGGTGAGATAACCGAGTCTGAAGCGGGTGATGACAAGTTGGTCATCGCCGATTTCGGTGCAGAGAGTTGTGGTGATGCGGTCCGCCTTTACTGGTTGATCGACCCGAAAACGGATGTCATCAAAAAGAGCAAGTTCAAAAGTTTCGGCTGCGGTACCGCGATCGCATCGTCAGATATGATGGCGGAACTGTGTGTCGAAAAGACGGTCGACGATGCGTTGAAGATCACCAATATCGATGTCGAGAAAGCCCTTCGCGACGATCCGGATATTCCGGCGGTACCGGGACAGAAGATGCACTGTTCGGTCATGGCGTATGATGTTATCAAGAAAGCGGCCTCTCTTTATAAAGGCGTTGACATGGAGAGCTTTGAGACAGAGTTCATCATCTGTGAATGTGCCCGTGTGACACAGGACACGCTCAAAGAGGTGATCAAGCTCAACAAGCTGACGACCGTCGAAGAGGTCACCGACTACACCAAAGCCGGCGGCTTCTGTAAGTCGTGTATCAAGCCGGGCGGCCACGAAGCGAAAGATGTCTACATCGTCGATCTTCTAGCCGAGATCAATGAGGAGCGAGAGGCCGAAGAGAAGTCACGCAAGATCATCGAAGCCAAAGGCGACGGTACGTTCGAGACCATGGGTCTGGTACAGAAGATCAAAGCGGTCGAGTCGATCCTCGAAGAGTATATCCGTCCGACGCTCAAGGCCGACGGCGGTGACGTCGAGCTGATCGACATCAAAGAGGCAGACGGTATTTTTGAAGTACTGATCAAGTATCAGGGCGAATGTATGAGCTGTTCGATGAACACGACGACAACGCTTGCGGGTATCGAAGATATGTTGAAGTTCAAACTTAAGGCACCGATCAAGGTGATCGTAACCTAATGGATTATGCGACGAAAGAGGGAACGTTCAGCTACCTGAAACAGTTCCCGAAATACAGCCGGGATTTTTACCGTTTTGACGGGGATGTTTTCGTCTCTTCACTGGGTCTGGGCACTTTCCGTAAAGAGCCTTACCGCGAAGAGAACTACATCGTCAACTACAAAGACGCCGTCAAGATGGCGGTTCTCAACGGGATCAACCTGATCGATACGGCGATCAACTACCGCTATCAGATCAGTGAACGCGAGATCGCCGAGGCGATCGAGGAGCTAATAGCGGAGGGCAAAGCCACCCGCGAACAGCTCGTCATCACCTCAAAGGCGGGGTTCCTGCCGTTGGACTTTCCGTTTCCGGAAAACCCTTACCAGTGGATTGAGGAGAATGTCATCGACGCCGGGCTGGCGACCAAAGAGGACGTTGTTGTCGACCAGCACTGTATGACGCCGGCCTACCTGCGCTGGAGTGCGGAGCAGTCGCTCAAGAACCTCAATCTCAAAACGATCGATATCTTTTTTCTTCACAACCCCGAAATGCAGCTCGGCTACATCGACTACAAGACGCTGAAAAAGAGGATCAAGAAAGCATTCGAACTGTTTGAAACCCTGGTCAAAGAGGGCAAGATCCGCCACTACGGGATCGCAAGCTGGAACGGCTTCCTGTACGAAGAGGGCAACGCGGAGTACATGAGCCTCAAGGACATGGTCGCGATTGCCGAAGAGGTGGGCGGAAAAGAGCACCACTTCAAATACATTCAGGCGCCGTATAACATCGCCAAGACCCAGGCGTTCAACTACAGCAACCAGAAGGGTCCGGACGGACGTTACTACACCCTGATGCAGGCGGTACACGGTTACGGTCTTAAGATGATGGGCTCCTCGTCACTGCTGCAGGCCAATGTCTTTAAACGCAAGTTCGATCCGAAGGTGGGCGAGCTTCTCGGCACCAGTGAACTTAACGATCTTGCGAGCGCCCTGCAGTTTGCACGCATGGGCCATGTCGTCAGCTCGCTCTTCGGTGCGGTCGATCCGAAACATGTCGAAGACAACCTGACGCTGGCGTACATCCCCAACACCAAACCCGAGAATATGGCAGAGCTCTTCAAGGGCAATCATGCTGTATGACATTATTGTAGTCGGCAGCGGAATATCGGGACTCTATTCGGCACTCTATGCAAAAAAAGCGGGCTTTAATGTCGCCGTTTTGACGAAAGGCAACCCGTTTCGCTCCAACTCGGCGGTGGCATCGGGCGGTATCAACGCCGTGATCAATATGGCCGAGTATGACTCGGTCGCACGCCACGTCAGCGATACCGTTGAAGGCTCCGACGGCCTCTCGCATGTCGGCAACATCGAAAAGATGTGTACGGAAGCGCCCAATATTGTCGCAGAACTTCGCGAGATGGGGGTCGGTTTTGACGAAGATGAGGAGGGGAATCTGCACCAGCGCCCTTTCGGCGGTGCCAGTGCGAACCGTACCTGTTACATTGCGGACCGTACGGGGGCTTCCATCGTGCAGACCCTTTTGGTCAAATGCCGCGACGAGGGGGTCCATATCCTCGCCAACCATAAATTTCTCAACATCACCAAGTACAACGACAAGCTCTCCGGTGTGACGGTGCTGCGCCGCCGCGATACGCAGGTGGTCGCACTTGCCTGCAAGGCCCTTGTCCTTGCCGGCGGCGGTTATGCCGGTATCTACCGCGGACACAGCACCAACTCTCAGGAGAGCTCGGGTGACGTGATCGCGGCCGCGCTGCGTGCCAAAATGCGCCTGAGCAACATGGAGTTCGTGCAGTTTCACCCGACGACACTGGCGAGCACCGGTGCCCTGATCAGTGAGGCGGCGCGGGGCGAAGGGGCCTACCTGGTCGATGAGACGGGGGAGCGTTTTACCGATGAACTGCAGACCCGGGACAAACTCTCCCGTGATATTACGACGCATATGCTCAATGGGCACAAAGTCTACCTTGACTTCCGCCATCTGGATGAAAAGGTGATCGAGGAAAAACTGCCCTCGGCACAGAAGATGGCCTTGAACGCTGCGGGTGTCGATATCAGGACGGAGCTGTTGGAGATCACCCCTTCGGCGCACTACTCCATCGGCGGTATTTGGACCAGGGAGGACACTTCGACAGACCTTCCCGATGTCTTTGCCTGCGGTGAATGTGCCGTGACGGGGGTCCACGGGGCCAACCGTCTTGGCGGAAACTCGCTGCTGGAAGGGGCTTATTTCGGCCGTCTTGCCGGCCGCGAAGCGGGCAGGGCCGCGCTTAAACGCGATTTTCAGCCCATCGATTATGCCGATGTGAACAAAGAGATGCGCCGTGTCGAGCTGATCATGGAGGGCGAGAGCCACTTCAACATCAATGCGATGCGCAAGAACCTGGGCGAATCGCTCTTTCGCAATGCCGGCGTCTACCGCAGCGAGGAGTCGCTCGCAAATGCACTGGAGTATGTCCACTACCTGATGAAACGCAGCTATGGACTGCACTGTGTCAACAAAGAGCGCCACAACAACGTGGAGCTGCCGGCGATCCTGGAGTTCAAAAATGCTCTTGAGATCGCCGAAGCGATGGTCGTGAGCGCCATGCAGCGAAAAGAGAGCCGCGGGGTTCATTACCGGGAGGATTATCCGATGCGCGATGACCGGCATTTTGATTCGGCATCGTATATTCTTCTGCTCAAATATAACTACATGAAAGTGACCTTTGAAAGTGTAGTGAAGAACAATCTCTGGTACAAGGTCAAAAAAGCATTGGGCTTCTAGTCCAAACCAATAAAAGGAAAAACAATGGCAAAAGTAATGTTACGCGTCAATGATGAGGGCAAGACCCTTTTTTACATCGCAAAGCGAGATATGGAAGAGATCATCGAGGAACTTGAGTTCGACACGGATGAGAAGTGGGGCGGTGATGTAAAGCTTACCAACGGTGATGTGTGGAACATTGCTCCGGGGCCTAAAAAGCTGCCGAATGAAGTGGCGGCGAAGATCGTTTCGCGCGGCGATGACTAGGACCTTTCAGTCATCGTATTAGTTGATTTCAGCCAAGGGGCTTCCCTCGGTCTTCAGCCGGTGTCTTCCGGCTGCTCTCATAAGATCTTCTTTCTCATTTAAAATTTCTGACTTTTTTATGGTGTATAAATGTGTTGTTCTTGACGTTATTATGGACAGTTATGTCGGGTTTTGGGTGTCTTTGGTTTATGTGACTCAATTGACTTCTCTTTTTCCTTTTTGTTCCGCCAAAAAGGAAACGAAAAAGCTCTCGTGGCGGCTTCGCGGTCGGCAGGCTGTCGACTGCTTTCCTTCCAGTCGTTCTGTCGCTAAAAACGGCAAAACTCCCTACGGTCAGACAATGCCGTTTTCTTTACGCTCTTTCTCTCCTTACAGTCAACGCTGCAGATGCCACGAAAAGGGCTAAGCGGTGACGCATCTATTTTAATGTCAAAGCTGACACATTGATCCCTGTTTGTACTTTTCAGCAGTAGCCAGTCTTGGTGTCGCAATGAGACAATAGAAATTATATATCTGCAGTTGTGAAGTCTAAAAAGTGATACATCGCTACGTGAGGACATTAATTTTCGCAGTAGTGCGAAAATGCACGGAGGTTTTGAGTTATTGCTTACGAAGAGCTGCGAGTGGCCGGAGGGTATCGCTCTTTTCTTTTTTGGTTACTTCTTCTTTTGAGCGAGCAAAAGAAAAAAGTGACATACTAGCGATATGAAGTAATTAAAAAAGTACCAAATGCTTTACAACTTGTAACGTATGGAAAAGTTGCATAAATCTAGTATCACTAGCTGGTCTAAAGTTAGTAAAGAGGCCAAGTCAATAACCAAACCTGCAACGGTAGAAATGGTCAGGCCGTTTTAGAGCCCGTAGTAAAGTGCGCTAGGCGTCTCATAAAAGGCCATCGTCGAACCGGAAACAGTGCAGCAAAACTCGGCCTTCGTTTCGATCTTGGTGTCGGTGTAGAAAAAAAGTGACATCATATCCTCCTCTGGTTTCAGAAGAATATGCAAAAGGTATTCCAGCGTTCTGCTAGAGGTCGATACCGTACTTTTTGATCTTATAACCGATCTGACGGGCTGTCATACCGAGCTGCGCGGCCGCTTTTGTCTGAATGCCGCGATTGTCGATCAGCGCCTGGATGATGGACTCTTTCTCCATCTCTTTGAGGCTCGACTTGGTCATCATCGGCGGCGGCGTGGGCGCCTCTTGTTGCGGCGGTTGTATATAGGCCGGTTCCGGTGTTGGTGCGGCTGCCGGTTCGGGCGGCATGGACATCTTCTGATAGTTGAACGGCAGGACATGGTTGAGCATCTGCGGCTCGATCTCGCCGTCCGGACAGATCAGAACAATCCGCTCCATCGTGTTCTGCAGTTCACGGATATTACCCGGCCACGGGTAATCAAGCAGCAGTTCCAGTGCCGCTTTGGAGAAGTGCATCTGTTTGCGATGCTCTTTCATGAACTTGCGCAGATAGTGTTCGATCAAGAGCTGGACATCTTCATAGCGTTCGCGAAGCGGCGGCAGGTTGACCGGGATGACATTGAGACGGTAGAAGAGGTCTTCACGGAACTCCCCTTTTTTGACCATCTCTTCGAGGTTGCGGTTGGTCGCGGCGACCAGACGGACATTGACCTTGACGGTTTTGTTGCCGCCGACCCTTTCAAACTCCTGCTCCTGCAAAATACGGAGCAGCTTGACCTGAAGTGCCGGTGTGATGTCACCGATCTCATCCAAGAAGAGGGTACCGCCGTCCGCCAGTTCAAAACGTCCCTTACGGGTCTCTTTGGCGTCGGTAAAGGCGCCCTTTTCATGACCGAAGAGTTCGCTCTCAAGCAGGGTCTCGCTGATCGCGGCACAGTTGAGCTTGATGTAGGGGCCGTTTTTGCGTTGACTGAGGTTATGGACGGCCGTTGCGATCAGCTCTTTACCCGTACCGGTCTCACCCCGGACAAGAATGGTCGCATCGCTTGGCGCCACCGTTTCCAGCATGCTGAAGATCTGCTGCATCTTGGAGCTCTTGCCGATGATGTTCTCGAATTTGTGATCGCTGAGCATCTGGTCCTTATAGTAGGTCTTGAGCTCGGTCAGACTCTCTTTCTCTTTTGCAAAACGCTGCTGCGTTGCCAACATACCGGCAAAGAGTGATCCGACAATGGTCAACATACGGACGATGTCGTCAAAATCGAGAGGCGAGTCCTTTCCGATATTGGCCGAGATCACCCCGAGTACGCCCTCATCCTGCATCAGAGGTACGGCAACGTATGAGACGGAGGAGGTGCTGATGTTCCCCAGTTTGTTAAGGTAGTCGATATTGTTATGGATGTTTTCGATGACGACCGGCTCACCGCTTTCGGCAGCCATACCGGTGGCACCTTCGCCAAGTTTGTATTTTGCCATCATGCGCTGCTGCGGCGAGAGGTCGATCGATGCATAGAGCTCCAGCATGCTCCTGTCGTCATTGAGAAGGAAGATGGCGCAACGCTCAAGGTAGTTGTGGCGCTTCAGCAGGCGCATCCCCTTCTCGATCGTCTTTTCAGGTTCCAGCGTACTGGTGAGCATGACTGCAATCTCATAGAGCAGTTCGATCTCTTTGTAGGCAAAGGTAAGGGCACAAGTCTGACATTCGATCCTGTCAGGTATTTTGATGTTTTCTATCATGTAGTGTTCTCCCATGTAAGGCAGCATTATATACGCTGTTAGCCCGTTTTTCAACAAAAAAATGTATAAAAAAGCACCAATTCTTTTTTTTAGCAGGCATGAATATTGCATACAGATGGTCATATTATGACAGTGAGGTAATTATGCAGATAACAGTACATGGAACAGCGACGCCCCTTCTGGGCAAAGAGGTCAAACTTGGAGCGGAAGCTCCGGCAGCCCGTATCACCAAGCTTGACGGCACTCAAAACGTCATCGGTATGATCGCACCGACAGCACAGCTGCTGATTGCGATCCCTTCGCTCAAGACAGAGGTCTGTTCGCTGGGTGCGAAAAAGTTTAACGACCTGGTCAAGAGCTACAAAAAACTGACAACGATCATGGTCACGACCGACGATCTCGACTTTGTCAAGGAGTATGCCGAAAAAGAGGGGATTGACGGTGCCGAACTGGTGGTGGACACCGACCGCAACTTCGCCAAGAAGTACGGCCTGCTGATCTCGGAAGGGAAGCTCAAGGACAGACTGGCGCGGGCGGTCTATGTCATCGACCGTGACGGGCTGGTGGCCTATAAAGAGTTGGTGCCGGAGATCGTCGACGAGGTCAATTACGATGCCTGTATTGAAAGCGTAGAGCAGATACTGAGTGAAAAGAAGACCGGCCACACGCACGAAGAGTGGATGAGCGTTTAAAGAGCCAGCGGCAATAAGGAGGCGAAGATGAAAGATTATTACCTGCAGTGGTTCCGCGACCACAATTTTAATATCAACAATCTGGAGTCCCGCGGTTATAACGGGAACACCCCGCTGCTGCAGGCGGCACTGGAAAATGATGCCTATATGGTCAAGATGCTGATCGAGTCCGGTGCGGATCTTTATGCGGTCAACAGCGATAATAACGGGGTCTTGTTCAATGCCTGTTATGCCGACAACCCCAAAACGATCAAGATGCTGATCGAAGCGGGCGCCGATATCGATGATATCAATGAAAACGGCGAGACGGCGCTGATGTACGCCGTCTCCGCTTCCAAAAAGAGCAGTGTCGAGACGCTGCTCTCCATGGGCGCGAACATGGGGCTTCAGAACATGGACGGCCTCAGCGCCATTGATTTTGCCGTCAACCGGGTGATCTTCAAACAGCTCCGACATGGATGACAGCTACGCCGATACGGCATTGACGCCGATGCGTGTGGCCCGTTTGAGCGGCTACATCGACTGGGCGGCACAGCCGTCGCTTTTCAAACACTACCCCGCTTTTCTTTTCCGCTACCCTTACGGCAGCCAGAGCATGCTGAAGAGGGTGGAACGTTCGCGCTTCATCTCGTCGCGTTCAACGATCGGAGCAAAGCCCTATTACCAACTCAACATCCCTTCGGCCGGCAACCTTCATCCCACCGAACTTTACGTACAGATACGGGGTGTCAAAGGAGTATTGAGCGGTATCTACCATGTCGACGCCCTGCACGAAGAGCTGGTGCTTATACGCGAGGTGGAGCATGACGGCCTTGAGCAGAGCCTCGGGCTGGAGCGCAAGTTTGCCGGGATGCTCTTTGTTATCAGCTGCGTGCCGTTCCGCTCGGAGTGGAAGTACGGTGAGCGCGCGCTCCGGTACTGCTATATGGATGCCGGGCATCAGGCGGGGGCGCTCTGCGCTTCGGCCGTGATGGAGGGACAGAGCGCGACAATATTGTCAGGTTTTGAGGCTGAACGACTCAATCGGACAATGGGGTTCGCAAAAGAGGAGTTCGCTGCCGCCGTGATAGCTGTCGGGGAGCGTACCGAAAAACCCGTTGCCGAGATGCGATCGGATCTGATGCAGGTCGCACCGACGGATTACTGCGAAAGCAGAGGAGAGATACCGCTGAAGATGGCCGGTGAGCCGGTGTTTGACGCCTCGTTCGCGGTGAAAACGGTCAAGGTGGACGAAGCTGTCCTTAACCGGCGGCGATCCGCCCGCCATTTCACCCCTGAACCGATGCCCAATGCGCTGTTTGAACATTTTATGCATAGCGTCATGCAGGCACCTGAACCGCTGGCGACGTATGCCGTCGTATTACAGAGCAGTTCGGTGGATAAAGGGCTCTACAACAGAGAGGGCTTGATCAAAGCGGGGGATTTTGCCGCGTCCGCCTCGGCACTGCTGGTCGATCAGCGTTTTGTAAGCGATGCGGCCGTCATCGTCGTGATGACCTCGAAAACATACGGTTCGGGCGAACTGATGGCAGCCGGGGCCTTTGCCCAGACCCTCTACCTCGATGCGACCGACAAAGGGGCCGGTTTTACCGGTATCGGGGCCTTTTATGACAAGAAACTGCAGGCCTTTTTAGGCACGAATGATCCCATCATCTATGTGGGCGCTCTGGGAACAGAGCGAAAATAAGGAGTTGTTTTCATGAATGAAAAGATGAAAAGTGTTGAAAACGAAGAGGCGTCGAAGATCCTCAATATCTACCGTTTCTTTCAGAAAGACGGGAATCTCTACCTGACCGAAGATGTGGAGTCCCTGGACATGCTCTTCGATGCAGTGGTCAACGCCATTGACAACTGCGGTCCGTTGAAACCGCTGCTGCCGTACAACGAGTTTGTGCGTCCCAGCCGTAAGGTCCTGGAGGGGGATGCCGGCTGGGTGGGCCATTTCGAGGAGCGGGACAACCGACGCTTTTTTCTCAGCGATATTCATGA